>NZ_CP028158.1:1282148-1923222 GCF_003030345.1 Plantactinospora sp. BC1
ACCAGGGCCCGGGCCGCCTCGCCGTCGGCGAGCAGCCGGGCCGCCTCGACGAGTGCGGTGAGCCCGGCCGTGCTGCCGCCGGTGGTCGTCTCGTTCGGGCCGTCGAGGCCGAGTCGGATGGAGACGGTCGCGGCCGGTCCGTTGAACGCCGAGGCGGGGCCGAGGATCGGGCTGGTCAGCCCCGGATCCAGGGTGGCGGCCTCGACGCAGACCCGGGCGTACTCGGCCAGCCCGGCGGTCGAGCTGGCCCAGAGTACGGCGGCCGGGCCGGCCTCGACGGGGTCGACCAGCGAGGTGACCTGCCACGGGTCGGGTGGATCGTCGGACGCGGCGGTACCGGCCTCGGCGGCCACGGCGAGCGCGAGCAGGGACTCGGGCGGTACGGCCCGCAGTCCCCGCCCGGCGACGGCGGCCGGGAGTCGGGGCGGGACCGGGGCGTGGGTACGCCAATCGAGCGGGGCGAGGTCGGTCTCCGGGGCGGTGAAGCGGCGTACCGGTGCCGGCGCTACGGCTGCCCCGTCGACCAGTCGGGCCAGTTGCGCCGCGTCGGCCACGCCGGGCAGCCGCAGCCCCAGGCCGCGTACGGCCAGACAGTCGTCAACCGGCGGCACGGTCGTCCTTTCCGAGCAGTACCGTCGAGACGCCGCCGCCGAAGCCGAACGCCTGGCTCAGCACGACCCCGACCGGGGCCCGCCGGCCGGCCGGCTCGACCAGGTCGATGCCGCCGCAGGCCGGGTCGGGTTCGATCAGCGTGACGTTGCCCGGCACCAGGTCGGCGGCGAGCGCCTGCACCGCGACGATCGCCTCCAGCGCGGCGGCGGCTCCCTCGGCGTGCCCGAACTGTCCCTTGATCGAGGAGACCACCGGGCGGCGCCGGCCGGCGAGCGCCTTGGCGACCGCCCGGGCCTCGATGCCGTCACTGGCCTGGGTGCCGGTGCCGTGCGCGCAGACCCAGTCCACGTCGTCGCTGGTCAGCCGGGCCCGGTCGAGGCAGCCGTGGATGGTCGAGACCAGGCCGTTGCCGTCCGGGTGCGGCTGGGTGGGGTTGTGCGCGTCGGCCGCGGCGGCGCAGGCGAGCAGCCGGGCCAGCGGGCGCCCGCCCCGGGCCGCGACCCGGTGGGCCCGTTCCAGGACCAGGACTCCGGCGCCCTCGCCCGGGATGGTGCCGCGCCGGTTGACGTCGAACGGCCGCACGGTGTCGACGGCGAGGGCGCGCAGCGAGGTGAACATGGCGAGGATCTCCAGGGAGAGTTCGGAGACGCCGCCGCAGACCGCGACGTCGACCTCGCCGGCCGCGACCGCCCGGGCGCCGGCCGCGATGGCGCTGTTCCCGGCCGCGCAGCCGGGCGCGAAGAGCACCGTCGGGCCGCTGACCGCGACCGTCTCGCGGAGGGTGTCCAGCAGGGTGTCCGGCCGGGCCCAGGTCCGGCCGGACACGTCGAGCCGGCCGGTCCCGATCCCCCGGTCCAGGATGGGCCGGGTGGCCATCACGGTGCCGGCGAAGACGCCGAGCCGGTGTGTCCGGTCCCGTTCCGGAACTCCGGCGTGCCGGAGCGCCTCCAGCGCGGCCAGCGCGAGGAACCGGGCGGCCAGGGAGTCGTGCCCGGGCACCATCGCGTCGAGGTCGGCGACCGCGCCGGGCGGCACCTCGGCGGCGCACCGGGCCGGGTAGCGGGACATGTCGAACCTGCTCACCGGGCCGGTCAGCACCCGGCGCCCGGTCACCGCCGTCCAGAGCGCGTCGGCGCCGAGGCCGGCGGCGGAGACCGCGCCGACTCCGGAGATCACCACCGCCGGGCGGCCGGCCCGGCTCCGGTCACGGTCCAACGGAGATGCCCCGATCCCGGAGTACGGCGAGGGTGTCGCCGAAGTCCTGGAGTCCGGCCGCCTCCTCGTCGGTCAGCCGTACCCCGAGCTGCCGTTCGATCCGGACGACGAATTCGACCTTCTGCACCGAGTCGATCCCGAGGTCCTCGTAGAAGGCCGCCCCCTCGGTGATCTCGTCCGGGTTGACCTCGAAGATCTCCGCCGCCAGGTCCCGGAGGACGGCGGCCGACACCCTGTCTCGCTCTGCCAAGTCCGGCTCCCTTCCCGATCACCGCTGGCCACGTTTCGTGGAACTTGCGGGTGGGCTCACAGTGAAGTTTTCCAGGAAGGAAACGACGCGGGAATCGCTGGAGATGCGACCAAAGAGCTTGTTCGCACCGACCGAACAGCTCGTTACCGCAACCCGATCAGGTCGGTCCGGAACGGAAAACTCCGTATCGGCACCGGACGATCTTTCACTGTCGGATGATGGTCGGTTCTGCCACAGACATTGTCGTTGATCACTCGTTGATGATCGGATTCACACCGGAGTGGGCAGCAGCGCCACCGGGCCGGCGTCGATATTGATCCGGAACAGCACGTACGGGCGGCGTCGCCGGTCCACCCCGCCGGTGTAGTCGGGCTGTCGGTGCAGCTGGTTGGCGGTGACGTAGAGGTGCCCGTCGACGGCGACGGACATGGTGTCCGGCCAGAGCAGGCGCGGATCACGTACCAGGGTCTCGTACCGGCCGTCCGGGTGCCGGCGCAGTACGGCGTTCTGCTCGTACGCCGTGAGGTAGATCCGGCCGGCGTCGTCGCTCTCCAGTCCGTCGGAGCCGGAGCCCTTGTCGCCCTCGTCGCGGACCGTCGCCGCCACCTCGGCCTCGTCCAGCGACCGGTCGACCAGCGCGTCCACCGAGACGCTGTAGAGCCGGCGGGAGGCGAGCGGGCAGTAGTAGAGGCGGCTGCCGTCGGCCGAGATCGCGATCCCGTCGGCGCCCATCGAGACCGGGCTCGGCGGCCCGTCGGGCGGGCACATCAGGAAGGGACGTCCCTCGACCAGCGGCCGGAACGTCGCCAGCGGTTCGGCCTTGGTGGAGGGGTGGTCGTGCAGCCGTCGCCAGGCCGTACCGCTGGCCAGGTCCACCACGACGATGCCGTTCGGGCCGGAGTTCGACGAGTCGGTGATGAACGCGACCCCGGCCGAGCGGCGGCGCAGGTCGAACCGGACGTCGTTCAGATAGGAGGTGGGCAGCGCGACGTCGGCGGGGAAGACGATGGTCTGGGTGACCAGGTTGGTGTCGAGGTCGACGCAGACCAGTTTCGGGCCGCCGGGGCGGGTCGGCCGGAACTTCGGGCTGCCGGTGTCGAGCACCCAGAGCCGGTCGGTCGGGTCGACGACGACGCTCTGCACCGAGACGAAGGAGCCGGCGTCGTCGTCGCCGGACGGCTGGTTCCAGTCCCGGTCCGGGTAGGGCACGCAGGTCCCGTCGCGCAGTTCGGCGACGGTGGCGTCGACCTGGTCTCCCCAGAGTGGGAAGTTGACGAAGATCCGCCCCTGCCGTGAGACGGTCACCCCGGTCGGCATGGCGCCGGGGAAGGTGTGCACGGTCTCCAGCCGGCCGAACGGCTCGTCGCTGGTCAGTTCGTCGCTCATCCGGCCCCCCGTGGCCCGTCCGCACACCGACCGGTCGAGCCGGCGACCGGCTCGACCACCACGCCACTGTAAGCCGCACACCGCCGCGCAATACCCCAATAGCCAGATTTACCGCAATATCCCGCCGCCGCGCCCGCCGGTATCCGGAGGCACAGTCGGACGTCTATGTAGAAGTCTTTCCAAGAGCGCCTGCGATTGGTTAAATACCTTCAACTTTTCGCCTCGCCTGCGCCGAAGGGCTCCAGATGAAGACCGGATACGCACGTAGCCTGGCCATCCTCGCCGCGGCCGCAATCGCCGCCCCGATCCTGCTCACGGCCACCCCGGCCAGCGCCGCGACGGTGACCGTCGACAACGCCACCGCCGGCCGCTTCACCGCCAGCGCCAACTGGGGTACGTCCACCTGGTCCGCCGACCGACAGGGCCCCGACTACCGGTACGCCACCCCCGACACCACCGCCAGCGACGTGGCCTGGTTCAAGGTCAACGTCCCTGCCGCCGGCAGCTACCTGGTGGAGGTCTTCTACCCGGCCGACTCCGGCTACAACAGCGCCACCCCGTTCATCGTCGCCACCACCAGCGGCAACCAGAGTGTCCCGGTCGACCAGCGGGCCAACGGTGGCCGGTGGGTCAGCCTCGGCACCTTCCCGCTCGCCGCCGGCGACTACAACGCGGTCGGGGTCAGCCGGTGGACCAGCGGCACCGGTTACGTCGTCGCCGACGCCGTCCGGATCACCACCGCCACCGGTGGCGGCACCACCTTCTCGATGCCGCTGCCCCGCACCGCACTGCCGCGCAGCGAGTACGACGACCCGCACCACGACTATCCGGCGATCGACCTGCCCGTGCCGACCGGCACCGCCGCGTACGCCGTCCGGGCCGGCACCGTGGTCCGGATCAACGACACCAGTTGCGGCCAGGGCATCAACCTGACCGGCACCGACGGGGCGATCTACACGTACTGCCACTTCTCCGCCTGGTCGGTGGCCTCCGGTGCCACCGTCACGGCCGGGCAGCGGATCGGCTCGACCGGCAACACCGGCAACTCGACCGGCCCGCACCTGCACTTCGGGATCCGCACCGGCAGCACCCGCCGCTGCCCGCAGAACTTCCTGCTCGCCCTCTACGACGGCGTCACCCCGCCCGCCGCCAGCAGCCTGCCCACCAGCGGTTGCAGCTACTGAGCCGTGCGGAGGGGCCCCTGCTCATCGTCTCCGGTTTGGCAGGGGCCCTCCCCCACACGTTCCTCAGGGCTTTCGGGCGACCAGGATGTCCCGGACGATCGCCTGGTCGACCCGGTGCGCGAACTCCAGGTACGGGCCGTCGGCCAGCACCTCCAGGCCCGCGTCGGCGAGCACCCAGGCCGCCTCGTCCCGGCGGGCCACCTGGGTGTTCCAGGCGACGCCGAGCGCCCCACCGGACCGGAGCAGACCGGCCCAGACCGGCACCGCCTCGGCGAGCAGGGCGAGCGGGCTGCGGGCCAGCCGCTGCCCGGTGCTGCGGCTGCCGTGCTGCACGCCGTACGGGGCGTCCGCCACCAGCAGGTCCTGGGTGCCGGGCCGGAAGAACTCGGCACTGCGGAGCGTGTCCACCTGCACCACGTCCAGCCGCTGGGTCCGGCCCGCCCGGTAGGACTCCTTGTCGGCGGCGAGGTCGACCTGCAACCGTCGGGCCACCACCTGCCGGTTGCGGCGTACCGGCCCCGACTCGGCCCGGTGCTTCAACCGCTTGCGTTTCAACCACGTCTGGATGTACGTCGCGTACGCGTCGAAGTCCGCCCGGTCGTGGTCCACCCCGGCGGCGTCGTAGCCGTACATCAGCGCCTGGTTGAGCGTGGTGCCCCGGCCGCAGAGCGGGTCGAGCACCCGGAACGTCCGCTCCAGCATCTCCGGGGCGAACGCCGAGGAGAGCAGGGTCACGTTGAGCAGCAGCTTGGTGAACTGCTCGTTGGTCTTGCCGGGATATTTCGGGATCGTCAGCAGGTCGTCGTCGAACCGGTCCAGCGGGCGCAGCTCGACCGGCTTGAGCAGCCCGCCGGTGACCTCGAAGAGCACGTAGATCGACGACAGGTTGGCCAGGTAGCCGACGTCGCGTTCGTCGAGCCGGTCCGCGGTGAAGGTGACGTAGCGGGCGCCCCCGAGCACGGTCTCGGTGATGTCGCCGAGCCGGCCGCCGAGCACCGCCCGGTCGAAGACGGCCAACTCGGCCCGGGTGAGCGCCACCGACGCGTCCGCGTAGACACGGTTCGACGACGGGGAAATCAACAACGCGTACTGGGTCATCTGCCCTTCCGGCACCTCGCTCGGCTGCGACCGGTCGATGTTAGTCGCCGGCCCTCCGGACGCTTCCGCCGAGGTCAACCGGGGTGTCGGTACGGCGGCGAATACTTGCGGCAGTTGATGGATGACCGGCGCCGACGCGGCGGGTTAGCCTGCCCCGATGATCTGTGCCGACCGTCGTCGTCCCGGGTCCGCGCCCGGAACCGACCACCCCCGATCCGGCAGGTGACATCGATGAGACTGACCGCGTCGAGAAGGCCGACATTCGCCACCCTCGCTGCGCTGGCCCTGGTGGCCGGGACGCTGAGCCTGGCCGAGCCCGGTCGGGCCGCCGCCGAGCCCGAGGTGGGCAGCGCCCGGCTCGTCCCGCTCCAGGTCACCGGCCCGGCCAGCGAGCGGCTCAACCTGATCCTGCTCGGCGACGGCTACACCGCGGCCGAGCTGCCGAAGTTCCACGCCGACGTGGACCGGCACATGAACGTGCAGTGGAGCATCGAGCCGTACCGCAGCTACCGCAACTACTTCAACGTCTACGTGATCGAGATCGTCTCCGGCGAGTCCGGCATCCGCTGCGACCCGGACGACGACCCGCCGGACCCGGACCGGATCACCCCGCTCGGGCTGCACTACGCCGACGGCTGCACCAACCCGCTCGCCCGGGGCATCACCTTCCAGCAGTACGGCACGCAGGCGCTGAACCGCTATCTCCAGCAGCTCGTCGCGCCGCTCGGGGTCACCGCCAGCAACCGGCAGATCCTGGCGATCGCCAACACCGACACGTACGGCGGGATCGGCGGCACCAACGCCACCACCTCCGGCGGCGCCCCGCAGGGGCCCCTGATCAGCCCGCACGAGCTGGGGCACTCGCTGGGGCAGCTCCAGGACGAGTACCCGTACTCGAACCGGCCCGACCCCGGCGGGCCGTACTGCACGGACGACTGCGCCGAGCCGAACTCGCGGCACCACACCCGGCTCACCGAGCAGCAGATGGTCGACCAGCAGGCGAAGTGGTGGCGCTGGCTCGGCGAGGAGAGCGAGTCCGGCGGCACGATCGGCCGCTACGAGAGCGGCATGTACGCCACCTCCGGCGTCTGGCGGCCGAGCGAGCACTCCATCATGCGCTGGATCGGCTTCCACTACGACCAGGTCAGCCGGGAGATCATGACGCAGCGGATCTCCGGCCGCCGCGACACCAACGCGATGGCGCTCTCCGCCACCCCCACCGACCGGCCGGTCGGCCGCACCGACGTGCTCTGGGTGGAGACCCAGCATCCGGTCTACCACGAGCTGGACGTGCGCTGGACGGTCAACGGCGTGGCCGTGCCGGAGACGCAGAACAGCCGCAACCTCGACCTCGCCGACCTGGGCGTGCGGCCCGGCGACATGGTACGGGTGACGGTCTCGGATCCGACCGGGTTCGTCCGGGACCCGGCGATCCGCAACGGGCCGGCGCTGACCCAGAGCCGGCAGTGGACGGTCGGCGCCGAGCCGAGCCCGCCGTCGGAGGTGGCGGTGGCGTTCACCGCCTCGACCCCGACCGGCGAGCGCGCGGTCGGCGGCCAGGACGTCGTGTACGTCGAGACGACCCACCCGGTCGACCGGGTCCTGGACGTGACCTGGCGGCTGGACGGCAGGGTGCTGCCGAACCCGCACAACAGCCGCAACCTCGACCTGGGGGCGCTGCGGCTGGCCCCGGGCAGCTACCGGCTCACCGCCACGGTCACCGACCCGGCCGCCCCGGACGGTGACTCGGAGACCCGCACCTGGACGGTCGACAACGTCGAGGCGGGCACCACGGCGACGCTCTCCACGCCGGCCGCCACGCTCCCGGGCGAGACCCCGCACCACGTCTACTTCGAGCGCTTCACCATGGGACTGGACCCGACCGACGACCGGCCCGGGTTCACCGTCGGCGAGTTCCGGCTCGACCGGGACGGCTGGTTCAACTACTTCGGCTGGCCGGACGCCCCGGCCGGTACGCCGTTCCTGTTCACCCCGACCGGCACGGTGGTGAAGTCGCTGGTCTACGGCAACCTCGGCTCGGGCGGCCTCTCCAAGGCGGTCTTCGAGGAGACCGAACCGGGTTACGGCACGCACACCGTGGAACACCGGGCGATCGACGCCGCCGGCAACATCGGCTCGGCGGACGAGTTCCGGGCCACCGTGCTGCCGGGTTCCGCGCCGGCCTGCACCCGGACGATCTCCGGCGCCCAGGCCGGCAACCTGACCGTCGCCAGCGGGGTGACCTGCCTGCGGGACGCCCGGGTGGCGGGCCGGATCACGGTACGCCCGGGGGCCTCGCTGGTCGTCTCCGGCGGGACGGTCGCGGGCGGGATCAGCGCCGACCGGGCCGCGGTGGTGCAGTTGCTCGGCACCACTGTCAGCGGATCGGTGCAGGTCAGCGGGACGACCGGGTCGGTGACGAGTGCCGGCAGTACGTTGCGCGGCGCGGTCCGGCTGACCGGCAACGCGGCCGGCGAACACGGGCTGGCGCTGGTCGGCAACCGGATCACCGGGGCGCTCTCCTGCACCGGCAACGGCCGGGTGGCCGACTTCGGGGCCCGCAACGAGATCCGTGGACTGCGGTCGGGTGACTGCGCCCGGCTCTGACCCGACCGGCTGACGCCTGTGTGGTGGGACGGTGCTCCGGCATCGTCCCACCACGGCCGAGCCGGACCGTCAGGGTCGGCGCAGCACGCCGCCGTACTCGTAGAACCGGGTCTCCTCCGCGCCCTTGCCCAGGTAGGGCCGGAGCGCCTCGTCGACCGGCGCCAGCGGCGGCTGGGTCGGGTCCGGGCGCCAGGTCTTCACGTTGACCAGCCCCGGCTCGACCGGCTCGAAGTCGCGGACGAACTCCGCCACCTCGTCGACCATGCGGTTCTTCCAGGTGATGCCCATCTTCTTCACCATCGCGTTGCCGGCGTCCACCCCGGCCTGGTCCGTGCCGGCCAACTGCGAGTAGCCCAGGTAGCTGTCCGGGGCCATCGCCTCGCGCAGCACCGCGAGCAGGTGGCGGATCTTGTCGTCGTCGACGATGGAGTGGGTCACCGAGAAGAGCAGCACCGCGACCGGCCGGGAGAAGTCGATCATCTCGCGGACGTCCTCGTCGGCCAGGATCTTCTCCGGCTCGGTGACGTCGGCGGCGATCACCCGGGTCGTCGCGTCGTCGGCCAGCAGCGCCCGCCCGTGCGCCAGCACGATCGGGTCGACGTCGACGTAGACCACCCGGGCGTCGGGCTGGAACTCCTGCGCCACCTGGTGCACGTTCGCCTGGGTCGGCAGCCCGCTGCCCAGGTCGAGGAACTGCGTGATGCCGAGGTCGCGGGCGAGGAACCGGACGGCCCGGTAGAGGAAGAGCCGGTTCTCCCGGGTCACGTCCAGACTGGCCGGGTACTGCGAGTTGACGAACTGCACGGCCGCCCGGTCCACCGGGAAGTTGTCCTTGCCGCCCAGCGAATAGTCGTACATCCGGGCCGAGGTCGGGACGTCGATCGGGAAGGCGGGGTAGCCTCCGTCGTTTGGCGCGGTCACGAGATCAGCTCCGTACGGATCGAGGGGACGGAACACCAGGGTAGCGGTTCCGTCGACCCTCCCTTTGCGAGTGTCGGCCAGAGTGCGTGTCCCGCTCAGCGACCGCAGCCCACCCGGTGGGACGCCAGCGCGATGTCGTCGAGCCAGAGGTCGAAGTGGTCCGGGGTGGGACCGCCCTGGTAGAGCTGCCAGCCGATCTTCACCGTGTCGGCCTGCGGCAGGACGAAGTCGACCGGGTTGCCGCCGTGCTCGGTGGTGGTGACCGTCATCTCCGGCTGGGCGACGCCGTCGATCCAGACCGCGACCCGGTTGTCGGTTGCGTCCCACTGCCACTCGAAGCACTGCCAGCGGTCCTCGACGGTGGGCGCGGACTCCCGCCAGTTGGTCCAGTCACCGGTGGGGCCGCCGTCGGCACCGACACCCCAGTACGAGCCGCCGAGCGGTGGCGCCCACTGGCCGCCGATCGGGCGTACCACCTCGGCACTGCCCGACCCGGTCGCCTCGACCAGGGTGAAGTGGGCCCAGTCCGGCGCGGTCGGGAAGGCGTCCACCTTCAACCGGATCCGGCCGTAGAAGCTGTTGCCCGGCGCGGCGAAGTCGTCCACCCTGAGGAAGGCCCGGCCGTTGCCCTCGGTGTGCACCCGCAGCACCTTGTCGCGCCGCTGCCGCTCCACCGTCAGGGTGCCGTCCTTGGTGTCGATGCCCCAGGCCAGCGAGGCGGCGCCACCGGTGGGCAGCCGTTCGAAATCCTCGCAGAAGAGCAGCGTACGGGGACCGCAGCCGCCGTGGCCGCCACCGTGCCCGGCCGGGCCGCCGCCGGCCTGCGCGGCGCCGCCGCTGGCCAGCACCGCGGCGGCGGTGAGGAGGATGAGGGGAAACCGTTTCGTCAGCCGGACCATGGCGCAAGAGCATGACAGATATCGATGAATGGCGCCACCCGGTGCGACCGGTTCCGCACCCAACGCATCGACATCGACCATGTTCTTTGATTCACTGGGAGGCCCCGGCCGTGCTCCGGTGCCGCACCGCACCGCGCGTACCCGTACGTGCCCGCACCGGCCGGCGGCACGTGGCGGAGGTGTGTCTCATGAGCAGTGGGTCCGGATCGGACTCGCCCACGGTCGACGTTCCCACCCCGGGGGTGTCCCGGCGTGGAGTGCTGCACCGGACGGCGGTCGCGTCGGCCGGGCTGGCCGTCGGCGCGACCGCCGGGCCGGCGATCGGCGCCGGGCTGGCCGAACCCGCCGGGGCGGCGCCGGCACCCGAACCGGCCCGCGCCGCGACCGTCGAGATCACCCTGCTGGTCAACGGCCGCACCGAGCGGCTGCGGATCGACTCCCGGGTGACCCTGCTCGACGCGCTGCGCGAGCGGCTCGGGCTGACCGGCTCCAAGAAGGGCTGCGACCGGGGCCAGTGCGGCGCCTGCACGGTGCACGTCGACGACCGCCGGGTGCTCGCCTGCCTAACCCTGGCCGCGACCACCGCCGGCCGACGGGTCACCACCGTGGAAGGGCTGGCCGACGGCGACCAACTGCACCCGGTGCAGCAGGCGTTCATCGACTGCGACGCCTTCCAGTGCGGGTTCTGCACCTCGGGGCAGATCATGTCGGCGGTCGCCCTGCTCGACGAGGGGCACACCGGCTCCGACGACGAGATCCGCGAACACATGTCCGGCAACATCTGCCGCTGCGGGGCGTACGAGAACATCGTGGCCGCCGTCCGGACGGCCCGGCGCAGTGGGGTGGACCGATGAAGCCCTTCGACTACACGACCGCGCAGGACGTGTCGCAGGCGCTGGCCGGCGGCGGTGCCGGCACGGCGTACCTGGCCGGCGGGACCACGCTGGTGGACCTGATGAAGCTCGAGGTGATGACCCCGCGCCAGGTGGTGGACATCAACCGGCTGCCGCTGCGCGGCGTCTCCGCCGACCGGGACGGGCTGCACGTCGGCGCGCTGGAACGGATGAGCGACGTCGCCGGGCACCGGCTGGTGACCGCCGGCTACCCGGTGATCGCCCAGGCCCTGCTGCGCAGCGCCTCACCGCAGTTGCGCAACATGGCGAGCATCGGCGGCAACCTGCTGCAACGGGTCCGCTGCGGCTACTTCCGGGACACCAGCACCGGCTGCAACAAGCGCCAGCCCGGCTCCGGCTGCCCGGCCGTCGACGGCGAGAACCGCGGCCACGCGATCCTCGGCACCAGCGACTCCTGCGTCGCCACCCACCCCAGTGACCTGGCGGTGGCCCTGGTCGCGCTGGACGCCCGCGTCCGGCTGGTCGGCCGGGGCGGCACCCGGGACGTCCGGCTCGCCGACTTCTACCTGCTGCCCGGCGACACCCCGGAGCGGGAGCACGACCTGCGTCCGGGCGAACTGGTCACCCGGGTCACCGTGCCGCCGCTGCCCTGGGCCACCCGATCGGCGTACCTGAAGATCCGGGACCGGCAGTCGTACGAGTTCGCCCTCGCCTCGGCGGCGGTGGCGCTGGACCTGCGCGCTGGCGTGGTCCGGGACGTACGGGTGGCGGTCGGCGGGGTCGGCACCCGGCCCTGGCGGTTGCCGGCGGTGGAGGACGCGCTGCGCGGCAAGGCTGCCCGGCCGGAGGTGTTCGAGGCGGCCGCCGCCCTGGCGGTCGAGTCGGCCCGGCCGCTGGCGCACAACCGGTTCAAGACGACGCTGGTCCGGCGCACCATCGTGCGCGCCCTGACGAACCTGGTGGGGTCGAAATGAGCGGCGCTGCACGGACGGTATCGGTCAACCGGGTCGACGGCCGACTCAAGGTCACCGGCGCAGCCCGGTACGCCGCCGACCAGCCGGTCGAACGGCTCGCCCACGGTTACCTGCTGGTCAGCACGATCGCCCGGGGCACCATCCGGGCGATGGACGTGGCCGCCGCCGAGGCCGCCCCGGGGGTACTCGCCGTCTACACCCCGTTCCGCTCGCTGGCGCTGCTCGGCACCGGCACCCCGTTCAGCGTCGGGCACAGTTGGCTGCCGTTGCAGGACACCGAGGTGCACTATCACGGCCAGGCGATCGGGCTGGTGGTGGCGGAGACGTTCGAGCAGGCCCGGGACGCGGCCGCACTGGTCCGGGCCGACTACGACGTACGGCCACCGGCGGTCTCGCTCGTCGACGGCATTCCCGGGGCCACCGACCCCGGCCCGATCACCGGCGAGCCGGCCCGGCTGGAGTTCCTGGCCGACGGGGTCGGTTCGATCGACGAGGCGCTGGCGGCCAGCGAGGTGACCGTCTCCGGCACCTACCAGCAGCCGGGCAAGCACCACAGCGCGATGGAGCCGCACGCCTGCGTCGCCGCCTGGCAGGACGGCGCGCTGACCCTCTACACCGGCACCCAGAGCGCGTCGCTGACCGTCGGCGCGATGGCGGCGGCGCTCGGCGTCGAGGCGGCCAAGGTGCGGGTGGTCAGCCCGCACGTCGGGGGCGGCTTCGGCAACAAGATCGCCACCTGGGCGCATCCGCTGCTCGCCGCGGCTGCCGCGCGTACGCTGGGCCGGCCGGTGAAGGTGGTGCTGACCCGGGAGCAGACCTTCACGGTCAGCGGAAACCGTTCCGCCGTACGCCAGACGGTGAGCCTGGGTGCCCGCCGGGACGGCACGCTGGTCGCGATCAAGCACCAGGTCTGGTCCAGCCAGTCCGCCTCGGGCGGCATCTTCGAGAACTCGGCGCACACCACCTCGCGCTACCTCTACAAGACGGAGAACCTGCACCTCGACCAGAAGATCGTGACGCTGGACGTACCGCCGCCGACCTGGATGCGGGCGCCCGGCCAGGAGTCCGGCTCCTTCGCGCTGGAGACCGCGCTCGACGAACTCGCCGCCGAGCTGCGACTGGATCCGGTCGAGCTGCGGCTGCGCAACAGCGCCACGGTCTTTCCGGGCCGGAACGTGCCGTGGTCCAGCAAGCACCTGGACGAGTGCTACCGGGTCGGCGCGCAGCGGTTCGGCTGGGCCCGGCGCAACCCGACGCCCGGTGCCGTCGTACGCGGCGAGTGGCTGGTCGGGATGGGGGTGGCCACCGCCAACTATCCCGGCGAGCGGTTCCCGGCCTCGGTGCAGGTGCGGTTCCGGCCCGACGGCGACGTCTCGGTCGCCAGCGCCACCGCCGACCTCGGCACCGGAATGTGGACGGTGCTGGCGGTGCTCGGTGCGGAGGCGCTCGGCCTGCCGGTCTCCCGGATCCGCAGCGACCTCGGCGACTCCACCCTGGCCGCCAACATCGGCTCGTTCGGCTCGGCCTCCACCGCGAGTACCGGCCCGGCGGTGGCCGCCGCCGCCGAGGCGGCGAAGACGGCGCTGATCACCCTCGCCGTGACCGACGAGCGGTCGCCGCTGCACGGGGTGCCCGCCGCCGACGTCCGGTACGACCGGGGTGAACTCGTCGCCCCCGACCGGCGGATCGGCTTTCCGGAGCTGCTCCGCGCGGTCGGGTCGGAGGGCGTCGAGGCGACCGGCAGCGCGGGTCCCGGCCCGGAGCACGGGCAGTACGCCTTCACCTCGTTCGGCGCGCACTTCTGCGAGGTACGGGTCAACCGGTTGACCGGTGAGCCCCGGCTGAGCCGGATGACCACGGTGATCGACGGCGGCGCGATCATCAACGCCAAGACCGCCCGCAGCCAGATCATCGGCGGTGTCATCTTCGGCATCGGCCAGGCGCTGCTGGAGGGTGCCGCCGTCGAGCCGGAGACCGGCCGGATCGCCAACGGCAACTTCGCCGACTACCTGCTGCCGGTCAACGCCGACGTACCCCCGATCGACGTGCATTTCCTCGACCATCCGGACCTGCTGTTCAACCCGCTCGGTGCCCGGGGGATCGGCGAGATCGGCACGGTCGGGGTCGCCGCCGCGATCGGCAACGCCGTCTACAACGCCACCGGGCGGCGGATCCGGGAGCTGCCGATCAGCCTGGACAAGCTGCTCGACTGAGCAGGGCACGTCGACCGGACGCGAATCCGGAAGGACGCTGGTTTCGCCAGGGACCCCGCCGGGGTCGGCTCGTCTGCCAGGATGGGCGGATCATGCCCGATCCACCCACGGGGAGGAGACCGGTGACCTGGTCCGAGATGCTCGCCTACTGCCTGGCGAAGCCGGGTGCCTGGCAGGACGAGCCGTGGGAGGGCGACGTGGTGGTGAAGGTCGGGCCGAAGGTCTTCGCCTTCCTCGGCCAGGAGTCGCGGTCCAGCGTCGGGGTCAAGTGCGGCCCGAATCGGGAGGTGGCCGACGAGTGGCTGCACCGGTTTCCGGACGACGCGTCGGTGATGGCCTACATCGGGCGGTCCGGTTGGAACACCCTGCGGCTCGGTGCGGGGATCCCCGACGACGAACTGCGGGAGGCGGTGGACGCCTCCTATTCGGCGGTCGTCGCCAAGCTGCCCAAACGCGACCGCCCGACGGCCTGACCCGCCGCAGCTCGCAGCGGGAGGCCGCCGGGCGGGGTCGCGGCGGGTCAGCGGTCGGGCGGATCGCGGCGGCTCAGCCGCCGGGCGGTCGCAGCAGCTCAGCCGTCGCGCGGTCGCAGCGGCTCAGCCGTTGGCGGGGGCGGGCAGCGCCGGCCCGGGGAACCCGGCGGGCAGCGGTGCGTCGGCCGGTACCGGTTGCTCGGTCTCGGCCCGGCGGCGTTCGCGGACGGCACGGCGTCCGGAGGGCACCAGCAGGGCCGCCACCATGGCGGCCAGGGAGAGCACGGTGAGCATCGCGAAGCCGTGGGTGAAGCCGGCCTCCCGGGGCAGCCCGCTCGGCTGCGGGTTCGCGGTAACGACGCTGCTCATCACCGCCGCGCCGATCGCGCCGCCGATGGTGCGGATGTTGGCGTTCATTCCGGTCGCGGCCCCGGTCTGGCTGGCCGGGACGTTCCGGACCACCAGGTTGGTCATCGAGGAGAAGGCGAGCCCGATGCCGAGGCCGAAGAGGCCGGCGGCGAAGCCGATCTGCCAGCGCGCGTCGTGGGCGACCACCAGGGAGGCGCCGGAGAGGGTACTGAGTGCGGTGCCGGTGGCGAGTTGGGCCCGGGCGCTGAACCTCGGCTCCAGCCGCCCGCTGACCAGCCCGGCCACGAACATGGTGACCAGCATCGGCAGCATCAGCAGGCCGGCGGCGGTGATGCTGGCGCCGAAGCCGTACCCGGCGCTCGTCGGGGCCTGCACGAACTGCGGCAGGAAGGCGTAGATGGCGAACATGGCCGCGCCGTAGAGCAGCGCCACGAGGTTGGTGGTCCAGACGCCGGGGTGGCGCATCATCCGCATGTCGATCAGCGGGTTGGCCGAGCGGCTCTCCAGTACGACCCAGCCGAGCAGGCCGGCGACGGCCAGGACCAGCAGGCCGAGTACCCGACCGGAGCCCCAGCCCCACTCGGGGGCCTTGCTGACCCCGAGCAGGAGCGCGACCAGCCAGCCGGCCAGGAGTACGGTGCCGGGCCAGTTGATCCGTCCGGGGGTGCGCACCGGTGACCGGGGTACGAACAGGTACGCCGCCACCGCGGTCGCCGCGACGACGATCAGCGGAATCCAGAACAGCCAGCGGTAGTCGAGCGCGGCGACGATCGGCCCGGCCGTCACCACGCCGAGCCCGCCGCCCACGGCGATGATCGCCGACATCGCGCCGATGGCCGAGGACATCCGGCTGGCCGGGAACTCGTCCCGGATGATCCCGAACGAGAGCGGGAAGACGGCGCCACCGACGCCCTGCACCACCCGGGCGACCAGCAGTACGCCGATGTTCGGGGCGAGCGCGGCGACCAGCGAGCCGGCGGCGATGGCGGCCAGCGAGACGACCAGCATGCGTTCCTTGCCGACCATGTCCCCGATCCGGCCCAGGATCGGCGTGAAGATCGACGCAGACAGCAGGTACGCGGTCAGCACCCAGGTGACGGTGTTCGGCGAGGTGTGCAGGTCGTGCTGGATCGTCGGTAGTACCGGGCTGATCAGCGACTGCAACATCGCGAAGAAGCCGGCGCCGGCGGCGAGGACGGCGAAGGTCGCCCGCCGGGAGGCGGGGCGGATGAACCGGGTCACGGATGGAACTCCCATGTGTTGGTGCTTCGAGGCCCGATCGGGGATCGGAGGCCGGCCGGGTTCACCGGTCGACGGTCCGCCCGTCGGCTGGGCGTGGGTCCGTGCGCCCTGGGTGCTTCGGCCCGGTGTTGCGCGTCGTCCGGTCGATCGCGCTGCCGGGCCCACCCGAGGTAGGCACTGCCGGGCCAACCCGAGGTAGGCACTGCCGGGCCCACCCGAGGTAGGCGCCGTCGGACCCGCCCGAGGTACGGTATGCGGAGGCACGACTCCGGTATGCGTTCCGGAGGGGTGCCTCCGCATCAACGTAGCGGAGGGATGCCTCCGCTTGCAACCGGGACGGGGTGACGTGTGCCATGACCAGCTCCGGTTCGACGCCCGCGAACCTCGCCGGCCGGCCCAGACGGGCGGATGCGCGGCGAAACCGCCAGGCCCTGGTCTCGGCCGCCCAGGAGGTGTTCGCCGAGCACGGCGCGGCCGGTTCGCTGGAGGAGGTCGCCCGGCGGGCGGGGGTCGGCATCGGCACCCTCTACCGGCACTTCCCCACCCGGCGGGACCTCTTCGAGAGCCTCTATCTCGACGAGGTCGAGGCGCTCGCCCGCACCGCGACCGAGCTGGCCGACCAGCCACCCTGGGAGGCCCTCGCCGGCTGGCTGCGGCGGTTCGTCGGATACACGGTGACGAAACGGGCGCTCGCCGAGGAGCTGTCACACGATTCGGAGTTTTTCCAGAGCTGCCGGATCGAGATCTACGCGGCCGGCGAGCCGCTGCTGGCCCGGGCCCAGGCCGCCGGGGTCGTCCGGGCGGACGTGAGTTTCGACGACACGGTACGGCTGCTCAGCGGGATCACCAAGGTCCAGTACACCGATCCGGGGCAGTTGGAGCGGGTGCTCGGGGTCGCCCTCGACGGCCTGCGCGCCCCCGGCTCCGACCAGCCCGGCAGATAACACTCCGGCTGCGGGATCGGTGGGTGCGGGACCGGCGGGCCGACGGGGGTCGCGCGGGTCAGCGCCGGGCCACGCGACGACGCGGCGGGCGGCGGACGGTCAATGTGTCATCCCTCCGCCCACGTTGAGCACCACCACTCCGGCGACGATGAGGCCGATTCCGGCGATCTTGGTCAGGGTGATCGGCTCGCCGAGGAAGGTGGCGCCGATCGCGACGATCGCCGCCGTACCGAGGCCGGACCAGATGGCATAGGCGACGCCGACCGGCACCTGCCGGACCGCCTGGGAGAGCGCCACGAAGGAGACCAGGTAGCCGACGAGGCAGGCCACCGTCGGCCAGAGCCGGGTGAACCCGTGGGTCGCCTTGAGGGTACTGGTCGCGAAGACCTCGGCACCGATCGCCGCGAACAGGAACAGGTAGGCGAGCATGAGATTCCTCCCGGCCGGTCTTGCCCAAGGTACTAGCCAGGCAGGCGTCGGAGTCGGGTAGCTGGGTCAGGTTGGACTGCGGGTAGAGGTCGCCTCTCGGCTGGCAGCCCTGCTAAGACGGAAGCCGCTGGCCATCGTCTGTTCCATGATCCTCCGCCAC
Organism: Plantactinospora sp. BC1; assembly: GCF_003030345.1. Classification (NCBI taxonomy): domain Bacteria; kingdom Bacillati; phylum Actinomycetota; class Actinomycetes; order Micromonosporales; family Micromonosporaceae; genus Plantactinospora; species Plantactinospora sp. BC1. The sequence continues at coordinate 1,299,979 of NZ_CP028158.1, forward strand.
ATCACCGTTGACCCTGCCGACTCGTACCAACTGGCGACGTTCTGGAGCAGCGCGACTGGATGGCCCATATCGGACGTGGAGGAGCCGGGTGACGACGAGGTGCTCATCGTCGACCGATGGCACCAGTAATTTTCTCGGATCGATAGAGCGCCGTGCCGGGAACGGTCAGCGGGCCAGGCTGTTCAGGTACCGCTCGACGTTGGTGTAACCGTCCGCGCCGTAGTCGTCGCCGTCGGCGGCGTTCGCCGGGTTGAGCCCGGCAGACCGCTCCCAGACGTCCGGCATGCCGTCCCGGTCGCCGTCGGCCGGGACGGTGCCGCCGACTAGCGTCCCGAACCCGCCCACGGCGGCGGGGTCGGTGATGATCGCACCCGTCTGGCGGGTCAGTTCGGCGATCAGCCGACGGTCGACGGCGTCCCGGCGCAGGGCGGCGCCGGCCTGCTCGACGACCGCCGCGTGCGCCGCCGCCGCCGAGGACGTCGGTACGGCCGGGAACGCGAACGGTACCGGCTCCACCACGACGGTGCCGAGGTCTGCCGTGGTCGTGGCCCGGCCGTCCAGGGTGCCGTCCCTGTCCTCGTCGTAGTAGTTGCCGGCCGCGTAGATGTGGAAGTTCAGGTTGCCCCGGGTGAACGGGCCGCCGGAGCCGGTCGACGGGCCCTTGACGAAGTAGTTGCCGATGACGTTGGCGTCGCTGCGACCGGCCGAGTCCCCCTCGATGTACGCGTCGGAACCCCAGTTGTAGACGACGTTGTTGACGAACTGGTTGCGGCCCTTGACCTTGGGGTTCCGGGTCTTGTTGTGTGCGTACAGGTTGCGGTAGAGGGTCACCCCGTCGCTCTGGATCAGTCCGCCGCAGGAGTGCGGGTCGAGCCCTTCGGAAATGATCGAGTTCTGCACGGTGATGTTCGTGCTGCTGTTGATGGAGAAGTTCTCGTCCCGCCCCCAGGACACCGACACGTGGTCGAAGATCTGGTTGCTGCCCTCGTTGATGGTGATGCCGTCGCGGTTCTGGTTCGGCGTCAACCCGTGCCGGAACCGCATGTAGCGGACGATCACGTTGTCCGCGTTGGAGAGCGACACCTGGTATCCCCGGGTCGCGACGCCGTCACCCGGCGCGGTCTGCCCGGCCACGGTGATGTTGCTCTTGATGCTCAGCGGCGAGGCCAGGTCGATGTACCCGCCGACGTCGAACACCACGATCCGGGGGCCCTGGCTGACCGCGTCCCGGAACGAGCCGGCACCGGAGTCGTTGAGGTTCGTCACGTGGTAGACCGCACCACCCCGCCCACCGGTCACGGCGGCGCCGAACCCGACCGCGCCGGGGAAGGCCGGCGCCGCCGCCAGCGTCCCGGGCTGCTCGGCCGGTGCGGCGGCGGGCGGGGCGGCAGTCGACGACACCGGGGTGGCGGCCAGCATCACCGCTGTCCCGTAGCACACGAGCAGGGTGCGGTTGCGGGCTCCTCGCGACACGACACTCTCCCTGACAAACGTCGAAGGGCTTCGATATTGAAAGGTATCAAGCCTTCTTCCGGCAGGTCAACGCCCCGGAACCCGCCGACGTCCGGACAGGGTGCCGGTCGGAACGGTCCCGTCGCCGCGACACCGGTCCGACCCGTCGGTGTTCAGATCCAGACGTCGACCGCGCCCGCCCACCGCTGGTCACAGGCCCGGCCCCATGCGCCCTGGTCACACCCCTCCACCATCATCTGGCGCCAGCCGAGCGCGGCCGGCGCCCGATTCTGCCTCCGCTCGTCCCGGTGCGAAGGCGGACGACAGCAATGGCCCACCCCACCACAGCGCCACGACCGAGGAGCCGCCGCCCGTGCGCGCCACCCAACTGGGAGGCGTACGCTCCGTGGCCTGCCTCCTGCGTCGGCCGAGGTCCGAGTGTGCCGATGACGGGACTCGGTAACTTACCGGGCCGCCTCCCGGAGTTCGCTCAGCCACTCGATGCCGAGGCTCTGGCCGTCGGGGAATTGGTCGTCACGATCCCAGCGCCAGGTAGTGATCATCGCCAGCATGAGGGTCCGGCAATCTCGGAGCAGGTGGTGATCGACGCCCGGGTAGGAATTTCCGACCTCGTCGGGTGCGTGGGCCAGGTCGAACTCGATCGGCCCCCGGCAGCACGTCTCGAAGTCGATGAAGAGCAGGCCGATCGGGGTCGAGAGCAGGTTGCCCGGGTGAGGTTCGCCGTGCAGCAGTTGTTCGGGTCGGCCGCTATCGCCGACCGTTTCGCGCAGGCGGTCCAACGTGCCGGCGAGAAAATTCCGGTCCGCGTCGGCCAGCTTCGGCGTTCGGTCGTGGTCCGCCACGAGCGTCTGGGCCTCGGAAACCCGGTCCGTGAAGTGCGGGGTGGGCAGGTCGACCCGGCGCATTCCGGCGTGCAGACGTTCGAGCGCTCTGGCGTAATCCGCGGGTGGGATCGCTTGAGTAGTCACCGGTTCGTAATAGGTCCACAGAGTGACCACGTAGTCGTCCCAGACGAAGACCTCGGGTGCTTCCAGCGCGGCCACCGGGCTCCCGACCTCGAACAGTCGCTTAGCGATATCCACTTCAAGCTGGGCGCACTGGTGCGCCGCCGGTGCCACCTGTGCCAGCACGTCGCAGGGCTGCAGACGCAGGGTGAGCTTGTTCGAGTTGTGCAGGACTGCGGCGTCGTAGGCGGTCAGGCCGAGCGATGAGGCGATCGACATGGCTGCCTGTGTTGCCCGCCGGGCCGCATGCGCCTGCATCGGAGCACCGTAACTCAGCGCTTTCGGCGCAGCAGCGCCATTCGGTCCCCTGCGGCAGGAAGCCCGCGTGACCAGCACGGTAGACGTCACCGCCACCGAGCTGGCTATCCACTGCGACGACGGCACCCGCACCATCCGACGCATCACCAAGCAACCCCTCACCCAGACCGAAGCCCACCGACCCGCAAACAGCATCCAGTCACCGCATGACAACGAGCCAGCCTCCCGGGCCGGCGAATGTTTCAATCTGCACGTGGAAGAGCAGGAGATCTGGTTGCAGCGCCTACCCGCCGAGGTCAGAACCCAGGCACGACAGTTGGCAGCCGTACTGGAAGAACTCGGCTGCGCCGACCCCCACGGGTGGACCCGTTCCGAGATCGAGGAGAACCTTCCGCAGCTTGCCCGCTACCGATTCCTACGCACACTCTGGCCACGGATGATCGACGGCTGGCACGACGGCATCACAAACATCCCCGCTGCCAGGCGGGCCCTCGATGCGGGAGCAAGCCGGCCCGATCTCACCCAGCTAGCCCGAGCCGTGGCCTACGAAACAGTGTTCGCGATGCTCCAGCACCTCGGCGACGACGAGCGGGCCACCGCCGAGGTCCCGTCCTGGACGCTGGCCGAGATCAGCCGCACCGGCCACATCACCGGACGACAGCTCGACGGCCTCCACGAAGACCTCCTCGCCCTCGACCCCTCCGGCCGAGAAGGCCAGGACCTCTGGAGTTGGTAACAACCCCGCAAGGTCGACCCGAGCGCACAGATCACCTGTCAAACATCAGGTGGCACTGGGCAGCAGGGCAGGACCGAGAACCGCAGCTAGGGCGCGCCCAGCTCCTCCTCGGCGTAGAGCCGGGTGACGGTCTCGGCGACGCAGCAGGGCTTGCCGCCCCGCTCCGGCTCGACGGTGACCCGGAGGACCACCTGCGCCCCGCCACCGGCGACCGGATCCACCTGGAGCAGTTCCGCGCCGGCCCGAACCGCGTCCCCGGTACGCAGCGGCGCGGGGAAACGCACCCGGTTCAGCCCGTAGTTGATCGCCAGCCGGATCCGCTCGACCCGGTAGAGCTGACCGACCAGCACCGGCAGCAGGGAGAGGGTGAGGAAGCCGTGCGCCACCGTCGTCCCGTACGGGCCGGTGGCCGCCCGCTCCGGGTCGACGTGGATCCACTGGTGGTCCCCGGTGGCGTCGGCGAACGCGTTCACCCGGTCCTGCTCGATCCGGTGCCACGGGCCGGGTCCGAGCTGCTCGCCGACCGCTCCGGCGAGTTCGGTGAGGGAGGCGAAGGTCCTCATTCCAGATGCCCTCCGAGCTTGGTGTAACCGCGGAGCAGGTCCCGCGAGATGATGAGCCGTTGCATCTCGTCCGTGCCCTCGAAGATGCGCAGCAGCCGGACCTGCCGGTACCAGCGTTCGATCGGCAGTTCCCGGGTGTAGCCCATGCCGCCGTGGATCTGCATCACCCGGTCGACCACCCGGTTGACCATGCCGGCGCCGTAGAGCTTCGCCATCGAGGTGGCGTGCCGGGAGTCGCTTCCGGTGTCGACGGTCCAGGCGGCCCGGAGCACCAGCCAGCGGGCCGCCTCCAGCTCGGTCTCCGAGTCGGCGATCATCCACTGGATCGCCTGGTTGGCGCCGATCGGCTTGCCGAAGGTCTGCCGGGTGTTGGCGTACTCGATCGCCATCCCGAGGGCGCGTTCGGCGATGCCGAGGGCGTGCGACGGGATCAGGTAGCGTCCCTTGCCGATCCAGCGCATGCCGAGGGCGAAGCCCTGGCCCAGCTCGCCGAGGATGTTGCGGTGCGGCACGCGTACGTCGTCGAAGACCAGCGACGCCGGCCCGCCCTCCCCCATCGTCTGGATGGGTTCGGAGGTCCAGCCCATCGCCCGGTCCACCAGGAACGCGGTCGCGCCGCCCTCGTGCACCTTGCGGTCCGGGTCGGTCACCGCGACGACGATGGCGAAGTCCGCGTCGTTGCCGTTGGTGATGAAGGTCTTCTCGCCGCGCAGCACCCAGTCGTCGCCGTCGCGCCGGGCCCGCAGCCGGATGTTGGCCACGTCCGAGCCGGCGCCCGGTTCGGTGATGGCGAAGCAGGAGATCCGGTCGCCCTCGATGGTGGGGATCAGGAACTCCTCGCGCTGTGCCGGGTCGGCCTCGAAGAGGATGTTGTCCGCCTCGCCGCCGAACCGGAACGGTACGAAGCTGCGCCCGATCTCCGTCCAGATCAGCGACTGGGTGACGGCGGGCAGCGCCATCCCGCCGTACTCCTCGGGGGTGTCCAGGCCCCAGAAGCCGAACGCCTTCGCCTTGAGCTGGAGTTCCCGCAGCTCGTCGCGGCGCAGTCCGGGCTGGTGGGCACGTTCCCGGCGCAGCACCTCCGATTCCAGCGGCATCACCTCGTTGCGGATGAACGCCCGGGCGGTGTCCCGGATCGCCCGCTCCTCGTCACCGAGCGAGAAGTCCATGGTGTCGTCCTCTCCCCGAGCAGCGGTTAGCGTGCGCCGCCGTTGACGTAGAGCGTCTGGCCGCTGACGTAGGAGGCGTCGTCGCTGGCCAGGAAGGCGATCACCGCCGCGACCTCCTCCGGCTGGCCGACCCGGCGCAGCGGGGTCTGCTCGGCCGCGTACTTCTGGTGCTCGGCGGGAGTGGCGCCGACCCGCTCGGCGGTGGCCGCGGTCATCGCGGTGGCGATGTAACCGGGTGCGACGGCGTTGACGGTGATGTCGAAGGGGCCGAGTTCGATCGCCAGGGTGGCGGTGAGCCCCTGCACCCCGGCCTTGGCCGCCGCGTAGTTGACCTGGCCCCGGTTGCCGAGCGCGGAGCGGCTGCTGAGGTTGACGATCCGGCCGTACTTCGCCTTCACCATGTGCCGCTGCGCCGCCTGGCAGCAGTGGAACATGCTGGTCAGGTTGGTGGTGATCACCGCGTCCCACTCGTCGGCCGGCATCTTGAACAGCAGGTTGTCCCGGGTGATCCCGGCGTTGTTCACCAGCACGTCGAGCCGGCCGTACGCCGCGACGACCTCGTCGAAGGTGGCCGACACCGCCGCGCCGTCGGTGACGTCGCAGCCGTACCCGCTGGCTTTTCCGCCGGCCTGGATGATCTCCTCGGCGGTCTGCCGCGCCCGCTCGGCGGCCAGGTCGACGACGGCCACGGTGGCGCCCTCGGCGGCCAGTCGCCGCGCGGTGGCCGCACCGATCCCCTGGGCCGCCCCGGTGACGACGGCGACCCGGTCGGCGAATCTGCCCACGTTGCACTCCTCGCTGGTGACTTCGGGTGACCGGGAGCGCGTCTCGGAGCGAAGCGCCGCCCTGCCGGCAACCCGGGCCGGCGGTGTCCCGGCCGTTGCCCGCTAAACTAGCGCTGGAAGTTTTCCCGCGCCAGTCCCCCACCCGACCCCCCAGCCAATGGCCCGTCCATAGCCCCGAGCAGGAGGGCGACCGAGCATGCCGCGACCTCGTCAGGCCCTGTTGAGCCGGCAGCGGATCGTCGAGGCCGCCGCCGCGCTGATCGACGCCGAGGGGCTGGCGGCGCTCTCCACCCGCCGCCTGGCGACCGAACTCGGGGTACGCGGCCCGTCGCTCTACAACCACTTCGCCACCAAGGACGAGATCCTCGACGCGGTCGCCGACGCCATCACGGCAGAGGTCGACGTCTCCTACTTCGCCAGCCACGACTGGCGGGACGCGCTGCGGCTCTGGGGGCACTCCTACCGGCGGGCGCTCGCCGCGCACAGCAACATCGTGCCGTACCTGGCCCAGGGGCCGGGGCGGCGGCCGGCGGCGCTGGCGATGGCGGACGCCGTCTACGGGGGGTTGGTCAGGGCGGGCTGGCCGCCGGCCCGGGCCACCCACATCGGCGCGCTGATGCGCTATTTCGTCGCCGGTTCGGCGCTCGGCTCGTTCGCCCGGGGCTTCGTCGAGGACCCGCGGCTCTACGCCGCGCATCCGCACCTCGGTCAGGCACACCGGCTCGCCGAGCACCAGCGCAGCGTCGACGAGGGTGCCTTCGCGCTCGGCCTGGACGCCCTGATCGACGGTCTGGCCCGGACCTACGAGCGGATCGTCGGCCCGCTGCCACCGCTGCCGGAAACACCGCTGCCGGAAACACCGCTGCCGGAAAGCTGACCGGCGTCCCCGTCGCGGCCGGGGGTTCGCCGCGACGGGGACGCCGATCCGCTTGGCTGTCAGGTGTTGTTGGCCAGGGCCTTGGCTGTCAGGTGTTGTTGGCCAGGGCCAGCAGCCGGTCCCGGGCGCCGTTGAACCAGTCCCGGTCCACCGCGCCGGAGATCCCCGGCACGCTGCCGGTCGAGGTGTACTGCCACATCGTGTAGAAGCCCCAGCCGGCGGGCAGGGCGCCCGGCGCGCTCGCCCAGCGGGCGATCCACAGCGGACTCGTGCCGGCGAAGCCGGAGTAGTTGCCGGTGCAGCTGCTCCACCAGCTCGTGGTGGTGTAGATGACGGCGTGCCGGCCGGTACGCGCCCGGTAGGTGTTCAGGAAGTCGCGGATCCAGGCGACCATGCCGCTCTGGGAGAGCCCGTGGCAGCCGGCCTCCAGGTCGAGCGCGCCGGGCAGGGTGAGGTTGTCCGCCGACCAGGCACCGCCGTTGCTGGCGAAGTAGTTGGCCTGGGCGGCGCCGCTGGAGGCGGCCGGGCGGGCGAAGTGGTAGGCGCCCCGGATCACCCCGGCGGCGTGCGCGGCCGGATAGTTGGTGTTGAACCGCGAGTCCTTGAAGGTCGTGCCCTCGGTGGCCTTGATGTAGGCCCACTGGATGCCGGCGTTGCGCACGCTGGTCCAGCTGATCGCGCCCTGGTAGTGCGACACGTCGATGCCGGGGGTCGTCGCGGCCTGGGCGGGGCCGGCGGTGACCGCGAGGGTGGCGGCGACCAGCGCGGCCACGGTGAGCACGGAGCTGAGCAGGTGGCCCGGGCGGTTGGCCCGGCGTCCGGAGTCGCTCATCGATCCTCCCGATGGGGGTATGGAGGGTATCGACGCCCATAGTTGAAGATATCTGTCTATGATCACAAGAGGTTTCGTAGTTAATTTTCCCGATCAGTCCGCCGGCTCGGCGGCGCACGGCCCGTCGTGGTCGGCCCGCGACGCGCAGCGGCGACCACCGGGCAACAGCAGGTCACAGCAGACCCGATGGTGTACGTGCGGTGCGTCCTCCGCGCAGACCGTGGCCCGCCCCGCCTCGATCTCCGGCAGGAAACCGATCGACCGGGCGAGCGCGTACGCCAACTCGACCGCCCCGGCGAGGTCGGCACTGGTCGCCGGGAGGCGGATCAGATACCGGGGTGCCGCCCCGTCCCGCCCGCCGGATGCCGGTGCCGCGTCCCGGGGCGACGGATCGAGGACCCGGTCGGCGATCTGGTTCGGTGGCGTACGGCGCCGCGCCGGCACCGGGCCGCCGATCGTTCTCAACAGGCGCATCGGACTCACGCTGATTCCTCTCCGCAGAACTGTCCGGCATTGGAAGGGGCGACCCGGCCCGATTGCCGAGCGGGCCGGGTCGCCCCGCCCTGACACCGCAGCCTTTCCGGCGGTACGGCACCAGGGCTGTCCGAGGGTGGATCGGTCGATTGAGTAATGCTCGGGGTCGCGCCCCGCCACCTTTCCGTGATAGGTATTCGGCAAGTCGGTTCGGAGCCGGGGTCGTGACCCGATCCCGACGCTCTAGTGGAGACCCGACGAGGTCCGGTAGTGCGGCTGCCACCCGCGACGCCCGCCCTCGTCACCTTCTCGGCTGTTGGCCCAGCCGCGGTTGCCGTGCTTGCACCGGAGTTTCCCGGGGGCCGGTGATCACCCTTCACCCGGAGACCACGTTTCCAGCGGCTCCGGGATTGGTGCAAGAGACACCAATTCCCTGACTGCGGCCAATCGCGTCCGAAAGGTGGATCATGCCGACGAGAAACGAATCCTTCGTGCAGACCCTGCGTGCCCAGTGGCTCGGGCAGCAGATGCGCCAGTTGCGCGAGCAGCGCGGCTTCACCCTGAAACGCGCCGCCGAATTCCTGGAGCGCGACTACTCCTCGGTCGCCCGCTGGGAACGGGCCGAGTGGCCGTTCCGGCGTGGCGTGGTCGTCTCGCTGCTCGACCTCTACGGCGAGCACGATCCGCGTACCCGGGCGCACCTGATCCAGCTCGCCGAGGACGCCTGGCGGACCGACCGGTGGGACGACGACTACGACGAGATCGTCGACGCCTCGTTCATCGACTTTCCCTGGCTGGAGACCCGGGCCGAGCAGATCTGCTCCTTCGACGCGATGCTGATGCCGGGCCTGATGCAGACCCCGGAGTACGCCGAGGCGGTGATCCGCAACGCCGAGGGGAAGCGGGCCACCCCGTTCTCGGTGGCGAAGTGGATGCAGTTGCGGCTGGACCGGCAGCGGGTGCTGGAGCCCGATTTCGGGGTCACCGTCTCGGCGGTGATCGACGAGAGCGTGCTGCGCCGCCCGGTCGGCGGCCCGGCGTTGATGCGCGGCCAACTGAAGCACCTCGGCGAGCTGCTGCGCCGGCCCAACGTGCAGGTCCGGGTCCTCCCCGCCACCGTCGGCCTACACCCGGGCCTCGACGGCTCATTCGTCCTGTTCAGAATGCCGAAGCCCTACCCCGAAGTGGCCTACGCGGAGACACTCGGCGGCCGGCTCTTCATGGAAGCGCCGAAATCCAAACGGTACGCGGAGGCGTACGCTCGGTTGCAGCAGATGGCGCTCGACCCGACCGGGTCGGCGAGGCTGATCGCGACGATCGCAGAGGAGCTGTGATGAGCGAGTCCCTGCCGGCGGTTGCCTGGCACATCAGCACGAAAAGCAACAGCAACGGCGGGAGCTGTGTCGAGGCGGGTCCGCTGCTGGACGGCTCCGGCCGGGTCGCCGTACGGCACAGCAAGGCACCGGACGCGGCGGTGATCGTCTACACCCGACCGGAGTGGGACGCCTTCCTGGCCGGCGCCAAGGAGGGCGAGTTCGACTTCCCGCCCGCCTGATCCCGGCGCCCGACAGGCTCCGCTCAGCCACTCGACGGCGCGGTCGGGTCAGAGCGGGACGGCGCCGGGCCGCCCATCCTCCACCACGTACGACGCGAGCGTACGGACGTCCGCGTCGGGACTGGTCACCTGACCGCGCCAGCCCTCGGTGCGTACCGCCCGGACGTCGGTACGCCACCGCTGCCGGTCGAGCTGGCAGAGCAGGTAGCCGCGGTCGTACCCGGCGAAGTAGCGCACGTGCGGCATCTCGGCGGCGATCAGAGCCCGGGTCCCCGCCTCCTCCCCGGCGGTCGTACCGCGACTGCTGATCGCGGCGCCGGTGAACTCGGTCGCCACGGTGGGCGACCCGGGATCGTCGAAGTCGACCCTCAGGTCGCTGAAGATGTTGACGTGGATGTCACCGGAGAGCATCACCGGGTTGCGGACGCCCCGAACGGCGATCGTGTCGAGCAGCCGCGTCCGGCTCTCCGGGTAGCCGTCCCACTTGTCCGCCGAGAAGGTCTGACCGGGGCCGGGCTGGTAGTCGAAGCGGGCCATCAGGACCTGTGCGGTGGTGACGTTCCACCGGGTGCCGGCGTTGGCGAGGCTTCCGGTCAGCCATGCCTCCTGCGCGGCGCCGAGCATGTCTCCCGGGGCGCGGTAACTGCGGGTGTCGGTGATGTTGAGCCGGAGCAGGTCGCCCACGGTGAGGCTGCGGTAGAGCCGGAACTGCGGGCCGGGGCGGGCGGCGGGGCGCAGCGGCAGGTGTTCGTAGTACGCCTGCCGGGCCGCGGCCAGCCGGGCGGCGAAGACGGGATCGGCGGCCTGGCCGCCACCCCAGTTCGGGGCGACCTCGTGGTCGTCCCAGGTGAGTGCCCAGGGCACCGCCGCGTGCGCCTGCTGCAACTGCGGGTCGGTCTTGTAGAGGGCGTGCCGCAGCCGGTACTGCTCCAGCGTGTGCGGCTCGGCCCGGACCGGCTCCGGCGGCAGCGCGGCGCGGGCATAGCCGGGGGTGTCCTCGGTCCCCTGCGGGGTGATCTCGCCCCCGTAGAGGTAGTCGCCGAGGTGCAGGACGAGGTCGATCTCCTCCTCGGCGATGTGCCGGTAGCCGGCGTAGTAGCCGTTCTGCCAGTCCTGACAGGAGACCACCGCGAACCGGTACGCCGAGGGTGCCGAGCCGTACCCCGGAAGCGTGCACGCCCGCCCCGCCGGACTGATCCGGCTGCCGACCCGGAACCGGTAGTGGTACGGCCGGCGCGGCGCCAGTCCGGTGACCTCGACATGCACCGAGTGCGCCCAGTCGGCGACCGCGGTCGTGGTGCCGCTGCGGACGATCCGGCGGAATCCCGCGTCCTCGGCGACCTGCCACTGCACCCGCACCGGCCCCGGCGGCATGCCCCCGCCCGGTTCCAGGGGCTCGGGTGCGAGCCGGGTCCAGAGCACGAACCCGTCCGGCGCGGGGTCCCCGGAGGCGACGCCGAGGGTGAACAGCTCCGCCGGCACAGTCGGCCGCACCCGGCGGGTCGATGCCGCCGCCGGTCGTCCCGCCGCCGCCACCAGACCGGCCGCGGTACCCGCGACGAGTACGCCCCGCCGGGTCAGCTTGGAAGTCATGACCGGCACGGTAGCCGCGCTATCTAGATAGCACAACCATCTAGCATTCAGGCCGAGGATGCGCACCAAACCACGACGGACCGGACCGGACCAGACCGGAGCACGATCGACGGCGGCGGCCCGCGCCAACGCCGCGTCAGCCGCGCGTCGGCGACTCCGCTACTCTCGGTGATCGGCCGCTGCTCAGCCTCGGGCCCGGAACGGGGCGAGGGTGGCCCGGATCTGGTCGCCCGCGCCCCAGTCGTCGTCGAACTGGGCCAGTACGGCAAGGTGCTGGCGGAGCTGGACGATCGGCATCCGGACCTGCCAGTCGGCATCGAGGGAGGTCAGCTCGGCATAGACGTCGAAGAACCGTTTCGCCTCGGGCGGCGGCGAGGTGGACCAGACGTGGGCGAGGTCGACCTCGGCCCACATGTAGGAGACCGCCGGATCGATCAGCGCCGGCCGCCCGTCCGGAGTGGCCAGGATGTTCTGTGCCCACAGGTCACCGTGGGTCAGGCAGGCCGGCCGCTCCGGCAGCAGGTCGGGCAGCCGGTGGCAGAGCCGCTCCAGCGCCGCCCGGTCGTCGCGGTCGAGTGCCGCCTCGACGCGGGGCTCCCCCAGCCATCGAAGCAGCCGGTGCTCGGCGAAGAACGCGAAGCCGTCGTCACGCCAGGTGTTGAGCTGCCGGCGGCGGCCCAGCCAGTTGTCGCGGTGCCAGCCGAAGCGCGGATGGGTCGTACTCGTGTGCAGGCGGGCGAGCATGTGCGCGAACCGCCCCCAGAAGGTCTCGCTGCGCGGCCTCGGCCGCAGCACCGACAGGACCAGCAGTTCCCGGTCCGCCAGGACCACCTCGGGGGTCGCCACGCCGCCCAGCTCGCGCAGCGCGGCCAGCCCCTCGGCCTCGGTGACGAAGACGTCGTCGGCCGGCGCCTCGGCGAACGCCTTGACGAAGACCGGCGGCGCGTCCCGGCGGGTGGCGATGCCGGCGAGCGCCGCCACCCCACCCGTCGCCGGCTCCACCGTGACGACGTCCCGCATCCCGGCCCCGTGCATACGCTCCAGCAGGAACGTCGTCGAACTCGTCACGACAGGCTCCTCCCTGCACGGCCGCCAGCCCGCCTGATCTTGCTGCTGGCCTGCCAGATCTTAAGGCGAGCGCGGACAGCGGCCGGAGCCGGTGCGTTTCCGCGCAGCCGTCGACGCCGTCGACACTGAAGCGATGACCACCGAATGCTCGGGCCGACCTGCCGGCCACCCCACGTCCACCCCGGCCGGCCCGAGGCGCGGGTCAATGCTGCGCGGGATCGCCACGATGATCGGCAGCGGTACGAGCAACCAGGTCGGAGCCGCCGTGGGTGCGCACGCGTTCGGCACGCTTGGCCCGGCCGGCGTCGTCGCGGTACGCCAGTTCGTCGCGGCGGCCGTACTGTGGCCGGCGGCCCGCCCGAACCTGCGCCGCTTCACCTGGGCGCAGTGGTGGCCGACGCTGCTGCTCGGGCTGGTCTTCGCCACGATGAACCTCAGCCTCTACACCGCGATCGACCGGATCGGGCTCGCGCTGGCCGTCACCCTGGAATTCCTCGGCCCGCTCGCCGTCGCCCTGGCCGGCTCCCGGACCCGACTCGACCTGCTCTGCGCGGCGGGCGCCTGCCTCGGCGTCTACGTGCTGGTCCTGCCCGGCCCGGCCAGCGACTACCTGGGCGTGGGGCTCGGCCTGCTCGCGGCGGCGTGCTGGGCGGCGTACATCCTGCTCAACCGGCTGCTCGGCGCCCGGCTGCCCGGCCTGGAGGCACCGGCGGCGGCGACCCTGGTGTCGGCGACGCTCTACCTGCCGGTCGCGGCGATCCTGCTCGCCCGGGGACGCCTGGAGGGCACCGCCATCCTCTACGCGGTCGCGGCGGGCGTGCTCAGCTCGGTCGTGCCGTACGCCGCCGACCTCGTCGCCCTGCGTACCGTTCCGGCCCGGCTCTTCGGAGTGTTCATGAGCGTGCACCCGGTACTCGCCGCGCTGGCCGGCATCGTGATCCTCGGTCAGCTCCTCGCACCGCACGAGTGGGCCGGGATCGCCGTCATCGTGACGGTCAACGCCCTGGCCGTGCACTCCGCGTCGACACCACGCCCCAGGTCGACGGCGCGGCATCCGCTGCCGTCGGCGGCGCGGCACCCACTGCGGTCAGCGGCGGAGCGGCGCCGGGGGCGGTCAGCGGCGTCGCATGGCGTACCAGGCCGCGCCGGCCACCACGACGGCCAGCGGCACGAGGCAGCAGACGAGGGTCAGGAGATGCCACGGCTTGATAGCGCCCATGGCGGGTGACCCTAGTCGACGGATCGGCGTCGGGTGCGGCAGGCTACCGCCGACCCCACCCGACGCGCACGGTGCATCGACGCCTCAGCGGGCCCCGGCACCCGATTCCTGGTGCGCGGTACGCAGCGCCGAGAGGAACGCCTCGACCGGCTGCGCACCGGAGATGCCGTACCTGCGGTCCAGCACGAAGAACGGCACGCCGTTCGCACCGAACGCCCGGGCCTGCGCGATGTCCGCCTCGACATCCTTGGCGTACTCGTCGCCGGCCAACACCCGGCGGGCCGCCTCGGCCGGTACTCCGACGTCGGTGCCGAGCCGGACCAGGGTCTCGGGGTCGTCGACGTTCTCCGCCTCGATCAGGTTGGCCCGCATCAGCCGCTCGTGCAGCTCGGTGCCGAGCCCGTACTCCCGGGCGAGGTGGGTCAGCCGGTGCGCGTCGAAGGTGTTCGCCATGATCGACCGGTCGAGGTGGTAGTCCAACCCCTCCTCGGCGGCGAGCGCGGTCACGTGCCCCTGCATCGCGGCGACCTGGGCCGGCGAGGCGCCGAGCTTTTCCCGCAGCGCCTCCGGAACGGGCCGGGGCTCGCCCTTCGGGTAGGACGGGTCGAGCTGGAAGCTGCGCCAGACGACCTCGACCTCGTCGGCGTGCTCGAACTGCCCGAGCGCCGTCTCCAGCCGCCGCTTCCCGAGGTAGCACCACGGGCAGACGATGTCGGACCAGACTTCGAGTTGCACTGATCTTCTCCTCGGTTCTACCGGCAGGTTCCGTCCGAGCACACCGGGGCGTCGTCACCGCCGGTGAGCATCACCAGCCCCGGGACCGCCGGAAGCGGTGCCGGCTCTGTCGGCTCGTCACCTGGTACGTCCGGTTCGGCGGCCGGTCGGGCAGCCGACCCGGCTGCCGCCAATTCCGCCTCCGACCTGGTCAGACTCATCAAGGCTCCCTTGCTGCTCCTTCTCGGTAACCCGATGTGCGTCGGGTTCATTCCAGGGGTGCGGCCCGGGACACCAGGCCACATCGGTGACGTCGAGTTCGCCCAACTGCTCCGGGTCGGCGACCGCGTCCACGGCGATGATCCGACCGTTGCCGACGACGAAGCTGATGGCGATCCGGACCCGGCCGCCGACCACCACCACCGCACCCGGCGCGCCGTCGATGACGGCCGCCCGCGCGCCCTGCGCCCGGCCGGCGAAGAAGCCGGCGACCTGCTCCGCGCCGCGCATCTCGGCACGGCCGCCGAGCCGGACGGCGGCGCGGTCGGCCCGGATCACCACGTCCGGGTCGAGCAGGGTGAGCAGCGTGCTGACCTCGCCGCCGCGTGCGGCGGTGAAGAAGGCGTCCACGATCTCGCGCTGGCATGGCAGGTCCGCCTCCGGAGTGGCCGGCGCGGCGCTGGCCCTCGCCGAGTCGGCCACCCGGCTGGCCGACCGGGCCGACGCCGTACCGGACGAGATCTGGGCGGACGCGGCCAAGCACTTCGACGAGCGGGAGCTGGCGGCCCTGGTGCTCTGGATCGCCACCACCAACTTCTTCAACCGGATCAACGTCACCACCCGGCAGCCGGCCCCGCAGAACTGGGGCTGACCGGCGTACATGGTCCGGAAGTTCTCCGTAACTTTCGGTCACGTCCCTCCGGATCTCGGGTACCCGACCGTCGTTCCGGCCGACGCGCCGCTGTCCCGACCGGTCAGCCGACGCACTGACCTGCTGAAACGATCTCGGAGCGAATCGCTACCAGCAGAGGGTTTCCGCAATATTTCCGGGAAGCGTTGACATGTGACCGGAAGCCGACCAATACTGTCGCCATCAACAGACCTCCATATCTGTCGATGGCTCACCACCACGGATCGCTCCTCCGGTCGTCGACCGCGCGACGACCGGTCCACCACCACCACCGCGCGTACGACTCCGACGTCCCACGCCCGTCACGGGCCACCGGCGGCCCCGCCGGGGGCGTACCGCGCTGCTGGCCCCGCGCCAGCCGTCCGAGGAGGATGCAAGTACATGAACGACCTGAACCAGACCCCCACCAGACCGAGAGGACGCGGCCGCATGCGGCTGCTCCTCGGTGCCACCTGCGCCGCAGCGATGGCCGTCGCCGGCACGGTGGCGGTCAGCACTCCGGCACACGCCGAGGCCGACCGGACCCTCACCTCGAACGCCACCGGCACGCACAACGGGTTCTACTTCTCGTTCTGGAAGGACAGCGGCAACGCCAGCATGACGCTGCGCGAGAACGGCCGGTACTCCAGCTCGTGGAGCAACAGCACCAACAACTGGGTCGGCGGCAAGGGTTGGTCCAGCGGTAGCCGGCGGACGGTCAGCTACTCCGGCACCTACAACCCGGGCAACAACAACACCTACCTCGCCCTGTACGGATGGACCCGAAGCCCGCTCATCGAGTACTACGTCGTGGAGAACTTCGGTAGCTACAACCCGAGCAGCGGCGCCACCCGGCTGGGCACCGTCACCACCGACGGCGGCACCTACGACATCCTCCGCAGCCAGCGGGTGAACCAGCCGTCGATCGACGGTACCGCCACGTTCTACCAGTACTGGAGCGTCCGGCAGCAGAAGCGCAGCAGCGGCACGATCACCTTCGGCAACCACATGGACGCCTGGGCGCGCGCCGGCCTGAACCTCGGCACCAGCTGGGCCTACCAGGTCATGGCGACCGAGGGCTACCAGAGCAACGGTAGCTCCGACATCACCGTCCGGGAGGGCGGCGGCGGGTCCAACCCGGGCCCCAACCCGACCACCCCGCCGCCTGGTGGCGGAGGCAACTGCTCGGTCAGCGTGAGCCGCGCCGACGAGTGGAGCGACCGGTTCAACGTGAACTTCTCGGTCAGCGGCGCCAGCAACTGGGTCGTCAGCATCCGCACGAACGGTAGCCAGAGCCTCCAGAACAGCTGGAACGCCTCGGTCAGCGGCAGCAGCGGCACCCTGACGGCACGCCCGAACGGCAACGGCAACAACTTCGGGATCACGCTCTACAAGAACGGCAACAACACCACACCCACCGCGAGCTGCTCAACCGGCTGACCCTGGGTGGGGTGGGATGCGGTGCCGACGGTGACTCGCGGCGCGGATTGACCCGAACACCGGAACACCGCTCCTGTGGCGCGGCGGCCATCGGCCGCCGCGCCACACTGCTGTTTCCGGCTAGGCTCCCGGCGTGACGAGGATCAGCCAGATCTCGCTCGGGGTGACCGACGACAAGCGGGCCGGAGAATTCTGGCGGCAGGCGCTCGGCTACGTACGCCGGCCACCCCGGTACGCCGGGGACGACTGGATCGTCCTCGAACCGCCCCCCGGTGTCTCCGGCAGCGCCATCGCGATGGACGTCAGCGAGAGCCCCGCCGAACGATTCCCCCGGATCCACCTCGACCTCACCGCCGACGACCGCGACCTGAACGAGGAGGTCGACCGGCTCGTCGCACTCGGCGCCCGGCGGGTCGACTGGCCCCACTACCCCACCGACGCCGACCCGGAGCCACCGGGAGCCCGCCTCCGCTACGTCGTACTGGCGGACACCGAGGGGAACGTCTTCTGTGTGGAGGAAGGCGCCCGCTGATTCCGGCCACACCACGTCGGCCGGTCAGTCGTCGGGTGGGCAGAGCAGCACGCAGCCGCTGGGCAGCAGCGGCAGCCCGGACGGCAGCAGCGACGGCAGTACCGGCGGCAACGGCAGCGGCAGCACCTGCCGGTCGGACGGGCTCGCCGGTGGCGGCTGCGCCGGACCGGACCGCACCGTCGGCGGTGCGGCGCCGCCAGGGGTACGCGCCGGAGCCGGCGTACGCCCCGGAGCGGGTGTGGTCGGCGCCGGTCGCTCCGGTGTCGACGGCTCGCCGGCCGGCGCCTCCGAGCGGTCCGCCACCCCGGGCAGCCCGAGCCGGACCCGCTCGATCTCGGTACGCAGCCGCCCGGCCTCCGCCGGGTCACGGATCTCCGTCACCTGCACGGCCGCCCGGTCCAGTTCGGCGCGCGCCTGCGCGTAGCGCTGCTCCGCCAGCGCCTCCCGGGCGAGTTGGATGGTGTGCTCGGCGGCGCGGACCGCGGACCGGTCCGGATAGACCGCCGCCGCGACCGGCCAGAGCGGACTGGCCGGCCCCGCGTGGTTGACGCCGAGGCCGAGCAGGGCGGTCACGACGACACCGACCACACCGGAGAGGACGAGCCGGCGGAGGAGCCGGCCGGGGCGCAGCGGCGGGCGGGACCCGGCTGGCCCGGAGCCGTCGCGGGCGGAGCCGGATGGCGCGGCACCGGGGCGCCCGGGAGGCGTCCGGCCGGCGGCCACACCGGGGCGCGGCCGGCGGGCGGGGACCGCCGGACGGGGCGGGCGAAGGCCGTCCGGACGCGTTCCAAGCCGACGCGGCGCGCCATCGGCGCCGAGGGCGGGCAGGTCGGCGGGGCCGAGGGCGGGCAGATCGGCGGGTCCGAGCGCAGGGAGGTCGTCCAGGCCGAGGGCGGGCAGATCGTCGAGGTCGAGGGCGGGGAGGTCGTCGAGGTCGAGGGCGGGCAGATTGGCGAGGTCGAGGGCGGGGAGGTCGGCGTCGAGTTCCGCGCGCCAGGCGGCGAGCGCCCCGGCCAGCGGGTCGTCGCCGGGCACCGGTCCGCCCCGCCCCAGCGCGTCGAGCAACAACTCGTCGGCGTCGACCACCGCCGGACCGGGGTCGGTCGTCGGATCGAGGTGCGGGTCCTCCCGACCGGTCAACGTCCCATCCCGCCCCGGCACGGCGTCGCTGCGCGCGTCCGTACCGTCGTCTCGCTCTGCTCCGCTTCGCAGCGTACTCATGCGGCGACCTCGTCCAGGGCGGTGCCGGCCAGCGCGCGGAGCCGGGCCAGCGCGCGGGACTGGGTCACCCGGACCGCGGCGGCCGACATCCCCACGATGACGCCGACCTCGTCGGCGGTGAGGCCGACCGCCACCCGGAGCAGCACGATCTCCCGGTGCACCTCGGGGAGCCGGGCCAGCAGCGCGGAGAGCCGGCGGGCGAGGTCGGTGGCGACGGCCCGCTGCTCGGGGCCGGGTTCGGCGTCCGGCTCGTCCGGCAGCGGGGCGTCCGTGGTGACCGCCGAGTCGCGGATGGCGGCCCGCTGCGCGTCGGCGACCTTGTGCGCGGCGATCGTGTAGAGGAACGCGGAGAAGGGCCGGCCCTGGTCCCGATAGCGGGGCAGCGCCCGGAGCACTGCCAGGCAGACCTCCTGGGCCACGTCGTCGGCGGTGGCGTACGCGCCGCCGATCCGGCCGAGCTTGGCGCGGCAGTACCGGACCAGGCCGGGGCGGACCTCGGTGAGCAGTGCCGCCGTCGCCTCGGGGTCACGCCGAGCCGCACGTGCGACGAGATCTGTCTCGGGTGCTGCGGTCATCTATGCGGTCGCACCTTCGTCGGGGCCACACCTTCGTCCGGCACCACGCCTGGAGTTACCGGCGGGTCAACCGCACCGTATCGGGAGCCGCCGGATCGCACCACCGCCGGGGTGCGCTCCGCCGGGCCGGCGGGCTCGACGGCGTACCCACGGAAAGTGGTCGAAGAATTACCGGCCCTCGCTGTTACGCGCGGCGTGCCCGACGCGATGTCCACCAGAGACGGCGGTGGACGGACGGTCCACCGGGAGTTGCGGCGGGCGGGTGCGCGGATGGGCGTCGAGGTACGGGTCGAGGGGCTGACGAAGTCCTTCGGCGGGCAACCGGTCTGGTCCGACGTCAGCCTGACCCTGCCGGCGGGCGAGATCTCCGTGCTGCTCGGCCCCTCCGGCACCGGCAAGTCGGTCTTCCTCAAGACGCTGGTCGGGCTGCTGAAGCCGGACCGTGGGGCGATCTGGATCGAGGGCCGGGACCTCCCCCGGCTCTCCGAACGCGCCCTCTACGAGGTCCGCAAGCTCTTCGGCGTGCTGTTCCAGGACGGCGCGCTGTTCGGCTCGATGAACATCTACGACAACGTCGCCTTCCCGCTGCGCGAGCACACCCGCAAGTCGGAGTCCGAGGTCCGGGCGGTGGTGCACGAGAAGCTGGAGATGGTCGGGCTGCTCGGCGCGGAACGGAAGCTGCCCGGCGAGATCTCCGGCGGCATGCGCAAGCGCGCCGGGCTGGCCCGGGCGCTGGTGCTGGATCCGCAGATCATCCTCTTCGACGAGCCGGACTCCGGGCTCGACCCGGTGCGCACCGCCTATCTCAACCAGCTCATCATCGACCTCAACCAGCGGACCGGTGCGACGTTCCTGATCGTCACGCACGACATCAACACCGCCCGCACGGTGCCGGACAACATCGGGCTGATCTACCACGGTCGGCTCGCCATGTTCGGGCCGCGCGAGATGCTGCTCTCCAGTACCGAACCGGTGGTGCGGCAGTTCCTCAACGCCCAGCGGATCGGCCCGATCGGGATGGCCGAGGAGAAGGACTCCGACGAGTTGGCGGCCGAGGCCGAGGCAGGGGTCGAACTGCCGCCGCTGCCGCCGATCCCGCTGCAACTCGCCCCCTCCGACGGGCGGTCCCGCCCGGCCGAGCAGCCGCCCGGCCGGTGGTGCGAGGAGCACGGCGTCACACCGCCGGCCGGCTCGTTCCAGGGTGTGCAGGGCAGCGTCTGGCAGCCGACCGAGGCGCTGCGATGAACCCGCCGACCGGCACCGGGCGGATGAACCCGCCGACCGGCACCGGGCAGACCGGTCCGGCCCGGGTCACCGCCGGGCTGCGCGGCTCCGGCCACTTCTTCGCCTTCTGCCTCGACGCGCTGCGCGGGCTGGTCCGGCGGCCGTTCCAGGTCCGCGAGTTCGTCCAGCAGGCCTGGTTCATCAGCTCGGTGTCGATCCTGCCGGCCGCGCTGGTGGCGATCCCGTTCGGTGCGGTGATCGCGCTACAGCTCGGTTCCCTGGTACGCCAGCTCGGCGCCCAGTCCTTCACCGGCGCCACCTCGGTGCTGGCCGTGGTGCGCGAGGCCAGCCCCATCGTGACCGCGCTGATCATCGCCGGGGCGGGTGGCTCGGCGATCTGCGCCGACCTCGGCGCCCGGAAGATCCGCGAGGAGCTGGACGCGATGCAGGTGCTCGGCATCGACCCGGTGCACCGGCTGGTGGCACCCCGCATCGTCGCCGCCGCACTGGTCGCGGCGCTGCTCAACGGGCTGGTCAGCGTCGTCGGGGTGGCCGGCGGCTACTTCTTCAACGTGGTGATGCAGGGCGGCACCCCGGGGGCGTACCTGGCGAGTTTCCAGGCGCTGGGTCAACTCTCCGATCTCGTCGTCGGCGAGGTGAAGGCGCTGCTCTTCGGCGCGGTGGCCGCGCTGGTGGCGTCGTACCACGGGATGACGGCGCGGGGCGGGCCGAAGGGGGTCGGCGAGGCGGTCAACCGATGCGTCGTACTCACCTTCATGCTCCTCTTCGCCCTGAACTTCGTGATCACCGCGATCTACTTCCAGCTCGTACCGCAGCGGGGGATGTGAGATGCCGATGCTGCGTACCCTGGACAACCTCGGCGGCCAGCTCGCCTTCTACCTGCGGGCGTTCGCCTGGACGCCACGGACGCTGCACCGCTACCGCCGCGAGGTCGTACGACTCCTCGCCGAGATCAGCTTCGGTCGGGGTGCCCTCGCGGTCGCCGGTGGCACGGTCGGGGTGATCTGCTTCCTGACCTTCTTCACCGGCACCGAGGTGGGTCTCCAGGGGTACCAGGCGCTCGACCAGCTCGGCAGCAGCGCCTTCACCGGGTTCGTCTCGGCCTACTTCAACACCCGGGAGATCGCGCCGCTGGTCGCCGGGCTGGCGCTGTCGGCGACGGTCGGCTCCGGTTTCACCGCCCAGCTCGGCGCGATGCGGATCTCGGAAGAGGTCGACGCCCTGGAGGTGATGGGGGTGCCGTCGCTGCCGTTCCTGGTCACCACCCGGATGATCGCCGGTTTCGTCGCGGTCATCCCGCTCTACGTGGTCGGCCTGCTATCCAGCTATCTGGCGACCAGGAGCATCGCGGTCTTCTACTTCGGACAGTCGGCGGGCACCTACGACTACTACTTCCACCTCTTCCTGCCCCCGGTGGACGTGCTCTGGTCGTTCGGCAAGGTGCTGGTCTTCAGCGTGATCGTGGTGCTCGTGCACTGCCACTACGGCTACCACGCCAGCGGCGGGCCGGCCGGGGTCGGCATCGCGGTCGGCCGCGCGGTGCGTACCGCCATCGTGGCGATCAACATCGTCGACTTCTTCCTGTCGCTGGCCATCTGGGGCGCGACCACGACCGTACGGATCGCGGGGTGAGCGGGTGAACACGCGAGGATCGACACTGGGCCGGCGCTTCCTCGGCATCGTCTTCGTCGTGGTGCTCGTCGCCGCGCTGACGCTCGCCGTGTTGCAGTACCGCAAGGTCTTCACCCCGGTCGCCCGGGTGACCCTCTACACCGCCCAGACCGGGATGCAGCTCAGCCCCGGTGCCGAGGTGAAGCTGCGCGGCGTGCCGATCGGCGAGGTACGCGAGGTCGACAGCGACGGGGCGCGGGCCCGGCTGCGGCTCGCGCTCGACCCGGACCGAATCGGGCAGGTGCCGTCCGACGTCACCGCCCGGCTGCTCCCGAAGACCCTCTTCGGCGAGCGGTACGTGGCGCTGCTCACCCCGGCCGGCTCCACCGCCGCCCCGCTGCGCGACGGTGCCGTGATCAGCCAGGACCGCAGCCGCAACGGCGTCGAGCTGGAACGGGTTCTCGACGAGGCGCTGCCGCTGCTCCGGTCGATCCGCCCCGACAAGCTCGCCAGCACCCTGGCCGCGCTGGCCACCGCGCTGGACGGTCGCGGCGAGCAGCTCGGGCAGACCCTGGAGACCCTCGACGACTACCTGAGCGAACTCAACCGCGAGCTGCCGACGCTCACCGAGGACGTCCGGCGGCTCGCGGCGGTGCTGGACTCCTACGACGCGGCCCTGCCGGACCTGCTGGCCATCCTCCGCGACGTCACCCCGACCGCCCGGACCGTCGCCGACCAGCGGACCCAGCTCGCGGCCTTCCTCGCCGAGTCGACCGACGCCGCCGACGTGGGCCGGCTCTTCCTGGACCGGCACGGTGACCAGGTGGTCCGGCTCGGCGAGCTGGGCCGGCCGGTACTGGAACTGCTGGCCGCGTACTCGCCGGAATATCCGTGCCTGATGCAGGGGCTGGTGCGGGCGCAGCCGCGCGCCGAGGAGGTGTTCCGGAACGGCCGGATGCACGTGACGCTGGAGGTGACCCGGGACAACGGCGCCTACCAGCCCGGCCGGGACGCCCCGGTGTACGCCGCCTCGACCGGCCCACAGTGCCGGGAACTGCCGAACCCGACCCCACCCGCCCCCGAGGTGCGGATCGAGGACGGCTACGACCACGGCGGCTCCCGCCCCGGCCCGGTCAAGCTGCCGGTCGGCAAGCCACCGGCGAACTCCACTGCCACCGGCACCGGTGATGCCCCGGTCGCCGGCAACCCACCGACGATGGGGTCCGCCGGCACCGAGGAGGAACGGAACCTGCTCAAGCCGATCATCGGGGCCGCCACCGACACCCTGCCGGTGCAGGTGCCCGACATCGCGGTGCTGCTCTGGGGCCCGCTGCTGCGCGGAGCGGTGGTGAACGTCAAATGAGCCGGGTACCCGTCGGGCCGCTGGTCAAGCTGGTCGCGTTCGCCGCCGTGACGCTGCTGCTCACCGGGGTGCTCGGGCACGCGCTCGGGTCGTTCTCGTTCGGCGGCACCAGCTATCGGGCCCGGTTCACCGACGTCACCGGCCTGCTGCCCGGCGACGACGTGCGGATCGCCGGGGTCCGGGTCGGCCAGGTCGACGAGATCCGGGTGGTGCAGGACACCGTCGCCGAGGTCACCCTGCGGCTGACCGAGGAGGTGCCGCTCCGCAGCACCGTGCGGGCGAAGATCCGGTACCGCAACCTGATCGGCCAGCGTTACGTCGCGCTCGCCGAGGGCCCCGGCAGCGGACCGCCGCTGCGCCCGGACGGGCTGATCCCGATCGGCCAGACCACCCCGGCCCTCGACCTGACCACCCTCTTCAACGGGTTCCGGCCACTCTTCACCGCGCTGAGCCCGCAGGACGTCAACAAGCTGGCGTACGAGATCATCCAGGTGCTCCAGGGCGAGGGCGGTACCGTCTCCAGCCTGCTGGCGCACACCGCCTCGCTGACCAACACCCTCGCCGACCGGGACGCGGTGATCGGCCGGGTGGTGACGAACCTCAACTCGGTACTGGCCACCCTGGACTCCCGGGACGCCGAACTCGACCAGACGATCCGCTCATTGCAGCAGTTCGTCTCCGGGCTGGCCGGCGACCGCGAGGCGATCGGCGCCGCCCTGGTCAACCTCGGCAAACTCACCGGCAGCACCGCCGCGCTGCTCGTCGACGCCCGGCCGGCGCTCGCCGCCGACGTGACCGAACTCGGCGAACTCGCCGGCACCCTCAACCGGAACGCGGCGGTCATCGACGGCACCCTCGGCCGGCTGCCCGACCGGTACGAGGCGCTGACCCGGGTCGCCTCGGACGGCTCCTGGCTCAACCTCTTCGTCTGCGACTTCGACGGCCGGCTGGCCCTCGGCGGGCAGGCCGTCAACCCGGCGACGTTCAGCTCCCAGGCCGCCCGCTGCGCCGGATCAGGAGGTGCCCGGTGAAACCGTTCCGGGAACGCAATCCCGTCGCCGTCGGCGTGATCGGGCTGGTGGTGCTGACCGGCCTGCTGCTGACCGCGTTCCGGCTCGACGACATCGCGGCGCTCGGCGACCGGGCGTACGCGGCGGCGTTCCGGGACGCCAGCGGGCTGGCCGAGGGGAACGAGGTCCGGGTCGCCGGGGTACGCGTCGGCGAGGTCACCGAGGTGGACCTGGCCCGAAACGGCACCGGCCCGTACGTCCGGGTGCGGTTCCGGATCGACGACGGCGAGCTGCGGCTCGGCACGGAGACCGGTGCGACCATCCGGATCAAGACGGTGCTCGGCCAGAAATATCTGGCACTCGCCCCGGCCGGGCCTGGTCGGCTGGCCGAGGAGGCGGAGATCCCGCTGCACCGCACCGCGTCGCCGTTCGACGTGATGCAGGCGGTCACCGGGCTGGCCGGCACGCTCGACGAGATCGACACCGGCCAGTTGGCGACCGCGTTCACCACCCTCGCCGAGACCTTCGCCGACACGCCCGGCAGCGTCCGCTCCTCGCTGGACGGGCTCTCCCGGCTCTCCCGCACGGTCGCCAGCCGGGACGCCGAGCTGCGCGAGCTGCTGGAGCGGGCCCGGGGCGTCACCGACGTACTGGCGAACCGGGACGAGGAGTTCCGTCGGCTGGTCGCGGACGGGACGCTGCTGCTCGACGAGGTGCACCGGCGACGCGACGCCATCCACGAGCTGCTGGTCGGCACCCGGGACCTGGCGACCCAGCTCTCCGGGCTGGTCGCCGACAACCGGACCACGCTGGAGCCGACGCTGCGGCAGTTGCGCGGGGTGGTGGTGACGCTGCAACGCAACCGCGACGACCTGGAGCGGACGTTGCAGACGATGGGGCCGTTCCTGGACGCCT
This sequence comes from Plantactinospora sp. BC1, assembly GCF_003030345.1. Taxonomy (NCBI): domain Bacteria; kingdom Bacillati; phylum Actinomycetota; class Actinomycetes; order Micromonosporales; family Micromonosporaceae; genus Plantactinospora; species Plantactinospora sp. BC1. The sequence goes on from NZ_CP028158.1 coordinate 1,325,100, forward strand.
TCACCAACGTGCTCGGCAACGGGCGGTGGTTCGACTCGTACCTGCGCGGGCTGCTCCAGCCGTACGTGCCGACGGGAGGTCGCTGATGCGCCGGCTCCTCGCCCCGCCGAACCGGCGCCGGGCACTGCTCGCCGCCGGGGTGACCGTGGTGGTGGCCGCCGCCGCCACGTTCGTGCTGCTGCACCAGGGCACCCCGCAGCGGACCCTGGTCGCGCACTTCACCCGGGCGGTCGGCATCCACCCCGGCTCCGACGTACGGGTGCTCGGGGTGCGGGTCGGCGAGGTCGTCTCGATCGAGCCGGTCGGGCGTACCGTCCGGATGGAGCTGCGCTACGACGCCGAGCACGACATCCCGGCCGACGCGTCGGCGGTGATCGTGCCGCCGAGCCTGGTCAGCGACCGGTACGTCCAGCTCACCCCGGCCTACTCCGGCGGCGCCCGACTGCCCGACGGCGCCGTGCTGCCGGTGGACCGGACGATGGCGCCGATGGAGATCGACGACATCTACCGGTCGCTCGACGAGTTCAACCGGGCGCTCGGCCCGGACGGCGCCAACGCCGACGGCGCGCTGGACGACCTGCTCGGCACCGCCCGGGCCAACCTGGCCGGCAACGGTGACAACCTGCACGACACCCTGGACGGGCTCTCCCAGGCGCTGGACACCCTCGCCGAGGGGCGGCAGGACCTCTTCGGCACGGTGGCGAACCTGCAACGGTTCACCACCGCGCTGGCCCGCAGCGACCAGCAGGTGCGCGCGTTCAACTCCCGGCTCGCCGACGTGGCCGGCCAGCTCGCCGCCGAACGGGACGACCTGGCCGCCGCGCTGCGCAACCTCGCGACCGCGCTCGGCGAGGTGACCCGGTTCGTCCGGGAGAACCGGGCGCTGCTGAAATCCAATGTGGAGGCGCTGGCGGACGTGACGAACGTGCTGGTCCGGCAGCAGAAGGCGCTGATCAAGATCCTGGACGTGGCGCCGCTGACCCTCTCCAACCTGAACCTGGCCTACAACGCCCGCTCCGGCACCCTGGACACCCGGGACAACCTGCTCGGGCCGTACGACCCGGCCGCGTACGTCTGCGCCACCCTGGCCGACGCGCTGCCGGTGCCGAAGGTGCCGAAGCGCTGCTTCGAGCTGGCCGAGACCCTCCAGCTCAAGCGGTTGCCGCTGCCGGAGGAGCTGCGCAAGCTGCTCAACCTGCCGCCGTCCGCCAAGCCCGCACCCGCGACACCGCGACCGCCGGCCGCCGATGCCGGCGGGCCCACACCCGCACCGGGAGCGCCTGGGCCGGAGGTGTCGCTCGACCGCACGCTGGGCGGCATCCTGCGAGGTCTCCGATGAACCGGCCCGACTCCCCCGGCACTCGTCCGACGGCCGGGTTCCGCTTCGCTCGTTCGGCGACCGGGCTCCGCTTCGCTCGTCCGGCGACCGGGTTCCGTGGTGCTCGTGCGGCGGCTGGGTTCCGGGGTGGACGGTCGGCGGGCCGGGCGGTCGCGACGCTGCTGGCGGCGACGCTCGGGGTGACCGGCTGCACCGTCCCGGAGCTGGCCGACCTGCCGCTGCCCGGCGGCGCGCCGAACGGGCCGGCGTACCAGGTCACGGCCGAGTTCGCCGACGTGCTCGACCTGGTGCCGCAGGCCGCCGTCAAGGTCAACGACGTCACCGTGGGCAGCGTGCAGGAGATCTCGCTGCGCGGCTGGACCGCCCTGGTGCGGCTCCGGATCGACCGCACCGTGCGGCTGCCCGGCAACGCCACCGCCGCCGTCCGGCAGACCAGCCTGCTCGGCGAGAAGTACGTCGCCCTGGCCGCCCCGGTCACCGAGCCGGCCGCCGGGCAACTCGGCGACGACGCCGTGATCCCGCTGGTCCGGACCAAACGGTCGGCCGAGGTCGAGGAGGTGCTCGCCGCGCTCGGGCTGCTGCTCAACGGCGGCGGGCTGGCCCAACTCAAGACGATCAACCAGGAACTCGCCGCCGCGTTGCAGGGCCGGGAGCCGGCCGCCCGGGACGCACTGCGCCAGTTGGACACCTTCGTGACCGGGCTCGACCGGCAGAAGGCGGACCTGGTCCGCGCGGTGGACGCGCTGGACCGGCTGACGGATCGGCTGGCCCGGCAACGCGCCGTGATCGGGGACGCGCTCTCCGCCCTCGATCCCGGCCTCACCGTACTCGCCGAGCAGCGGGAGCAGCTCAGCGCGGCGGTCACCGCCCTCGGCGAACTGGGCCGGGTGGGCTCCCGGGTGGTCACCGAGAGCCGGGAGGATCTGGTGGCGAGCGTACGGGCCCTGCAACCGACGCTCGAACAGCTCGTCCGGGCCGGTGACGCGCTGCCGAAGTCGCTCGACTTCATGCTGTCGTACCCGTTCCCGCCGAACGTCACCGGGGCAATCGTCGGCGACTACGTCAACCTGGCGGTCACCGCCGACCTGGACGCCGCGGCGATCCTGGCGAACCTCTTCTCGGCCAAGCCGGTGGCGAAACCGCCGCCGAAGAACGCGACCCGGCCCGGCGGCGGCGCCAAGGGCAACCGGCCCGGTGCGACCGGCGGCGGGCAACGCCCCGGCGGCGGTGACGACGACGAGCGGCCGGGCGGTGGGGTGGGACGGCTGCTGCCCGGGGTACTGCCACCGATCTGCCTGCCGGTCGGCGGACTGCTGCCGATCGACTGGCTGCCCCCGCTGCTGCCCGAGTGCGAGTTGCCGCCCGGCTGTGAACTGCTCCGGCCCGGGTCGCTGCTGCCGCCGGGCGGGCTGCTGCCACCCGGCGGGGTGGTGCCGCCGGGCACCGTCTTCCCGCCCGGCACCAAACTGCCGCTGGGCGCCATCCTCTCCCCCGGCTGCCTGCTGCCCCCGCCGGACGGGGCGACGAACGGGCGGACCGGCGGGCTGCTCGACGTACTCGGCGGGGGGTTGCTGCGATGATCGGACGTACCGCCCGGCTCCAGGTACTGGCGTTCCTGCTGGTCAGCGTGCTCGGGATCAGCTACGTCGCGGTACGTTACGTCGGGCTCGGCGACCGGCTGCTCGGGCACGGCTATCTGCTGCACGCCGACTTCGCCGACGCCGGGGGCATCTTCCCGAACGCGTCGGTCAGCTATCGGGGTGTCCCGGTCGGCCGGGTCGAGGCGGTCGACCTGCACGACGGGGCGGTCCGGGTCACCCTCCGGCTCGACGAGGGAGTACGGGTACCCGACGCGCTGCGCGCGGTGGTCTCGCAGCGTTCCGCCGTCGGTGAGCAGTACGTCGACCTGCGCCCCGAACGCGACGGCGGGCCATACCTGCCGGCGGGCGCGGTGATCCCCCGGGACCGTACCGGCACCCCGCTGGCCCCGGAGACCCTGTTGGCCAACCTGGACTCGCTGGTCCGTTCCATCGACCCGGACGACCTGGCGGTGGTGATCGACGAGCTGGGCGTCGCCTTCGAGGGGAACGAGGCGGCACTGCGCCGGATCCTCGACGCGAGCGGCGCACTGCTGGCCGAGGCGACCCTGCGGTTGCCGGAGACGGTGACGCTGATCCGGGACGGGCGCACGGTGCTGCGTACCCAGCAGGAGTCCGCCGAAGCGCTGCGCCGCTGGGCGGACGGGCTGGCCCGGCTCGCCGAGACGGTCCGGGCAGCCGATCCGGACCTGCGGCGGATCCTCGCCGACGGGCCGCCCGCCGCGACCGAACTCGTCGGCCTGCTCCGCGACCTGGACCCGTCGATCGGCACCCTGCTGGGCAACCTGGTCGCGGTGAACGGGGTGGCCGCCCGGCGGCTGCCCGGCATCGAGCAACTGCTGGTGGTCTATCCGCTGGTGGTCGACGGCGCGTTCACCGTCACCCCCGGCGACGGCACGGTGCACTTCGGACTCGTGGTGAACATCGCCGATCCGCCCGCCTGCGTCTACCACGGGTCGACCCGCTGCACGTCGGCGGAGGCGGCCCGAGGTTCCAGCGTCCGGGGCAACGCGGCGGCGCCCCGCCCCGGCGGCACGGACCCGGCGCCGCCCCGGCCCGGCGGCCCGGCGCTGCCGGAGCCGGTCGAACCGGCCGAGGACGCCCCGCCGGTCTCCCCGGCCACGGTCGCCGGCTACGACCCGGCGACCGGGGTCGCGCTGGGTCCGGCCGGCGGACCGCTCTCCTTCGGCTCGACCGGTGGGCAGTACCAGCTCGCCGGCGACCAGTCCTGGAAGCAACTCCTACTCGCCGGCCTCGCGCCGTGACCGATCCCGAGGAGCCGACCGATGCGCAGCGGTGAGGAACGCAGGTTGAAACTGGTGAAGGGCACGGCAGCGGCCGATCCGAGCACCCCGGACGTACCCCGGCAGCCGACCGGACGGGCTCCGGCCGGCGGGACACGGCGGTCGGGCGACGGGACGCGGCAGCCGGCCCGGGGCGGACGGGCGGCGACCCGGCGTACGGTGACCCGGCGGGTCCCGGCCGCCGCCAAGGACCCGGTGGAGGAGATCCTCGAACGGCTCGACCAGGAGCCGGCGGAGAAGCCGGAGACCGAGCGGAGCAGCGCGACGGACGAGCCGGGTTCGACCGAAACGGCGGCCGGCACCGGTAGGGCGGCTTCGACGGGCGACCCGGGCTCGACCGAGGACGCGGTGAACGGCGGGCGGAAGGGCTCCGGGCGGCGGCTCGGCACCACGGTCGCGCTCGTCGCCGCGCTCTGTGCGGCACTCGCCCTGGCCGGGGTCTTCGGCTATCGCTGGTGGGAGGAGAGGGCGGTCGAGCGGGCCCACGGGCAGGCCCTGGCCGCCGCACGGCAGACCACGGTCAACTTCGTCTCGGTCAGCGCCTCCAGTGTGGACACTGACCTCCAGCGGATCACCGCCGGCGCCACCGGGGAGTTCAAGGAGGAGTTCGTCCGGGGCCAGGCCAAGGTCCGGGAAGCGGTGCTCGAAAACAAGGTCGAGTCCAGGGGTACGGTGCTGCGCGCCGGCCTGCTCTCCGGCGACCGCCGCCACGCGGTGGTACTGGTGGCGATGGACGCGACCGTCAAGAACGTGAACGCCCCGGACGGGCGGCCCGCGCACTACCGGATCCAGGTCGACCTGACCAGGGATGGCGACTCCGACACCTGGCTGGTCTCCCGGCTCCAGTTCGTCGGCTGAGAGGAGTTCTCCGATGCGATCGTCCATCGCCACGCTGGCCCGACGGCTGCGCCCCGGACGCCGTACCGGCGAGGAGCCGGCGGCCGACGGCGCGGAACGGGGCGGCGAGGCTGCCCCGGCGCGGCGCCGCCGTTACGCCGGCAGCCGCCTGCACCTCGCCCTCGCGGTCGCCACCGTGCTCGCGGCCGCAGCCGCCGGCACCGCCTGGTACGCCCACCATCGGGCCGAGGAACGCGACTCGGCGGTACGCCAGGCGCTCGCCACCGCCGGTCCGGCCGCCAAGGCGATCTTCTCCTACGACTACCGCAGCTTCGACGCCAGCGTGGCGAACGGGCGGGCCTTCGTGACCGGCGCCTTCGCCGACGAGTACGCCGAGACGACCTCGGCGCTGAAGTCGACGGCCGTCGCCGAGCAGGCGGTGGTGCTCGCGGAGGTCTCCGCCAGCGGGGTGATCCGGGCGGAGTCGGCCGAGGTGGAGCTGCTGGTCTATCTGAACCAGTACCGGCGCAACGCCAACACCGACGGCGAGAAGGTCGACCAGAACCGGGTCGTCCTCGAACTGCACCGGGTCGGCGGCGAGTGGAAGGTGGCCCGGGCCACCGCCATCTGACCCGTACGGGAATGTCGGTGCCGTGCTGCATCATCCCGAGCGTGTACTTCGTCTACCGCTCCCACTACGAGGGGCCGCTGAGCAAGCACGTCCGCCACCTGCCGGGGGTGGGGGTGCTGGACTGGTTCCGTCGGGGCTGGACCGTCGAGGACCCGGAGGAGTGGGTCGAGGAGCAGCTCGGCGTCGACGTCTACGGGCTGGATTCGATCTTCGAGGAGGCGGTGCGGCGGCAGCTCGACCCGCCGCGCGACTGGCGGGAACTCCACGACCTGCTGCGCGAGCACCTCTACCTCGAAGGTGAGCCGGAGACCCACCTGCGGGTCACCGAGCACTCCGTGCGGGCGTACACCGACGACGACGAGGTCGAGTTGGCGTACTTCCTCCTCGACGACGAGGCGCCGGCCGCCGCGCCGGACCGGCTGGCCTACCTGTTCCAGTCGTGGCCGCTGCCCGCCGAGGTCACCGCGCCGGAGAGCCCCGACACCGCCTTCGTGCCAGCGGTTCCCACCCAGCCGGCGATGCCGCCCGCCGGAGGTGCCGGCGCCACCTACGCGGTGCTGCTGACCTTCTACGACGGCGCGTCGATCGCCACCACCCCGGCACAGGTGTTCCCCGGGGTACGCCTGCCGGGGTTCGCCGCGCGGCTGCGGGCCGGGCTCGTCGCGCCGGGGCGGCCGGACCCGGACTGGCCGCCGGAGTTGAAGGTGCTGGCGCTGCTGCTCGACCCGGCGGACGAGTCGATCGAGCCGGCGCTGCGCCGGGCCGTGGAGTGGCCGGGCTTCCACGGACCGATCTGGGAGCCCTGGCCCGAGCTGCCCGACGGCGCCGACGACACCGATCCGGTCGCCGCGCGCCGGGCGGCACTGCCGCCGATGCCCGCCGACGCGCACCCGGACCGGTCGCTGCTGCTCGTCTCGGCACACCTGGCCCAGCTGGCGATGTACACCGACGAGGTCTTCGGCTACCAGCAGTGGTTCTTCTTCGACGACCTGTGGGCGGGCAGCCACCCCGACCTCGCCCAGTCCCTGCTCCGCTACGCGAGCCACTGGGACCCGCTCGGCTGACCCCCGCCGCCGGGCCATGCACCCGCAGCCAGACAGATCGGGACGGCGGGGGCCGGACCGGACCCGCGCCGGACCGGCACCGGATGGTTGACTGTCCGCGATGACGGAAGATCACGTGCGATGACGCAGTACTCCGCGCCGCTGCTCTGCGAGCCGTACCTGCTCGATCCGGACCGGGACGGTGTCTGGGTCGCCTGGCACACCGAGGAGCCCGGCACCGGCGGGTTCGTGTTGGTCGGCCCGGCGGTGGCCGGGATGTCGCCCCGGCAGGCTTGGGACGCCGCCTCCGGCGACCAGCCGTCCGGCCCCGGGTGGCGGCGGTTCGTGGCACAGACCCACCCGCTCTCCCGTACCCGGGAGGACGCCGGGTCCCGGGTGCCGGGGCGGAGCTATCCGGCGCCGACCCGCCGACCGGTGTACCGGCACCTGGCCCGGGTCACCGGGCTGGCGCCCGGCCGCACGCCGTACCGGGTGGTCGCCCCGTACGGTCCGGACCGGGTCACCGTCACGGCGGTCTACTCGCTGGCTCCGGCGGCGCCGGCCGGGGCGGGGGTACGGCTGCTGCTGAGCAGCGACCACCAGCTCAAGGCGATGACGGCGGCCAACCTGGAGAAGGTGGCCGAGACCGTCGGCGTACGGCTGGACGGGGTGCTGATGGCCGGCGACATGGTCAACGTCGGCGACCGGGCCAGCGACTGGTTCGACGCGGCCACCGGTCCCGCCTTCTTCGCCGGCATGACGGGGCGGGCGGAGACACCGATCGCCGGCCGGACCTACCGGGGTGCCCCGCTGTTGCAGCACACCCCGATCTTCCCGGCGATCGGCAACCACGAGGTGATGGGCCGGTGGTCGGAGACGGCCAGCCTGGACAGCCAGTTCAACGACCCGCAGCCGAGGGACGTGGCCCGCGAGCGATGCCGGGCCGACGGCCCGAACGAGTTGGACGAGTCGAACGAGCTGGACGAGGCGGAACTGTGCCGGCGGTCCTGGGACGTCACGACGTACGAGGAACTCTTCCCGTACCCGCGCAGTGCGGCGGGCGGCCCCCGCTGGTGGTCCCGGACGATCGGCGACGTGCACCTGGTGACGCTCTTCGTCACGTCGATCTGGCGCCCGCACGTACCGGTCGGGCGGGGCAAGTTCCAGGAGGACGTGGCCGACCTGGCCCACCCGGAACGGTGGGGGCACGGCCAGTTCATCTTCGAGCCGGTGCACCGGGACTCCGCGCAGTACCGCTGGCTGGCGCAGGAGCTGACCTCGGCCGAGGCCCGCGCGGCGCGGTACCGGGTGGTGATGTTCCACCATCCCGGTCACGGGCTCGGCGACAACTCGACACCGCCGTTCACCGATCCGGTGCCGACGGTCGAGCGCGACCCGGCCACCGGTGCGGTCAGCGCGGTGCGGTACGCGTACCCGCTGGCCGAGGACCACATCCTGCGCGACCTCGAACCGCTCTTCTGCGCCACCGGCGTGCACCTGGTGCACAACGGTCACGCGCACCTGTGGAACCGGTTCCGGAATCCGGCCGGGGTCAACTGGCTGGAGACCTCGAACGTCGGCAACAGCTACGGCGCGTACGACGTGTCGTCCGGTGCCGCCCGGAACCTGCCGGCGGGGCCGGACCACGTCCGGCAGGGTGATCCGGGCGGGCTGGAGCCGGTCGTCCCGACGGTCGCGCCGTTGACCGGGCCGACCGGTGCCCCGCTGCCCTACGTGGCGAGCGACGACATCACGGTCTTCTCGGTCCTGGACTCGACGGCCGGGGTGGTCCGGTCCTATCGGTTCGACACCCGCGACCCGGACGCCCCGGTGCTGCTCTTCGACGAGTTCCCGCTGACCTGATCCCCCGGCACCCCGACCGGCCGTCAGTCCGGCGGCTCCGGGGTCGCCGCCTGCCCGGACGCGGCGGTCTGCTCCGGTGCCACGCTCCCGTCCGGGGTCACCGTGTCCTCCGAGGTACGCCGTTCCAGGAACGAGTCCGGGGCGGCCGCCGCCTCGGCGACGCGGCGTTCCGACTCCGTCGTCCTCGGATCGGACTCGGCCAGCACCGCCGCCCCCGCCTCGCGCCGGTCCGAGTCGGCCAGTACCGCCGCCGCCTGCGCCTCCGGGTCGTCGCTGCCCACGGAGCGTTCCTCCGGGAGCAGGTGGGCGGCCCGGTTCTCGACCCGGTCACTCGTCTCTTCACTCATGCCGCGATCCATACCCGAACCGTTGCTCCGCTACTCGTCGGAGCCGTCCGGGGCCGCCGGGCGAGGCCCCGGCGCAGCCGGTGGCCGTACCGGACCGGCGGATGTCCTGGTCTGCGGCATGGTGGGCCGAATACGGCATTTCCGGCCGGAGAGCAGCAGCCAGCCGCCACCAGCCCGGGGCGTCGAAAAAGCGGATGTCTGCTCCGGCCGCCGGGCACTAGCGTGACGGCGTGACGGCAGAGACCTCGGCGGAGGACCGGCTCGACGCCGGCTGGCGGGCCGAGAGCGACGCCTGGATCACGGATCGGCTGGCCGAGCGGGGCATCGCCGCCACCGCCCCGGTCCAGTCCGTCCGGGTGCGCGCCTGGTCGATCGTGCGGCGGGTGGAGACCAGCGCCGGTCGGATGTGGTTCAAGGCGAACGTGCCGACCAACGCCTTCGAGGCGGGGGTGGTCGAGGCGCTGGCGGAGTTGGTGCCGGAGCTGGTCGTGGCGCCGCTGGCGGTGGACCGGGGCCGGGGCTGGTTTCTCGGGCCGGACGGCGGGACGATCCTGCGGGAGCTGACCGGGCGGCCCGACCCGGCCCGCTGGGCGGAGCTGCTGCGGACGTACGCCGGTCTTCAGCGCGCGATGGCCCCGCACGCCGACCGGCTGGTCCGGCTCGGCGTGCCGGACCTCCGCCCGGCCCGGATGCCGGCCGCGCTGGCCGGGCTGCTGGCCGATCCGACGGTCCGGCTCGCGGAGCCACACCGGGCCGCGCTGGTCGCGCTCTTGCCCGAGTACGACAGTTGGTGCGCCGACCTTGACGCCGACGGGCTGCCGGCGTCGATCCAGCACGACGACCTGCACGACGGCAACGTCTTCGTCGGCGCCGCCGGAATGCGCTTCTTCGACTGGGGCGACGCCTGCCTGGCGCACCCGTTCGGCAGCCTGCTCGTGGCGCTGAACGTCGCCGCCGACCAGCTCGGCGTGGACCCGGCGGGTCCGGAGCTGTCCCGGCTCCGGGACGCCTACCTGGAACCCTGGACCGATCTCCGGGACCGTGCCGACCTGCGCCACTCGGTCCGGTTGGCGCTGCGGGTCGCGAAGGTCGGCCGGGCGGTCTCCTGGCAGCGGGCACTGCGCGGCGCGACCGCGCCCGACTGGCAGCGGGCACTCGGCGGTCCGGCGCTGATCGCCCCCGAGCACACGACGGCGCCGGCCGCCTGGCTGGAGGCGCTCATCCCGGAACCGGCCCCGGTCAGGGCGCGAGTCGACTGATCCGGGCCGGCCGGCCGGTCAGGGCGCGAGTCGAGTGATCTCGGGCCGGCCCCGGTCAGCCTGCGGATCGACTGATCCGGGTCACGGCGCACCGTTCAGTGGAACAGCCGGGCCGGGACGGCGTCGGCGAGCAGCCGGTAACCGGTCGGGTTGAGGTGCAGGTGGTCGCCGGTGTCGGCGGCCGGCAACAGTCGCCGGGGGTCCGCCGGATCCCGTACGGCCCGATCGAAGTCGATCACGGCGTCGAACCGGCCGCTGCCGCGGATCCACCGGTTGACCGCCTGTCGAGTCGCCTCCCGGAGCCCGGTCGGATCGTCGTAGTCCGGGTTGCCGCCGAACGGGGTCAGCGTGGCGCCGTACACGAGGATCTCCTGTGCGTGCGCCCGGGTGACGATCTGGTCGTACGCGGTGAGCAGGTCGTCGGCGACCGCCCGCTGGGCGGCCTCGGTGGCCTCGGCGGTGCCGATGTCGTTGACCCCCTCGAACACCACGAGCCAGGCGACGCCGCTCTGCGCCAGTACGTCCCGGTCCAGCCGGGCCAGCGCGTTAGGTCCGAGCCCGTCGGCGAGTACCCGGTTGCCGCCGGCCGCCTGGTTCAGCACCGCGACGTCCCGGGTTCGGTCGTGGCCGTGCAGCCGGTCCACGAGTTGGTCCGGCCAGCGGTCGTTGCCGTTGGTGGTGGAACCCCGCCCGTCGGTCAACGAGTCGCCGAGCAGCACCGCGACCCGGGTGCCGGGCCCGGCCGGCACCTCCAGCGCGCTGAGCAGGTACCAGTGGTCGACCGGGGTGGCACCGGGCAGCGTCGACGCCGCGACGTGGTTGCCGCGCAGCAGGTGGGAGGTGGTCCGGGAGCCGGGGTGCGCGGTGATCCGGTCCGATGCCTGTCCCGGCCCGAGATAGAGCGTCACGGTCAGGTTGGCGCGGGCCGGTACGGCGATGTCGACCGGGTCGGAGACAAGTTGCGCACCCACCGGTACGGTCACCGACGCCCGGCCGCTGAAGGTCACCGGCCGCGCGCTGCCGGGCTGGATCGCGCTGACCCCGGCCCGGCCGCCCTCCGGCAGCGCGACCGTGGCGGCGGTGACCGGCAGCGGCGCCCCGCCGAAGGCGTTGGAGAGGCGCAGCCGGATCCGCGACCCGGCCACCGACACCCGGACGGTCTGCCGGAGCGTGCTGTCGGCCAGCATCCGGTCGGGCTCGGTGAAGGGTGGCGGCGGCATGTTCTCCGGCTCGGCGAGCTGCGGCATCGACGCCCAGCTCGTCGCCCAGCGCTGCCCGACCCGGCCGCCGTCGGCGCGACCGGTCGGCTCTGCCGCGACGACCTCACCCGGTTCGCCCGGCCCCGCCCGGTCGGGAACTCCCCCGGGCGCGGGCACCGCCGCGGGTTCGGCCACGGTCGCGGGCTCGGCCACCGCCGCAGGTTCGGCCACGGTCACGGGTTCGGCGATCGCCTCGGGTTCGGTCGCGGTCGCCGGCTCGGCCACCGCCTCGGGTTCGGTCGCCGGCTCGGCCACCGCCTCGGGTTCGGTCGCGGTCGCGGGTTCGGCTACCGCCTCGGGTTCGGTCGCGGGGTCGGCCACCGCCGTAGGTTCGCTCACGGCGGCGGCACCGGACGAGCCGGCGACGAGCAGGGCGGTGCGGATTCCCACCGTCACCAGGCTGAGCAACGGCCACCTCCGGCTTCTGTCGCGGTCTCCCCCGCACGCCGCTGCTGCCGGGCATCGGGAGCGGCGGGGGTTTCGGCTGCGGACAAATATAGGGGCCGCCATCGCCCACCCCCGGGACGCGAGGGTTACCCGGGCGGCTTCTGGTCTGCGGCGCTCACCGGCGCCGGCCAGTTTCGCAGCACGGCGTCGACGGCATCCACCGTCCTGGCCCAGGAGTCGTCGACCGGGCGGGGGTGGTGCCGGAATCCGCCGGCCCGCTCAAGGCTCACGTAACCGTGGAAGGTGCTGTTCAGCATGCGTACCGCATCGGTCTGGTCCGGCTCGGCCAGCCGGTAGCCGCGCAGGATTGCCCGGGTCAGCTCGGCGTGCCGGCGGGCCGCGTCGGCGGCGACCGTGTCCGTCTGCGGGTCGAGTTCGAGCTGCGCCGCCGAGTATCTGCCGGGGTGTTGTTTCGCGTAGTTCCGGTACGTGTCGGCGAAGGCCGCCAGCGCGTCCCGGCCGGCGCGACCGGCGAGTGCGGCGGCGGCCCGGTCGGCGAGTTCCGTCAGGGCCAGTGCGGCCACCCTGACCCGCAGGTCGCGGGCGTTGCGGACATGGGAGTAGAGGCTGGCGTCCTTGACGCCGAAGTGGCGGGCGAGCGCCGAGATGGTCACGTTCTCGAAGCCGACCTCGTCGGCCAGCTCCGCCGCCGCCCGAGTCAGCCGCTCGGCGGTGAGCCCCGCACGCGTCATGTGCCACACCTCACGCCTAGGATCGTCGTATATTTGCCTAGAGGTATTAGGCTGGTCCCTATGGTACCCCTGACCGAGTCCGCCATCCGCGCCTCCTTCGTCAACTGCACCAAGGGCGAGGCGAAGCGTCTCACGGTGCCGAGGGACCTAGACGAGCGCGCCTGGGCCGACCTCGAGTTCTTCGGCTGGCGGGACCCCGCCGCCGACGAGCGGGCCTACCTGGTCGCCGAGTCCGGCGGCGGGCTCGTCGGCGTCGCGCTGCGGGTGGCGCCGCAGACTGGGCGGGTCCGGCGCAGCATGTGCTCGCTCTGCCTGACCACCCACACCGGGAACGGCGTCTCGCTGATGACCGCCCGCAAGGCCGGGCGGGAGGGCCGGCAGGGCAACTCGGTCGGCGCCTACCTCTGCACCGACCTGGCCTGCTCGCTCTATCTGCGCGGGAAGAAGGACGCCGGGCGGCGCCTCGACGAGACGATCACGCTGGCGGAGAAGATCGAACGCACCACGGCCAGCCTCGCCGCCTTCCTCGCCCGGGTCAACGGCTGACCCGACCGAAACCGAGCTGACCCCGGGCGAAACGGCCGGCCGGGCTGACGTCGAACCGACCCACGGCGACGCCGGTCGGCCGAGCCGGCGGGTCAGGAGCGACGGGGCGTCCGCTGCCGCTGGGAGATGCCCTTGAGGTGCCGCCCCAACTCCCGGGCGATCTCCCGGTTGGCGTCCCGTTCGGCCAGCGCCTGGCGCTTGTCGTAGGACCGCTTGCCTCGGGCGACGCCGAGTTCGACCTTGGCCCAGCCGTTCGAGAAATAGAGTGCCAGCGGCACCAGGGTCAGCCCGGGATCGCGGATCCGGTCCAGGATCTTGTTGATCTCCACTCGCCGCAGCAGCAGCTTCCGCATCCGCTTCGGCTGGTGGTTCGTCCAGGTCCCGTAGGCGTACTCCGCGATGTGCAGCCCGTAGAGCCAGAGTTCACCGTCGCGCTCCTGGGCGAACGCGTCGACCAGCGACGCCTGCCCGGCCCGCAGCGACTTGACCTCGGTGCCACGCAGCACGATCCCCGCCTCGTACGTCTTCAGGACGGCATATTCGTGCCGCGCCTTCTTGTTCGAGGCGATGAGCCTGCGCTCGGCTTCCCTGGACGCGACGACCTCCCAGCGTCTCTCCGCAGCGTCTCCCCGCAGAGGGTCTCCGCAGAGTGTCTCCGCAGCGTCTCGACCCGGCTGCCCGGGCCGCCCGGCCGCACCGGGCAGCCAGACTATACGCACCAGGTCAGCACCGGATCGACGGATTTTCCCGGCGTCGCCGAGGGTCGACATCGGGGCCGGATGGAATAATTCCCCGATGCCTGCCGCCGGCCCCAGCCATGTCCTCTTCGACTTCTTCGGCACCCTGGTCGCCTACTCGGCCAGTCGCACCGAGCAGGGCTATCCAGGCTCGCACGCACTGCTCCGGCGGCTCGGCGTCGACCTGGACTACGCCGAATTCCTGACCGCCTGGTCGGGCGCCTTCGCCGAGTTCGACCGGCGCAGCGAGGAGAACGACTCCGAGTTCTCCATGATCGAGGTCGGCACCGTCTTCCTGACCGACCTCCTCGGCCGGTCGCCGGCACCGGAGGACGCCGACGCGTTCGTCCGGGAGTACGTCCGCGAGTGGAACACCGGGGTGCGCTACCTCCCCGGCGTCCCCGAACTGGTACGCGACCTGCACCGCGACCACCGGCTCGCGGTCGTCACCAACACGCACCAGCCGGGACTGGTCCCCGACCATCTCGCGGCGATGGGGCTGGCGCAGTATTTCGACGCCGTCGTCGCCTCGGTGGAGTTGGGCTGGTGCAAGCCGCACCCCCGGATCTACGCCACCGCGCTGGAGATCCTCGGCATCGACGCCGGTTCGGCGGTCTTCGTCGGCGACAGCTACCGGCCCGATTTCGTCGGCCCCGAGCGGGCCGGCATCCGGGCGTACCTGATCGACCCGGAGCGCCGCAGCCCGGTGCCGGAGGCCCGCCGGCTCGACTCGATCCTCGACCTGCCCGCCCGGCTGCGCAGCCGGCAGGCCGACGACGACCGGCTCGCCGGCTCCGCCCACTGACCCGCGCCCGGCGGGCCGGGGTTCAGGACTCCTCCTCCGGTACGCAGACCGTCAGCGCGCCGGGGGCGACCCGGGCCTTCAGTCGGGTGACCCGGTCGCGGGCGCCGCCGTCCAGCTCGTAGGTCATCGGCTCGGCGAACCGGACGTTGATCTTCCGGCCCCGGGTGATCCGGACGAACGGCGAGGAGTCGGAGCGGCCGACCGCCATCTGCCCCAGGGTGCGGACCCAGTCCAGCACCCCGCTGGCGGTCGCCACGCCGACCTCCAGGCAGCCGTCGTCGGGACGGGCGTCGTCGAAGGCCGGGATGCCGCCGGTGATCGTGCCGACGTTGCCGAAGAGTACGCAGCTCGCCTCCCCCTCGAACCAGTCCGCGCCGTCCACCCGGATCCGCATCCGGGTCGTCTCGCTGCGGACGTGCCGCAGCCCGGTCCAGACGTACGCGAGCCGGCCCAGTCGATCCTTCAGGTCGCGGTCGGCGTCCCGGATCATCTCCCCGTCGAAGCCCGCGCCGGCCATCACCGCGAAGTGCTCGCCGCCGAGCCGTCCCAGGTCGAGCCGTCGGCGCGGCCCGGTCAGCCCGATCCGGACCGCCTCGGCCAGATCCTCCGGGATGCCGAGGTTGGTGGCGAGCAGGTTCGCCGTACCGGCGGGCAGGATCGCCAGGGCCGCGTCCGAGCCGGCCATCGCGTCCGAGCAGCGTTGCACCATGCCGTCCCCGCCCCAGACGAAGATCAGCTCGGCGCCCTTGTCGAGCGCCTTGCGTACCTTCTTCGGCGCCTTTCGGCTCTTCGGCACCTCGTACCAGAGCAGGTCCTCGATCCCGGCGCCACGCAGCCGGGAGCGGAGTTCGTCGAGCCCACCGCCGAGGGACTTCTTCCGGTGTGCGACGACCGCGACCCGGGCCACCTGGGCCGGGGTCACGGCCGGTCCGGGCGTCGGGGCGGCGGACTCGGCGGTCATCGTGCTGGTCATGGCCCGGGTCTTACCCAGCGACCCGGGCCACCAAGCGCGTACTCAGAGGGTACGGGCGAGCCGCTCGGCGAGCAGTCGGGTGAACCGGGCCGGGTCGCCGAGTTCGCCGCCCTCGGCGAGCAGCGCCATCCCGTAGAGCAGTTCGGCGGTCTCGGCCACGGTCGGGTCGTCCCTGCGCTGCCCGTACGCCTCGCGGAGTCCGGTCACCAGCGGGTGCGTCGGGTTGAGTTCCAGGATCCGCTTCACCACCGGCATCTCCTGCCCCATCGCCCGGTACATCTTCTCCAGGGTCGGGGTCATGTCCTGGGCGTCGCCGACGATGCAGGCCGGCGAGGTGGTCAGCCGGGACGAGAGCCGCACCTCCTTGACGTTCTCGGCGAGCTGGGTGGTCAGCCAGCCGAGCAGGTCGGCGAAGTCCTTCTCCTGCTGCTCCCGCTCCGCACCGGCGTTCTCCTTCTCCTCGTCGGAGTCGAGGTCGACCTGCCCCTTGGCGATCGACTGGAACTTCTTCCCGTCGAACTCCGGCACCGAGGAGACCCACATCTCGTCGATCGGGTCGGTCAGCAGCAGTACCTCGTAGCCCTTGGCCCGGAACGCCTCCATGTGCGGCGAGTTCTCGATCATGGTGCGGGACTCGCCGGTCGAGTAGTAGATGTCGGTCTGCCCCTCCTTCATCCGCTCGACGTACTGGGCGAGGGTGGTCAACTGCTCCGGGTCGTGGGTGGAGGCGAACGAGGCGATCTCCAGGATCGTCTTCTGGTTGTCGAAGTCGTCGAGCAGGCCCTCCTTGACCGCCCGGCCGAACTCCGACCAGAAGGTCCGGTAGCGCTCGGCGTCGTTCGCCTGCATCTCCTTGACCGTGGAGAGCACCTTCTTGACCAGGCGGCGGCGCATCAACTGGATGTGCCGGTCCTTCTGGAGGATCTCCCGGGAGATGTTCAGCGACAGGTCCTGCGCGTCCACCACACCCTTGACGAAGCGCAGGTACTCCGGCATCAGCTCCTGGCAGTCGTCCATGATGAAGACCCGCTTGACGTAGAGCTGCACGCCGCGCTTGGCGCCCCGCATGAAGAGGTCGAACGGTGCGCGGGACGGGATGAAGAGCAGCGACTCGTACTCGAAGGTCCCCTCGGCCCGCATGTGGATGGTCTCCAGCGGGTCGGTCCAGTCGTGGCTGAGGTGCCGGTAGAACTCCTTGTACTCGTCTTCCTTGACGTCGTCCTTCGACCGCGCCCAGAGCGCCTTCATCGAGTTGAGCGTCTCGGTCTCGGTGGTCGTCTTGCCGTCGTTGTCGGTCCGCTCGACCGACATCCGGATCGGCCAGGCGATGAAGTCCGAGTAGCGCTTGACGATCTCCCGGATCTTCCACTCGGCGGTGTAGTCGAAGAGCTGGTCCTCGGCGTCCTCCGGCCGCAGGTGCAGGGTCACCGAGGTGCCCTGCGGCGCCTCGTCGACGGTCTCGACGACGTAGGTGGCGCCGCCGTCGGATTCCCAGCGGGTCGCGGTGGACTCGCCGGCCCGCCGGGTCAGCAGGGTCACCTTGTCGGCGACCATGAAGCTGGAGTAGAAACCGACGCCGAACTGTCCGATCAGGTCCTGCGAGCCGGCCGCGTCCTTGGACTCCTTGATCTTTTCCAGGAGTTCCGCCGTGCCGGACTTCGCGATGGTGCCGATGAGGATGACGACCTCGTCCCGGGACATCCCGATGCCGTTGTCCCGGACGGTGAGGGTACGCGCCTCCCGGTCGACCTCGATGACGATGTGCAGGTCGGAGGTGTCGACCGCCAGTTCCTTGTCGGCGAATGCCGCCAGCCGCAGTTTGTCCAGCGCGTCCGAGGCGTTGGAGATGAGTTCCCGCAGGAAGATGTCCTTGTTCGAATAGATCGAATGGACCATCAGCTGGAGTAGCTGACGCGCCTCGGCCTGGAACTCGAAAGTCTCGGTCCCCGTGCTCATGTGATCCTCCACGAAATGCCCGCTGCGCCAACGACGGAGCGCCGCCGGTGAGTCTGGATCACACGGTTACGCTCCGGATAGCCGGCGCCATACTAATTGACCCCGGCATCGGGACCGCGCAGACCCGTACTCCCGGCCGCTGGGTGGTCACCGGCGGCCACGGCGGCGGCGTGCGCGGCGAGGCCGGCCGCGACCTGGCCGACGAACCGGCCCAGCGCGCGCCGGTAGAGCCAGCCGGTGCCCGGCACCCTGGCGGCGAAGGTGGAGTGCCAGCGGATCGAGGTGCCGCCGCCCTCCGGGGTGAGGTCGACGTCGGCCCGGTAGTCGCGCAGCGGCAGCCCGGAGAGGAGTTCGTAGCTGAACCGGCGGTCCGGCACCCGTTCGACCACCCGCTCGCGGCTGGTCACCCGGCCGGTCCGAAAGATCCGGATCGCGCCGACGCCCTCCGGCTCGTCCGCACCGGGGCGTTCCAGCTCGAAGGAGTCCAGCGGTGACCAGCCGGGCCAACCGGCGCCGTCGACCAGCAACGCGTAGACCACCGCCGGGCTGGCCGTGGTGTGCACCCGTACGTCGATCTCTTGTCGCGCCACCGTCCGCACCCTCCCCGATCCCTGTACCAACTGGTACGTGTACCGTATGGTACATGCCTGCCGGAGTACGCGAAGAGCTGCTCGCCCGCGTCGTCGACCGGATCGCCGACCAGGGCGTCGGCGCGCTGAGCCTGCGCCGGTTGGCGGCGGACCTCGGCACCAGCCACCGGATGCTGATCTATCACTTCGGCTCCAAGGAGGGACTGCTCGTCGAGGTGGTCCGGGAGATCGAGCGCCGGCAGCGGGCCGCACTGGCCAGTCTGGAGTTCGACCCGGCCACCGCACCGGCGGACGCGATCCGGAGCATGTGGCGACGACTGGCCGACCCGGCGCTCTGGCCGTACGAGCGGCTCTTCTTCGAGCTGTACGGGCAGGCGGTGCAGGGCTATCCGGGCACGACTGCGCTGCTGGAGGGGGTGGTGGACAGTTGGCTGGACCTCAACGTCGAACTCGCCGCCCGGCGGGGCGTACCGGCCGAGCTGGCCCGCACGCACGCCCGGCTCGGGCTGGCAGTGATCCGGGGGCTGCTGCTCGACCTGCTCGCCACCGGCGACCGGGCCGGCACCGACGCCGCGCTGGAAGCCTTCGCCGCCAACTACCAGGCGGGACTGCCGAGCGGGCCGCGAGACGGCGCGGGTGCCCGCCCGACCGGACGGACACCCCCGCCGTAGCTCAGGGCCGCACGAACGTCACGTCGGGATGCCGTGGCGACGGGTCCCGCAGCAGCGGCTGCGGCCGTCCCCGAAGGTGCTGGTCGAAGAAGGCGCCGAGGTACGCCCGCAGCGATCCGACGATCCGGTCCGGGTCGACGGTGCCGATCGAGCCGGCGACCAGATCCGGCGGCAACGGAAACACCTCCGCGAGCTGCGGCAGCAACGCCTGGTGGTCGGTGAAGGTGAAGTGCTCGCCGTCGGCCACGTAGAGGTCCAGCTTCCAGCCGGTGGAGTGCGCCCAGAAGCCCGCCCAGTCCCGGGCGTGCTGGTGCGTGTGCGGCGCCCCGGAACTCTGCCCCGCCCCCATCAGCAGGAACGGCCGGTCCAACCCCTGGTGTACGACGTCGCCGAAGTCCCCGGCCGAGAAGCTGTAGGCGAGACTCCCGTCCATGTCCACCCCGGCGTCCAGCCGGCGGTCCACCAGCATCGTCTCGGCCGCCGTGAAGCCTCCGGCAGAGTGGCCGAACATGCCGACCCGGGACAGGTCGAGCCCGGCGCCGAGACCGGGCGGCAGCCGCCGGCCCCCGGCGTCCGGGTTGCCACCCCGGGCGAGCAGCACGAGCTGGTCGAGGACGAAACGGGTATCCCGGATCCGGGTATCGAGCATCCGGTGGTTGAGTTCGGTGGGGTCGATGTCGGGAAGCCGCTGCGTCTCGACCCGGCCACCGGGAAACTCGACCTCCGGCGTCTCGTAGGTGTGGTCCACCGTCACCACCACGTACCCCCGGCTGGCCAGCTCGGTCACCAGCATGGTGCCGTGCGCCCTGGCTACGCCCCCGCCGGGTGAGAAGAGCACGACGGGGTGGCCGCCGCGCCGGGGGCGTACGGGCACCCCGGCGCGGGCGTGGGTGGCGATACCGGCCCAGTCGACCTGACCGGCGGCCAGCCCGAGCTGCGCGTCGGTACGTTCGGCGAACCGCTGCGCGGCCAGCGGCGGCAGGTACGGCGCCGGACGGCCGGCGTGGGCGGTGAGCGTCGGGTACCAGAGGCTCACCATCAGTTCCCTCGGCCGCCCCTCCACCCACGGGTCGGGGCGGGCGGCGTCGAGCAGGTGCAGTTCGCTGGTGCCGACCGGATACGGCCCGGTCGGCTCGGGCAGGCTCAGCCGCAGCGGTGTGGAGCCGGCGGGTCCGGTCGGACCGGCAGCCGGCGGCCCGGTCCGGGCGAACGCGGCCGGCGCGGCGGCCGGCACCGACACCGCCAGCAGCGCCAC
The DNA here is from genome assembly GCF_003030345.1 of Plantactinospora sp. BC1. NCBI lineage: Bacteria > Bacillati > Actinomycetota > Actinomycetes > Micromonosporales > Micromonosporaceae > Plantactinospora > Plantactinospora sp. BC1. The sequence continues at coordinate 1,345,252 of NZ_CP028158.1, forward strand.
GAGCCCACCGAGCAGCCAGCGTCGAGAAGGTATTCGCATGCCCACAGACTGGTTCGCGCCGGCATCCCGGCACATCTGCCGAAGGTGCCCACCGCGACCCGGAGAAATCTCAGGGAAGTCTCGCCCGGAAACCAGGGTCGGTGTCCGGCGGGACACGGCAACGGCCTCGCGGCGAAGCCGCACGGGTGCGAGGGCGTCCGGGGCTCAGCGGGACGCGGGCTGGTTACGCGCGAGCGACACACCTGAGCCACCGCACCGGGTGCCCCTGATCCACCCACCACCGATCAGATCCACTTCTCGGCCACTTCCTGTATCAACTCGGCGGACTGCTGCCGTGGAAGCGCCTCGCTCCGAACGGCCTCCCATGCCCGCTGTAGTACCGCCAGGTCGTCCGCGTTCTCGATCACCTGCCAAGCCAACTGGTTGTCGAGATAGCCGGTTTCGCTCCGGTCCCGCGCCGTGGCGATCGCGAACGGTCCGTTCAGCCCGGGGTACGCGCCGACCGACATCGGGACGACATGCAACCGCACGTGCGGCAGGGTGCACGCGGCTACCAGTGCGTGCAACTGTTCACGCATCACAGCCGGCCCACCGACGGGGCGGTGCAACATCTCCTCGTCCAATACGGCCGTGAGGTCCACCGGGTTCTCCCGGGTCAACACCGCCTGGCGAGCGAGGCGCATCGCAAGCCGGCGCTCCGTCTCCTCCAGGTTGGTCAACCCTGCCTCGGTGAGCACCGCTCGGGCGTACGCCTCGGTTTGCAGCAGGCCGGGCACGACCAGAGCCTGAAATGATCGCAACGACACCGCTCCCTCTTCGACGGTCCACCAGTCGATGAACCACTGGGACGAGCCGAGGCGGGCGGCGAGGCGGCCGAGTGCGCCACCGGTCTGTAGGGCGCCGTCGACGGCGGCCCAGAAACCGGGCGGCGGTTTACGACGCCCACTCTCGATCATCGCGATGGTGGAGGCCGCCCACGGAATATGCCGGGCGAGATCCTCCTGCGTCATTCCGCGCGCGTCTCGGGTCAGGCGAAGTTCGTCGAGGAGATAGCGAATTCGATCATCCATCCTCACACCGCCCTCACAGGTCTGACCGGCGCGCCACACACCGCTCACAATGCGCCGTGACCACCCACAATCCGGCGCGACGCCTTCCGAGGATAGGGCTGGAAAGCCCACTGTGGAAGGGCAAAACTCCCGCTCGCACCGTCACCCGATTCCAATTCAAGGAGGGAACAAACCAATGATTCCGGTAGATCGAACAAAACCGCGCCATCGCCGGGACTGGCGGCGACTCTGGCGGTACTGCCGATGCGGCTGGCGCTGGCGCTGCCCGGACTCGGTCGAACTCGTCCCGATGCCGTACCCGCCGCCGCCGAAGGCGGATCGGGCGATGGTCGTACCCCCGGATCCGCCGCCGCCGACCGGCGTTCGCGCGACGGCCGGACCGCCGGACCCGCCGCCCCCGCTGCCGCGCGCCCGTGCCGGCAACAGCCGGTTTCCGCTCCGGACCTCCGCCGGCATCCATGAGACCGGCCGGGCCGGTTCGCCGACTCCGGCCCAGACCCACCGCGCGGTGCGGTGAATCGACCCGGGCCGGGCGGAACAGCATGACCCGGCCGCTGCTCAGCCGCCGCCGTCCACACGTGCACACCCGTCCGCTCTTCCTCTGCCGGGCCTGCGGGGCGAAATGGCCCTGCCAGCCGGCCCGACTCGTCCTGCTCGCCATGTACCAGGACGACCGGCAGGGACTGCGGCTGTACCTCGCCCGCAAGCTGCTGACCGCACTGGCCGACCAACCGCGCGGCGACGCCGTGACGCTGGCCGTGCATTTCCTCGGCTGGCTGCCCGAGGAGAACTGACGTTTCGCCACCCGACCGGCCGCCCCGGGTCGTCCGCTCCCCCACGGCGGCCCGGGGCAGGCCCGACCTTCGGCTCCTTTTCGGTCCCTCCTGATGTCATGACTTCCGTCGGGCGCCCGGTTCTCCACTCAACCCCGCTCCGGGCGCCCGGCCCGAGCAGAACCTCGACGGAAGGAACAGGGACCATGCGGATCAAGCGGATCGCCGGGCTGGCCCTCGCCGGTGCCGCGGCCGTCGCGGCCGTCGGCTTCGCCGGAGCGGCGTACGCCGACGACCCGGCCGACTCGGAGAAGACGGTACGGATCGTCACCGAGAACAACGGCAACGTCTTCGGCGGCACGGTCGACGTACCGAAGGACTGCCCCGAGAAGAACGGCGGCGCGGCCACGCCCGCCGAAGCCGGCCTGTGAGGTACCGCCGATGAGCCTTACCGAAGCCGGCCCGGAGACACCGCGCGTCCCGCCGGAGGCGGCGCACGTCGCGCCCGAAGCGCCGCACGTCGCGCTCGAACAGGCGATGTTCGAGGTCAAGCGGGTGATCGTCGGGCAGGACAGGCTGGTGGAACGGCTCTTCACCGCGCTGCTGGCCGACGGGCACTGCCTGCTGGAGGGCGTACCCGGGGTGGCGAAGACCCTCGCCGCGCAGACCCTCGCCGTCGCCGTCGGCGGGACCTTCTCCCGGATCCAGTTCACCCCGGACCTGGTCCCGTCGGACATCGTCGGCACCCGGATCTACCGCGCCTCCTCGGAGAGCTTCGACGTCGAACTCGGCCCGGTGATGGCGAACCTGGTCCTCGCCGACGAGATCAACCGGGCACCGGCCAAGGTGCAGTCGGCGCTGCTGGAGGCGATGGCCGAACGGCAGGTCTCCATCGGCGGACGCAGCTATCCGGTACCGGAACCGTTCCTGGTCCTGGCCACCCAGAACCCGATCGAGTCCGAGGGCGTCTACCAGCTACCCGAGGCCCAACGCGACCGGTTCCTGCTGAAGGTACTCGTCGACTACCCCACCGACGCCGAGGAGCTGGGGATCCTCTACCGGATGGGCACCGCCCGGCCGCAGCCGCGTACGGTGCTGGACCCGGCTCGGCTGCGCGCCCTCCAGGACCGGGCTCGGGCGGTCTTCGTGCACCACGCCATCGCCGAGTACGTGGTGCGGCTGGTGGTGGCGACCCGGCATCCGGACCGGTTCGGTGCGGGTGACCTCTCGGCGCGGCTCGGCTACGGGGCAAGTCCCCGGGCCACCCTCGGCCTGGTCGCCGCCGCCCGGGCGCTGGCCCTGCTGCGCGGCCGGGAGTACGTGCTGCCGGCCGACGTGACCGAATTGGCCGTCGACGTACTGGCACACCGGCTGGTGCTCTCCTTCGACGCCGTCGCCGACGGGATTTCGGCCGAGTCGGTGGTGCGCCGGCTGGTGAGCGCGGTACCACCGCCGCAGATAGCCCCGCAGCAGGCGGAACAGGGACAGCAGGCCGAGGGCGCGCGGCGGGCGGAGCGGGCGGCGTGAGTCGCGGGCGACCCGGCGGGCGGGCCGGGCGGCCGTGGTCGCGCCGCCCGCCACACCGGACGGACCGGAGGAACGGGAGACGCACCGGATGAACGAGGGATACGCCACCGTGCACCACCTCGCGCCACACCGTCGGCTGCGCCGGCTGGAGCTGGCGATCACCCGTCGGCTCGACGGGCTGCTGCACGGGCAGCACCTGGGTCTGCTGCCGGGCGCCGGGAGCGAGCTGACCGGCAGCCGGGAGTACCGGCCCGGCGAGGACGAGGTACGCCGGATGGACTGGGCGGTGACCGCACGTACCGGGGTGCCGCACGTCCGGGAGGTGGACGCCGACCGGGAACTGACCACCTGGGTCCTGGTCGACTCCACCCCCAGCATGGACTTCGGCACCGCAGAACTGGAGAAGCGGGAGCTGGCGGTCGCCGCCACCGCCGCGATCGGCTACCTGACGGCCAGCCACGGCAACCGGCTCGGCGGGCACCTGCTCGGCGCGGACGGGATCCGGCGCTTTCCGGCGCGTACCGGTCGGGAGCATCTGCTCGGCCTGCTGCACACCCTGCTGGCCGCGCCGCGCGGCCCCGCCGGGTCCCGGCCACCATCGCTGGCGCAGGCGCTCGCCGGGCTGCACCGCGCGGCGCCGCGCCGGGGTCTGGTGGTGGTCGTCTCCGACTGGCTCGACGGGCTGCCGGACCCCGCCGGCGACCCGCCGGGCCGGGACTCGGCCGAGGAGCGGCCCGAGTGGGAGACGGAGCTGCGCCGGCTCGCCGTCCGGCACCAGGTGCTGGCGGTCGAGGTGACCGACCCACGCGAACTGGACCTGCCGGACGTCGGACTGATCACGTTGGTCGACCCGGAGAGCGGCCGGCGCCGCGAGATCTCCACCGGCAGCCGGCGGCTGCGCGAACGGTACGCCGACGCGGCGCGGCAGCAGCGCGCACTGCTCCGGCGGGCGCTGCGCCGGGCCGGGGCCGCGCACCTGGCGCTGCGTACCGACCGGGACTGGGTGACCGACATCGTCCGGCACGTGTACGCCCAGCGCCGCCTGGCGGCGGCAGCCCGTACCCCCGGCCCGGCCGGCGGTCCGGCGGGCGGCGCGGCGTGACCGGACGGGACGAGGAGGGATCATGACGCTGGAGAGCCCAGGCCGGTTGTGGCTGCTGGCCGGCGTGGCGGCACTGGCCGTGGCGTACCTGGTGATGCAGCGCCGCCGCAGCCGCTACGCCGTCCGCTTCACCAACCTGCGCCTGCTGGACCGGGTGGCGCCGAGCCGACCGGGCTGGCGGCGGCATGTGCCGGCAAGCCTCTTCCTGGGCATGCTGGGGCTGCTGGTGGTCGGCTTCGCCCGCCCCAGCGACGAGGTACGCGTACCGCGCGAGCGGGCCACCGTGGTGATCGCGGTGGACGTGTCGCTCTCCATGCTCGCCGACGACGTACCGCCGGACCGGCTCAGCTCGGCCAAGGCGGCGGCCCGGGAGTTCGTCGACGGGCTGCCCGAGGAGTTCAACGTCGGACTGGTCGCCTTCGCCGGCAACGCCTCGGTCTTCGTCCCCCCGGAGACCGACCGGCAACTGCTGGCGGCCGGCATCGACCGGCTCGCCGAGGGCGGCACCGGTCAGCAGGGTACGGCGATCGGGGACGCGATCGGCACCGCGCTGGAGTCGATCTCCACCCTGGACGGGCAGGCCGCCGAGGATCCACCGCCGGCCCGGATCGTGCTGCTCTCCGACGGCGCGAACACCTCCGGCAGCGACCCGGAGCAGGCGGCGGCCGACGCGTCGGGTGCCGGGGTACCGGTGGACGCCATCGCGTTCGGCACCTCGGACGGCGTGATCGAGCAGGGCAACCGGCCGATGACCGTGCCCGTGGACGGCGAGACGCTGCGGATGGTCGCCGAGCGGACCGGTGGCGGCTACCACGAGGCGGGCAGCGGCGACGAGCTGCGGGCCGTCTACGCCGACATCGGCAGCTCGGTCGGCTACACCCTGGAGCGGCAGGACGTCTCCGCCCGGTTCATCGGCATCGGGCTGATCCTGGCGCTGCTCGCCGCCGCCGCGTCGATGTTCTGGTTCGCCCGGATCCCCTGACCGGGCCACCATTTCCACAGTGGAGGGAGTGACGGGAAGATGGAGCAGACAGAGGTGACGGCGGCACCACCGGGACTGGGCCGCCCCCGGGGACCGGGCTTCGTCTCCCCGGCGCTGGACGCCTGGCCGAGCCCGCTCGCCCCGGTCGGCGTACCCGAAAAGGAGCCGGCGGCCGGCGCGGCCCGGTGGCGGCGGACGTTGCTGGCCGGGCTGGCGGTGGTGGCGCTCTCGGCGGCCTCCGGCGCGCTGGCCGGCGGATACGTGGCGGCGGACGGGCCGGCGGCGGAGCTGGCCGCTCCCCCACCGGCGACCCCGCTGTCACCGCGCCCCGGGGCCGGCGGCGCGGTGCCGGCTCCCGGACCGAGCGGCGGCGCGGTGCCGAACGACCTGGTCGGTGCCGCCGCCACCGCCCTGCCCGGAGTGCTGTCGGTGCGGGCCGGCCGGGCCGGCGGATCCGGCTTCGCCGTCGACGAGCGGCACGTCGTCACCAACAGCCACGTGGTGGCGGGCGCGACGACGGTGAGCGTGGTCGGCCAGGACGGGCGACGGCTCTCCGCCGAGGTGGTCGGCCGGGACCCGGGCAGCGACATCGCGGTGCTCAGGGTCGCCTCGGCCGGGGCGCTGCGGCCGCTGCGGCTCGCCGCCGACGGCGTCCGGGTCGGCGAACCGGTGCTCGCGGTCGGTTCCCCGCTGGGGCTCTCCGGCACCGTCACCGCCGGCATCGTCAGCGCGCTCGACCGCCAGGTGCGGCTCGGCGACAGCGGCGCCCGGCAGGCCGCGATCCAGACCGACGCCTCGATCAACCCCGGCAACTCCGGCGGACCGCTGGTCAACGCCCGGGGCGAGGTGGTCGGCGTCAACACCGCGATCGCCACCCTGGACGGCAGCGGCAACATCGGGATCGGCTTCGCGATCCCGATCGACCGGGCCCAGCGGGCGGCCGAGCGGATCATCAGGAACGGTGGATAGCGTCGGATCATGCGGCTACTGGTGGTGGAGGACGAGGAGGACCTGGCCGACGCGGTACGGCTCGGCCTGGTCCGCGCGGGATACGCGGTGGACGTCGCCACCGACGTCGCGCAGGCGTACGAGCGGTTGGCGGTCAACGCGTACGACCTGATGCTGCTGGACCTGAACCTCCCCGACGGCGACGGTTTCGCGGTCTGCCACGCGATCCGCCGCGGCGAGGTACCGGTCGAGGGCGGCACCGACCTACGGGTACTGATGCTCACCGCCCGGGGCGCGCTGCACGACCGGGTACGCGGGCTGGACGAGGGCGCCGACGACTACCTGGTGAAGCCGTTCGCCCTGGCCGAACTGCTGGCCCGGGTACGCGCGCTGCTGCGTCGGGACTCCGGCGGTGGGTCGGCGGTGTTGCGGGTCGGCCCGTTCCAGCTCGACGTGGCCCGGCAGGAGGCGAGCCGGGACGGCAACCGGCTGCACCTGACCCGCAAGGAGTTCGGGGTGCTGGAATACCTGATGACCCGCCCCGGTCACGTGGTCTCGGCGGAGGAGCTGCTGGAACACGTCTGGGACGCCAACGCGGACCCGTTCACCCAGACCGTCCGGGTCACCGTCGGCACGCTGCGCCGCAAGCTCGGCGGCGAGGCGATCGAAACCGTCGTCGGACGCGGCTACCGACTGCGGGAGGTGGCGTGACGTGGAGTCCGGCGGGACGCGGCCTGACGGGGAGCCGAGGGTGACGGTGGCGGGAGGTGGCGTGGAGCCGAGGGTGACGGTGACGGGAGGTGGCGTGCCGGGTGCGCCGGGGGGTCGGCGGTTGCGGCGCTGGCTGCCGTTCGTGCGGTCGATCCGGTTCCGGCTCACCGTGCTCTACTCCACGCTGCTCTTCGCGCTGGCCGGGGCCGGGCTCGCCGTCACCTATCTGGCGGTGGAGTACAGCACCAACCCGAAGCCGATCACCAACCAGTACGAGGCGGACGTGGTCAAGCACGGCCGTACCGTCGGAACGTTGACGGTGGCCGAGGTGGACGAGATCGAGTCGGAGGTCAACTTCCGTACCCTGGAGACGCTGCGCAACTACTCCCTGATCGCGCTGGCCGGGCTCTTCGTCGCCAGCCTCGGCATCGGCTGGGTGCTCTCCGGGCGAGCGCTGCGACCGGTGGGCGCGATCGCGCGTACCACCCGGGAGATCCAGGCCACCGACCTGTCCCGACGGATCCGGCTGACCGGTGCCCGGGACGAACTGCGCGAACTCGGCGACACCATCGACTCGATGCTGGACCGCCTGGAGGAGGCGTTCCGGACCCAGCGCCAGCTCATCGACGACGCCTCACACGAACTGCGCAGCCCGCTCGCGATCATCCGGGCCAACCTGGACGCCTCGCTGCTCGACGCGCCAGAGGCCACCGACGCGGAGCGGAACCGGGCCGTCGCCGTCATCGACCGGGCCACCACCCGGATGTCCCGGCTGGTCGAGGACCTGCTCGCCACGGCCCGCCGCCGCGCCGACGCGCTCGCCGACACCGACGTGCTGCTCGACGAGGTGGCCCGGGAGGCGGGTGAGGAGTTCGCCGCGGTCGCCGCCGCCCGCCAGGTCACCGTCGCCTACGACCTCCGGCCCGAGCTGTCGCTGATCGGTGACCACGACGCGCTGCGCCGGGCGGTCGGCAACCTGCTCTCCAACGCGGTACGGCTCTCCCCGGCGGCTGGCACGGTCACGGTGGCGGCGGGGCGGATCGGCGGCTGGCTCTGGGTCGGGGTCGCCGACGAGGGACCGGGGATCGCCGTCGCCGACCAGTCCCGGGTCTTCGACCGGTTCTGGCGCGGCCGGGCGGATCCGGCGGCCGGGGCCGAGCGGCGTACCGGGCTGGGGTTGGCGATCGTCCGGCAGATCGCCGAGTCGCACGGCGGGCAGGTGGCGCTCTTCTCCTCGGTCGGCCGGGGCAGCACCTTCGTGCTCTGGCTGCCGGCCGCGGACCGCACCGACGACGTCGAGCCGCCGACGTCCTCCCCGCTGCCCTGACGGTCGACCACTGCCCTGACGGTCGACCACTGCCCTGACGGTCGACCGCAGCCCTGACGGTCGACCGCAGCCCTGACGGTCGACCGCAGCCCTGACGGTCGACCGCAGCCCTGACGGTCGACCGCAGCCCTGACGGTCGACCGCTGCCCTGGTCGTCCGCCGCTGCCCTGACTTCCGACCGCCGCCCGGGCAGCGGGGCGGGGTCCCTCCGGATCGGAAGGACCCCGCCGCGAGCGTGTGGCCGCCGTCGACCGTCCCGTCGCCCGCCCCGCCGCCGACGGGCGCCCAGGACACGGTCAGGAAACGCCGCAGGAACTCGCCGACCAGGTACGGCTCGACTTGTGCGCCACGTGGGTGTGGTCGCTGTGTCCGGGGTAGCCAGGACCGAGGATCTCCCGCCAGCCGTGGTTACGGGCCTGCTGGGCGAGGCGGCACAGGGAGTGCGGGCTGACGCCGAGGTCGACCGCGTCGCCGTAGAGGTGCCGGCTGGTGGCCGAGCCGCCGACCGCGTTGTTGCAGGCGTGGCTGCGGAACGCGCTGGTGACCCGGATCTGCTGGTCGCCGAGGGCGTGCCGCATGGCCTGGAGCTTCCACATGTTCACCAGGGCGTTGAAGCGGGCGGTGGCGGCCGAGACCGCGCCACCGGACCAGTCCGAGTTGCAGTTGTTCAACTCGGCGTAGCTGAAGTTCACCGGGGTGCAGTCGTCGTCCTGGAGGGCGTAGATCCGGTTGAATGTCTGCGGGCCGGCGATGCCGTCGGCGCCGAGCCCGTACGCCTGCTGGAAGCGGACCACCGCGGCTCGGGTCGCCGGACCGAAGGCGCCGTCGATGGTGAGTACCGCGTTGTAGCCGGGGTAGCCGGCGACCCGGATCTGCAACTGTCGTACGTCCTCACCGGACATTCCCTCCGAGAGGGTCCGGCCCCAGGTGTAGCAGCCGTCGGCCTGGGCGGGTCCGGCGGTGGTCACGGTCGCGACGAGGGTGGCCGCAGCCGCCATGGTGAGCGCCGCGAGGATTCTGACGGTACGTCTGAACAAGGGGTCCTCCATACCGAGCGGGGGTTGAATATCGACGAGGATGGCTGTCCGCCGATCACAAGTCAATATCTTGCAGTGACCTTTTGTGATGCGGCGGTTTCCTTCACCCCTCGGAGACGCACCGTTCACCACCCCGCCGCCGACGAACCCTGGCGACGGCGGGACGGTTTCGGCCCCGGCCGCCTGGGCGGGAGCGGGGCGGGTCGGCGGCGGTCGGCATAGGCTGGCGGACATGCCGAAAGCCATCTGGAACGATCTGGTCGTCGCGGAGAGCACCGACACCGTCGTGGTCGAGGGCAACCACTACTTCCCGCGTACGGCCCTGCGGGACGACCTGGTGCGGGAGTCGGACACGCACACCGTCTGCCCCTGGAAGGGCACCGCGTCGTACTACACCCTGGAGCACGAGGGCCGGCGCAGCGTCGACGCCGTCTGGTACTACCCGGAGCCGAAGCCGGACGCCGAGATGGTCCGGGACCGGGTCGCCTTCTGGAAGGACGTCACGGTCGTCGACTGATCTCCGCCGTCCGGGCAGACCACCCGTATGCCGCCAATTGCGGCATTAGCCTGCGAAGCCACCCCACCGGGTCCGATCCTGAAGCCGTGGCGACGTACGAGTACCGGTGTCCCCGGGACGGGGTCTTCCCGGCCCGGTTTCCGATCGGGCAGGCTCCCGCGCGGGTTCGTTGCGCGACCTGCGCGGCGGAGGCCGCCCGGGTCTTCTCGGCGCCGTCGCTGCGTGCCATGCCGCGGCCCCTGGTCGCGGCCCTCGACCGGGCCGGCCGCAGCGCCGAAGCACCGGAGGTGGTGTCCCGGGTCCCCGGCCGACGCGGCGCGGCGGCCTGGCCGGTCCATCCCGGGCACGCCCGTCTGCCACGACCCTGACGGGTGAAAGGGAAGCCGCGATGCCGGAGCTGTTGTTTCCACTGGACTCGACGAAGAAGTTCACCGAGCAGGAGTTGATGGGCCACAACCGGTGGCATCCGGAGATCCCACCGGTCGCCACCATCCGGCCCGGCCAGTCGTTCCGGGTGCACTGCCGGGAGTGGTTCGACGGCGCGATCCACAACGACGACTCGGCCGAGGACGTCCGGGACGCGCCGCTGCAGATCGTGCACGCGCTCAGCGGCCCCTTCTCGGTCAGCGGTGCCGAGCCCGGCGACCTGCTGGTGGTCGACATCCTCGACGTGGGGCCGATTCCGCAGGAGGATTCGGGGCCGCTCGCCGGGCAGGGCTGGGGCTACACCGGCATCTTCCCGAAGCAGAACGGCGGCGGCTTCCTGACCGACTACTTCCCGGACGCTTACAAGGCGGTCTGGGACTTCAGCGGGCAGCAGGCCACCTCCCGGCACGTTCCCGGGGTGACCTTCACCGGGATGATCCACCCGGGTCTGATGGGTACCGCCCCGTCGGCGGCGCTGCTGGCGAAGTGGAACGAGCGGGAGGGGGCGCTGCGGGCCACCGACCCGGACCGGGTACCTCCGCTGTCGCTGCCGCCACTGCCGGACGGGGCGATCCTCGGCTCGCTGACCGGTGGCGACTTCGACCGGGTCGCGGCCGAGGCGGCCCGGACCGCGCCGCCCCGGGAGAACGGCGGCAACCAGGACATCAAGAACATGACCAAGGGGACCAGGGTCTTCTATCCGGTGTACGTCCCCGGCGCCAACCTCTCCGTGGGCGACCTGCACTTCTCCCAGGGCGACGGTGAGATCACCTTCTGCGGTGCGATCGAGATGGGCGGCTTCATCGACCTGCACGTGGACGTGATCAAGGGCGGGATGACCATGTACGGCGTGTCGGAGAACGCGATCTTCCTGCCCGGGATCGTGGCTCCGCAGTACAGCCAGTGGCTGGCCTTCTCCGGCATCTCCGTCAGCACCGACGGTGAGCAGCGCTATCTCGACTCGCAGCTCGCGTTCCAGCGCGCCTGCCTGCACGCGGTCGAATACCTGACCCGCTTCGGCTACAGCCCGGAGCAGGCGTACCTGCTGCTCGGTGCCGCCCCGATCGAGGGCCGCTTCTCCGGGGTGGTGGACATCCCGAACGCCTGCGCGACGGTCTACCTGCCGACCGCGATCTTCGACGTCGACGTACGCCCCTCCGGCGCCGGGCCGACCCGGGTCAACCCGGGCCAGGGCGCCCCGAAGGCGACGTTCTGAGCTTTCGCCGATCGGTCGCGGCGGTGGTCGGCTCGACCAGGCGCAGCCGCCGGCTGGCCGGGCCGACGGTCAACCGCTGCCCCCAGGCCATCGTCAGGTGGTCGCTGTCCAGCCCGTCGGCGAAGACCACCAGCCGCTCCCGTTCCGCGACGATCTCCAGCGTCTCGTCTGCGCCGAGCCGCCCGGCGGTCAGCGACGCGCCGGTGGCCGGGGACGGCCACGCCTCCCGGACGAACCAGCACAGCGCCGGTTCCTCCGGCGCCGGCAGCGGCGGCGCGGCGGCCCGCTCCCGGGCGATCGAGGCGCACCAGCCGGTGGCTCCGGTGCCGGTGCCGACCACCAGGCCCGAGGAGGACTGGCGTTCCCGTCGGCCGTCGGCGGTGGAGAGCAGGTAGCGCGCCGACTGGTGACCGGGGTGCCCCGCGTAGACCTCGTTGAGCCCGACCAGTTCCTGACCGTCGTCGAGGACGGCCCGGACCATGGTCCGCTCGCGCACCGGCGCCCGTCCGGCGACCACCGTCGGCAGCAGCCGGGTGACCGCCTCCGGCCGGAACCGGACGAGTACGCCCGCGTTCTGCCCCGGTTCCGGGTCGACCCCGATCACCGGCTGCCCGTCGAGGTACTTGGCGACGTTGGCGACCAGCCCGTCCTGGCCGACCGCGACCACGATGTCCTCCGGGGCGAACGGAAACCGGGGCAGGTCGTCCCGGTCCGCCCGGCCCCGCCGCCAGTCCGCCGGGATCGCCGCGCCGACGATGGTCAGCGCCGCCTGGAGCGCCTCGTGCCGGGCCACCACCTCGGCCAGGTCACGCCCCCGTTGGTGCAGGTAGTAACCGGCGGCGGCCCGGGTGCCGTGGTGGGCCAGCAGCTCGTCCAGCTCGCTGCGCCGGCTCACCACGACCACCCTCGGGGCCAGGGTGGCGCTCATCCGGCCCACCCCACCAGCATCGCCCGGCGCTGCGCCGGCCCCGCCGTGGCCGGTGCCGGCCCGGTCACCGGGACAGCCGGCCCAGCAGGCCGGTCAGTACGTCCGGGGTGACCGTGAGCTGGCCGATCTCGGGAAGCTGCCCGGCCACCTCGCGCAGCGCCAGCGCGTGCAGTACCTCCGGGGGCAGGTCCCGGTACGCCGCCAGCCTGGCGGTCTCCGCCTCGGCCTCGGCGAGCCCGATCACGCGTACCCCGTCGGCCTTCGCCCCGGCGAGGGTGCGCTCCTTCTCCGCCTCGGCGGTGGCCAGCACCCGGGCCCGCTCGGCCGCCGCCGCGTTCGTCACCTTCTCCCGCTCGGCCTTGCCCTGGGCGACCGCGAGGTCGGCGGCGGCCTCCAGCTCGACCTTGCGCCGGGAGTTGGCGCCGTGCTGCTCCACCAACTGCTGCTCCCGGCGGGCCAGTTCGATTTTGTTCTGCAACTCGTTCTCGGCGATCGCCCGCTCCTGCTCGACCGCCTGGGCCCGGCGGGCGTAGGTGGCCCGGTCGGCCTCCACCTGCACCGTTTCCCGGGTCGGCGTCTGGAGCGCCCGCTCCATCTCCGGCTCGGGGCGCACCGCCACCACCCGGGCACTGACCACCGAGACGCCCACGTCGGTCAGCCGGCCCTCGTCGCGCAGCGCCGCCGAGACCGCCTCGCGGACCCCGGCGATGTCGGTGAGCGCCTCGGCCAGCGGGACCCGGGCCAGCAGGTCCAGCGCCGGCTGCTGGGCCAGCTCGGCCAGCAGGGTGGCGACCTGGTCGAGCGGGCGCCCCCGGGCGACACCCCTGTGCGGGTCGACCGAGAAGTCCAGCCGGCTCGCCGCCAGCGCCGGGTCGGCGATCCGGTACGTCACCGTCGCCTGCACGGTGACGTCGGCGAAGTCACTGGTCCGGGCGTGGAACAGCAGCGGCAGCTCGCGGTCGTCGATCGGCACCTCGCTGAGTACGCCGACCAGCGGCCGGTACCAGAAGGACTGTCCGATCCCCTCGTGCCGGACCCTGCCCCGCACGGTGTGCCGGATCCACGTGGTCGGCGCCCCGCGCAGGTGTCGCAGGAACAGCCGCCTGGTCACGTCGGCCATGACGCGCCCCCTCTCCTATTTTCGTCGCCATGACGATAAAGGAGATCGTATTTCGCGTCAAGGTGCCGATAAACCGCTCGGCCCGACCCCGGTCAGGCGGCGGCGAGTTGCGGATAGAGCGCGGCGAGATCCGCCGAGAGCCCGGCCTTGACCCGTCGGGTCACGTCGTCGGCGAGTACCTCGAAGGCCCCGACCTCGACACCGTCCAGCGCCTGCCGGGCGACGTCCTCCGGGGCGACCTTCGGCACGTCGAGGTGCGCGGCCATGTCGGTGTCGACGTACCCGACGTGCAGCCCGGTCACCCCGACGCCCTTGGCGAGCAGTTCCAGCCGCAGCGAGTTGCTCATCGACCAGAGTGCCGCCTTGGAGGCGCTGTACGAGCCGGAGAGGGCGAGCCAGGAGAGCACCGAGTGGATGGTCAGGAGGTGGCCGCCGCCGGCCGCGACCATGCCCGGCACGAAGGCCCGGGTCACGGCGAGCGGGCCGAAGAAGTTCGCCTCGAACTCGCGGCGGACGTCCTCCACCGGCGAGTCGAGGAAGTTCGCGGCGACCAGGCCGGCCGCGTTGTTCACCAGCAGGGTGACGTCGGGTGCCCGCCGGGCGGCCTCGGCGACCGACTCGGGATCGGTCACCTCCAGGGCCAGCGGCACGACGTCGGGGTTGGTCACGGTACGCGGATCGCGGGCGGTGGCGTAGACCCTGCGGGCGCCCCGGGCCAGCGCCTCGGCGGCGATCGCCCGGCCGAGCCCACGGTTGCCGCCCGTGACGAGGACGACGGCGTCTCTGATCTGCATCGTGGTGCCTTTCGGGAAGGACGGAAAACCGATCGGTTTCCACCACCGTAAACCGATCGGTTTCCATCCGCAAGCAGGGCGGGTACGCTGCGAACATGACCTCGACGACCAACCCGGCGACCCCCCGCGACCGGCTGCTACGGGCGGCGGCCGAGCTCTTCCACCGGGAGGGCATCGCCACCACCGGGGTCGAGCGGCTCTGCCAGGTGGCCGGCGTCTCCAAGCGGACCATGTACCAGCTCTTCGAGACCAAGGACGCCCTGGTCGCGGAGAGCCTCGACGCCTGCGGCCCGGCGGTGGTCGCGGCGCACCTGCCGGACCGGACATCCAATCTCGGCCCCCGCGAGCGGATCCTCGCCGTCTTCGCCCACCTGGACGAGATGTCCGGGTCAGCCGAGTTCCGGGGATGTCCGTTCCTGAACACCGCCGTCGAACTCCGGGACCCCGACCACCCGGCCAGCGTGGTCGCCCGGGGCTACAAGGACCGGCTGACCGGCTTCTTCGCCGAGCAGGCCCGGCTGGCCGGTGCCCGCGATCCGCAGACGCTGGCCAGGCAGCTCACCATCGTCTACGACGGGTCGGCCAGCCGGGCCGTGACCCAGGGTGCCGGGCTGGACGGGCTGGCCGCGCTCACCGCCTCGGCACTGCTCGACGCCCAACTCGGCACCGCCCTGTCCGAGGCCCAGCCCGGCACCGCCCTCTCCGAGGCCCAGCCCGGCACCGCCCTCTCCGAGGCCCAGCCCGGCACCGGCTGACCCGGACCGTTCGCGCAGCGCCGCCGGCAGCTCCTGTCGGCTACTGCCGGCCTGACGGTTGGCTGTCGCCGGCCTGACGGCCCGGCCTCACCTCAGGTGCCGGGCGAAGAACCGGTTCCCGTCGTCCCCCTCGAAGTGCGGGACGCCGGTGTGCCCGCCCATGTTGGCGTGCAGCGTCTTCTCCCCGGAGCCGAAGGCGTCGAACAGGTCCAGGGCCAACTGCCGGTCGTTTCCCTCGTCGTCCCACTGCAACAGGACAAGCAGCGGAATGGTGACCTGCCGGGCCTCTTCGAACATGGCGCGGGGCACGAAACTCCCGGCGAACAGCAGGGCGGCCGAGATGCGCGGCTCGACCGCCGCCAGCCGGACACCGATGGCGATCACCCCTCCCGCGTACCCGACCGGGCCGCCGATCTCGGGCAGCGAGAGGATCGCGTCCAGGGCGGCCCGCCACTCCGGGACCGCCTTCTCCACCAGCGGAAGGACGAGCCGGTCGACGATCTCGTCGTCGACCGGCTCGCCAGCCGCCAGCGCCCGGTGCAGGTCGGCGCGGGCCTCCTCGGCGGCGGCGGACCGGGGCCGGTCACCGCTGCCGGGAAGCTCGATGGTGGCTGCGGCGAAGCCCTCCGCCGCACAGTGCCGGGCCCGGGCCACCAGTCGGGGGTACATCCTGCGCAGTCCGCCGGGGTGGCCGAGCAGGATCAGCGGGACCGGTGCGGACGCGGATCCGGGCGTCCACAGGATGCCGGGGACCTCCCCGAGGGTGAACCCGCGTTCGAGGACGCCGTCGTCGAGGCGCTGTTGAGCAATGAATTCCACGGTCGTGCCTTTCGGGAGTGCTCGTGAACGGCGCTCCCGGACGACCTATCGCCCGACCGTGACCCCGCAGGGGAGCACCCATGTCGAAACGTTCACGGGTACCACCTCCTCGGTCTCTCGCACGGCCTCCGGAAAGCTAGCAGCGTCGCCATGCCCTGCCAAACCGTTTTCTCGAAGGCCCGGCACGAGCGCCGCACGACAGCCGGCAAACCGACCGCCGCCGCACGACAGCCGGCAAAGCCGACCGCCGTCAACGGCTCAGCCGCTGGTACCGCCGGACGGCCAGCGGCGCGAAGACGGCGATCAGCAGCAGCGGAAAGGCGACCGCCAGCAGCAGCGCGTGCTCCGCCGCCCAGGAGTTCCCGCCGGTCCCCGGGTTGCCGAACAGCTCACGGCTGGCCGCCACCGTCGCCGACAGCGGGTTCCACGACGAGATCGCGCCGAGCCAGTCCGGCATCAGTTCCGGCGCCACGAAGACGTTGGAGAGCGCCGTCAGCGGAAAGGCCAGCGGAAAGACGATCACTCCGACGGTGTCCGGGTTCGGCACCATCAGCCCGAGGAAGATGCCGACCCAGGTGAGCGCGAGCCGGAGCAGCAGGATCAGCCCCACCGCCGTGAGCGCGTCGAGCAGGCCGTTGCGCCACTGCCAGCCGACCAGCAGGCCGCAGACCACCAGCATGCTCATCTCCAGCAGCGCGCGGAGCAGGTCCGCACCGGCCCGCCCGGTGACCAGCGCGGTCCGGGCCATCGGCATCGACCGGAACCGGTCCACCACGCCCCGGCTGACGTCCATCGCGATACCGCTGGCGGTGGCGCCCAGCCCGTACAGCATGGTCATCACGAAGACGCCGGGCAGGAGGTACTCCCGATAGCTGCCCTGGCCGGGCATGGACATCCCGCTGCCGAAGACGTAGCCGAAGACCAGCACGAACATGATCGGCAGGCTGAAGTAGATGGCTATCTCTTCCGGCGAGCGGATCACGTGCGCCATGTTCCGGCCGGTCATCACCCAGCCGTCCACCACCGCACGACGCAACCGGGCCGTACGCCCGGCCGTCGGCCGTACCGGAGGCACCTGCGGCGCCCGGTGCTGTGCCTGCAACGTACTCGTCATGCCGTTACCCCGTTTCGCTCGTCGTCGTACCGGCCCGGCCGGTCCGGCCGGCCCACCACCGCCCCGGTCACGCCGGCACCCCCGCCCGGCCCGGCTGCGCCGCCCCGGCCTGGTGCCCGGTCAGGTGCAGGAAGGCCTCGTCGAGGGTCGGCCGGCGCAGCCCGATGTCCTCGACCGCGATCCCGGCGTCCCGCAGCGCCCGCATCACGTCGCCGAGCGCCGCCACCCGGTCCAGGACCGGGGCGCTGAGCTGCCGGATCTCCGCGTCGAGCGTCACCGGCCCGGCGGAGGAACGTTCCACGATCCCGGCGGCGGTGCCGAGTTCCGCCGCGTTCCGGACCACCACCTCGATCCGGTCCGCCCCGATCCGCGCCTTCAGCTCGGCCGAGGTGCCCTCCGCGACCACCCGCCCGGCGTCGACCACCAGGATCCGGTCGGCGAGCTGGTCCGCCTCCTCCAGGTACTGCGTGGTCAGCAGCACGGTGGTGCCGTCGGCGACGAGGCTCCGTACCGCCGACCAGAGCTGGTTACGGCTGCGCGGGTCGAGCCCGGTGGTCGGCTCGTCGAGGAAGAGCACCTGGGGGGTCATGATCAGACTGGCCGCCAGGTCCAGCCGGCGGCGCATCCCGCCGGAGTACTCCGCCGCCGACCGGCTCGCCGCGGGGGTCAGCCCGAACTGCTCCAGCAGCTCGTCGGCGCGGCGCCGGGCCACCCGAGTCGACAACCGGTGCAGCCGACCGAAAAGGATCAGATTCTGCCGGCCGCTGAGTACCTCGTCGACCGCCGCGTACTGCCCGGTCAGCCCGATCACCTCCCGGACCCGATCGGGCTGCCGGACCACGTCGTACCCGGCCACCTGAGCCCGGCCGGAGTCGAAGCGCAGTAACGTGGCGAGGATCCGCACCGCCGTGGTCTTGCCGGCGCCGTTCGGTCCGAGCAGCCCGCACACCGTGCCGGCCGGCACGTTGAGGTCGAACCCGTCGAGGGCCCGGGTCGCGCCGTACCGTTTGTGCAGTCCCTCGGCCACGACCGCTGATGTCTGCGTTGTCATGCCGTAGACCGTCGCCGACCGCGCTGACCGGTCGCGCACCGATCGCTGACGACCCCGCTGACCGGTCACGCACCGACCGCTGACCGCCGCGCTGGCCGGTCACGCACCGGCCCACACCGCCGGGCCGGTGCGGCCGCCTCCGGTCAGGCGGCGTCGAGGGCCGCCAGCGCCGCTTCCCGGCTCAGCGCCGCACCCCGGGCGAGCAGGCGCCGGTACGCCGGGGCGCCGAGCCGGGCCCGGGTGGCGACCGCGACCGGTGCGGCGTCGATCGCCGCGGCGCTGCCGAAACCGGCCTGCAACGCCACGACCGCGCCGAGCAGCACAGCAGCCCGGTCGGCGTCGCCGTCCTGGAGTACCGGTCCGACCACGCCCTCGACCGCGATCGTGAGGGTACTCAGCTCCCACACCCCCGCCGTCGCTCCCAGCACCTGACGGAACCGGGCCCGCGCCCCGACCTCGTCACCGGCCGCCGCCAAGATCTGCCCCAGGGCGACGAGCGCGGCGAGCCGTATCCCCTCCGCCCCGAACCAGCCGGTCGGGCACTCCGCCAACGCCTGCTCGCAGAGCCGGCGTGCCCGGTCCAGGTCACCGTGCCGCCGGGCGATCTCGCCGAGCCCCAGGTGGGCCGCTGCCAGCAGCTCCGGCGCCCCGGCCGGCAGAGCCAGCTCCAGCACCCGCCGGTAGTCGTCCGTCGCGCCGGCCAGGTCGTCGATGCCGAGCCGACCGTCGCCCCGGGTACGCAGCAGTTCCGCCATGTCGAGCATCGAGCCGAGTTCGTCGGCCAGCCGCAGCGCCTCGTCGACCAGTTCGGAGTGGGTGTGGTCGCGGCGCCGGTACGCCAACTCGATCAGGATCGTCAGCACCAGGATCGTGCCCCAGCGCTCCCCGATGGTCCGGAAGTCGGCCAACGCCTGGTCGAGCCTGGTGTACGCCTCCTCGTAGCGGCCTTCGAGCATCAGCACCATCCCCATGCCGAGCGCCGCCAGTGCCCGGCTCCACGGGTCGCTCCCGATGAGCCCGATCCAGCCTTCGGGGGTACTGAGCAGGTTCGCCGCCATCTCCGGCGGTGGACCGTTGGCGACCCCGGAGAGGTAGAGCAGGAACGGCTGCCGGGGTGGACGGCCCAGGCTCCACAGGATCGTGGCGGCCGGTTCTACCCCCTGCGGGCCCGAACCGTACCCGCCGAGCGAGGCGTGCAGCAGGCAGAGGGCGTACTCCTCGGCGAGTTCCTGGGGCGGGTCGCCGCCGAGCTGCTCGACGAGTTGGGCGGCCAGCGCGGCCCCCTCCCCCCGCAGGCCGCGCAGCCACCAGTAGAACGACAGCGCGGCGACCAGCTTCAGCGCGGTAGCGACGTCTCCGGCGGCCATCGCCCGGCGCAGGGCGGCGTGCAGGTCGTCGCGGTCGCCGTCCAGCCGGCGCAGCCAGTCCAACTGGTCCGCGCCGCGCAGCCGCAGGTCGGCGGTGCGGGCCAGTTCGAGGAAGTACGCCGCGTGCGCCCGCCGCAGCTCCTCCGCCTCGCCGGCCTCGGCCAGCCGTTCGGCGCCGAACGCGCGCACCGTCTCCAGCATCCGGAAGCGCCCGCCACCCGCCTCCACCAGGGACTTGTCCACCAGGCTGGAGAGCACGTCGAGCAGCTCCCCGTCACCCCGGCCCGCATCGCCTGCGCCCGCACAGCCTGGACCCGCATCGCCTCGGCCCGCATCGCCTCGGCCAGCATCGCCTGAACTCGCATCGTCTCGGCCCGCGTCGCGCGGCCCGCAGACCCGCTCGACGGCGGCCAGGTCGGCGCCGCCCGCGAAGATCGTCAGCCGGCGCGCCAACCGTTGTTCGGCCTCGTCCAGCAGGTCCCAGCTCCACTGCACCACCGCCCGCAGCGTCTGGTGCCGGGGCTGGGCGATCCGACTGCCCCGGGTCAGCAGCCGGAACCGGTCGTCGAGCCGGGCCGCCACCTCGGTGACCGGCAGTGCCCGCAGCCGGGCCGCCGCCAGCTCGATGGCGAGCGGCAGGCCGTCGAGCGTACGACAGATCCGCAGTACCGAAGGAAGGTTGTCGGGGCCGACGGCGAAGCCCGGTGACACGTCGGCGGCCCGTTCGACGAAGAGCCGGACGGCCGGGTACCCCGGGGCGGCCTCGGCGGCGGTCTCGGCCGGTGGCAGGGGCAGTCCGGAGATCGGACAGAGTGCCTCGCCGGTGAGCCCGAGCGGCTCCCGGCTGGTGGCCAGGACCCGCACCTGCGGGCAGGTGCCGAGCAGCCGGGCGACGAGCCGGGCCACGTCGGCGACCAGGTGCTCGCAGTTGTCCAGCACCAGCAGCAGGCTGCGATCGGCGAGCGCCGTGACCAGCCGGTCGGCCGCGTCCCGGGGGCCGCCCTGGGCGCGCAGCGCGGCGTCCCGCAGGTTCAGCGCGGCGAGTACCGCCGAGGCGATGTCCGCGCCCGCGGTCACCGCCGCGAGTTCGACCAGGAAGACCTCGCCGGGCTGCCGGCCGGCCGCCTCGATCGCCAGCCGGGTCTTGCCGGCGCCACCGGGGCCGTGCAGGGTGACCAGGCGTCCCTCGCCGAGCAGCTTGCCGACCCGGGCCAGCTCCTCCTCCCGACCGACGAAGCTGCTGAGCTGCCCGGGCAGCCCGACGGCCGCCCCGGCCAGCTCCCCGTCGATCGCGGCCAGCTCCCCGTCGACCCTGGCCGGCCCCCGGTCGACCGTCGCCGGCTCCCCGTCGACACTGGCCGGTGGGACGGCCGACCTGCCGTGATCGGCGGCTGGACCGGCGGCCACGCCGGCTGGACTCGCGGGCTCGGCGGCTGGACTCGCGGGCTCGACGGCTGGACCGGCGGGCCCCGGCCGGGCGGGGCCGGGGCGGCGCGTTCCGGCCGGGAGCAGTGCGGGGTCGTCGCGCAGCACGGCCACGTGCAGCGCGGCCAGTTCCGGAGACGGGTCGGTGCCGAGCTCCGCCGCGAGCAGTTGCCGGGCCTCCTCGAAGGTGGCCAGCGCCTCGGCCCGGCGGCCGGCGGCGTGCAGCGCGCGGATGAGCTGGCCGCGCAGTCGCTCCCGCAGCGGGTACGCCGCCACCAGTTCCCGCAGTTCCGCCACCGACGGTCCGGCCCCGGCGAGGTCGAGTTCCGCCGCCACCCGGTCCTCGACGGCGGCGAGCCGCAACTCGTCGAGGCGGATCGCCTGGGCCCGGGCGAAGGGTGCCTCCCGGACGTCGGCCAGCGGCTCGCCGCGCCAGAGCCGGGACGCGGCGCGCAGCAGCTCGACGGCCGCCGGGCGGTCACCCCGGGCCAACGCGCGTTGGCCCTCCGCCGCCAGCCGGGTGAACCGGTGCAGGTCGACGTCCTCCGGCTCGACCGCGATCCGGTAGCCCGCCGGATGGAACTCCACCGGTGGCTCCGGCCCGTCGACGCCGGAGAGCACCTGGCGCAGCCGCGAGACCTGGGACTGCAACGCGTTCCCGGCCCGGCTGGGCGGGGCGTCGCCGTACAGGCCCTGGATCAGCCGGTCCGCCGAGACCACCCGGCCGGCGTCGAGGAGCAGCAGTACCAGCAGGGCACGCAGGCGCGGACCACCGACGGCGAGGCGCCGGCCGTCGCCCGCGTACACCTCGGTCGCGCCCAGGATGCCGAACCGCATGGCGTCGATTGTCGCCCACGCCGCGCGGCGGCCGGCACGCCCTCGGCCCGGGGGCGGCAGCGCCGTGCTCGCGGCCCCTGGAGGGGCCCGGCGGTAACCTGCATGACCCGTACCCGTCCGAGGGTTTTGCGCATTTGAACCCTTTACTGCATTGCTGTAGCTACTTTTGGGGGTGTTCGTCCGCGACTCGACCACGGGAGGCCGGAAGGATGGATGCCGAGGTCAGCCTCCGGGTGGACGGGACCGCTCACCGGGTCACCGTCGACACCCGGACCACCCTGCTCGACGCCCTCCGGGAGCGGCTGGGCAACACCAGCCCGAAGAAGGGCTGCGACCACGGGCAGTGCGGCGCCTGCACGATCCTGCTGGACGGGCGGCGGGTCAACAGTTGCCTCGCCCTCGCGGTGGCACACGACGGGGCCGAGATCGTCACCGCCGCCGGCCTGGCACCCGACGGCGAACTGCACCCGATGCAGCAGTGCTTCATCCAGTACGACGCCTTCCAGTGCGGCTACTGCACGCCCGGGCAGATCGTCTCGGCGGTGGCGATGCTGCGCGAGGCGGAGGCGGGCTGGCCGAGCGCGGTGACCGCGGACCGTCTCCCGGCCGGCGACGGCGGCCCGACGGGTCTGGACGCCGACGAGATCCGGGAACGGATGAGCGGCAACCTCTGCCGCTGCGCCGCGTACGCGAACATGGTGCCGGCGATCCAGGAACTGGCCCGGCGATGAGGCCCTTCCGGTACACCCGGGCCGAGGACGTGACCGGTGCCGTCGCGCTGCTCGCCGAGGCACCCAACGGCGCGTTCCTCGGCGGCGGGACGAACCTGGTCGACCTGATGAAGCTGGAGGTGGCCACGCCGGACCTGCTGGTGGACGTACGCCGGCTGACTTCGGACCAGGTCGAGGAGTTGCCCGACGGCGGCATCCGGATCGGCGCCGCCACCCCGAACAGCGAGCTGGCGGCACATCCCCTGGTCCGGAGCCGCTATCCGGTGCTCTCCCAGGCGCTGCTCTCCGGTGCCTCGGGCCAGCTGCGCAACCTGGCGACGGCCGGCGGGAACCTGCTGCAACGCACCCGGTGCGTGTACTTCCAGGACGTCACCACCCCGTGCAACAAGCGGGAGCCCGGCACCGGCTGCTCGGCGATCGGCGGCTACAACCGGGAACTGGCCATCCTCGGCACCTCGCCGGAGTGCATCGCGACCCACCCGTCGGACTTCGCCGTCGCCCTGGTCGCGCTGGACGCCGTCGTGCACACCCAGGGTCCGGAGGGCGGGCGGCGCATCCCGATGACCGAACTGCACCGGCTGCCGGGCGACGAACCGCACCGGGACACCGTACTGGCGCACGGCGAGCTGATCACCGCGATCGAGGTGCCGCCGCTCGCCTTCGCCACCCGGTCCCGCTATCGCAAGGTACGCGACCGGGCGGCGTACGCCTTCGCGCTGGTCTCGGTGGCGGCGGCGGTCGACGTCGTGGACGGGGTGGTGCGGGATGTCCGGATCGCGCTCGGCGGGGTGGCGCACAAGCCGTGGCGGGCCGGTCGGGCCGAGGAGCTGCTGCGCGGCGGCCCGGCCCGGGAGGACCGGTTCCGGGCGGCCGCCGAGGCGGAACTCGCCGACGCGCAGCCGCTGCCCGGCAACGCCTTCAAGGTGCCGCTGGCCCGCAACACGCTGACCCGTACCCTGCTCGACCTGGTCGACGGGCCCGGCTGAGCCCGACTCCACCGTGTCGCCACCTCGGCGGCCGGTACGGCGGCGCGGGTAAGTTGATCAGGAACGTCGCACCGCGCCGGCCCGCGCCGCCGGGCCGGACCCCGATCGCAGGAGATCAACCACATGAACGCAGAGTCGACCGTGCCGACCCGACCGCTGGCGAACGGTGCCCGGATACCGCAGCTCGGTTTCGGCACCTGGCCGCTGCGCGACGCCGAGGCGGAGCGGGCCGTCGCCGAGGCGATCGCGGCCGGTTACCGGCTGATCGACACCGCCTACAAGTACGGCAACGAGGTGGGCGTCGGCCGTGGCCTGCGCGCCTCGGGGGTGCCCCGGGAGGAACTCTTCGTCACCAGCAAGCTCAACGGTGAGTGGCACGGTCGGGAGAGGGTGCGGGAGGCGTTCCAGGACAGTGTCGGCAAGCTCGGCGTCGACTACCTCGACCTCTATCTGATCCACTGGCCGATGCCCTGGCAGGACCGGTACGTCGACGCCTTCCTGGGCCTGACCGACCTGCTCCGGGACGGCCGGGTACGGGCCATCGGGCTCTCCAACTTCAAGCCGGCGCACATCGACCGGATCCGCGCCGCGACGGACGTGACGCCGGACGTCAACCAGATCCAGTTGGATCCGACGCTGACCCGGGACGCCGCGCGGGCGTACCACCGGGAGCACGGCATCGCCACCCAGTCCTGGGGTCCGATCGGGCACGGCGGCGAACTCCTCACCCACCCGGTGGTGACCGGGATCGCCGACCGCTACGGCCGGACCCCCGCGCAGGTCGTGCTGCGGTGGCACCTCGACCTGGATCTGATCCCGATCCCGAAGACCGCCTCGCCGGACCGGATGAAGAGCAACATCGACGTCTTCGACTTCACCCTCGCCCCGGAGGACGTCGCCGCGCTCTCCGCGCTGGACCGGGGCGAGCAGGCCGCCACCGACTCCGACACCACCGGACACTGACCCGTTCGCCGCTCCGGCCGGGCGTCGTCGCGTTGCGGTCAGGGCAGTTCCATCGTCTCCGCGACGGCGATCTCGGCCAGGGCGGCGGCCAGGTAGTCGCCGACCGCTCCGCCGGTGACGGCGAGCAGGTCGGCGACGAGCAGCGGGGCGTGCCGGGCCACCGCCGCCGGATCGGCCGGCGGTGCCTCGTCCGTCATCTGGTGTACGCCGAGCGCACCGGTCAGCAGCAGCGCCAACACCCCGACGTCCAGCCCCGGCAGCCAGCCGGCGTTGCTCCGGGCACACCGCACGAGTACGGCCTGCACGTCCTCGCCGGCCAGCCCGTCCGGATGCGCCTGCTCCAGCAGCAGCCGGAGCACGGCGCCGAGGACCAGCCCGACCTGTTCGGCGGGGAGCAGGGCCAGGTCGCCGGCCGCCTCGTCGAGGGCGTCCGGGTCCCGCGCCCGGACCGCCTCGACGGCGCGGATGGTCGCCTGCGTGATGGCCCGGGGCACCGGTGGGGTCATCGGCTCATTCAACCGGACGTACCCGGACCGGCCCGGCCCCGGGCACCCCTGGCCCGGGTCGGCGGGGCCGGGCGGGCTCAGTCGCCGGTCAGCAGTTCGTCGAAGGTCGTGGTGAGCCGGAACGGGTCGACGGCCTCGGCCGGTTCGCGGCCGGCGACCTGCTCGGCGAGTTCCCGGGCGGCCCGGTCGATCCGGCGGCGCAGCGTGCCCTGCGCGTTGCCGCCGGCCCAATCCTCCGGCGCGGCGAAGACCGAGGTCGGCACCACCACCGCGCGCAGGTAACTGAACATCGGCCGGAGGGCGTGTTCGAGCGCGAGCGAGTGCCGGGCGGTGCCGCCGGTCGCGCCGATCAGCACCGGCCGGTCGACCAGGGCGTCGTCCTCCAGCACGTCGAAGAACGCCTTGAACAGGCCGCTGTACGAGGCGTTGAAGATCGGCGTGACCACGATCAGCCCGTCCGCACCGGAGACGGTGTCCAGAGCCCGCTTGAGCGCCGTGGACGGAAAGCCGGCGAGCAGGTGGTTGACCACGTCGTGTCCGTGGTCGCGCAGCTCGACGACCTCGGTCCGGACCGGCACACCCCGGCGGTCGAGTTCGGCGCCGGTGGCCGCGCCGAGCTGGTCGGCGAGGAGCCGGGTGGAGGACGGCACCCGCAGCCCAGCCGAGACGACCGCGATGGTCCGGGCCGTCATCGGGTGGCTCCCGCCTCGGCCGCCTCGCCCGCCGCCGCCCGCTCGGCCTTCATCGAGGCGTGCGTGGGCGCCTCGGGTACGTGCGCGGGGCGGAGCGCGGCGAACTCCCGCCGCAGCACCGGTACGACCTCCTCGCCGAGGATGTCCAACTGCTCCAGTACGGTCTTCAGCGGCAGTCCGGCGTGGTCGACCAGGAAGAGCTGCCGCTGGTAGTCGCCGACGTAGTCGCGGAAGGTCAGGGTGCGGTCGATCACCTGCTGCGGGCTGCCGACGGTCAGCGGGGTCTCCCGGGTGAAGTCCTCCAGCGACGGGCCGTGCCCGTAGACCGGGGCGTTGTCGAAGTACGGCCGGAACTCGCGTACCGCGTCCTGCGAGTTGGGCCGCATGAACACCTGGCCGCCGAGGCCGACGATGGCCCGGTCGGCGTCGCCGTGGCCGTAGTACTCGAACCGCTGCCGGTAGAGGCCCACCATCCGCTGGGTGTGCTCCTTGGGCCAGAAGATGTGGTTGGCGAAGAACCCGTCGCCGTAGTACGCGGCCTGCTCGGCGATCTCCGGGCTGCGGATCGAGCCGTGCCAGACGAACGGCGGGATGCCGTCCAACGGCCGCGGGGTCGAGGTGAACGACTGCAACGGGGTGCGGAACTTGCCCGCCCAGTCGACGACGTCCTCCCGCCACAGCCGGCGCAGCAGGTCGTAGTTGTTGATCGCCAGCGGGATGCCGTTGCGGATGTCCTGCCCGAACCACGGGTACACCGGTCCGGTGTTGCCCCGGCCCATCATCAGGTCGACCCGGCCGTCGGCCAGGTGCTGGAGCATCGCGTAGTCCTCGGCGATCTTCACCGGGTCGTTGGTGGTGATCAGGGTGGTCGCGGTGGAGAGCAGCAGCCGGCTGGTCCGGGCCGCGATGAAGCCGAGCATGGTGGTGGGGGACGACGGCACGAACGGCGGGTTGTGGTGCTCACCGGTGGCGAAGACGTCGAGGCCGACCTCCTCCGCCTTCAACGCGATGGTGACCATGGCCTTGATCCGCTCCGCCTCGGACGGCTCCCGTCCGTTCGTCGGGTCGGTGGTCACGTCGCCCACGCTGAAGATCCCGAACTGCATCGCCAGCTCCTCACTCGGTCCCGGGAGCCAACGCCCGGGCTGCCCCGCACAACATACTTGCCGTGTCAACTATTCCGCCGGGCCGGGCGGAGGCGGGGCAGCACCAGATCCGGTACCCGGCGGATCGGGGCGTACACGCAGGGTGATCTCAGCCATCCGGGCAGCTCGAAGATGCGCCGGACCGGGCGGATACGCTATTCATGTCGGGTGGAGGCTGGCAGCGCACGACGAGACGACACGGCACCGACCGGCGGGCCGGGGAACGCCCCGGCGGGCCCGTGGGTCCGCCCCGAGCCGACCCGGCAGCAGCGCCGACGCGACCTCTACCTGGGCCTGTCGATGGCGGCGCTCGGCGTGCTCAGCGTGGTGCTGTCGAACAGCATGGGCAGCTTCCCACTCGGCACCCCGCCCTCCTGGCCGGAGCAGCTCGCCTGGGCCGTCGCCGGCGGCCTGCCGCTGATCTGGCGACGCAGTCATCCCGAGATCAGCACCGGCGTGCTCGCCGCGATCTTCATCGCCGCCCAGGTCCGACACGTTCCGGAGGTATGGGTCGCGTCCACGACGCTCTTCATCGCCCTCTACACCCTCGGCGCCTGGGGGCGGGACCGCCGACTCTCGGCCCGGATCAGGATCGGCGTCATCGTCGCGATGTTCGCCTGGCTGGTGATCGCGGCGGGCTTGAGCATCGCATCGGTGGAGGCGAAATTCCCGGGCGCGGCCGGCCCGATCTCCCCGCTCGTCGCCGTCGCGCTCACCAGCGTGCTGTTCAACCTCGCCTTCTTCCTGCTGGCCTACGTGCTCGGCAACCGCACCTGGACCTCCGCGCTGCGCCAGCACGAGCTGGAGGTGCAGGCCGAGGAGCTGCGCCGGTCCCGGGCCGAGAACGCCGAGCGGGCGGTCAACCAGGAACGGGTACGCATCGCCCGCGAGCTGCACGACGTCGTCGCCCACCACGTCTCGGTGATGGGGGTGCAGGCCAGCGCGAGCCGGCGGGTCATGGACAAGGACCCGGCGAAGGCCAAGACCGCGCTCGCCGCCGTGGAGCAGAGCGCGCGTACCGCCGTCGACGAGTTGCGCCGGATGCTCGGGGTACTGCGCAACGCGGGCGCCGCCGACGAATCGCTCGGCTACGGGCTGGAGCAGGTCGACAGCCTGCTCCAGAGGGCCCGGGACGCCGGGCTCGCCGTCGAGTACAAGATCTACGGCACGCCGGTGCCGGTGCCGGAGTCGGTCTCCCTGGCCGGGTACCGGGTGGTCCAGGAGGCGATGACGAACACCATCAAGCACGCCCGGGCCAGCGCGGTCGACGTACGGGTCCGGTACCTGCGCCGGGAGGTCGAGGTGGAGGTGACCGACGACGGCCGCAGCGGGCTGGCCGCCGCGCCGCCCCGGTCCGGCGGCAGCGCCGGGCTGGGCCTGATCGGCATGCGGGAACGGGTCGCAGCGCACGACGGCAGCCTGGAGGCGGGCACCCGGCCCGACGGCGGTTTCCGGGTACGGGCCCGCTTCCCGATCGCCCAGGCCGGCGCCGCCGACGCCTCCCCCGCCAGGGCGACGGCATGACCGAGCCGAACCAGGAGACCCCGATCCGGGTCCTCCTCGCCGACGACCAGCATCTGGTCCGGGCCGGCCTGCGGATCATCCTGGAGACGGAGGAGGACTTCGAGGTGGTCGGCGAGGCGGCGGACGGCCGCCGGGCGGTCGAACTCGCCCTCGCCCAGCGCCCCGACGTCGTACTGCTGGACGTGGAGATGCCGCACCTGGACGGGTTGGCGGCGACCCGGCAGATCGTGGCGGCCACCGGGGCGGAGGGGCCGGCGGTGCTGATCCTGACCACCTTCGACCGGGACGACTACCTCTTCGCCGCGCTCCAGGCCGGGGCCAGCGGATTCCTGCTGAAGAACGGCTCACCCGAGGACCTGGTCGAGGCGGTCCGGATCCTCGCCCGGGGCGACGCGCTGCTCGCCCCGCAGATCACCCGACGGGTGATCGCCACCTTCGCCAGCCCGGCCGGGGCGGCGGCCCGGACGCCCGGCCAGCCCGGCGTGGGCGACCCCGCCGACCTCGACCGGCGCCGGCTGGCCGAGCTGACCGAACGGGAGCGGGAGGTACTGGTGCAGCTCGCCGGGGGCGCCTCCAACGCCGAGATCGCCGAGCGGCTGCTGCTCGGCGAGGCGACCGTGAAGACGCACGTCTCCCGGGTACTGATGAAACTCGGGCTGCGCGACCGTACCCAGGCGGTGGTCTTCGCGTACGAGCACGGGGTGGTGACCCCGGGCGGTGCCGGCGGCTGACCGGCCCGGCCGCCGGGCGCGTCGCCCGGTCATACCCGCGGCGCCCGGCGGCGGAAGTGGATCATCCCTGCGGTTCCGTCGCACGGCGGACGTCAGCCGGGTCCGGCCGGATTAACCTCGTCTCCGCTGGCGCAGGGTGCGCCGGCGGAAGACCTGGCGAAGGAGGCCGGATGCTGCGCGTGGCGTCCGTCGATCGGTCGTTCGGCGGCCGGAGAGTGCTCGACGACATCTCGTTCGAGGTGGCCCCGGGGCGGATGACCGGCTTCGTCGGCGCCAACGGCGCCGGCAAGACCACCTCGATGCGGATCATCCTCGGCCTGCTCTCCGCCGACTCGGGGACGGTGACCTGGAACGGTGAGCCGGTCAGCCGGGCCGTACGGCAGCGCTTCGGCTACATGCCCGAGGAGCGCGGCCTGTACCCGAAGATGAAGGTCCGGGAGCAGCTCGTCTACCTCGGCCGGCTCTACGGGCTGACCGCGCCGGCCGCCCGGCGCAGCGTCGACGAGCTGCTCGACCGGATCGGTCTGGCCGAGCGGGCCGACGACCCGCTGGAGAAGCTCTCCCTCGGCAACCAGCAGCGGGCCCAGATCGCGGCGGCGCTGGTGCACGACCCGGAGGTGCTGATCCTGGACGAGCCCTTCTCCGGGCTCGACCCGATCGCCGTCGAGGTGATCGCCGGGGTGCTGCGGGAGCGGGCCGCCCGAGGGGTGCCGGTGCTCTTCTCCAGCCACCAGCTCGACGTGGTGGAGCGGCTCTGCGACGACCTGGTGATCATCGCCGCCGGGGCGGTACGCGCCGCCGGCAGCCGCGCCGAACTCCGCTCCCGGTACGCGTCCCCGCGCTACCAACTCGTCTCCGACACCGACGCCGGGTGGATCCGGGACCTGCCCGGAGTCTCCATCGTGGACCTCGACGGCGCACGGGTCGTGATCGAACTCGCCGACCCCGCCGACGACCAGACGGTGCTGCGGGCGGCCCTCGCCCGGGGCCCGGTACGCGCCTTCGGCCCCATCGTCCCCTCGCTCGCCGAGATCTTCCGGGAGGTAACCCAGTGACCGCGATCGCACCGTCCCCGACCCGGTCGCAGTCCGACCCGGCCGCCGCCCGCACCACGCTGTGGGGCGCGACGAAGCTGGTCGCCAGGCGGGAGATCGCGGTCAAGATCCGCGATCGGACGTTCCTGATCAGCACCCTCCTCTTCCTGCTGATCGCGGCGGCCAGCACGGTGCTGCCGGCGCTCTTCGCCAACAGCAGCTCGACGGTGGCGGTGGTCGGCTCCACCGAGGCCGGCACGATGCTGGACCGGGCCGGCATGGAGGTGGTCTCCGCCACCGACGTCGCGGCGGCCGAGCAGATGGTCCGGGACGGCGACGTCGACGCCGCCGTCGTGCCGGGCGACGGGGCCGGCGGCCTCCGGGTGCTGGCGATGGACCGTACCCCGGACTCGGTGGTCCGGGCGCTGAGCAGCGCTCCCCCGGTGCAGTTGCTCGACCCGGACGCGGTCGACCCGGTGCTGGCCTTCCTGGTGCCGATGTCCTTCTCGATGGTCTTCTTCTTCGTCTCCATCAGCTTCGGGGTGCAGATCGCGCAGAGCGTCACCGAGGAGAAGCAGACCCGGATCGTGGAGATCCTGGTCGCGGCGGTACCGGTCCGGGCCCTGCTCGCCGGCAAGGTACTCGGCAACGGCGCGCTCGCGTTCGGCCAGGTGGCGCTGATCGCGCTGGTCGCGGTGGTCTCCATGCAGGCCGTCGGCGGCGACGCCGGGCTGTTGGGTCAGCTCGGCCCGGCGATCGCCTGGTTCATTCCGTTCTTCGTGGTCGGCTTCGTGCTGCTGGCCTCGCTCTGGGCGGTCACCGGCGCGCTGGTCAGCCGGCAGGAGGACATCAGCGGGGCGTCCGGCCCGGCACAGTTGGTGATCATGGTGCCGTTCTTCCTGGTGATCTTCCTCAACAGCAACCCGACGGCGATGGCGGTGCTCTCCTACGTGCCGCTCTCCGCCCCGACGGCGATGCCGCTGCGGCTCTTCTTCGGCGACGCCGCCCCTTGGGAGCCGATCCTGGCGCTGCTGCTCCTGCTCGGCGCCGCCGCGCTCTGCATCGCGCTCGCCGCCCGGCTCTACGAGGGCTCGCTGCTGCGTACCAACGGCAAGACCTCGCTGCGGGCCGCGTGGCAGGAGCGGGAGACCCGGGTCTCCTGAGGAGCCCGGCCGGGGATCAGGATCGTGTCGCGGCGAGGCCGGAACAGCGCCTCGCCGCGCCGATCCGCTCCTCGATCCGCTCCCGGGCGGCGCCGGAGACGATCACCGGCTGACCGGTCCGGGAGACCGTGGCGGGCAGGAACTCGTTGCGCACCACCGTACGGCCCCGGACGGTCAGCCGGAGCACCCCGGAGTCGGTGCTCCTCGAGTCGCCGTACCAGAGGAAGTTGCCGAGCCCGTAGTGCACGTACGTCCGGCCGAGCCAGCCGTCGGCGAGCAGCGTGTGCGCGTGCGTACCGAGCACGATGTCGGCCCCGGCCCGGGCCATCCGGCCGGCGAAGCTCTTCATCTCGCCGCTCGGGCACCGGTTCCCCTCGATCCCCCAGTGCATGAAGACGACCACCAGGTCGGCCCGTTCCCGCGCGGCCCGTACCGCGGCGGTGGCCCGCGCGGTGTCGAACGCCATCGCCACCCCGGGCCGGTTCGCGGTCGGCTTCCACTGCCCGGCCAGCTCGTGCACCTGCGACATGCCGAGTACGGCGATCCGCACCCCGCGTACCGTGGTCAGCCAGGGCGCGTACGCCGCGTCGGCGTCCCGCCCCGCACCGAAGACCGGGAAGTCCGCCTCCGCCGCCGCGTCGAGGGTGTCCGCCAGCCCCACCTGCCCGTAGTCCAGCACGTGGTTGTTGGCGATCGAGGCGGCGTCCACCCCGGCGGCCCGCAGCGCCGGATAGGCGCTCTCCGGCGCCCGGAAGTGGAACCGCTTCGGCTGCGGGGTGCCCCGACCGGTCACCGCCGTCTCCAGATTCAGCACGGTCAGGTCGGCGTCCCGCAGCGTCGACGCGATCCGGCCGAACGCGGTCTCCGGCTCGTCGAGCAGCCGCAGCGTGCGCCCGGTGAAGTGGACGTCACCGGCGAACGCCAGCCGCAGTTCGACCGGCGCCGCCGGAGTCGCCGCCGGGCTGGTCGGCGCCGGAGCCGGCGGGCTCACCGACGCCCCGGGTGGGCTCGGCTCGGCCTCCGGCTCCGCCGAGCATCCGAAGAGCATCGCCGCGGCCGTGACCCCGGCCAGCACCGCCCGGCACGCCCGCACCGCCCCGCCGCTCATCCGGCGAGGGTACGCGGCGGCACGCCGGGAAACCGTCCGCCGGAGGCGTCGCCCCCGGAAAACGTTGCGCGCGGCTGCTTCTGGTTACCGGCGGACGAGCCGGCCGAGCAGGTCGAGTTGGCGGGAGTCCTGCAACGCGGAACCGACCGCCACCACCCGGGCACCGGCCGCGAGGAAGTCGGCGGCGTTGTCGGCGTCCACCCCGCCGGTGGCGACGAACTTGACCGTCGGGAACGGGCCGTGCTGGGCCCGGAGCCAGCCGGTGCCGAGTTCGCTGGCCGGAAACGCCTTGAGCCAGGTGTGCCCGGCACGGAGCGCCTGGCCGATCTCCGACGAGGTGGCGACCCCGGGCAGGTGGGCGAGGCCGAGCCGGAAGCACTCGGCGGCCACCTCCGGGTCGTACCCGGGTGCCACGGTGAAGACCGCGCCGGCCTCGTACACCGTCCGGACCTGTTCCGGGGTGATCACCGTGCCGGCGCCGACCGACCGGTCCCGGTCCCGGCCGGCCGCGATGGCGGCGTGCAGCGAGGGCAGCGCGTCCGGGCTCTGCACCGGTACCTCGACCACGTCGATGCCGGCGTCCCAGGCCCGCTGGCAGAGTTCCACCGTCCGGTCCGGGTCGAACCCGCGCAGGATCGCCATCACCGGCTGGTCGGCGAAGAGGGTGTCGAAGAAGGTCGTGGAAGGGTTCGGCACGGTGGCTCCGTTCATGATCGGTGTTCTCCGGTCCAGCCGAGGTCCCGGGAGATCGCGGCGCAGGTGGCGGTCAGCTCCGGCAGGTGCTCACGGAGCCGCTCCAGCGGGGTCAGGGCGCGCAGCGCGGTGAGCGACACCGCGCCGACGACCCGCCCCCGGGCGTCCCGGACCGGTACGGCGACGCAGTTGACGAAGTCCTCGAACTCGCCGTCGTCCTCGGCCCAGCCGCGCTCGGCGATCCGGGTCAGCTCCGCCCGGAACCGCGCCGGGTCGGTGATCGAGGTGTCGGTGTGCCGGGGGTACGTCAGCCGGGCCAGGAGGCGTTCCCGGGCCGGCTCGTCGAGGTGGGCCAGGATCGCCTTGCCGACCCCGGAGGTGTGCGGGTCGACCGGCTGACCGATTCGGGACCGCATCCGCAGCGCCCCGCGACCGTCCACCTTGGCCACGTAGACGATCTCGTCGTCGACGAGTTGGGCGAGGTGCACGGTGTGGCCGTACCGGTCGCCGAGCCGGACCAAATGCGGGTGGGCGACCGGGTGCAGGTCGAGCTGCTCCACCGCGTGCTGCGCGATGGCCACCATCCGGAAGCCGATCGTGTAGCGGCCGTCGACCGGGCGGGCGAACCCGCCCCGTTCGAGGGTCTGCACCAGCCGCAACGCGGTCGACCGGTGCACCCCGAGGTCGTCGGCGATCTCGCCGAGCGCGCGGGGCCGCTCGGCGAAGAGTTCGATGATGCGCAGGGCCCGCTCGACAGTCTGGGACATTGCTCCGACTCCCCCCGCCTCAGGCCGCCGGGCCGGCGGGCCGGTGCCAGTCGTCCAGGGTGATGCCGAGCGCGGCGCAGATCGTCGCCACCGCCGGCAGTTCGGCGAAGTCGGAGACGGAGCCGAGCGCGGCACCGGCGACCAGGTGCCCGAGCCGCAGCCGGGCGGCGGGGTCGAGGCCGCGCAGCGCGCCGGAGAGCCAACCGGCGGCGAACGCGTCGCCGGCACCGACCGGCTCGACCACCTCGACCGGCCGGGCCGGCTCGACGGTGACCCCGTCGGCGGTGAAGGCGAGCGCCTCCACCGAGCCGTTCTTCACCACCAGGGTGCCGGGCCGGTCGACCAGGGCGCGGACGTCCTCCGGTTCCTTGACGTCCCAGAGCCGCGCCGCCTCGTCCAGCCCGACGAAGACCACGTCGGCGGCCTGGGCCAGCCGGAGCAACTCGGTGGCGGCGGTGCCCCGGTCGGGCCAGAGCTGCGGCCGGTGGTTGACGTCGAAGGAGACCAGCCGCCGTCCCGCCGGCCGGCTGCTCATCAACCGTTCGACCAGCGCCCGGCAGCTCTCCGAGAGGGCCGGGGTCACGCCGCTCAGGTGCAGTACGGTCGCCGGCACCGCGTCGACCCGGGCCGCGTACCCCGGATCCATGCCGGCGGCGGCGGAACCGCTCCGGTAGTAGTAGACCTTCGTACCGTCCGGGCCGGGGTCCTTGAGGTAGACGGCGGTCGGCCGGGTCGGGTCGACCTCGACCAGCGAGGTCTCCACCCCGGCGGCCCGGACCTGCCCGACGACCAGCTCGCCGAGCGGGTCCGCACCGACCCGGCTGGCCCAGCCCGCCCGGTGGCCCAGTGCGGCGAGGAACATCGCGACGTTGGACTCGGCACCGCCGGCCCGGAGCACGAAGGTCGACTCGGCGTCCAGTCGCCCGCCGGGGGTCGGGGTCACCATCGCCATCGTCTCGCCGACGCAGACCGCGTCGAGCGCGGGCGTCCGCGTCGGCGGCGTCGTCGAGTCGGTGTCGACCGTCGGGACCGGGGGCATCGGACTCCCATCTGGTGCACATGTTGCACCAACTGCTCACTATCTGCACCACCTGCCGATGGCTTCACCCTAGATCAGCGATTGCCCCGCCGCGACGGCCCGCACCCGGCGGAGGGCCGGCGAGTGAGCAGGAACACCCCGCCCACACGCCCGCCGGCCTCCCGCCGGTCACCTCCACCGCCGGCCGGCGCGCGGGTTCAGCCGGCCGGGTCCAGGGGACCCAGCCAGCGCAGGTGACCGTCGACCCGGAGCAGCGGTACGACCACGCCGTCCGGACCGTGCATCGCGAGTTCGCCGCGAGGGTCGGCGACCTGCCCGCCGTGCGGCGCCGACGGCGGCTCCTGCCAGACGTGATAGAGCGGACCGCCGTCCCCGATCGAGTCGATCGCCCGGTCGAAGGCCGCCCGCCGAGGCACTGGCACGTGCATCCGGGTCGCCGCGTGGAACACCACCCTCGGCTCACCGGGCGGCAGGCCACGGCCCAGTTCCGGGCAGACCCGCACCGCGTCACCGGCGACGACGGCGGGCGGGTCGGCCGCCACCGCGTCGAGGGCGGCGTCGAGCAGCGTCGCCGCGTCCCGGTTCTCCGGCCAGACCAGCGCCCGCAGCCAGCGCCGCGCCCGCTCGTCGGTGACGTCCACCGGATTCAGGTCCACCCCGGTCCGGCTGGCGATCGGCGGTACGTCGTCCAGGTCCGGCAACGGCCCTCGGCCCAGCCACCGGCTGTCCAGGGTGACGGCGGCGTCGGCGGGCCCGAACACCTGCTCGCCGAGGAGATAGCGGTAGCGGTCCACCTGGAGGTGGATGCCGGCGCTCGACCCCACCTCGACCAGGTGCACCGGCCCGGGGCAGTGTCGCCCGACCACCCAGAGCGCGTACCGCAGCGCGATCGCCCGACGTACGACGTTGGTCTGCACCAGGCGGGTACGGACGAGTTCACCGAGTTCGGCCCGGTACCGGCGGCAGAAGTCGAGCAGTACCGGCCCGGCATCCGCCGGCTCGGCGGCCGACGAGCCGACCAGCGACGGGTAGAAGTCGCGCAGCGGGTGCCGTACCCCGGCCAGCAGCAGGTAGTGTGCCGCCCCGAAGAACAGGTACGACGCCTGCTGCCCCGGCCGCCGCCCGGTCAGCAGTTCGAGGGTCGGTCGGTCCCCCGCGACCACCGGGCAGAGCGCCCGGTAGAGCGGGGAGGTGGTGAAGGTCGCCGGCCCGGCGGCGAAGTGTTCGGAGAGTTCCTCGATCTCCCGCACCGTCGCCATGTCCCTCGTTCCTGTCTCCGACGATCCGGTCCCGGTCGGGAGCTACCCGGCCGGTCCGGTAAACCACTGCGGCGACGTTCGGGCCCGGTCGTACCGGTTCCGTGCCGGGAATGGCGATTCGGTCGGCTCCGGGCGTCGTACCAGTATCCGGTGCGTGGCGGCCGGACGGCTGTGAACTGAAGCACCTCTTGATCGACCGGGAATGTGCCGGAGCGCCAGCGGTTGGAGGCAGGTGTGATCTTCGCTGTTCCTGTTCAGACCCACGACCACCAGCCGGGAAGGGCCTCATGACCGCCACCGCCGCGCACGTCGAGGCGTCCGCGCCGCCCGCCACGCCCGGCGACCTGATGACCGGCCGGGAACGGCTGCGGCTCGTCCTCGTACTCGGGGCGCTGATCGCGATCGGACCGTTGACGATCGACATGTACCTGCCGGCGCTGCCGGCGATCACCACCGACTTCGGTACCGCCGAGGCGGCGGTCCAGTTGACCCTCACCGGCACCCTGGCCGGGCTGGCCCTCGGTCAACTGCTGATCGGCCCGCTGTCGGACGCGGTGGGCCGGCGGGTACCGCTGCTCGCCGGCCTGGTGTTGCACGTGGTCGCCTCGGCGCTCTGCGTCGTCGCCCCGAACATCGGCGCGCTGGGCGTGCTGCGGGTGTTGCAGGGGCTCGGCACCGCCGCCGCCTCGGTGGTGGCGATGGCCGTGGTACGCGACCTGTTCAGCGGAACGGCCTTCGCCAGGATCTTCTCCCGGCTGATGCTGGTGATGGGTGCCGCCCCGGTGCTGGCGCCCACGCTGGGCAGCGCGGTGCTCGGCTGGACGGACTGGCGCGGGGTGTTCGTCGCGCTCGGCGTCTTCGGAATCGTCCTGGTCGTCCTCGCCGCGTTCAAGCTGCCCGAGACGCTTCCGGTGCACCGGCGGCGCAGTGGCGGCGTACGCGGCACCGCCCGGGTCTACCGCTCGCTGCTGCGGGACCGTACGTTCGTCGGGCTCGTCGCGGTCGCCGGGCTGGCGATGGCGGCGCTGTTCGCGTACGTCTCCGGCTCCTCCTTCGTCTTCCAGGAGCAGTACGGGCTCGACGAGCAGCAGTTCGGGATCGTCTTCGGTGCCGGCGCGGTGGGCCTGATCGGGGCCTCCCAGCTCAACGTCCGGCTGCTGCGCCGGTACGCCCCGCAGCGGATCCTGGTCACCGCGCTGGCCGTCGGCACGCTGGCCGGGTTCGCGCTGCTCGGCTTCGCCGCGACCGGGCTCGGTGGGCTGCCCGCCGTACTGGTGTCGCTCTGGGTGGTGCTCGCCGCTTCCGGTCTGGCCATGCCGAACGCTCCGGCGCTGGCGTTGAGCCGGCACGGCGAGGCGGCCGGTACGGCGGCGGCGCTGCTCGGGGCGGTGCAGTTCGGCATCGGCGCGCTGCTGGCGCCGCTGGTCGGCGTGCTCGGCAACGGCAGTGTCGGGATGGGGCTGGTGATCGCCGGCGGCATGGTCGCCGCGCTGGCCGTGCTGCTCCTGGTCGTCCGCCCGACCCAGCTCTCCCCCGTGCCCACTCCGGAGGTCACCCCCGCCACCGCCCACTGACCAGACGCGCAACCCACCAACCCCAACACACCTTGCCCGTTGATCAGGTAGCGTTCGGCCGCCCGGCGCGAGCCGGACGCTACCTGATCACGAACGGCGGCGGGCGCGGGTGGGCCGGTGCCGTGGGGGGTGGGCGGGAGGAACGGGGCGGCGGGGCCAGTGCGTGGGGTGGCGCAGGGCCGCCGGGAGGGCGGTCCGGGCGTCGCCGACCGCCGCGTCGACCTGGGCCTGGGTGAGGAAGATGCTGCCGGTCAGGTCGGCACCGCGCAGGTCGGCGCCGCGCAGGTCCGCCCCGGTGAGGTCGGCCAGGGTCAGGTCGACGCCGCGCAGGTCGGCGCCGATGAGGTACGCCCCGCGCAGGTTGGCGCCGACCAGGTCGGCACGGCGCAGGTCGGCCCCGATCAGCTCGGCCCCCCGCCGGTCGACTCCCGCCCGGCCAGTCCCCGCCCGACCGGCCCTCGCCCTCCGGTCGGTTGCTGGTCGGCCGGTTCGGGATCGGATCTGCTCGCTGGCCCGCAGCAGCAGCTCGTTGACGCTCCGGCGGTGGGCCGGGACGTCCAGGGCGGCGAGCGAGGAGGGATCGCCGTCGGCGAGCCCTTCGGTCACGGCGCGGGCGGCGGCCAGCTCGGCGTGCAGCGGCTCGGCCGGCTCCAACGCCAGGGCCTCGGCCAGATACCAGAGCAGTTCGTGGAGTTGCCGGACGACCGGGAAGACCTCGAACATCCCCGCCGCGACCTCCGGGTCGGTCCGCCAGTCCCGCCCCCGGTAGGTGATCTGGGCGACCTGCTGGCCGGCGCCGAAGCAGTCGAAGACGGTACATCCGGCGAAGCCGCGCTCGCGCAGGTCGCGGTGGATGCCGCAGCGGTGGTCGGA
This sequence comes from Plantactinospora sp. BC1, assembly GCF_003030345.1. NCBI lineage: Bacteria > Bacillati > Actinomycetota > Actinomycetes > Micromonosporales > Micromonosporaceae > Plantactinospora > Plantactinospora sp. BC1. The sequence continues at coordinate 1,383,886 of NZ_CP028158.1, forward strand.
CCGGAGGTTGGGGCAGGCCCGGCCGGCGGGCTTGTCGATGGCGAAGTCCGACGAGGCGGCGAAGGCCGGCACCACGCAGCACAGCCCGAAGCAGCGCTCGCAGTCGGCGTGCAGCTCGCGCCGCCGCCCCGCCGGGTCGGAGCCGGTCGGGGGTGCGTCGGGCGGGGAGGCGCCGGACAAGACAGTCGATCTCCAGGAAGCGAGCCGGAGGGCAGGTCCGGCGCCGTCCGCGCCGGGCCCGCCGCATGGTTGAGCTGGCTAAAGGGTACCTACCGGGCGGGTCAGCCGGCCGTCGGCGCGGCCTCGGGCTCGCCCTGCGGCAGCGGCTCGCCGGTCTCCAGCAGTGTCTTGAGGCTGGAGAGCAGTTCCGACCAGCCCTCGCTGACGCTCTCCAGCAGCGCGCTGCCCGGCGCGAAACCCTGGTGTACGACGGTCAGCCGCACCGCACCGCCGCGAGGCTCGATCTCGAAGCTCACCCTGCTGCGCGGCTCCTCGGCCAGCTTGGCCACCTCCGCCGGATCCATCTCGTACGCCCGGGCGAACTCGGGGCTGAAGTCGTGCCAGGCGTACGAGAGCCGACGGTAGGGCTCGGCCTCCAGCACCACCTGCTCCGGGCCGACGATCCGTACGCCGTTGTGCACCCAGACCATCTCCGAGCCGGCCCGCCAGTCGGTCTCGAAGGTGACTCCCCAGTACCGGCTGGTGAAGGCGGGATCGGTCAGCGCCTGCCAGAGACGCTCCGGGGTGGTGTTGATGTAGCTCGTGTAGACGAATTCGCGCTCGCCCATGGGTTCCTGCTCCAATGCGCTCTTGAGGTCGGCGAGTGCGTGCACCCGCGCCCGGTCGTACTGGTTGATCCAGCGGTCCGCGATCGCGTTGATCGGCTCGGCGTTGAGGTAGTGCAACTTCTCCCGGCCGCGCCAGAGCGTGGTGACCAGGTTGGCCGCCTCCAGCACCGCGAGGTGCTTGCTGACGGACTGCCGGGTCATCGCCAGCCCCGCGCACAGCTCCCGCAGGCTCTGCCCGTTGCGGGTGTTCAGGCTGTCCAGCAGCCGTCGGCGACTGCCGTCGGCGAGCGCCCTGAACACCTCGTCCATCCCCGTCATCCCCCGAACATGCAGCCAACTGGTTGCCTAAGACAATAGGCAGCCAGTTGGTTGCATGTCAACTGGTCGGCGGAAGATCCCAGCCGCGACGGGCCGGAGAAGGCACGGCGCGGACACGGCACGGCGCGGCACATCGACCAGAGGTGATGGTTTCCGATTCCGCCGCCGGGGTAGCTATTTCTCCATAACCGACAGTCGACCAGGAGGGACAGATGGCATCCCGGACGCAGTACCACGTCGTTCCCGAGGCCAGCGGCTGGAAGGTGGAGCACGGCTCCACAGTGGTCGGACGCTACGACACCAAGGAGAGCGCGCTCGGCGCCGGCCGTGACGCGGCCAAGGCGAACCAGCCGAGCCAGCTCGTCGTACACAAGCAGGACGGCCAGATCGAGACCGAGCACACCTACCGCGACGACCCCTTCCCGCCCGCCGGCTAAGAGCAGCCGCCGGAGACGACGGCACAGCAGAGTAGCTACGGATCGGCCCACGCCAGCACAGCGGCGCGGGCCGATCCGCGTCTAGGCCGAGGTCGCGTCTAAGCCGAGGTAGCGGAGCAACCGGCTGGCACGCTCAGGTGACCGCCCTGGTCAGGCGACTGCCCTGGTCAGGCGACCGCCTTGCGGGCGCGCGCCGGGTCGTCGGCGTCCAGGGCCAGCCGGGCCAGCCGCAGGCAGTCGGCGTACGACCGCTTGGCGAGCGCCGCCCGCACCGGGGCCAGCGAGCGCCCGGACATCGACAGGCTGGTCATCCCGAGTCCGACCAGCACCGGGGCGAGCAGCGGGTCGGCGGCCGCCTCGCCACAGACGCCGACCGGCTTGCCGGCGGCACGTCCGGCGGCGCCGACCTCGCCGATCAGGCGCAGCAGGGCCGGCTGCCACGGGTCCAGCAGCTCGGCCAGCAGGCCGGACTGCCGGTCGGCGGCGAAGGTGTACTGGCTGAGGTCGTTGGTGCCGACGCTGAGGAAGTCGACGACCTCCAGCAGTTGACCGGCGCGCAGCGCCGCCGCCGGCACCTCGATCATCACTCCGGCCTTCGGTAGCCCGGCCGCGTGCACCGCGTCGGCGAACTCGGCCGCCTCGGCCCGGGTGGCGACCATCGGCGCCATCACCCAGACCTCCGCCCCGGTCTGCTCGGCCGCCCGGGCGATCGCCGCCAACTGAGTACGCAGCAGCTCCGGGCGCTGCCGGGCCAGCCGCAGGCCGCGTACCCCGAGCGCCGGGTTCGGCTCGTCGGCCTGGTGCAGGAACGGCAGCGGCTTGTCGGCGCCCGCGTCGAGGGTGCGGATCACCACCCGGCGCCCGGCCAGCCCGGCGAAGACCTCCCGGTACGCCTCGGCCTGCTCGGCCAGGGACGGTTCCCGGCTCCGGTCCAGGAAGAGCAGTTCGGTGCGGAACAGCCCGACCCCCTCGGCCTCCTCGGCCGCCGCCAGGTCCCGGGCCGAGCCGATGTTGGCCAGCAGGGCGACAGAATGCCCGTCCGAGGTCTGCCCCGGGCCGGAAACCGCCGCCGCCGCCGTGCGGTGCTCCCGGTCCGCAGCGGTGGCGACCGCCACCTCCGCCGGGTCGACGTCGACCCGGACCAGGCCGGTCGCGCCGTCGACCAGCACCGTGGTGCCCTCGACGAGGTCGCGGGCACCGGGGCAGGCGACCACGGCGGGCAGCCCAAGCGCGCGGGCCAGGATCGCGGTGTGGCTGGTCGGGCCGCCGGACTCGGTGAGCAGCGCGACCACCTGCTCCGGGTCCAGGTCGACGGTGTCGGCCGGGGCCAGGTCCCAGGCGGTGAGCACGTACCGGTGCCCCGGCGAGGGGACCCCGGGCATCGGTCGGCCGAGGCAGACCGCCACCGCCCGGTCGCGCAGGTCGTCGAGGTCGGCGACCCGTTCGGCCAGGTATCCGCCGGCCGCCTCGAACGCGGCGCGGTGGGTGGCGAAGGCGGCGTCGATGGCGTGCGGCCCGTCCGACCCGGCCAGCACCTTCTCGCGTACGGCGTCGAGCAGCACCGGGTCCTCGGCCATCATCGCCTGGGCCCGGAGTACGTCGACCAGGGTCTTCTCCCCCGACCGGTCGGCCCGGCGGTGCAGTTCGGCGACCACCTCGCGCAGTGCCGCCACCGCCCGGTCGGCCTCGGCCGCCGGTTCGGTCACCGGGGTCGGTGCGGGCAGCGCCGGCACCCCGGCGACCCGGAGCACCGGCCCACCGGCGACGCCCGGACTGACCCCGATGCCATGCAACGCACCCTGGAGGTCCAGCGGCCCGGCCGGCTCAGGCATCGGCCGGCTCCTCCGCGTCCAGGTCCCGGGCGAGCAGCTCGGCGAGACCGTCCAGGGCCGCCTCGGCGCCCTCGCCGTCGGCCTCCAGCACCACCTCGGTGCCCTGCTTGGCGCCGAGCGAGAGCACCGAGAGCATGCTGTTGGCGGGTACCGCCCGCTTCTCGCCGGTCCGGATGGTCACCGGGACCGGTGCGGCCCCGGCCGCCGCGACGAAGAGCGCCGCCGGGCGGGCGTGCAGGCCGCTGGCGGAGCCGACCGTCACCGTACGCGTAGCCATGATGGCCTCCCTCTCTCAGGGTTCGATCGTGACCTTGATGGCCTCGCCCCGGGCGACCACGCCGAAGGCGTCGATGGCCCGCTCCAGCGGAAGCCGGTGGGTGATCAGGTCGGAGACCGGCACCGAACCGGTGGCGATCAGGCGCAGCGCCTCGGCATTGTGCGCCGGGCTGGAGCCGTTGGCGCCGACGATGGTCAACTCGCGGTAGTGCACCAGGTTGGAGTCGAGCGAGATGATCGGGTTGTCCTTCGGCAGGCCGCCGAAGAAGCTGATCCGGCCCTGCCGGGCGGCCATCTGCACCGCCTGCTCCTGTGCCGCGCCCGAGGCCGCCGCCGTGATGATCACGTCGGCGCCGCGCCCGTCGGTCAGCTTCAGCACCTCGTCGACCGGGTCGACCTCCGAGCCGCAGATCGCCGCGTCCGGGTGCACCAGCGCGGCCGCCATCTCCAGCCGCTCCCGGTTCAGCTCGACCAGGAAGACCCGGGCGGCGCCCCGGGCCCGGGCCAGCCGGACGTGCAGGCAGCCGATCGGTCCCGAGCCGACCACCACCACGTCGTCGCCGGGGCCGACCCCGGCCAGTTCCTGTCCGTTGAGTACGCAGGCCAGCGGCTCGGCCACCGACGCCTCGGCGAAGCCGACCCCGTCCGGGATCCGGTTCAGCCCGTCCACCGCGAGCACCTTCGCCGGGACCACCAGGTACTGCGCGAAGCCGCCCTCGTAGTGGTAGCCCATCGACTCCTGGTTGGGGCAGACGGTCATCCGGCCCCGCCGGCACTCCGGGCAGGTGCCGCACGGGATCGCCGCGATCACCTGTACCCGGTCGCCGGCCGTCCAGCCGGTGACCTCGGAACCGATCTGCACCACCTCACCGGCGATCTCGTGCCCCATCACCCGGGGCGGGTGGATGTGGTGGTGCCCGAACTTCGAGATCTTGACGTCGGTGCCGCAGGTGGAGCAGTTGCGTACCCGGATCTTGACGTCACCCGGCCCCGGGGTGGGCTCGGGGACGTCCTCGATGCGTACGTCACCGGGAGCGTGGAATCGAACGGCCTTCATCGGTTGCTGTCCTCCGGTGCCGGCGTGAGCAGCGCCAGCACGTCTTCGGGGTCGGTGGCCTCGCGCAGCGCGCGGGCCCGGTCGGTGTCGAGCAGGATCTCGGCGAGGCTGGCCAGCAGCTCGACGTGGCCGTCGCCTCGGGCGGCTATCGCCACGCAGACGGTGACCGGCTGGCCGCCCCAGTCGACGCCGTCGGGAAACCGGAGCACCGCGAGCGCGTCCCGGTGCACCAGGTCCTTGCCGGCGAGGGTGCCGTGCGGGATCGCCACCCCCTCGCCGACGTAGGTGGAGACGGAGCGTTCCCGGTCGAGCATGGTCCGCACGTACTCCGGATGGACCGCGTCGATGTCGACCAGGGCCTCGCCGCAGCGCCGGATCGCGTCGTCGCGGTCGGCGGCCACCTCGGTCAGCCGGATCGCCCGCCGGTCGAGGAGGTCTCCGGTCAGCTCAGCCACTGACCTCACCACCGGACTCGATCGCCTTGACCACGGCGGTCACCGCCGGGTCGCCGAGGAAGACCTGGAACGGCACGACGACCTTGTCGGGCGCGGCGGCCCGGGCCCGGGCGGCCAGCCCGTTGTGCGTGATCACCACGTCGGCGTCGCCCGGGATCGAGTTGACCGGGGTGTGCTCCACCGTGACCGAGTACTTCTTGAGCTGCTTGCGGAGCTGGCTGGCGAGCATGACGCTGCTGCCCATCCCGGCGTCGCAGGCGACCACGACCTTGTGGATGTCCTTGCCGTTGATGCTGCCCATGGCGGTACCCCTCTCGTTCGTCCGGTGGTCGGGTCAGCTCTGGGCGGTGGCGGAGCGGGCCACGGCCGGGCTGGTCTCGCGGTCCCGGGCCTCGTCGGCGGGTGGCGGCGTGGCCGGGTCGTCGGTCGCGCCGTCGGTGACCTCGTCGGTCTTCGGCTCGCCGTTGAGCCTGCCGAAGCCGAGCAGCGCCGAGGCGACCACGAAGGAGACCGCGGTGGCGATCAGCACGCCGAGCACCATGCCGAACCAGCCGCCCCGGGGGGTGACCGCCGCGTAGGCGAAGATACTGCCGGGCGAGGGGGTGGCGACCAGTCCGGCGCCGGTGACCATGAAGGTGCCGACCCCGGCGGCGCCACCGGCGATGGTGGCGAGGATCAGCCGCGGCTTCATCAGCACGTACGGGAAGTAGATCTCGTGGATGCCGCCGAGGAAGTGGATGATGCCGGCGGCGGGCACGCTCGGCCGCAGCGAGCGCGGCCCGAAGAGGAAGAAGGCGAGCAGCAGGCCGAGCCCCGGGCCGGGGTTCGACTCGATCATGAACAGGATCGACTTGCCGGTCTCCTGCGCCTGCGCCACCGCCAGCGGCGAGAGTACGCCGTGGTTGATCGCGTTGTTCAGGAAGAGCACCTTGGCCGGCTCCACGAGTACGGAGGCGACCGGCAGCAGGTTCTGCCCGATCAGCCAGTCCACCCCGCTGCCGGCCCAGTCGCTGAGCCGGCCCACCACCGGGGCGGCCCCCCAGACACCGAAGAGCGCCATGCCGCCGCCGATGATGCCGGCGGAGAAGTTGTCGACAAGCATCTCGAAGCCGGGCCGGATCCGGTCCTCGACCAGGCGGTCGAAGAGTTTGATCAGGTAGGCGGCGGCCGGTCCGATGATCATCGCGCCGAGGAACATCGGGATGTCCGCACCGACGATCATGCCGACCGTGGCGACCGCGCCGACCACCGCGCCGCGCTGGCCGTGCACGATCCGGCCGCCGGTGTAGCCGATCAGGATCGGCAGCAGGCTGAAGATCATCGGGTCGACCAGCTTGGCCAGGTCCTCGTTGGGCAGCCAGCCGGTCGGGATGAAGAGCGCCGTGATCAGGCCCCAGGCGATGAACGCCCCGATGTTGGGCATGACCATTCCGGCCAGGTGACCGCCGATCCGCTGGACCCGGGCTTTGAAGCCGCTGCCCTGGACCTCCGGGGTGTACGACACGGCCATGAGGGGGACTCCTTCGCAGAGGTGGCCGGCGTTACCGAACGCGGCCGGGTTCGAATGTCACGCCGTCGGTTCCGGGGGTGGGCCGACGTCCGGGGTGTTCTCGTCGTGTTGCTGGCATGACCGGCTCACCCTTGCGGCAGCAGCGGCCGGACCAGGTCCGGTCGGGGGTGGAGTCGGACGGTGTTCCGGGCCAGGTCGCCGGGGCCGGGCATCCGGCTGCCGGGCAGGCTGACCGCGGCGGCGCCCCAGGCGAGCCCCTCGGCGAGGGCGTCCGCACCGGCTGCGCCGGCGGCCAGGAAGCCGGCCAGCAGCGCGTCGCCGGCCCCGACCGTGCTCTTCGGCCGCGCCACCGGCGACTCGCCGGTGAGCACGCCGTCGGCGTCGACCAGCACCGCGCCGTCGGCGCCGAGGCTGGCCAGCACCGCGCCGGCACCCCAGCCGCGCAGCCGCGCGGCGGCGTCGACCACGTCGCCGAGGGAGTGCAGCGGGGCGCCGACCGCCTCGGCCAGCTCCTCCCGGTTCGGCTTGACCAGCGCCGCGCCGGCCTCGGCGGCGGCCCGCAGCGCCGGCCCGCTGGTGTCGACGGCCAGCCGCACTCCGGCGTCGACCAGCCGGGCGCAGAGGTCGCCGAAGGCGGTCACCGGCAGTCCCGGCGGCACGCTGCCGCAGGCGACCACCCAGTCGGCCGCCCCGGACGCCGCGAGCACCGCGCTGGTGACCTCGGCGAACTCCGGCCCGGTCAGGACCGGGCCGGACTCGTTGATCTTGGTCACCGTGCCGTCCGGCTCGGCGAGGGTGATGTTCGACCGGGTACGGCCGGCGATCGGCACCACCAGCAGCTCGACCCCCTCGCCCTCCAGCAGCCGGACGAGCTGGGCCCCCTCCTCGCCGCCGACCGGCAGTACCGCCCGGGACGGTACGCCGTTGGCCAGCAGTGCCCGGGAGACGTTCACGCCCTTGCCACCCGGGTCGAGGTGTGCGGAGGCGGCCCGGATCACCTCGCCCCGGACCAGCAGGTCGATCTCCATCGCCCGGTCCAGGCTGGGGTTGAGCGTGACGGTGAGGATCATGCCCGTACCACCCGTACGCCGGCCGCCTCGACGTCGTCGGCAAGCTCCTCGTCCACCCCGTTGTCGGTGATCAGCAGGTCGAGGTCGGCCAGGGTGCCGAACCGGGCCAGGTAGTCGTTGCCGATCTTGGTGTGGTCGGCCAGCAGTACGACCCGGCGGGCGGCACCGATCATCGCCCGCTTCACCGCCGCCTCGGCCGGATCGGGGGTGGTCATCCCGCGCTCGACCGAGCAGCCGTTGGTGCCCATGAAGGCGACGTCGACGTAGAGTTCGGCGAGCGGGCGCAGTGCCCAGTCGTCCACTGTGGCCAGTGTCTTGCCGCGCAGCCGGCCGCCGAGGAGCAGCACCGTCAGGTTGGGCTTCAACCCGAGCGCGGAGGCGAGCACCGGCGAGTTGACCACCACGGTCAGCTCGCGGTCCGAGGGCAGGAGCTGGGCCAGCCGGGCGGTGGTGGTGCCGGCGTCGAGGATGACCGCGCCCTCGTCGGGCAGCTCGGCCAGCGCCGCCTTGGCGATCCGCTCCTTCTCGGTGATGAGTACGGCGTCCCGGGCGGCGAGGGCGGGCTCGAAGCCGATCCGCTCGACCGGGATCGCCCCGCCGTGCACCCGACGGAGCACGCCGGCCCGCTCCAGCACGGTCAGGTCCCGCCGGATCGTCTCCGCGGTCACGTTCATGCCCTCGGCCAGCGCCATCACGTCGACCCGACCCGCCTCGCGGGCCAGACGCAGGATCTCCTGCTGACGTTCCTCGGCGTACATCTGTTGGATCTCCCGCCCGATCGTTTTTGCTTCCCTTCTGTTTACGCCCGTTCCTGTGGGTCGTCAACATCCTCTCGTAACAGTTTGGTCATCTGGCCGACGCAGCAAGGCTCGATCCAGGACAATCCGCCCAGCTAGGCTGGATGCTTCCCGGACTGAGCCGACCTAGCGTCGTTGAGTCTGGTCCGGCAGTACCGGAAACAAACCGACAGGGATACCCGTTTGTGTGGTTTCGACCGAGCCGGTGCCCGTACGGCGGGACCGGTCAGCGGGGCCCGGTCCCGCCCCCGTCGTGGCCGTCGGTGTCGCCTTCCGCGGCGGAGCGTTCGAGGTCGCGCTGCACCCGGTTCATCCCGTGCAGCCAGCGCTCCGGATCGGTCGCCCGCCGGGTGTAGTACGTCGCCACCTCCGGATGCGGCAGCACCAGGAACCGGTCGTCGGCCAGCGCCGCCACCACCTCCTCGGCGACCCGCTCCGGGGTGACCGCCCCGGCCGCGAGCAGGGCGGCACCCGGGCCCTCGCCCTGCTCCAGCATCGGCGTGCGCACCCCCTGCGGGCAGAGCGCCTGCACGACGACGCCCCGGTGGGCGTAGCTCGCCCGCAGCCACTCGGCGAACGCCACCGCCGCGTGTTTGGTCACCGAGTAGGGGGCGGCGCCGAGCAGGGTGAGCAGACCCGCGGCCGAGGCGGTGACCAGGAGCCGGCCGCGTCCGGCCGCCAGCCAGTCGGGCAGCAGCTCCCGGGCGGCGTACACCTGGGACATGGTGTTGACCCGCCAGGCCTGCTCCCAGGTCTCGTCGGTGGCGTCCAGCCCGCCGGTGCCGAGCACTCCGGCGTTGGCGCAGTAGAGGTCGATCCGGCCGAGCCGCTCCCGGGCGTACCGGACCAGCGCGGCGACCGCCGCCGGGTCGGCCATGTCGGCGGGGAAGACCTCGCCGCCGGTCCGGGCCGCGACCGCCCGGGCCGCGTCGGCGTCGAGGTCGTTGACCAGCACCCGGGCACCCTCGGCGGCGAACCGGGTGGCCAGCGCCGCGCCGATGCCGGAACCCGCCCCGGTCACCACCACGGCCGCACCGGGCAGGGCGAACCGGACAGCGTCAGCATCCACGATGCGGACAGTAGTCCCGTCCCGCACCGCTCGGCACTCCCCCGGCCGGGACGGTCCGGCCGCACGGGGGTGCCCGCTACCGTTCCGGGATGTCCGTCGACCTCGCCGCCACGCTGGCCCGGCCCACCACCCTCGGCGCCCTGCTCGCCGGCACCCGGCACACCCTGGCCGAACTGCTCGGCCCGGTACCCGTACCCGACCTGGACCTCGTCGCCGACCGGCGTACGTCCAGGGGCAGCGGGTCGATCCCGGGCGGCGCCTCGACCCGGCCGAGTTGGCCGGTACCAGCATCGGAGACCCGATCCCGGCCGAGTCCGCCACCAGCCCCGGCACGGCGCACTACGAGATCGACGTCCCGGCCAGTGGCGACGTGGTGTGGCTGACGGTCATCGACCACCTGCCCGAGGCCGGCGGTGGGGTGGAGGCGGTCTTCAGCCCCTGTCGCGCCTGCGTCGGCGTCGTGCTGGCCACCGCCCTGGCGCTGACCGCCGCCGAGCTGACCGGTGGCGAGTTCGTCGACGAGCAGATCCGGATGCTCCGGCCCGGGCCGACCGACCCGGGCCGGTTCGTCGCCGCGACCCGGCTGGCCCCGCCGCCGGACGACGACTTCGCCCTCGGCTGCGAGCGGTACCTGCGCCAGTTTCCGGCGCTGAACGGCTGGCCCCGGCGCCGCTCGATGCGCTGACCGGCCGGCGGCCGGCGGGCGGTGCACGGCCGGGATCCGCCGGTCGCCGCAGCGCCCGGTTGGGCGTGGTGAAAAGCTGACGGGTATGAGTTCCGACAGCGCACCACCCGCTCCGCCGGTCAGCACCAGCCCGAACGACTCCGACGACGGCTCCGGCACCTTCGCCGACCTCGGGCTGCGGACCGAACTCCTGGACGCGCTCGGCACGCTCGGCTACGAGGAGCCGACCGCCATCCAGCGGGCCGCCATCCCGCCCCTGCTGGCCGGCCAGGACCTGCTCGGCCAGGCCGCCACCGGGACCGGGAAGACCGCCGCGTTCGCGCTGCCGCTGCTGCACCGGCTGCCGGAGGGGCGGCGTTCCGGTGCGCCGGTGGCGCTGATCCTGGTACCGACCCGGGAACTGGCGGTGCAGGTCTCCGAGGCGATCCACCGGTACGGCCGCGAACTCGGCGTACGGGTGCTGCCGATCTACGGGGGCCAGCCGATCGCCCGGCAACTGCGGGCACTGGACGGCGGAGTGGACGTGGTGGTGGCCACCCCGGGACGGGCGCTGGACCACATCGCCCGGGACACTCTCCGACTCGACGGCCTCGCGACCGTCGTGCTGGACGAGGCGGACGAGATGCTCGACATGGGGTTCGCCGAGGACATCGAGGCGATCCTGCAACACGTACCGGAGCAACGGCAGACGGTGCTCTTCTCCGCCACCATGCCGGCCCGGATCGACGGGATGGCCCGGCAGTACCTGCGGGACCCGGCCCGGATCGAGATCGGCCGGCAGCCGGCGCCCACCGGCACCGCCCCGCTGGTCCGGCAGACCGCGTACGTGGTCGCCCGGGCGCACAAGCCGGCCGCGCTCGGCCGGGTACTCGACGTCGAGGCGCCGACCGCGGCGATCGTCTTCTGCCGCAGCCGGGAGGAGGTCGACCGGCTCACCGAGACGATGAACGGTCGCGGCTACCGGGCCGAGGCGCTGCACGGCGGGATGACCCAGGAGCAGCGGGACCGGGTGATGGGCCGGCTCCGGGCGGGTACCGCCGACCTGCTGGTGGCGACCGACGTGGCCGCCCGGGGGCTGGACATCGAGCAGCTCACCCACGTGGTGAACTACGACGTGCCGTCGGCCCCGGAGTCCTACGTGCACCGGATCGGCCGGGTCGGCCGGGCCGGCCGGCAGGGGGTGGCGATCACCCTGGCCGAGCCGCGCGAGCACCGGATGCTCAAGACCATCGAGCGGACCACCGGGCAGCGGATCTCGATCGACAAGATTCCGACCGTGGCCGACCTGCGGACCCGGCGGCTGGAGATGACCCGGGCGGCGCTGCACGAGAGCCTGCTGGAGGACGACCTCGACCCGTTCCGGGTGATCGTGGAGACCCTCACCGACGAGTTCGACGTGATGGAGGTGGCGCTGGCGGCGGTCAAGCTGGCGCACGAGTCGGCCGGAGGCGGCCCGGTCGACGAGGAGGAGGACATCCCGCAGGTGGCGTTCCGGTCCGACCGGGACGGCCGGGCCCGCCGCGACGGTGGCCGGGACGGCGGCCGGGACGACCGGCGCGCCGCCCGGCCCCGCTCCGGCGACATGGCCTGCCTCTTCATCGGGGTCGGCCGGCGGGCCGGGATCCGCCCGCAGGATCTGGTCGGGGCGATCACCGGCGAGACGGCGGTCAGCGGCCGGGAGATCGGCTCGATCGAGATCGCCGACCGGTTCTCGCTGGTCGAGGTGCCGAGGTCGGCGGCGAACGAGGTGATCACCCGGCTCCGGCAGAGCACCATCAAGGGCCGCAAGGCGACGGTACGCCGGGATCGCGAGGTCGGCCGCGACCAGCGCGACGGCTGAGTCGCCGCCCCGCCGCGACCGACGACGTGGCCGGGTCGCCGGCCGTGGCGACCGGCGGCAGGGCCGGGGCGCCGCCCGTGGCGGCCGGCGGCAGGGCCGGGTCGACGCTGTCAGCGGGTCGGCGCCGGTGCCGGAGGGACGGGGTAGCGGACCCGACGGACCCGACGGACCGTCATCGGAGGAGGGGCAGGTGGACGGGGCGGACCCGGATCGCTGGTCGGCGGTCGCCGCGGGCTGGGCCGAACTGTGGGGTGGCTTCGCCGAGCCGGTCTGGCGGGTCGTCGCGGCGGCCGGCGGGATCGGGCCGGGTTCCCGGGTGCTCGACGTCGGCTGTGGCGGCGGCGACCTGCTCGGCTATCTCGACCGGCTCGGCGCGACGACCGCCGGGATCGACCCGGCGCCCGGGATGCTGGCGCTGGCCAGGTCCCGGCTTCCCACCGCCGACCTGCGGATCGGCGACGCCGAGCGGCTACCCTGGCCGGATCGGACGTTCGACCTGGTGACCTCGGTCAACGCCGTGCAGTTCGCCGACGACACCCTGGACGCGCTGGCCGAGTTCGTCCGGGTCACCCGCCCCGGCGGCCTGGTCGCGATCGCGAACTGGGCGGAGGGGCGGCAGAACGACCTGGACACGGTCGAGCGGGCGGTCGCGTACGCCGCCGGCGAGGAGCCGCTGCCCGACGGCGAGTTGCGGGAGCCCGGTGGGCTCGAACGGCTGCTCGCCGACGGTGGGCTCGACCTGGTGGCGGCCGGGCTGGTCCAGGTCCCCTGGTACGTGCCCGACGACGACGCGCTGGTGCGTGGCGTACTGCTGGGCGAGGATCCGGAGACGATCGCCGCCACCGCGCCGACGGTACGGGAGGCGGCCCACCCGTTCCGGCAGCCGGACGGCGGCTACCGCCTCGACAACGCGTTCCGGTACGCCGTCGGCCGTACTCCCGGTCCCCGACCGTGCTCCGTACACCTCGCTCGGGCTGGTTGACCGGACGACCGCGACACCCCGCCGACCAGGCGTACCGGATGTACTATCAATTCACAGTCATCAATTGACTGTCGTCGGACGACCCGATCTCGCGGGGTGAGCGAACCCATGACACTGCCGCTACTCGTACCCGCGTCGGCCCGACCCCGTCGGGCCCTGACCGTGCTGGCCACGCTGGCGCTGCTGCTGGCCGGATCGCCCGCCTCCCCCGCCCGGGCCGCCGACCTCGACCGGGCCGCCGACGTCGACCGAGCCCCGGTGGACAACCCCTACCTCGGCGCGACGGCGTACGTGAACCCGGAGTGGTCCGCCCGGGCCCGCGCCGAACCCGGCGGGGCGGCCGTCGCCGACCAGCCGACCGGGGTCTGGCTGGACCGGATCGCCGCCGTCGCCGGCACGCCGGGACGGATGGGGCTGCGCGCCCACCTGACCTCGGCGCTGGCGCAGGGCGCCGACCTGGTGCAGCTGATCCTCTACAACCTGCCCGGCCGGGATTGCAACCGCCGGGTCGGCTACGGCGAGCTGGCCATCGACGAGCTCGACCGGTACCGGACCGAGTTCGTCGACCCGATCGTCGCGATCCTCGCCGACCCGAGCTACGCGGGGCTGCGGATCGTCACCGTCGTGGAGCCGAACTCGCTGCCGAACCTGGTCACCCACACCTCGCCGCGCCCCGCCGCGACCGCCGGCTGCGACCGTGCCAAGGCCGGCGGCGTGCACCTCGCCGGCATCGGCTACGCGCTCGCGCGGCTGGCCACCGTGCCGAACGTCTACGCCTACCTGGACGCCAGCCACCACGGCCAACTCGGCTGGTCGGACGACGGGGCCGCGACGGCGGCACTGCTACACCAGGCGGCCACCACCGCCGGCAGCACCCCGGCGGCCGTGCACGGCTTCACCGTCAACGTCGCCAACTATTCGGTACTGCGCGAGCCCTACCTCGACGCCGACGACGTGGTGCACGGCCAGCCGGTCCGGGAGACGCCCTGGATCGCCGGCAACGCGTACGTCGACGAGCTGCCGTACGCCCGGCAACTGCGCCAGCACCTGGTCGCCGTCGGCTTCTCCACCCGGATCGGCATGCTGGTCGACACCTCCCGCAACGGCTGGGGCGGACCGGCCCGGCCCACCGGCCCGGGACCGTCGACCAGCGCCGAGGAGTACGTCGAGGCGGGCCGGACCGACCGGCGCGGCTATCTCGGCAACTGGTGCAACCAGGTCGGCGCCGGACTCGGCGAGCGGCCGGTCGCGGCTCCGGAGGCCGGCATCGACGCGTACGCCTGGATCAAGCCGCCCGGCGAGTCCGACGGGGCCAGCGACGTGCTCGGGGCGAACCGGCCGTACGAGCCGATGTGCGACCCGACGTACCGCCCGCACCTCTTCCCGACGGTGACCAGTGGGGCGATGCAGAACGCCCCGCAGGTCGGCGAGTGGTTCCCGCCGCACTTCCGGCAACTGCTGGCCAACGCCTGGCCGCCGCTCTGATTGACCACTCTGGACGGCGCTCTGACTGCGACCGTGCTCCGGCCGGGCAAGCCGGAGCAGCGGCCCGCCCTCAGTAGTAGTTCCGCATCAGCTCCTCCGCCCAGCCCGGCTGGGTCACCGGGGTGCGCGGGGCGAACTCCCGCAGGTACGGCTTGACGTCCAGCACCGGCGTACCGTCGAGGGCGTCCAGGTCGGCCACGTGCAGGTCCCGGCCGTCGACCCGGAGCAGACGGCAGCGCGAGACGGCGAGCCGGTTCGGCCGGTTCGGACCCCGCGAGGCGAAGATGCCGACCACCGGGAAACGGTTGTCGCCGCGCGGATGCCGGGCCGCCGGGCTCACCCGGTCGGCGTCGACCCGGTCGAAGAGGAACACCACCTCGAGGTGGGAGAAGTCGGCCAGCCCGAGGGCCGCGTCGGCGGGCAGGTGTTCGGCGATCCGGATCACGGACCGCACGTCCCGCCACTCGTCCTCGAACGCCTCGGCCCGGCCGCCGATCACCCGGCCGACCGGCTCCACCTGATAGCTCATCTCCACCTCGAAGTAGTAGTAGTTCGGGCTGTCATCGTAGGGACCGCGCCGCCGCCTCCGTCGCACTGGGTAATCCAGACCGGCTCCAGAAATTGGGGTACGCCGGTTGCTACCGTTTACCGGCCCGCCGGGAAAAAGGGGGTGACCAGGCACATTGTCTTCACTCGACCACACCGTCGACCCGCAATTCGCGCGGGTGTCGGTCATCGTCCCGAACTACAACAAGGAAAAGACCCTCCGGGCCTGTCTCGCCGCGGTCTACGCGCAGACCCGCCCGCCGGCCGAGGTGATCGTCGTCGACGACGCGAGTACCGACCGGTCGCGGCAGATCGCGGCCGAGTTCCCCTGCACCGTACTGGCGTTCCCGGCCAACCGGGGCGTCTCGGCGGCGAGGAACGCCGGTGCCGCCCGAGCCGGCGGTGACCTGCTCTTCTTCGTCGACTCGGACATCGCGCTGGCGCCCGACGCGGTGGCCGGGGCGGTGGCGGAACTGCGGGCCCATCCGGGCTGCGGCGTGGTGCAGGGGATCTACGACCTGACGCCGCTCTTCCCGGACGGGCCGGTCGAGTCCTACAAGACGCTCTTCGAACACTTCTGGCGGCGCCGCGACGTCGGGGTCACCGCGATCACCATGTTCGCGCTCACCGCCGTTCCCCGGGCGGTCTTCGAGCTGGTGGGCGGCTTCGACGAACGGCTGCGGGACGCCGAGGACGTCGAGTTCGGCACCCGCCTGCCGGCGTCGTACGAGATCCGCACCAGCGACCGGGTGGTGGGCCGGCACGACGACGTGGACCGGCTGGGGCCGTACCTGTCGGAGCACTTCCGCCGAGCCCGCACGTACGCCGGAGCGGTCGTCGCGGCGCGCTGGGCGCCCGGGTCGGCGAAGTCCGATGTGGATCAGGCTGAGCGGCGGGCGCCGCACCGGATCGACCTCGGCTCGGTCGTCGGACTCTTCGGCAGCGCCCTCGCGGTGGCCGGGCTGCCGCTGGCCGCCTGGTCACCGTGGCTGCTGCCGGTGCCGCTGGCCGGGCTGGTCGCCTTCCTCGGCGCGGACCGGGCGCTGCTCGGGTTCGCACTGCGGCAGCGCGGGCCGGGCTTCCTGCTCTTCGCCACCGGGATGCGGTTCCTGACCCACCTGACCGAGTTCACCGGGCTGGCGCTCGGGCTGGGCCGGGCCCTGCTCCGGCGTCCCCGGCCCGGCCGGGTCGCCCCGCTGGCCCCGGAGTCGACCCGGTGACCCGCCCACCCGGCCCAACCCCCTCGACCCGCCCCACCGGCCAGACCGGCTCGGTCGACCGGGCTGGCCGGGGTCGGCTGGGCGCGGTGGTCGAGGCGGTGCAGCGCGCGATCGGGCGGCGGCCCGGCTGGTGGCGACGGGTCAACCAACTGCTGGTCGTGGTCTTCGTGCTGGCCCTGACGGCCGGGCTGGTGCTGTTCCTGCGGGACCAGGACTGGACACCGGTCCGGGCGCTGGCGCAGCGGCTCGACCCGGTCCAGGTCGGACTGGTACTCGGCGGTGCGCTGCTGGTCAACTCGGTCGGGCTGCTGCTCGGGTACCACTCCTGGCAGGCGCTCTTCGTCGACCTCGGTGCGGCGGTGGACCGGTGGACCGCCGCCCGGTTGTTCTTCGTCGGCTTCCTCGCCAAGTTCGTCCCGGGCCGGTTCGTCGCGCTGCCGGTACTGCTCCGGATGGGTAAGGAGATCAACGTCGGGGCGGTACGGCTCGCGGGGGTCTTCGGACTCAGCTGGGTGGTGGTGGCGCTGACCGGGATGACCGTCGGCCTCGCGGCCGGGCCGGCGGTACTGGACCGGGCGACCGGCTGGATGCTGCTCGCCGTACTGCCGCTGGTGGCGCTCTTCGTCCGCCCGGACCTGCTCAACCGGGGGCTTGCCGGGACGGCGCGACTGTTGCGCCGGCCACCGCCGCAGGTGAGCGCGTCCCGGGCCGGCGTCCGGCGGGCGATCACCACGCAGTCGCTCTCCTGGGTGGTCTCCGGGCACCACCTCTGGCTGCTGGCGGTGACGGCCGGCGCCCCGCCGCTGCGCTCCTACCTGGTCTGTGTGGCCGGTTTCGCCGCCGCCACCGTGGCCGGGTTGCTGGTGATGGTCGTCCCGGACGGGCTGGGCGTCCGGGAGGCGGTGCTGATGGTGGGGCTGTCGACCGTGATGCCGGTGTCGGTGGCCGCCCCGGTGGTGCTGACCAGCCGGCTGGTCTGCGCACTCAGCGAGGTCGCGGTCGGCGCGGGCGGGCTGCTGCTCGCCCAGTACGTCCACCGGCGCCGGCTCGGCCCTCGCGGTGGTGCCGACCCCGCACTGACCGGCTGACCCGGATCCCGTTCCCGCCGGTCGTCCGGCCAGCCAGTCGGAAAGCGTCGTCGTTCCCGGAAACCGCCGGGATCCCGTCCAGGTCGAGAAATGATCGCGTCCACGTCGAGAATGTCGGTGACACCATGTCGAATGCGTTGGTCCGTGCGGTGGCACGGCTGATCCGAGTCCCGGTACGGGTACTCGTCCGAGCCAATCCCAGGATCAACAGGGCGTGGTGGAACGTCCAGTACGCCCTGGGGTTCTGGCGCTATCTCGACGACATGTCCGACGGGGACATGCCGCTGTCACTGATCGAGAGCTGGGCGCCCCGACCGGCGATTCTGGACCTGGGTTGCGGCACCAGTGCCAACCTGCCGCTGACGCCGGGTCGATACCGGCACTACCACGGTGTCGACCTCAGTTCCCGGGCGATCGAGGCGGCCCGGGCCCTGGACCGGCCGGACACCACGTTCGAGGTGGCCGACATCCGCACCTTCGACACGACGCACCGGTACGACGCGATCCTGCTCCGTGAGGTCGTCTACTACCTGACCGAGACCGAGGCCGCCGAACTGCTGCGGCGGCTGCCCGCGATGCTGACGCCCCGGGGCCGGATCGTCGTGCAGATCTACGACGAGGCCCCGGCCGAGGAGTTCGCCCGGATCGTCCGGGCCTGCGGCCTCTCGGTCGCCGAGGAGGTCCCCGCGCGCCTCGGGGACGATCCTGCCGGTGCCTTCTTCGTGCTGACCGGTCAGGAGGGGATGGAGCGGGCCGATGGCACCGGGCGCGGCGGATCCGCCGGGTTGGATTCCGCCGAGCCGGCCATCGAGCCGGGTCACGCCGGGCCGGGTCGCGCCCCCTCGGGCGACTCCCGGTCGGGTGACGCCGAGCCGGTCGCCGGGATCAGACCGGGACCCGCCGCTCCCACCACGGCCGCACGGTGACGGGTTCGCTGCGCAGCAGCCGCCGGTGCAGGTCCTGGAGCCGGTGTCCCGGCTCCACCCCGAGCCGGTCGGCCAGGGTGATCCGGGCGTCCTCGAAGGCGGTCAGCGCCTCGGCCCGCCGCGACGTCTGGCCGAGGACCACCAGCAGCAGTTCCCAGAGCCGCTCCCGCATCGGCTGCTCGGCGAGCATGCAGCGCAGCTCGGAGACGAGGTTCTCCACGTCGCCGAGGAGCAGCCGTACCCCGGTGGCCTCCTCCACCGCGTCCTGCCGCAGCTCGGTGAGACGGATCCGTTCCGCCTCGGCCAGCGGCCCCGTCGCCTCCTGGAGCGCCAGGCCGGACCAGCGGGACAGCGCCTGCTGGAAACAGTCGAGCGCCCGGGACAGCTCGCCCTGGGCCCGGGCCGCCCGGGCCACCCTGACGTCGTGCTCGAACCGGGTGACGTCGACGGCGACCGCCGGGACGTCGAGGGTGTATCCCGGGCGGGTGGACCGGAGTACCCGGGCCAGTGCCGGCGGCCGGCCCGGATGCTCCAGCACCCGGCGCAGCCGGCCGATGTAGGTGTGCACCATGTTCTCCACCGAATCGGGCCGGCGCCCGTTCCAGATCGCGTCGACGATCTGCGGCACCGACATCACCATCCCGCAGCGCAGTGCCAGCACGGCGAGCACCTCCCGCTGCCGGGGAGTGCCCAGGTAGAGGTTGGTACCGCCCCGCTCGGCCCGGATCGGACCGAGCAGCAGGATCTTCAGGTCGTCTTCCGACATCTTCACTTCCCCCTAGAGAGGCATCGCTGCTTCCCCCCGCACGGCCGGGCCACGCTGCCCGACGTCGTCGTACGCGAAACGGCACGTCGTCACTACCGGTCGGCACCGGGTACGACGAACCGCAGTCCCCGGTCGAGCAACCGGGGAAGTACGGTTTCCAGGGCTGCCACGGTCTGCGACCGGTCGCCGCCGCCGTCGTGGCAGAGCAGGACGTGCCCGGGCCGGCACCGGGACAGCCGCCGGACGATCCGGTCCACCCCCGGGCTGCGCCAGTCGCTCGGGTTGACCGTCCAGTCCACCGGCACCAGGCCGAGGTCGGCGGTGGTCCGCAGTACCGTCGACGACCAGTTGCCGCCCGGTGCGCGGAACAGCCGGGGCGTGGTCCCGGCGGCGTCCTCGATCTGTCGCTGCGCCGCCACGATCTCGCTACGCAGCCGCGGCGCGGGCAGCGCGGCGAACGGCTGCGGATGCGTCATCGAGTGGTTGCCGACCAGGTGTCCGGCGTCGCGGATCCGGCGGGCCAGCCCGGGGTGTTCGGCGACCCGGGCACCGATCAGGAAGAAGGTGGCCCGGACCCGGTGCCGGTCGAGCAGGTCCAGGATCCGGGGCGTCCACTCGGGATGCGGCCCGTCGTCGACGGTGAGTGCCACGCTCTGCCCGGCCACCCCGAAGACCGGCCGGTGTCCGTCGCCGAGCATCGGCCGGCGGCACCGGAACTGCTGTGCCCGGAGCGCGAACAACAGGTAGTGCAACGCCTGGGCCGACAGGTACGGCCAGGAGATCCGCCCGGTGCCCGGCTGCCCGGTCATCGCCGGCCCGCCTCGTCCGGGCCGGGGTTCCGCCGGAGGCTCGCCGCGTCCGGGTTCAGCCGCTCCACCCGGGCCGGGACCTCGTCGACGCCGATCTCCGGGAGGCGCCCCCGGCCACCGATCGGCCCGCTCATCGCGGCAATTTCGCGGCGGGCACCCGGGCCGGGCCGAAGTCCCGGTCCACCAGGTGCCGCAGCCCTCCGACGACGGCACCGGCCACGATGGTCACCTGGACGAGCAGGTGCACGGCGTAGAAGAAGGCGGCGAAGCCCGGGCCGCGGCGGCGCAGTACGAAGCGCAGCAGTCCCGGGTCGGCGGCGACGAAGAGCGCCAGCAGGACGAGTGGGACCGCGAGCAGCACCGGGGCGTACAGCCCGAGCGGCAGGGTCAGCGGCACCAGGGCGGCGCTGAGCAGTCCGGCCGGGGTGTTGGCCCGGATCCCGGCCGGTCCGCGCTCGGCCCGGGCGACCGGGACGAGGAGCTGGGAGCGGCCGAACTGCTTGCGCAGCAGCCGACCCAGGTGGCTGTCGTCGTCGTGCCGGCAGACCACGGTGTCGGTCAGCACGATGCCGTAGCGGTCGCCCATCCGGTCGCCGATCTCGACGTCCTCGGAGGCGCGCAGCCGCTCGTCGAATCCGCCGACGTCGGCGAAGACCGCCCGGCGGATCAGGCAGACCGCGAAGAGGGTGGTGCGGACCCGGCCGACGTGGCGCAGCCGCCAGTAGTGGCCGTGCAGCAGCCGGTACGCCTCGACCGGGCCGTCGTCGTGCAGCGGCCGGAGCGCGTAGATGCCGTGTACGCAGGCGACGTCCGGCTCGGCGGTGAGGATCGCCAGCGCGTTGGCCAGGGCGTCGGGCTCGGGGGCGCAGTCGGAGTCGACGAAGAAGAGCAGCTCGCCGACGCTGGCCCGGATGCCCCGGTTGCGGGCGGCCGCCGGCCCCGCGTTGCGGTCGGTGACCAGCAGCCGGCACGGAAACTCGGCGGCGATCTCCCGGGTGTCGTCGGTGCTGGCGTCGTCGACGACGATGACCTCGGTGACCGGGTGCCGTTGCGCGTAGACGGCCGCCAGGCAGGCGCGGAGAGTCTTCGAGCCGTTGTGTACGGGGATGATGACCGACACCGTCGGCGACATGTTCACCCACCTCAGCGGGATTGCGGGACAACCGTCAGGGACATTGACATTACGAGATCTACTCCGTCGCGACCAAGCTATCCAGTCGGTTGTCGACTGGCAAGCGTTGCCTTACGTAGTCAAGGTTGCGTCCAGCACCGATCCAGAGAAGATCCCGTACCAATCGATAGCGTCACGACATGCCCAATCTGGTCAGCCTGTCCGATTGCGATCGACTCACCGTTCGCGAGGTGCACGACCTCTATCGTCGTTACGTCAACGCGAGCCAGGTCAGCCTGATGACCTCGTTCGGGTTCGGCCGGGAATTGGTCGACCACGCCGAAGGCGCACACCTGGTACTCCGCGACGGCCGTCGCGTCCTCGACCTCACCGGAGGCGTGGGCGTACTCAACCACGGTCACAACCATCCGCGCATCCTGGCCGCCCGGCAACGGTTCGCGGCTCAGCGGCGGATGGAGGTGCACAAGACGTACTTCTCGCCGTACCTGGCGGCGCTCGGGCACAACCTGGCCCAGCTCCTCCCCGGTGACCTGCGGATGTCCTTCCTGCCCAACTCGGGTGCGGAGGCGGTCGAGGGGGCGGTGAAGCTGGCGTACAAGTACCACGGCGGCCGGCGCGGCACGATCCTGCGGGCCGACTGCGGGTTCCACGGAAAGCTGCTGGGTTCGGGCGGGCTCACCGGACAACCCTCGTTCAGCTTTCCCACCATTCCCGGCATAGTTCCATTTACGTATGGGAATCTGGACTCCGTCCGGGAGGCGGTCCAGGCACATCCGGACGATGTCTACGCTCTCATCGTCGAGCCGTTCAGCGCCTCCACCGTGACTTGGTGCGACGAAGACTTCCTGCGTGGCATTCGGCAGCTCTGCGACCGGCACGACATCGTGCTCATCTTCGACGAGATCTACACCGGTTGGGGTAAGACCGGCAGTCTCTTCTACTTCATGCGGTATCCGGAGCTGGTCCCGGACGTCCTTACCACATCCAAGTCATTCGGCGGTGGAAAGTCATCGATTTCTGCATTCGTGGCGCGGGAAAGGGTGTTCCGGAAGGCGTACGACAACCTCACCGACGCGCTACTGCAGAGCACCAGCACCACCTACTACGGGATGGGCGAGGAGTGCGTCACCGCGCTGGAGGCGATCAACATCGTGGTGGAGGACGACTACCCGGCCCGGGCCCGCGAGCTGGAGCGGGTACTCGAACCGGCGCTGAAGCGGCTGGCCAAGGAGTTCCCGGACGCGGTGGGCCGGGTGGCCGGGGCGGGCGCGCTCTGGGGCGTACAGATCGACGGCGGCCCGAAGATCCTCGACCTGGTGGCCCGGCTCGCCCCGGCCGGGATGGCCCGGGACCCGCGGTTCAAGGCGAAGCTGGTCACCTGCGCGGTGATCCAGGCGCTCTACCGGGACCACGACATCTTCACCTACTACACCCTCAACGGCCGCAACCCGCTGATCCTCGGCCCGTCCCTGGTCACCGACCCGGCCGACGTGCAGCGCGCCTGCGACGCGCTCGGCGAGGTGCTGGAGCAGGGCCTGGCCAAGCTGGTCACCCGGTTCGTCGCGCAGAAGGTGGGGTCCGCGCTGTGGTGATCACCGTGACCGGGGCGGCCGGCATGCTCGGCTCCCGGCTCGTCGAGCGGCTGACCGCCGACGGGCACCGGGTGTGCGGGGTGGACCTGCGGCCGGATCCCGGCGTCACCGTGGTCGGCGACATCCGGGATCCGGCGGTGATGGCGCGGGCCACCGACGGCGCGACGGCGGTGCTGCACTGCGCGGCGGCGCTGCCCAGCTATCCGGCCGCCGAGATCCGCTCGATCATCGTGGACGGCACCGGGAACGTGCTGCGGGCCGCCCGCAGAGCCGGGGTGGAGCGGGTGCTGCACGTCTCGTCGACCGCCGTCTACGGACTGCCCCGCCAGGTGCCGACCCCGGAGGAGCACCCCCGGGAGCCGGTCGACACGTACAGCGCGGCGAAGGTGGCCGCCGAGGAGATCGCCGAACGGTACCGGGCCGACGGGCTCCCGGTCGCGATCCTGCGGCCGAAGACGTTTCTCGGGCCGGGCCGGATGGGACTCTTCGCGATGCTCTTCGAGTGGGCCGAGGAGGGCCGGAACTTTCCGGTACTCGGCCGCGGCGACGTGCGGATCCAGATGTTCGCCGTCGACGACCTGGTCGACGCGGTGCTGACCGTGCTGGCCGCACCCGACGAGGTGGCCAGCGACACCTACAACCTGGCCGCGGAACGGTTCCGTACTCTGCGCGAGGACTTCCAGGCGGTGCTGGACGCGGCCGGGCACGGCAAGCGGGTCGTCGGGATACCCGCCCGGCCCGCGCTGTTCGCCCTGGAGTTGCTGGAGCGCAGCCGGCTCTCCCCCGTCTACGGGCGGCTGCTGCACAAGCTCCGGTACGACTCCTACGTGAGCATCGACAAGGCCGTCGAGCGACTGGGCTTCGCCCCGAAACTGTCCAACGAGGACGCGATCCTGCGCACCTACGAGTGGTGGCGCGCGGAACGCCACCTGACGCGTCCGTCCCGGGGCGGCCGGACCAGCCGAGACCCGTGGCGGCAGGGCGTGCTCTCCCTCGCGAAGATCTTCTTCTGATCGGAGTCGAAGGTGTCTTTCTCTGAGCGGAACCGAGGGTGACCGCCGTCGAGACGGTCGTCGAGACCGCCGTACCGGCCGCAGCGGGACGCGGCATCCCGGCCCCCCGGCTCGCCCGGCACCTGCTGGCACTGACCCGACCCGGTCACGCGGTCAAGAACCTGCTGGCCGTACCGCTGGCGCTGCTCGACACCCCACTGTGGACCGGCGGGGCGCTGCTGCGTACCGGCTGGGCGGTGTTGGTCTTCACGGTGGCCGCCTCGACGATCTACGTCGTCAACGACATCGTCGACCGCCGGCTGGACCGCACCCACCCGGTCAAGCGCAACCGTCCGGTCGCCGCCGGCCTGGTGCCGGTACCGCTGGCCTGGCTGCTCGCGGTCGGGCTGGCCGGGACGCTGCTCGGCCTGGTCCTGGTCGGCCCCGACCTGCCGTGGTGGCCGCTGGTCGGCTACCTCTGCCTCAGCGTCGCCTACAGCCGGTGGCTCAAGCACCTGCCGATGCTGGACATCTGCGTCGTCGCCGCCGGCTTCGTGCTGCGGGTCCTCCAGGGGTACGCCGCCAGCGGGGCGGCGCCGTCCGGGCTGCTGCTCACCGCCGTCTTCGCCGGCTGCCTGGTGCTGATCCTCGGCAAGCGCCGACACGAGCTGGCCGCCGCCGGCTCGGCGCACCGACCGGCGCTGGCCGGCTACAACGTGCTGCTCGCCGACCACCTGCTCGGGCTGAACACCGCGCTGGCCAGCACCACCTTCCTGCTCTACCTGAACACCGACGCGCCGCTCGGACCGTGGCGCCCGGTCACCCTCGCCGTGGTGGTGCCGCTCGGCCTGCTCGCCGCGTTCCGCTATCTCCAGGCCGTACTGGTCCGGCAGTCCGGCGGCGACCCGATCCGGGCCCTGCTGCGGGACCGGATGATCGTGGCCAGCGCCGTCCTGATCGGCACCACGCTGACCCTGGCGGAACTCGGTGCCCGCTATCCCGACCTGTTGAACTGGATGGATCTATGAACACACCGCTGGTCTCGGTCATCGTGCCGAACTACAACTACGCCACGGCACTCGGGCTCTGCCTCGGGGCACTGCGGGCGCAGAGCTATCCGAACCTGGAACTGATCGTGGTCGACGACTGTAGTACCGACGACTCGGTCGCGGTCGCCGAGTCCTACGGGGCGCGCGTGCTGCGTACCCCGAGCAACTCCGGACCGGCGGCGGCCCGCAACCTGGGCGCGGCGAACGCGCACGGCGAGATCCTCTTCTTCGTCGACTCCGACGTCGCCGCCAAGCCGGACGCGGTCGCCAACGCCGTCGAACTGCTCACCGCCGATCCGGAGATCGGGGCGGTCTGCGGCAACTACGATCCGGTGCCGCTGGTCCGGGACAGCCTGCTGGAGGAATACCGCTGCCTCCAGCAGTCCTACTGGCTGATCGCCGACGAGGGACGGATCATGACCCTCTACACCGCGCTGCTGGCGATCCCGGCCCGGGTCTTCGCCGAGATCGGGCCGTTCAACCCGCGACTGCGGGAGACCGAGAACGCCGACTACGGGATGCGGCTCGCCCAGCGGTACCAAATCTGGCTCTCCCCCAAGGTGCGCGGCGTGCACGACCACGACGCCGACCTGGGCGTCCTGGTCCGCAAGGTCTTCACCCGCACCGCCCTGCACATCCCGATGTACGCCCGCAAGCCGGAGTTCCCCGGCGGGCTGAGCAGCGGACCGCGCGCCTGGGTCAGCGTGGCCGCCCTGCTCACCGTGCTGACGTGCGCGCTGCCCGTGCTGTTCGGCGCGGCGTTCCTGGCGGTGCCGCTCGCCGCGCTCGCCGCCTGCCTCGCCGGCGACCTGCCGATGTACCGGTTCGTCCGCCGGGAACGCGGCCTGCTCTTCCTCGGCTACTTCGTCGCGATGCACTTCCTCCTGAACCTGGTGATCGCGGTCGCCGCGATCTCCGGGGTCGCCGCC
Organism: Plantactinospora sp. BC1; assembly: GCF_003030345.1. Taxonomy (NCBI): domain Bacteria; kingdom Bacillati; phylum Actinomycetota; class Actinomycetes; order Micromonosporales; family Micromonosporaceae; genus Plantactinospora; species Plantactinospora sp. BC1. The sequence continues at coordinate 1,409,536 of NZ_CP028158.1, forward strand.
TGGCTCGTCTCGGGGCGGTTCCGTGGGCTCTACGACCGGCCGGAGGTGGCCACCCGATGACGGTGAACGGTGCACGGCCGGGCGACGGCCCGCTGGTCTCGGTGATCGTGCCGAACTACAACTACGCCGAGTCGCTGGACCTGTGCCTGCGGTCGATTCTGGACCAGACCTATCCGAACATCGAGATCCTGATGGTCGACGACTGCTCGACGGACCAGTCGGTGGCGGTCGCCGAGGCGCTCGGCGTACGGGTGGTGAGCACCGGGCGCAACGGCGGCTGCGGGCGGGCCCGCAACATCGGCGCCGCACACACCAGCGGCGAGCTGATCTGCTACGTCGACTCCGACCTGGTGCTGGCCCCGGACGCGGTGGCGAACGCGGTACGACTGATCCTCGGCGACCTGCGGATCGGCGCGGTCTGCGGAATCGAGGACCCCGAGCCGCTGCTGCACGACACGGCGGTGGCCCGGTACCGTGGCCTGCAATATCACTACTGGTCGATCAGTTCGGAAGGTGACGTGTCGTTCCTCTTCCCGGCCGTCTGCGTGCTGCGCCGGCCCGTCTTCGAGGAGATCGGCCCGTTCAACCCGGGTCTGCGGCACACCGAGGAGGTCGACTACGGCTACCGGCTGAGCCGACGTTACCGGCTGGTGCTCACCTCGCTGGTCCGGGGCCGGCACGACCACGACCACGAGCTGCGCGGGCTGCTGCGCAAGCTCTTCCACCGGGGACGGCTGCGGATCCCGCTCTACGCCCGGGCCCGCCGGTTCGGGCAGGGCTTCGAGACCGCCGCCCGGGCCTGGGGCAGCCTGGCCGCGTTCGGCGTACTGCCGGCGCTGGCGGTCCCGCTGCTGCTCGGCCCGTGGGGGCTGATCGTCCCCGCCGGGCTGTTGGCCGCCTCGCTCGCCTGCGACGCCGGCATGTACGGCTTCGTCCGCCGCCGGCACGGCGTACCCTTCCTGGTCTTCTTCGCCGGACTGCACTTCCTGGTCAACGTCACCATCACCGCCGGGGTCGCCACCGGCGCGGTGCAGTGGCTCGCCTCCGGTACGTTCCGCCGGCTCTACGACGCCTCGTTCCCGGTCGACCCGAGCCCGCTGCGGGGCCCCGCGTGACGGTCGCCGTCCCCGGCAGTGACGGGCTGCTGCCCGGAGGGCCGGCCACCGGCACTCCGGGCACCGGCACTCCAGGCAGCGACACTCCAGGCACCGGTACTCCGGGCAGCGGCGCTCAAGGCACCGGCGCTCCAGGCAGCGGCACTCCGGGCAGCCTTGACCCAGCGGGTTCCGGCTTTACCTTGCCCCCTGAGGTGGAACCGGCGGCAGGGGCACGGCCGGCGGCGGGGGCGGAGCCGGTCTCCGGCGTGGTCGGGCGGGGGCGGCGCGGCTGGCGGTGGTGGCTCTACAGTGCGCTCGTCGCCGCCGGGGCGCTCTGGCTGGCCTTCACCGTGGCACACCTGGTGCTCAGCGGACGGTGGTGGCTGTGGCTCGCGGTCGACGCGGTGCCGCCGCCGGCCTTCCTCGGCGTACCGCTCCTGCTGGCCGTGGCGGCCGCGCCGTGTCGCCGCTCGCGCCGACCGGTGGCCCTGCTGGCCACCGCCGCGCTGCTGCTCGGCGGGCCGCTGTCCGGGTTCAACCTGCGCGGGCTCGCCGGCGGTGACGGTCCTCCCCCACCGGACGCGATCCGGGTCTTCAGCTGGAACACCGGGTACTGGGACGAGGGTGGCCAGACCGACGGCCTGTACGCACTGCTCCGGGCCGCCGACGCCGACCTCTACCTGCTCCAGGAATACTGGTACGAGCACTCCTCCGGACCGGGTGAGGCGGAACTGGCGCGGCTGCGTACCGAGTTTCCGGGCTTTCACGTCGCGGTCGTCGGCGAGTTGGTGACCCTGTCCCGCCATCCGATCCTGCGTCGGCTGCCGCTGGACGCCCCGGACATGCCACCGCCGCTGTGGGGCACGACGGAGCAGTGGCGGTACAAGGTGCTGCGTACCGATCTTGACCTCGGGGCGGGGCGGGTACTGTCGGTCTACAACCTGCACATGCCGGTGCAGTTGGTGCCGGACCACAGTCCGCTGGGTGGCGAGTTCTACCGGGTGATCCGGCAGCAGCACGCGCAGCGCGAGCCGCAGTGGCGGGCGCTGGCCCGGGACGTGGCCGCCAATCCGCAGCCGACGCTGGTCGTCGGCGACCTCAACACCAGTCCGGCAATGGGCGACCTGGCCAAGCTCCCCGACCGGCTCCGGGATGCCAGCTACGCGTCCTCGGCGCGCTATCCGGCAACCTGGTCTGACGCGCCCGGCTGGCCGCGCCTGTGGCGACTGGACTGGGCCTTCGTCTCGGCGGCGGTCCGGGTGCACTCCTACCACTTCGGCGGGTCGACGAACGGCGTCTCCGACCATCGCCCGCAGCAACTGGTGCTCTCACTGCGATGACCTGCCCACGGCGATCGGATCGCCGACCGGGATCGAACCGCCGACCGGAGTCGGATCGCCGACCGGAGTCGGATCGTTGGCGGGGGCCGGGAGCCGGTGGTCGGTGGTCGGGCGCACCCCGCCGCGCGGCCTCGGTGACCGAGTCGAATCCGTCGTTCGGCGGTCCTGCCGTCCTACCGCGTGTCGGGTTCGGTCGGGTCGGCGGCCGGCGTCTGCCCGTCGTCCCGGCCGGTGGCGTCGACGTACCGGACACCGAGCCGGTCCAGCAGCGGTCGGAGACCGTACATGTCCAGTCCGAGCACGCCGTCCGCGAGTTGCCGGCGCTTCTCCTCCTCCCTGGCCTCGCGCTCGGCCCCGGCCGCGGCGACCTGCCGGGCCCGTTCGCGTGGCACCACCACGACTCCGTCGTCGTCGGCGACGATCACGTCGGCCGGACGCACGTAGGCGCCGCCGAGCACGATCGGCACGTTTACCGAGCCAGGGCTCGCCTTGACGGTGCCCTGCGCGGAGACCGCGCGGGACCAGACCGGAAAGCCGAGTTCGGTCAGCGCGGCCACGTCCCGGCAGCCCGCGTCGATGACCAGACCGAGGACGCCACGGGCCCGCAGCGAGGTGGCCAGCAGTTCGCCGAAGGCGCCGTCCGTGCTGGGCGAGGTGAAGGCGACCACGAGTACGTCACCGGGCCGGGTCTGCTCGACGGCCGCGTGGATCATCAGGTTGTCGCCCGGCTGGGCCGAGACGGTGACTGCCCGACCGGCGATCCGGGCACCCGGGTAGATCGGTCTGAGCAGGTGCCCGAGCAGCCCGGTCCGGCCCTGCGCCTCGTGCACCGTCGACACGCCCTGCCGGGCGAGTTGCGCGACGGCGTCAGGCGGTGGAGCGGCGTCGGTCCGGACGATGACGTGATCCGTCACAGCAGCTCGCCTCCGACAACCGGGAACACCCGCTGGTACGCCTCCGCGTGCGTGATCGACCGGTCGCCGCCGTTGCGGACCGCCTGCACCCCGCGCCGTACGCCGAGATCCGTGTAGTACCCGACCAGGTGCCCCTGGGCTCCCATGATCCGCATGGCCTCGACCTTGCGGTCGAAGACAGCGCTGACGTCCAGCAGCAGGTTCGGCACGAAGCCGCACTGCTCGGGCTGGTGCGGCTCGAACTGCAACACGTTCGGGGCGCCGATCGGTCGGGTGTCCCGGTCGTGCCCGGCCGCCTGGGCCACCATCCGGGCCCGGAGCACGATCTCGTGGGTGGCGCGTGGTCGAGGTTGTAGGGATCCTTGGCCGGATGGGTGAGGATCACCGCCGGGTCGACCCGGCGGATCGTCGCGACGACACTGTCGTAGAGGTCGTCGGTGGCGCGCAGCGGGTAGTCCCCCGCGTCGAGGAACTCGATGTCGGCGCCGAGCACCTTCGCCGCCCGACCCGCCTCGTCTCGTCTGGCCTCCTTGACCCGGTCGAGGGTCATGCCGGGCTGTTTCCACAGTCCCTGCGACTCACCCTTCTCGCCGAAGGTGAGGCAGAGCACGTGCACCTGCTGGCCCCGGGAGGCGCCGAGGGCGATGGCGCCACCGGCGCGCCAGACGAAGTCGGCGGCATGTGCGCTCACCACGAGGATCGGACCGCGCCCGATCGGAGACGCTGTCATCGACAATCCTTCCCGAGCGGTTCCGTGGATACGTCGTAGGTCCGGGGTGGAGCCGCCACGCTTGCCGAGGCAGACCGATCATAGGGGCGGCCACACCGACTACCAATAACATTGTCAACAATCCCGGGCCGGTCGGCCATCGATCCGGCGGGCTACCGGCAGCTCACCGACCGGCACCACTCGGGAGACCGGCGCCGTCGCGGATCGTGGTCCCGTCCGGGGTGGCCCCGTCCGGGGTGGTGGCGGTTCCGTTCGGGGTGGTGGCGGTTCCGTTCGGCGTGGTGGCAGTTCCGTTCGGCGTGGTGGCGGTTCCGTTCGGCGTGGTGGCCGCGAAGGGCACCTCGGCAACCGTTGCCGAGGTTTCGCCGGCCGGGTGCTGCCACAGCCCGCGCCGGTGCAGGATCGGCAGTACACCCTCGCCTACCCAGTACGCCTCCTCCAGGTGCGGATGTCCGGAGAGGATGAACTCGGTGATGCCGAGGGCGTGGTACTCGGCGATCCGGTCGGCCACCTCGGTGTGGCTGCCGACCAGCGCCGTACCCGCACCTCCGCGTACCAGCCCGACTCCGGCCCAGAGGTTCGGCGACACCTCCAGCCGATCCCGGGAACCGCCGTGCAGCGCGAGCATCCGGTGTTGCCCCTCGGACTCGCTGCGCCGCAGTCCGGCCTGGACGGCCGCGACGTCGGAGTCGGCGATGCCGTCGAGCAGCCGCTGCGCCTGTGCCCACGCCGCCTCGGCGGTGTCCCGGGCGATGACGTGCAACCGGATCCCGAACCTGAGTTCCCGGCCGGTCTCGGCCGCCAACCGCCGCATCCAGGCCAGTTTCTCCGCCACCTGTGCGGGCGGCTCGCCCCAGGTCAGGTACACGTCGCTGTGCCGCGCCGCCACCGGGCCGGCCGCCGTCGAGGAGCCACCGAAGTAGATCGGCGGGGCGGGGTCGGGCAGCCGGTTCAACCGAGCCTGTTCGACCCGCAGGTGCTCTCCGGCGTGGCTGACCGTCTCACCGCGCCACAGCGCCCGTACGACGTGCAGGAACTCGTCGGTACGCGCGTACCGGGCGTCCTTGTCGAGGAAGTCTCCATAGCCGCGCTGCTCCTGCGACTCCCCGCCGGTGACCACGTTGAGCAGCAGCCGCCCGCGGGAGAGTCGCTGGAAGGTCGAGGCCATCTGCGCGGCCAGGGTCGGCGAGGTCAGTCCGGGCCGGAACGCCACCAGGAACTTCAGCCGCTCGGTGACCTCGGTCAGCATCGCGGTGGCCAGCCAGGCGTCCTCGCACCAGGCGCCGGTGGGAGTGAGCGCACCGACGAAGCCGAGTTGTTCGGCGGTCCGGGCGATCTGCCCGAGGTACGCCACGGTGGCCGGCCGGGCGCCTCCGGCGGTGCCCGCCGGCAGTCCGTGCCCGCCGCCGACGATGTCCCGGCTGTCGCCGTAGGTCGGCAGGAACCAGTGGAAGGTGAGGGTCATGGTGTCTCTCCGGTGGGCTGCGCCCGGATCGCGGGCGGGACAGGTGGGGCATCGGGCCGACAGCGGCGTCGCGGACGGGCCGCTGCCGCCGTTCCGATCTCTGGCCCCGACACTCTATCCATAAATCCTATCGGTTTAGTAGGCTAAGCCGGCGGCCGGTCGCAGCGCGTGCGCCTCGCCGCATCCGGGGCGCCCCCGGTGCCGGTCCGGGCGCCCCGGCTCGGCACCGACGCCGCCGCCCGCACCACGCCGCCCGCCCCGACGGTTCGTTGTCGACGTTGCCGACGGTTCGTTGCCGACCCGTGCGGTGTCGACGGTTCGTTGCCGCCGGCACCGGATCACACCTCTCCAGGAGCATCCCGATGGTTCACCGCACCCCCAGCCCTCCCCACCGTCGCCAGTCCGCCGACGGTCCGCACCGGCCCGACGGCCGTGGCCGGTCCGAGAGTCCCGACCGGCCCGAGAGTCTCCACCGGCCCGACAGTCTCGACCGGCCCGAGAGTCCCCACCGGCCCGAGAGTCCCCACCGGCCCGACAGTCTCGACCGGCCGAATCGGACCGCTCGCCGACCGGACGGGAGCCGTCGCCGGTCCGAGGACGGCGGCCGTGGCCGGCCCACCCCGAGCCGCTCCGCCCGGCGACCGCGTACCCTCCTCGCCGGCCTGCTCGCCCTGGTGCTGGCGGCCACCGGGGCGGTTGCCGGATGCGGCGACGACAGCGCCGGCGCGGAGACCGGCGAGCTGCTCGTCGGCTACCAGCGGTTCGGCGGCCTCAGCCTGGTCAAGGCCCGCGGCGAGGCTCCGGGGGTGAAATGGTCGCTGTTCGAGAGCGGACCGGCGCTGACCGAGGCGCTCAAGGCGGGCGCGATCGACATCGGCCAGGTCGGCGAGGCACCACCGGTCTTCGCGGCAGCCGGAAAAATCAAGTTCCGGATCATCGGTACGTCGGAACCGGTGCCGCAGGGCGAGGCGGTACTTGTCAAGGAGGCCAAGGGCTACCGCAGCTTCGCCGACCTCAGGGGGAAGACGGTCGCGCTGAACAAGGGGTCGAACGTCAACTGGCTGCTGGTCAAGCTGTTGGAAGCGCACCACATGACGCTGGCCGACATCAACGTCAAGTACCTCAAGCCGGCCGAGGCGCGTCCGGCCTTCGACAACGACCAGGTCGACGCCTGGATCATCTGGGACCCGTACTTCGCGCTGGCCGAGCAGCCCGGAGTGAAGATTCTGGCCGACGCCACCGGGCTGGCCAGCAACCGCGAGTACATCCTCGTCTCGCCGGAGGCCCTGGAACGCAAGCCCGACCAGATCCGGACGTTCCTGGAGACGTACCGCAGCGTCACCGACTGGGGAATCGCCAACCCGGAGCAGCGGACGAAGATCCTGGCACCCGAGCTGAAGATCGACGAGCCGACCACCGCCCGTGCCCTGGCCCGCAGCGCAAAACCGCTCGCCCCGGTGACCCCCGAGATCGGCGCCGAACTCCAGGCGATCGCGGACGGCTTCACCGAACTGGAACTGATCCCGGAACGGGTCGACATCGCGTCCCTTGTGGACGCTCGATTCGACGGAGTGTTCCGGTGACGGACACCCTGGTCGAGAAACCCACTCGTGCACCGGCCGCCCCGGTGGCCGTCCGGCGGCCCGTGCGCCGGCACCGACCGGCGCGACGCTGGCGGCGCGTCGTCACCCCGGTCGGGCTGCTGCTGATCTGGCAGGTGGCGTCCCAGACCGGTCTGCTGCCGCCGGAGAAGCTCTCCGCACCGAGCGCCGTGGCCCAGACCGGCTGGCGGCTCGCCCGGGACGGCACGCTCGGGGTGCACCTGCTCGACTCGCTCACCCGAGCCGGCATCGGGCTGGCCATCGGCGGCACCCTGGCGCTGGTGCTGGGCGCCACGGCCGGGCTGCTCCGGCTCGGCGACGACCTCGTCGACCCGCCGGTGCAGATGGCCCGGATGCTGCCGCACCTCGGGCTGGTGCCGTTGCTGATCATCTGGGTCGGCATCGGCGAGTCGCTGAAGATCACACTGGTGGCGCTCGGCGCGTTCTTCCCGATCTACTTCAACACGTACGCCGGGATCAGGGACATCGACGAACGCCTGGTCGAGGCGGCCCGGAGCTGTGGACTCAACCAACTGGCCCGGATCCGGCACGTCGTACTCCCGGGTGCCCTGCCGTCGCTCTTCCTCGGCCTGCGGCTGGCCCTCGGCGCCGCCTGGCTGAGTCTGGTGGTCGGTGAGCAGGTGAACGCGCAGACCGGGATCGGCTTCCTGATGATGGAGGCCCGCGAGTTCAGCCAGACCGACGTCGTCCTGCTCGGCCTGCTCGTCTACGCGCTGCTCGGCCTCCTCTCCGACCTGGCACTGCGGGTGGCCGAGAGGAGGACCCTGACATGGCGACGCGGACTCCAGGCGGTCTGAGCACCGCCACCCGGGCGGTCGTGACCGCGCACGCGGTGCGCCGTGCCTTCGGCGCGACGGTCGTACTCGACGGCGTGGACCTCGCCGTCGCGCCGGGCGAGATAGTGGCGCTGCTCGGTGGCAGCGGCTCCGGCAAGAGCACCCTGTTGCGGATCCTGGCCGGGCTCGACCCCGAGGCGACCGGTGAGATCACCCGGGCCGGCAGCCAGGCGGTGGTCTTCCAGGAGCACCGGTTGCTGCCGTGGAAACGGGTGGCCGACAACGTCTCGCTCGGCGTCGCGGGTCCCGGGGTACGGGAGCGGGTCGCCGTCGCGCTCGCCGAGGTCGGGCTCGCCGAGCGGGGCCGGGCGTGGCCGGCCGAACTCTCCGGCGGTCAGGCCCAGCGGGTCGCCTTCGCGCGGGCGCTCGTCCGCGAGCCCGCGCTGATGCTGCTGGACGAGCCGTTCGGCGCGCTGGACGCGCTGACCCGGCTGAAGATGCAGACCCTCTTCGGGCGGCTGCACGCCGAGCACGGCTTCGCCGCGCTGCTGGTCACGCACGACGTGGACGAGGCGCTGCTGCTCGCCGACCGCACCCTCGTACTCGACGACGGGCGCATCGTGCAGAACGCACCGGTACCGCTGGATCGACCCCGCGCTCCCGACCAGCCCGGCTTCGGGCCGCTGCGCCGGCACCTCCTCGACCAGCTCGGCGTACGCCCGGCGCGGGACGGCGACGCCGGCACCTGACCGGGCGCGACCAGGGCGCCCGACGGCGACGGGCTGCGTCAGGTCCGGACGGCGACGGGCCGGTGCGGCACGCCCGACAGTGGCGGGCCGGTGCGTCACGCCCCGACAGTGGCGGGCCGGTGCGGCACGCCCCGACGACGGCGAGCCGGTGCGTCAGGCCCGACGGCGGCGGGCCGATGCGTCAGGCTCGGACGGGCAGTGTGGCCGCGTAGCCGGCGGCCAGATCCGGGTCGCCGAGCGCGGACTCCGGTACCGCCAGACCGGGGCGCACCTCGGCGCCGAGTTCGGCGAGCAGGCCGCGCAGGTGCCGCTCCGACTGGGCGGCCTGCTCCGGGTTGGCGCCGACGGTGATCGGCAGCGCGACCACTCCGGCGAGCCCCTGGTGTGGCAGCCGGTCGAGAAAGACCTTCAGCAGGCCGGTGTAACTGCCCTTGTAGGTCGGGCTGGCCACCACCAGGATCCGGGCGGCCCGCACCGTCGCCATCCCATCGGCCACGCCCGGTTCCTCGGGTAGCAACAGGGCCGGCCCGTACACCGCCAGGTCCACGACGACGGGTGGTGCCGCGCCCTCCCGCCGGGCTACCACCTCGGCGACCGAGGTGGCGAGTCCCTGGGTACGCGACCCGGGTCGCGGGTTCCCGGAGACGACGACGATCTCGCTCACGTGTTCCTCCGCCCAGCGCCGGTATCCGGCGCCCTCATCCCGGTCGCCGGGGTCAGCGGCCGTCCACCGTGGTTCTGCCTGACGTCGGACACGGCCGCCGGAGCGAGCCGACGTCCGGTGTGCGTGCGTGCGTCCGTTGGCCCGTCCAGTAAATCCTATCTACTCGATAGGTTGAAGAGGTTTCTAGCCTGTTGACTCTTCGGCAAGACCGGCCACAGGGTTGCCGCCGGAGCGCTGGCGATCATGACCGGCCGATCGGATGACGAGCCCGCGCGGTCGGTTGATCTTGTCGATCAAGATGACCGAAGGTGCTTCGACCAGCACCGACAGTTGCGGATCGCCAGAACACCCTCCCGCGTCCGGCGGATCACATCGGCAGGGCGGCGGTGACGTCGAGCTCCACCAACTGGTCCGGAAAGCCGAGCTGGGCCACCCCGAGCAGGGTACTGGCACTGGTGAACGCCGGAGCGAGCGAGGACGCCTGGAAGCGCCGCCAGACCTCGGCGAGCACGTCCCGGTCCGCGCTGACGACGTAGATCACCGTACGGACCACGTGCTCCGGTCCGGCGCCCACCGATCCGAGCGCGATCATGGTGTTGGCGGCGACCTGGTCCACCTGTGCGCCGAAGTCGCCCGGACCGACCAGCACACCTCCGGGATCCAGCGGACACTGTCCCGCCAGATAGGCGGTACGCCCGGCCGGGACGATCGTGACGTGGTGGTAGCCCGGCGTGACATGCAGTCCGTCAGGGTTGCTGCGGGAGATCGTCATGGTGCCCAGTCTGCGGGGTAGAGCGTCCCGACGGCTCGGGGTATGCCGCTGTGCGTGATCTACCGGCGCCGTGTACAGTTGTCCCCCGTGCGGCACTGCGGATGGCCGACGGGCGAGATCATCGTTCCGGCGGTCACTCAGTGCCGTAATGCAGGTCCGGGTGGCGGAATGGCAGACGCGCTAGCTTGAGGTGCTAGTGCCCGTATAGGGCGTGGGGGTTCAAGTCCCCCCTCGGACACCAGTTCTGGTGGATTTCCACCAGGCATGAACCAGATTCGATTCCGTGCTGGCATCTGCCCTGCATACCTGCGACAACACATGAGCCCGGACGTCGGCCGGTTGCGTGTCGTCGTCGGCGCGTTGCGCCGTTTTCCGCGGTTGGGCCGGTGATGACACCAACCCGCCGCCGCAACCGCGAGCGACTCATCGGCGGGCTCATTCCGACCCCGCTTCCGGACAGACCGCAAGCCGGTCCGGCGCCGATGCCCGCGCCGCCCGCACCACGTCCGCCAAGGGCCACCGCACTGGACGAGGTCTTGATCGGTACGGCGCGTCCGGACCGATCCGATCGGGTGACCGAACGCAGCCTGCTGGGGGCGTTGTCGAGGGTGATGGTGTCGGCGTCACAGGTGATGGTGATCTGGCTTGCCCGCAGATACGCAGCGGCAGCTCGTGCGTCGTCGCGGACTTTCGTTGTAGGGCAGCTTGCCGGCCGGTGTAGCGGGGGTTGGCCAGGATCGCCCCAACGGTAGTAAACATCCCGCCTTGGCCGCTGCGCTGCGGGTTACGTACCGGATGGGCGCCCGACGGGCACGGCACGCCGACGTCGTTCCAGACGGGAGCCCCTCCCCGCATGGGTGTTCACCCCCGGTGGCGGCGTTGATGCTGGTCGACGAGGGTCTGGGTGCCCAGGACGACGGCGAGGGCGAGGCGTTCGGCGTCCCCAGTGCCCGGCTCGGCGGTGTAGACGGTGATGCGGAGATCGTCGAGGGCGACCACGAGCGTGTCGCAGTCCAGGGTGATGCGTCCGACCGCCGGGTGGTCGACGACCTTGCGTCTGGACGGGTCGGACAGCGGCGAGGGCTCGGTGTCCCACAACCCGGCGAAGCGCGGGCTCTCGGCGGCCAGTTCAGCGATCAGCCGCCGCAGCGCGTGGTCACCGGGGTAGCGCGAGGCGGTCAGGCGCAGGTCGGCAACGAGCCGGGCCTCATGGTCGGCCTGCTCGACCGGGGTGTGCACGACTCGCGTGGGCAGGCCGGCAAGGTTGCGCCAGACGGCGTTGCGTTCCAGACCGCCCCAGGTCGAGGTGTCGCCCATCAGCGCGTCGTAGGGCGCGTTGGCCAGCACCAGCGTCCAGCTCGCGTCGTAGACGACCACCGGGGTGTGTGCGAGCCGGTCGAGCAGCCGCCGCACGCTCGGGGTGACCCGCGACGGCACCACGTCCAGGCCGGGCGCGGCGTGCCCGGCCAACCGGTACAGCAGGTCACGTTCGGTGTCGGCCAAGCGCAAGGCCCGGGCCAGGGCCTCCACCACCTGCGCCGAGGGTGCGGTCGCGCGGCCCTGCTCGAGCCGGGTCAGGTAGTCGGTGGAGATGCCGGCGAGCGCGGCCACCTCCTCGCGGCGCAGGCCGCTGGCCCGGCGGCGCCGCCCGACCGGCACGCCGACGTTCTCCGGCGCGACCCGGTCGCGCCAGCGGCGTACCGTACGGCCGAACTCCCACGCTTCCACCCGTCCAGTCTGCGCGGCCCGAAGGAGGTTGTCCTGGCCCTGGCAGTCCTACGAAAACCGCACGACTGCCTGACGCCGCGCCGGGCCCGCAATCTGGGGCCATGACGTCCACCGAACCCGGAACCGTACTGATCACCGGCCCGACGCGTAACCTGGGTCGCCACACGACGCTCGCCCTCGCCGAGCGACGCGCCGACCTGCTGCTGGTCGGCCGCGCCGGGCCGAACCTGACCGCGATCGCAGCCGAGGCCCGCGCCCGCGGCGTGCGGGTCCGCGAGATCGGCTGCGACCTGTCGCGCCTGGCCGACGTCCGCGCCGCCGCGGCCACCGTACGCGACCTGCTCGCCTCCGGCACGGTACGCCCGCTGCGAGCGCTGGTCGCCAACGCCGGTGTCATATCGGCTGACACCCGCCGGGCCTCCGCCGACGGCTACGAGATGACCTTCGCCGTCAACTACCTCGCGCACGCGCAGCTCATCGGGGACCTGCTCGACTCGTTCACCGCCCCGGCCCGGGTCGTGCTGGTCGGGTCGAACACCTACAGCGCCAACGTGTGGCGCCGGATGCTGCACGTGCCGCAGGCCAGCTGGGCCGACCCGGTCGAACTCGCCCGTCCCGCAGGCGGCGACACGAACCCGGGCATGACCGAGGCCGGGATCGCCTACTCCAACGCGAAGCTGGCGATCCTGTACTACGCCCACGAGTTGCAACGCCACGCTGGCGCCGGAATCAACGTCTCGGTGTTCGAGCCCGGCTGGATGCCCGGTACCGCGCTTGGCCGTGGCGCTCCCAAAGCGTTTCAGGCGATCGGCCGCGCCCTGGGCCGCGTTCCGGGTGTGTCGACGCCGCAGGGCTCGGGGCCACTGCTGGCCGCGATAGCCGTGGACGAAAAGTGGGCGCACCTACGCGACGGCGCGTTCGTGGTGAAGACGAAGCCGACCGACGTGCAGCCGGTCGCCCTCGACCGCGACCGGGAGCGGCGCCTGTGGGCGGCCACCGCAGAGCTGCTGGAACGGGCGGACGCGGCGCGATAGCGGGCGCACATGCCTGCTCCTCCTCGACGTCGTCATCGGACCGGCCGTTTCGGGTCGGGTTCCATCGACTGCGTACCGACGACGGTCAGCAACGCCAGCTTGTCGGCGGCGTCGGTGCCGGCGGCCGGGGTGAACCAGAGCAGCCGCTGCCGGCCGTCCTCGCTGAACAGGTTGAGACAGTTGAGGTTGAGCAACCCGACCGTCGGGTGCAGGATCCGTTTGCGCTCATCCCGCCTGACCGCCACGTCGTGCTCGGCCCACAGCGCCGAGAACTCCGGTGATCGCTGGAGCAGCTCGTCGATCAGGTGCGTCGCCTCGGCGTCGCTGGGACTGCGGCGCCCGACCGCTGCGCGCAGGTCAGCGACGAAGGAACGGGACTGTCGCGCGTGGTCCTCCTCCGGATAGACCTGCCTCGACCCGACGTCGATGAACCAGCGGTAGACGAAGCTGGCCGAGCGTCCCCGATGCACCGACAAGTCGCCGAGCAGCGCGACCGCGAGCGGGTTCTGGACCAGAACGGCGTGCAGGTCGGTGATCACCATGGCCGGTGTCGTCCCGATGCGCGTCAGCAGGTCGAGCATGCCCGGGTGCACGTGCGACGCCGTACCGCCCTGCGCGGGAATTGGGCGGTTGGCCAGGTGGTAGAGGTGGACGCGCTCGTCATGGCTGAGCCGCAGCGCGCGGGCGAGCGCGGCGAGCATCTGGTCGGACGGTTGGGAGCCGGCGCCGCGCTCGAGCTCGGTGTAGTACTCCACCGAGGCACCGGCCAGCACCGCGACCTCGTCGCGACGCAGCCCGGGAACCCGTCGCCGCGGTCCCGGCGACAGCCCCACGTCGGCGGGACGTACCCGGTTGCGGCGTGAGCGCAGGAAGGCGCCCAGTTCGGCGTATCTGGTCGTCGGCATGGGCCTAGCGTCCCCCGGCGGCAACGCATCGACCAAGGGGGATGTCATCCCCACCTTCGGCGCCGTCTGTCACCACCTGTGGCAGGGCCACAGGATCGACGGCATGACCCTGGCGCGGCGGTTCCTCGACGCAGACAACAAGGTCATCGTCACGGTCGCCGCCCCGCAGTTCGAGCGGGTCGCCATCACACAGCCCGACGAACCTGCCCGGTCCGATCCGGATGGTCTTCGTCGATGCTTACGGCCGCCGTCTGTGGCCGGGGTTCATCGCCGTCTCGACGCCCCTCGACCTGCGGCGGCTGCCGGGCATGGTGGCCCTGACTCGCGACCAGCACGTCTTGATAACACGACCGCAGACGCCCGGCACGGCTGCTGGTTCGCACGCGGCGGGATGAACCTGGTCGCGACGGGAGCGAAGGAGGGGATGTCATCCCCTCCTTCGGGAGCAACTGTTACCGCCTGCGGTCACACCGCAGCGTTGACGGCATGACCGCAACACAGACCAGTTCAGGCGGCACCCGGCGCCTCGCCGTCGTCACGGGCGGTCTGCAAAGGAACGGCCGTCGTTCCGTCGCCCAGCGCCGTGGTGAACAACAGACCTCGTGATCGGCAACTCCGGCGGCGTCCGCCCGGTCCCGCTACGAAAGGCAGATCATGGAAACCTCCAGTGACGAAAATGCCTCAGCCCTGACAGGCGGGGACGTCGGCCCGGAAAGCGGGGACCTCAGCCGCCGCACGTTTCTGATGTCCGTCACGGCGGCCGCGGCGGGTATGGCGGGGGCGACAGCAGGACCCGTCGCGAGTCCGGCTGTCGCCGGAACACCGCACGCCACGGCCGCCCGGGCGTACACCGTCGCCGCCGGCGCGGCGGCCGAGATCACCTTGTCGGTCAACGGGCAGCGCCACGCGGTCACAGTGGAGCCGAGGGTGACCCTGCTGGACGCGCTGCGCGAACGCCTCCACATGACCGGCACGAAAAAGGGCTGTGACCGGGGCGAGTGCGGCGCGTGCACGGTGCTGTTGGACGGTGCGCGAATCAAATCCTGCCTGACCCTGGCGGTCATGACGCAAGGCGCCGAGGTCACCACCGTGGAAGGACTGGCGCGAGGCGATGACCTGCACCCGGTACAGGAGGCATTCATCCGTCACGACGCGTTCCAGTGCGGTGCGTGCACTCCCGGTCAAATCATGTCCGCCGTGGCCTGTATCGACGAAGGCCACACAGGTTCCGAGGCCGAAATCCGGGAGTGGATGAGCGGAAACCTGTGCCGGTGCGCGGCTTACCAGAACATCGTCGCGGCTGTCGCCGACGCAGCAGAGGAGATCGGGCGGTGAGGGCATTCGGGTACACGGTCGCGGAAGACCCGGCCGACGCGGTACGGATCGCCGCCAGAACACCGAACTCGACGTTCATCGCCGGCGGCACCGACCTGCTCAACCTGATGCGGGACGGAGCGGAGGTTCACGACCACCTGGTGGATGTGAGCCAGCTGGACATCAACCGGATCGCTCTCGACTCCCGGTGGCTGCGCGTTGGCGGCCTGGCCCGGATGCGGGAGGTCGCCGAGCATTCCGGGCTGAGGCGGGCGTTCCCGGTGGTGTCGGAGGCGCTGCTAGCCTCGGCTTCCCCACAGGTACGCAACATGGCCACGATCGGCGGGAACCTGCTGCAACGCACCAGGTGCGGGTACTTCCGTGACCCGGCCTCACCGTGCAACAAGCGTACTCCCGGCAGTGGCTGCCCGGCGATCAACGGGTACAGCCGCGGGCATGCGATTCTCGGTTGCAGTGACCACTGCATCGCTACGCATCCCTCCGATCTGGCGGTGGCGCTGACGGCGCTGGACGCGTGGGTGCGTCTTCTCGGCCCTGACGGAGCCCGGGCCGTCCCCATTTCCGACTTCTACCTCCTGCCCGGGTCGACCCCGGCGAAGGAAACCGCGATGCGCAGCGAAGACCTCATCACCGGGGTGGACGTCCCACGCACGTCCCTGGCCACCCACTCGCGCTACCTGAAGCTGCGCGACCGAGCGACCTTCGAGTTCGCTGTGGTGTCCGTGGCGGCCGCGCTCCAGTTGAGAGGCGGTGTCGTGCAGGACGTGCGACTGGCGTTCGGCGGGATTGGCACCCGTCCGTGGCGGGATCCGCGCGTCGAGGCCGCGCTACGAGGCCGTCCGCTCACGGAGGCGGCGATCGACAACGCGAGCCGGGCCCTCGTCCGGGAGGCCAGGCCGTACGAGGACAACAGGTTCAAGGTCCAACTCGTTCAGCGGGCGCTGGCGAGCGCCCTCAGCGATCTCGGAGGCATGCGATGACCGAGCTGGTCGGTCAGGGCGTGGAACGGGTGGACGGCCGGGTGAAGGTCACCGGCGCGGCCCGTTACGCCGCGGACAACGAGTTGACCGACGCGCTGCACGGGTTCATGGTGATGAGCACGATCGCCCGGGGGGAAATCCTCGAGATCGACAGCCGTGCGGCGCTGGCCCACCCCGGAGTCGTGGCGGTCTACACCCACCGCGACATGCGGAGGTTCACGGTGCCGGCATTCCCGTACACCAAGGGCTTCGTGCCGATCCAGGATACCCGCATCCACCACAACGGGCAGCCGGTCGCTTACGTGGTGGCCGAAACGCTGGAGCAGGCACAGGAGGCCGCCAATCTCGTACGCGTGCGCTACCGCGCCGAGGAGGCCGTCGTACGGCTGGCAGACGCGATGGACGAAGCGTTCCTGCCGCCCGCGTTCCGTGAAAGGGAGAACGAGTACGTCCGCGGTGACGCCGAGGCAGCCCTCGGGCAGGCGCCGGTCCGGATCGAGGGGTCCTACAGCAGCCCTGTGCAGCATCACAATCCGATCGAGCCCCACACCACCACCGCCGTCTGGAAGGACGACGAGCTGACTCTCTACGAGAGCGCACAGGGCGTCGTCTTCACCCGCATGATCGTGTCTCAAGCGTTCGGCATCACCGATCTGACCAAGGTCCGGGTGGTCTCGCCCTACCTCGGCGGAGGCTTCGGCGCCAAGGGGCCCGTCTATCCCCACACCCTGCTCACCGCGGAGGCGGCGAGGCTCGTCGGACGCCCGGTAAAGCTGGTGCTGTCCCGGGCGCAGATGTACACCTCGAACGGCCACCGTTCCGAGTTCAGTCGCCGGCTGCGGGTCGGCGCGACCCGGCAGGGTGTCCTGACCGCGATCGTCGACACCTCGACGCAACAGTTGAGCCGTACCGAGAACGGGGTCTACAACTCCAGTGATTCCACGATCAACCTTTACACCTGCCCGAACGTCCACGTGCGGCAGATGGGCGTCAAGCTGGATCTGCACACGTCCAGCTACATGCGCTCACCCGAGACGACTGCTCACTTCGCTCTTGAGACCGCCTTGGACGAGCTCAGCTACGAGGTCGGCATCGACCCCGTGGAGGTGCGGGTACGCAACCACACCACGATCGACCCGAGCGACCACCTGCTGGAGTGCTACCGGATGGGGGCCGAGGCGTTCGGCTGGGAGCGGCGCGATCCCCGGCCGGGGTCGATGAGGCTTGGCGACGAGTACGTGGGCTGGGGCATGGCTACCGAGTTCCACAGCTTCAACTCGATCGAGTCCTTCGCCTCGCTCACCGTAGGGCTAGACGGGCGGGCGACCCTGCGGACCGCGAGCCAGGAGATCGGCACCGGCACCTACACCGTGCTGACTCAGGTCGCTGCCGATGGGCTCGGCGTACCGCTCGGCCACGTCACGACGCTGCTCGGCGACACCGAGTTTCCCCGTGCGTCGATCTCGGCGGGTTCGTCCACGATGCCCAGCGTGGTCGGTCCGGTGGATCAGGCGGCGAGGACCGCGCGAGACACCGTGGTACGTCTCGCCGTCGCCGACCCCCATTCCGATCTGTATGGCGTGCCGGCCGAGGAGGTGGTCGTGGAGGACGGTCGGCTGTACGCCCGAGGCGACCGCCGTCGCCGTGACACCTTCCGTGGCATCATGCGTCGCCGTGGCAGCGTGCTCGAGGTGCAGGGCGAAAGGCGGAACGTACCCGGACACACGTCTGGAGCAGTGTTCGTGGAGGTCCGGATACGCCCACGGATCGGCGCGTTGCGGGTGAGCCGCGTCGTGGCCGCCTACGACGTAGGGCGGGTGCTCAACCGCCGGACCGCGCGCGGACAGGTGATCGGCGGCGTGACATGGGGCCTGGGCTTCGCGCTGATGGAGCACACGGTGGTGGATCCTCACACGGCCCGGGTCGTCAACCCCAACCTGTCCGCCTATCTGGTCCCGGTCTGCGCCGATGTCCCGTCGGTGGAAGCCCTGTTCGTCGATCGCGCGGACGACAACCACAAACCATCCCTTGGCGCACGCGGCTTTGGTGAGACACCCGGAACAGGGGTGCCCGCGGCGATCGGCAACGCGATCTACCACGCCACCGGCCTCCGCCTCCGGGATGTCCCGTTCACCCGGGACAAATTCTTGTGACCGACCCTCATGTCGACGGAGTGGCTGGCCAGGTCTCCCGGTGGCCTGCTGACCCCGGACGCACGCGCCGTTCCTGTCCATGCCTGCCTGTCACCCGCCTCACCACCCGCCGCCTCACGAACTGGCTCGGATCACTGGGCTTACCTGGAGTCGACCCGTCCGATCGCGTTGGCTCCGGTCGTCAGCGCCTCACGCGCCTGCTGCCAGGCCGGATCCCGGCGATCGAACGCGGTGCGCAGGTAGGCAGAGGTCAGCCGGCTGATTGCGGCGACCCGCTGCGGGTTCTCGTCGGTGGTCAGGCCGGAGTCGTATCCGCAGATTCCACCGAGTTGATGCTCCCCGCCGAACACGGTGAGCAGCGACTTGGGACCCGGGGAGAGGAAGTACGCGTCCATCCGCCAGCGCGGGCCCAGGTCGGTGAAGGTGGTGGAGAGGTCCTTGTCGCCCGCGACGACGAGCGCGGGCGTCCGCATCGTGGAGAAGTCTGGGGCGTTCAGGGCGGGGTAGAGCTCGGCCACCCGGTCGTGCAGCGCGTCGCCGCCGCGGCCGGGCGGGGCGATCATCACACCCGTTCTGATCCGGCGGTCGGCGAGGCTCACCTTCCGGCCGCCCCGAGACGGATCGTCGAACTGCATGCCCAGCAGCAGGGCGGCCGTGTGCCCGCCCAACGAGTGGCCCACCACGGCGACCTTGTCCCGGTCCAGGCGGCCGGCAAGCTGCGGCACGGCCTTCTCGATCACGTCGAGCTGATCCAGGATGCGGGACATGTCCTCGGCCCGCGCCCGCGCGTACAGGGGTGCGTCTGGGTCGTCGGCTTCACGCAGGCCGAGCGCCATCGCGTCCAGGTGAGTGGGCTGGATCACCACGAAGCCGTGCGAGGAGAAGTAATCGACGATCGGACCGTAGCCGAGGTACGAGTTGAGGAAGTTCACCTGGCCGTGGCCGTGGGCGAAGAGGATGACCGGCAGGTTGCGTCCGGTCACCGGGGCGGAGACCCGTACCTCCAGAGGCGCGGCACGGCCGGGCGCCGGCAGCGTTACCGGGCTGACCGAGATGATCCGACCGGGCCGGCCGGGAGGACCGGCGCCGACCCGATCGGTGCCTACCGTCGCCTCGGCCACATCGGCGCCGACCGCAGCTACGCCACCGACCGTGACCAGGCCCATCCCGGCGGACAGCACCGTACGCCGCGACGTCCCGGCCGACCCGCCGACGGAGTCGGCCGGACAACTCGATTCACTCATGATGGTGTTCCTTTCACAGTTCTGGGCCGCAATGTCGCGAGTCGGTCAGGCTCGAACGCCGGTCAACGAGAGGCTGTCGTTCCACAGGTCGTCCGCGCGCACGGTGTCGTAGGACTCGTCCGACGAGCGGATGGCCGTGCGCCCGGCGAAGTACCGACCCGTGGTACCGGCCAGTTCCGGCGCGGTCGCGAGCCAGGCGAGCGCGCTGCCCGACTTCGACGCGGAGTAGATGTGCGGCGTCACCGCCCGGCGAAGTAGCCACGTCAGGTGAGGCAGGACGTGCCGGGAGACGAACCGCACCGGGGCGGGCAGCGAACGTCCCAGACTCGTGCCCAGGACCATGCCGGGGTCGAAGGCGTTGGCGGTGACGCCGTCAGGCAGGCGGCGGGCCAGGGCGTAGGTGAAGTAGATGTTGGCGAGTTTGGAGGTGCTGTAGCGGCGCTGACCGGCGATGAGCGCGTTGTCGCCGGCGGCCGACGGCGCGAGGATGCCGCGGGCCAGGGCCTCCGCGTTGCTCCACGCGGGGGCCGGGCCGACCTTCAGCGCGGCCGGGTCGTGGGTGCCGCTAGAGACCACGACAACGCGTGCGGGCGCCCGCAGCACCGGCAGCAGCTCGTTGACCAGCACGAAGTGGCCCAGGTGGTTGACCCCGAAGGCGGTTTCGAAGCCGTCGGCGGTCAGGGTCAGGCGGGTCCCCATCTGTACGCCGGCGTTGCACACCAGAGCGTGCACCCGAGGGATCCTGCCCGACTCCACGCGGGCGGTCAGCTCGGCGGCGAACGTCCGGACCGAGGCGAGCGCCGACAGATCCATCGCCATCGCCTCGACCGTGTTGCCCGCCGCGGCGCCGGCGCTCAGCGTCTCGACGGCGACCTGGCCCCGGACCGCGTCCCGGACCGGCAGCACCACGTGCCACGGCCCATTCTCCGACCTCAGGATCGCGGTGGCGGCTGCGAAGCCGATGCCGCTGCTTCCGCCGGTGATGACAATCGTCCGGGATCCGTCCATGAACTGATGTGACACGCGAACCAACTCCTCGGTCTGCCAACGCGGCGTGGTTCCAGTCTGCGAAACCGTGGCTGGACGCTGAATACTTGCCAGTCCATATTTGTTTCGCGAGAGTGTCAGGATGCGCAACGACCAGCTGTCCGAGGTGTTCGACCTCGTCGAGATCCGAGGTGTCGTGGCCGGCGGGTTCGCGGCGCGTGGCCCGTGGGTGGCGCGGTCGCCCTGCGTGGACTCGCTGAAGCTCATCGCCATGGTGTCCGGCCACGGCCGGCTGCTCACCGACGGCATCGACGAGCCGATCGAACTCGCGCCGGGCGACGTCGCCATCCTCACCAACCGGTCCTGGCTGCAACAGGAGGGCGGCACCGGCACCGGACCACGCCGGCAGATCGGGCCCGAGGAGAACTTCACCGGCCTCACCGAGGCCGACCGCAGCACCGACGACATCGTCATCGGCACCGCCGTGGACATCAACCCGGCCGGCCGCGAGCTACTGCTGCGGACAATGCCGCCGGTGGGACACGTCCGGGCGTCGGCCGCGACCAGCATGCGCGGACTCCTGGACCAGCTGTTCGACGAGATCGCCGGCAACCGCACCGGCTCCGCGTTCGCAATCCGGCAATACGCCCAGCTCCTCGTACTCTCAGCCCTCCGCGCCTACCTCGACCAGGCCGAGGTACCGCCCGGATGGCTCCGGGTGCTGACCGACGAACGGCTGCGCCCTGCCCTCGAACTCATGCACTCCGAGCCCGGAAAGCCATGGGGCCTGGAGGACCTGGCGCGCGCCGCCGCGATGTCACGCTCCTCGTTCGCCCGGCATTTCCGGACGGTGGCCGGCGTCCCGCCGCTGACCTACCTCAGCCGCTACCGGATGCTCCTGGCCCAGCGGGCTCTGCGCGGCGCCGACGTACGCGTCGGTTCCCTCGCGGTCGACCTGGGCTACGCCTCTGAGGCCGCATTCAGCACCGCATTCAAACGAGAGACCGGAGAATCGCCCCTGCGCTACCGGCACCGCGCACGCAACGAGCGCGCCATCCCCCACGGCGCGGCCGTCTAATGAATCACTCGGCGCACGGGTCACCATGCGCCGCTCGGCGGAGCGATCTCTCGCTCCGACATTGACAGCTAGTTGATGCTCCCGGCGCACCCGAAGCGGTCGTCTCAGGCCGCGGAACGCTCGGCGATCGGCCGGCGGCGCAGGTTCACGTTCGAGACGGCCGGCGGTGTGTAGGCCGCCTGGTTGGGGCCGGCGTCGGTACCGGGCGGGGCAATCTCGTCGATCCGGTCCAGGATCTCGTCGTCCAGGGTGACGTCGGCACCGGCGAGCAGGTCGTCGAGCTGTTCCATGGTTCGTGGGCCGAGGATCGCCGAGGTCACGCCCGGGTGGGCGATCGCGAACGCCATCGCGAGGTGGGCCATCGGCAGGCCGGCCTTCTCGGTGAGCGGAACGAGTTGTTCGACCACCTCGAGCTTCCGCGCGTCGCTGAAGTACTGCGGCGTATGGCCGGCCCGGTGGGTGTCGGTCTGCTTGCCCTTGCGGTGTCGGCCGGTGAGCAGCCCCTGGCCAAGCGGGCTCCACACCAAGGTGCCCATCCCGTAGCGCTGAGCGATCGGCAGGACCTCGCGTTCGATGCTCCGGTTGACGATGGAGTACGGCGGCTGCTCGGCGTGGAAGCGCTCCAGGCCGCGCCGCTCCGCGACCCACTGCGCCTCGACGATCTCCGAGGCCGGAAAGGTCGACGTGCCGATCGCGCGCACCTTGCCGCTGCGGATCAGGTCAGACAGCGCCGACAACGTCTCTTCGATGTCGACCGTCGGGTCAGGGCGGTGGATCTGGTAGAGGTCGAGGTAGTCGGTCTGCAGGCGGCGCAGGGAGTTCTCGACCGCGGTCATGATCCAGCGCCGTGAGTTGCCCCGGTGATTCGGGTCCTCGCCCATCGGGTAGTGCACCTTGCTGGCGAGCACGACGCCGTCGCGGCGGCCCTTGAGCGCCTTGCCGACGATCTCCTCGGACTCGCCCTGGGAGTACACGTCGGCGGTGTCGACGAAGTTGATTCCCGCGTCCAGCGCCCGGTGGATGATCCGGATCGAGTCGTCGTGGTCGGGGTTTCCCAGGGCACCGAACATCATGGTGCCGAGGGCATAGGGGCTGACCTGGATTCCGGTCCGGCCCAGTGAGCGGTATCTCATGGTTCTGTCTCCCGTGAAGGCGTGTGTTGAGTGGCCGGCGCTGGCGAACGGCGCGGCGGGAAAGAACCTGACGCGCAGAGGCCGGGAACCCGACCAGAAGACGCGACCGATGTCTTGAGGCCCGGACTATCCGGACCGCGCTGAGGACGCCGTCCGCAGCTCCTCGTCGTCGAACACGATCTCGACCAGCGGGCTACGCGCGAACCAGTCGTCGAACTCCTGGCGCCGGGCGACCCGCGCGGCGATCTCGGGCCGGTTCTGGAGGTCGAGGATCGCGCTGATCACTCGCCGTCGGGTCGGCTCGCCGACAGGCACCGCGGTCGCGGGCAGGTCGGCGTTGACCCCGTGCTTGAGATGCACCATGAACCGCGGGTTGGCGCGCACGTTCGCGTACCAACTGCGGGGTCCGGGCATGCCGCTGAGGTACCAGCGACCGTCGACGCGGTGAAACCAGATCTCGATGCGGCGCGGGATGCCGGTGCGGGCGCCCAGCGTGGTGATGTCGATGGTGCGCTCAGCCGGGGAGGAGTCCGGTCCGATGGCGAGGGCTCGCGCGACGGCGTCATCCACGGTCACGGTCTCATCGGCCGTTCGTCGTCGAGGGGCACCTCGCCCCGTCGTTTTCGGTCCGGCCCAGGGTGTGGTGATTCATGCTTCTCGCTTCTCCCCTGGAGAGGGCTGAGTGTCTGCCGACCTTCATCCCTTGCCTCCTGTTCTGCCAGCACTGGTCCGGAATCCTGTGTCTGTTCCGGTAGTGATTCCAGCAAAACAAAGCCGCAAACTCCGTGCTAGCAGAATCGTCTCGGATAGTTGCACGATCCTCTTCGCGCCGGCGATTTCACGGCAACGCCGGCGCACCGGCGGCGGGGCCGGCTCCGCCGCGAATGCGTGCCGCGTCGATGCTGGGCGGAACACCGAACAGGCGCCGATACTCGCGGCTGAACTGGGACGGATTGTCGTATCCGACGCGACTGCCCACGCCGGTGATGTCGTGGGGGTTGTTCGCCAGCAGCAATCTCGCCGACTGCAGGCGGATGTGTTTTTGGTACTGGATCGGGCTCATCGCCGTCACCGCGTGGAAGTTCCGGTGGAAGGCGGAGACACTCATCCCCGAGAGGTGGGCCAGTTCCTCGACACGGAACGGCCGGGCGTAGTTCTCCCGGATCCACCGCACCGCCCGTGTGATGTGGCTGAGGCTGCTGTCCACGAGGCCGATCTGACGGACGAGGTCACCCTGTTCCCCGGTCATCAACCGCCAGAGGATCTCGCGCTTGAACAGCGGGACGAGCGCCTTCCGGTCCCGGGGCTGGTCGAGCAGGCGCAGCAGCCGCACGACGGCGTCGAGCAACTCGTCCGGGGCGTCACTGACCGCGATTCCCGGCCGTGCGGTACCGGGGGAACCCGGCAGATCCCCCGGCCCGACCTCCAGCAGCAGTTCCGCGACGGCGGCAGGTTCCAGGGTCATCCCGAAACCGAGTGCGGGGTGACCCGGGCCCGCGTCGACAACGTGCCCCGTCACCGGGAGATCGACCGAGGCGACGAGGTACTGACCGACGCCGTACTCGTACATTCGGTCCGCCAGCGCGAGGCGCTTGCCGCCCTGGGCGATGATCGCCAGAACGGTGCCCGACATCGAAGTCACCGGAGAAGCGCCGGGGTCGATCTTGCAGATCCGGACGCCGTCGATCGCAGTGGTCAGATCGGGACGTACATGCCGTTCCAGCAGGTCGCGCAGCTCGTGCAGGGACATCTCACGAGTGGAACACAGAACTCGCGGCGATCGACCGGCAGGGAGGGGCTCGTGACGCAACGCTACGCTACGGCCCTGCGGCCGATCCGCGACTTTACGATGATTTTCGTTTCTGGGGCCGTCTCGCGTGGGGTTACGGTATCGATCACCCTCGGAGGATCTTCGGTTGGGAGAGGTCCTGGTGCGGGTGCTCGTGTGTCCGTGGCGGCAGCGGTAGCCGGGTCGGCCGTGGACCCGGTGAGAGTCCATGATCCGGCCGCAGACGGCGCAGCAGACGAGACCAGCCAGGAGGTAACGGCGAGGAGCGCCATCAGTGGGGGTAGGCGGCGCCCCCCGGTGCGAGACCGCTTTCAGTGCCGACTATTCGTTGATCTTGTCCAACGGACTGAGATTCGCTTGATCTCACCCTCTCGCTTGCCACCTGGTGCAAGCTACCTGGAGGGAAGCACGGGCGCAGTGGCCGGGAGGTGTCGCGGTAACAAAGTGGACTGGACTCGCGCTGCGGATCCGGCGTAGCATCCTGCTCCAGAGAGATCGTCAAGCGATCGCCGCTGGTGGATGTAGACAGCGGATCGGGGGACCAATGATCTATGCGCTGCCACCGCAACGTTACTCTTCCTGCGCTGCCATAGCGCCGCATCCCTGGGTTCCTACCCTGGTTCCCGAGGAGCGCTACCGAACAATCCGGCAAGACTAGCGCCGATCTTCACGAGCCTATTGGCCTGATGTCGGCCGGTGTGCGTCGACCTTGGACCGACCTTCTGGCCGCAGTGGCCTGGACTTGCCTCCTCACCTCCAGAATGGTCGGACGGCGACGCCAGCAAGACCGCTGGCGGCGTGTCCAAGGCCGGAGCCGCGTCGGTGCCGTCGCTCGTAGGGCGAGGCGGCCGGCCGAGTCGCATCAATAGCACCTCCGGCCGTCTTCTGCGACCAAGCCGCCACCACTGCGCCGGAAACGAGGAACGCCCTCGCGCTGCCGGTTCACCGAGTCGAGCCGCGGCGTCCTGTGCTGGCTCAGCCTGGGAGCGGGCGGAACCAGCGGGTGGGAGAGACGACCGCCTACCTCCCTCCGCACGGCGGATACGTGCTGGCCGATCTCGATCCCCGGTGCGCCACTGCCTAGAGCAGTTTTGCCGACCACTGGAGCAGCAGGTCCGCTGAACGGCCCGCTCCACCCGAGGCACCAGATGAGAGGGGTTTCGCGAACCGTGGTGACAGTGGATATCTCCGGTCGCTGCCAGTCATACACCGAGAGCCAGGAGGCTCGCGCAGCCAAGCCCTACCCGTACTCCATTCCCTTCGAGGGGCACGTCGCGGACGGGCTCGCGGCTGCTCGACGGCAATACGCCACTACACGACGAGCGGGAGCACAAGCTGGCGCGGGCGAGTTCGTCCCGGTGCCCAAGGTGAGTCCGGCGCGGCTGCGGGCGGCCATCGACAAGGTGAGCGACGACCCTGCCTACCACGCGAAAGCGCAGCACCACAAACGCCGGATCGCGGAGTTGGACGGCGTGCGACGCGCGGCCGACATCGCGGAGGAGGCGTTCCGGACGCGCCGGCCGGTACGCAGACAGGAGAGGTCCGAATCAACGGAGGGTGGCCGCGGATGACACAGCAGGCGGGACGTATGGCCCGGCAGCTGCCGACGCTCAACGGTTTGCGGGGGATCGCCGCGGTAACGGTCTTCTTCTCCCACACGACGTTGTTCGGCTTCTTCGCCGACGAGCGGGTCGACGACTGGTGGTACGCCGTTCTCAGCCGTACCGGATCTGCCGCGCTCGGCTTCTTCTTCATCCTCAGCGGTTTCGTCCTGACCTGGTCGGCTCCCGACCACGAGCCGAATCGCCGGTTCTGGCGCCGTCGGGCCGCCCGGATCCTGCCGAACCACCTGGTCGTCTGTGCCGTGTTCATCGTTCTTCTGGTGCTGGTACAAGGGGGCGCGCCGCTGTGGCCGACGCTGGCGAACGTCGCGCTGGTGCAGAGCTGGATTCCGAATGAGTTCATCTTCAACGGAGTCAATCCGCCGAGCTGGTCGCTGAGCTGCGAGATCTTCTTCTACGCATCGTTCCCGTGGCTGCTCGCCGGCATTCGAAGGCTCTCCGCTGCCTGGCTCTGGTCGATCGCGGGTGGCATTGTCGCCGCGATGCTTGTCGCGCCCGTCGTCTCGACGACGTTCCTACCGGACGAGCCGACGTACACCTACGCGGACGCGGCATTTCCGCAGTTCTGGTTCGTACAACAGTTCCCGTTGATGCGGATGCTGGACTTCGTCCTCGGGATCGTCATCGCCCAGCTCGTCATGCGGGGGCTGTGGTTCAGGCTGAGCCTGCCCGCCGCCGCACTTGTCACGCTGGCCTTCTACGGCGTTTCCGAGGTCGTGCCGCTGCTCTACTCGGTGGTCGCGGCGATGGTCATCCCGCTCGCGTTGCTGGTGGCTGCCGCGGCGCGGGCGGACGTCGAGGGGCACCGCTCACCGCTGCGCGGGCGGGTCGCCGGCTGGCTGGGCGACACGTCCTTCGCCTTCTACCTCATTCACATCCTGGTGTTGTATGGTGCCGCGAACATGTCTCCGAACGGCTTCGGTGTCGCCGCTGCGCTGGCCGTGATGGTCGGCGCCTACCTGGCGACGCTCGGCTTTGCATCGTTGCTTCACATCGGCGTGGAACGGCCGATGATGCGCCGGTTCGCCAGATCCCGGAAACCTGCCGCCGGCCCTCAGCCCGCCGCGGTGGCTACCGCTTCGCCTGCCATTGAGCCGATGCCCGTCGCGACGGGTGACGGGACCCGAGTCAGCTAGCGACAGCCGGACGCCGGGCCGAACCCGGTGCCCTGGCTGATCCTGTCCGGATCAGCCAGGGCATCAGTTCACCGGACGGTCAGCGTGGCCCGGACCGCGCCAGCCGGACGCAGAGTGACCATCGGTACGACCTCCAGCCGCTCGTCGCGGGTGTCCACACGGTAACGGGCGAGCAACGCGCTCAGCAGTACGGTCATCTCCAGCAGCGCGAAGTGTTCCCCGATGCAACTGCGCGGCCCACCACCGAAGGGAAAGTAGGCGTAGCGCGGCCGCTCCTGCTGCCCGAGGAACCGGTCGGGCTCGAAGCGCTCCGGGTCGGGCCAGAATTCCGGATGCCGGTGCGTGACCCAGGGCGCAACCACCACCTTGGTATTGGCCGGAATTCGGTAACCGGAGACGACGACGTCAGACTCGGCCATCCGCTCCATGCTGTACACCGGTGGGTACAGCCGCATGCCTTCCATGGCCGCAGCTCGCACCAGTTCCTCGTCGCCCGTGCCGATCCCGGCCACGACCCGTTCCTGCACCTCGGGATGCTGACCCAGCAGGTGCATGGTGAAGGCCAGCCCGGCCGAGGTCGTCTCATGCCCGGCGAGCAGGAACACGAGCATCTGATCCCGGATCTCCTCCATGGACAGCGCCTGCCCGGTCTCCGGATCCTCGGCCGCGGACAACCGGCTGAGCAGATCCTCGTTCTCCTCGCCGCCCATTCGCTGGCGGGCGGCGATGATGCGGTCGATGATCTCGTACTGGGTCGCACGTACCTGCGTGATCCGGCGGGACCGCGGAGTCGGCCAGCTCAGCGGCAGCTTGACAACCTGTAGGGCGCGCGCCAGCGCGAGGTCGCCCAGAATGGGCATGAGCTCCTGGAGACGGGGGACGACCTCGTCGATGTCGTCGCCGAACAGTGCCCGGCCGACCACCCGCATCGTGTAGCGCTGCATGACCTGGTACAGGTCCACGACGGATCCCGTGGTGACCGCCATGTCGTCGACGACGCGGGCCGCTTCCTCGGCCATCAGCTCGGTGTAGCGGGCCACCCGGCGCGGCGTGAAGAGCGGTTGCAGCGTCCGCCGCTGTCGCAACCAACGGTCTCCGTCGCTGGTCAGCAGTCCCTCACCGATGAACTCCCGAAGGATTTCATACGCGCTCGCGCGCCGGCTGAAGACCTGAGGCGTGGTGAGGACCTGACGGATGCCGTCGGGGTGGTGCACGTTCACCACGTCGACGCTGACGGCACGTGGCCCCCGAGGCAGTCCGACGTGGTAGGCCACCACGTCGCCGTACGTGTGGAAGCCGTCCAGGATCGATCCCAGCAGGTCGTGGCGGAGCGCCGGCAGCATGCCGAGGAGCGGATGTCCGGCCGGACCCGGTACGGCGATGGCCTTGGACAACTGTGTCGTCACGGTGATCCCCCGTTCAGTTGATCGACCTACGTCGACTATATTTCCACGCGCCGTACCCCTTTCCAGTCCCTGGCCCCGCAGTGCGCAGCGATGGTCATCACCATCGCTGTCGCCAGCAGTCAAGAGTTCGGCACCAGCTCGGCCTCACTGGCCGGCGTGCGCTGCACGCCCGCACCGCCTCCATGAGCGGCGGGCCGCCACGCGGTGGCATTTCACCAGGAGGAAACGCACCCGGGGGCTGTGTCGAAGTGAGCCGGGGACGGCCGCCCGAACGCGGCCGTCCCCGTGGGGTCCTGCGGATGCCGAGGGATCACCCCGGAGTTCAGCGGTTCGCCGCCCCGCCGCCAGAGGCTGGCTGGACCCGCTCGAACCGCACCCGGCTCAGCCATCCCGGCAGGTCACTGAGCACGTAGATCTCGCCGTGCACGTCGACGTCGATCGCGGTCGGCTGGATCGGGAAGTTGCCGATCGTGGCGGACTCGTAGCCGCCCGTGGGTTTGGCGCGCACGGCGAACGCGAGGGTCGAGCAGTAGTCGCTCGCGATGTAGGTGCCCCATGCCTCCGGGGTGGCGGACCCCCGGTACACCACGCCGCCGGTCACCGAGCAGCTCTCGGTCATGAAGTGCTCGTACTCGAAGACCGGGTCGGTGTACCGCACGCCCGGCCGGCATTGCTCCGGGTCGAAGACCGGGGTGCCCTCCCGGCAGGACCAGCCGAGGTTCGCCCCACGCTGCGACGGGCGGATGTGGTTGACCTCCTCGATCAGGCCCTGGCCGACGTCACCGATCCACAGCGAGTTGTCGACCGGGTCGACGGAGAACCGCCACGGGTTGCGCAGCCCGTAGACCCAGATCTCCGGCCGCGCGCCCCGGGTGCGGACGAACGGGTTGTCGGAGGGTACGCAGTAGGGCTTCGCGCCGCAGGTGCGGTTGACGTCGATCCGGACGATCTTGCCGAGCAGGGTGCCGAGGTCCTGACCGGACTTGAACGGGTCGTTCGCGTGGCCGCCGTCGCCGAGGGACCAGTAGAGGTAGCCTTCGCGGCCGAACGCGACCTGTCCGCCGTTGTGGTTGCCGTACTCGGCGTGCTCCTGGGTGAGCAGCACCTGCACCCGCTCAGGAGCGCCGATGGGCACGCGCGCCAGGGTCAGCGCGCCGGCCGGCAGGCTCGTGTAGGCGACGTAGAGGATCCCGGTCCGCGCGAAGTTCGGCGCGGGCGTGATGCCGAGGAGGCCGCGCTCGTTGTCCGAGGTGTCGATCCGGGCGGTCAGGTCGAGCACCGGCTCAGCCGCCAAGCCGGTGTCGGGGTGGTAGGCACGGACGGTGCCGTTCTTCTCCGCGATCAGCAACCGGCCGTCCGGCAGCCCGGTGAGCGCGATCGGACGTTGCAGACCGGAGGCCACCTGTTCGGACACCACGGTCAGCTCGGTGAGTGGCACCGCGCGGGTGTGGGGTGCGCCGGCCGTGGCGGTGCTGGCCGCCGACGCCGGCGGCAACAGGAACGCATAGAGGGCCAGAACGAGCAACCCGGCCAGCACGGCCGGGCGACGACGCCGTCGCGACATGTTTCAGCTCCTCGAGCAAGTGGAGTGGAGGACGCGATCTGGGAGCGTTCCCACCGTACATCGACTTCTGGCAATATCCAAATCGTCGTCTCGCCGCCTCTCCGGGCAGAGCATGGAGTCCCCGGGGGCGGGCGGGGCGCCGGTGTCGGGCTCGCCTAGGCTCCGCCGGGTGATCGTGCGGAGGGCCAGCGTGGCGGACGTGGCGGTGCTCGCGGAACTGCGCGGCATCGACGGGGACAGGCTCGGCGGGTACGCCGAATGGGTTGCCGCCCACGCGGAGACCCACCTGCCGTTCGTCGCGGAGATCGACGGGTACGTGGTCGGCGCGGCCTGGCTCCTCGTCGCGGAACGGGTGCCGAGCAACGAGTCGCCGGAGCGGTGGTACGGCGACATCCAGTCGGTCGAGGTGCGTGCGGAGTACCGCAACCGCGGCGTCGGCGCCGCGCTGATGGCCGCGATCCTGACCGAGGCCCGCACGCGGGGGCTGCTGCACGTGACCGTCCACTCCGGACGCCGCGCGGTCGACTTCTACCTGCGCAACGGCTTCAACCAGCACCGCCAATGCTGCTCTGGGAGCCGAGCGTCTCGTGATCACCTCAGCTTGGCTCCGGGGTGGTCCATGGGCCGCCGCCGACACTGCCGTGACCTCGACCCCGGAAGAACTCCGGCTGATTGTTCCGTAAAGGCCCGTTCGCCCCATTCCGGATGGTAGAACTATCCAGATCTTGAGGGTTTGGAGGGTGCCGTGGCGGTTCATGCCGCTCTGCCGGCCGCCGCGACTCGCCCGCCCGCCGGGCACCCGAGTCGCAACGGCGGATTCCGGCGGGACATCGAAGGGCTGCGGGCGGTCGCGGTACTGCTCGTCGTGCTCTACCACGCCCGGGTACCCCTCGTCGGTGGCGGCTACGTCGGCGTCGACGTCTTCTACGTCATCTCCGGTTTCGTCGTCACCACCGTGTTGTTACGCGAGTTCGCCACCAGCGGCTCCATCTCCCTCCCGGCCTTCTACGCCCGGCGCGCCCGGCGGCTGCTGCCCGCCGCCGTGCTCACCCTCCTCGTCACACTGGTCGCCTCCTGGCTGTGGCTGCCGCTCCAGACGCAGTGGATCGCCAAACAGGCGGCCGCGAGCGCCACCTACAGCCTCAACTTTCTCCTCGCCATGAACAACGTGGACTATCTCGACGCGATGCGGCGGGAGTCTCCCCTGGAGCACTTCTGGTCGCTGGCGGTGGAGGAACAGTTCTACCTCGTCTGGCCGCTCCTGCTCATCGCGCTCTTCGCCTGGCGCCTCGGCCGGCGGGGCAACCGCGGTCGGGGCACCGGTCGCCCCGGCAACGGCCTGCCGCTGCTGATCGGTGTCGGCGCGGTCGCCGTACTCTCCTTCGCCTTCGGGGCCTGGCTCACGATCCACTCACCTGGTTACGCGTACTTCGTCACCCCGGCCCGAGCCTGGGAACTCGCGGTCGGCGCCCTCGTCGCCCTCACCGCTGGCGCCCTGGCCGGAATTCCCGGCCGGGTGGCCGCCGTCATGACCTGGGCGGGGCTGGCGGCCGTCGCGGCAGCCGCGCTGCTCTTCGACGCCTCGACCCAGTTCCCCGGGTACGCGGCGCTGCTGCCGGTGACCGGTGTGGCGCTGGTGATCGCCGGAGGCTGCTCGGCGCCGGGCGGAGGAGCCGCCGGGCTCCTCTCGACGGGGGTGCTCCAGTGGATCGGACGACTCTCGTACTCGTGGTACCTCTGGCACTGGCCCTTCCTGATCCTCGGGCCGGCCATCATCGGCGGCGCCGGCTCGCTCGGGCAGAACCTCGGACTCGCCGCCGCCGCGCTGGCCGCCGCCGCCATCACCTACGCCCTCGTCGAGAACCCGATCCGCCGCCTTCCCCGACTGGAGTCCAAGCCTCGGCGGACGCTGGGGCTCGCCGTGGCGTCGTCCGGGCTCGTCCTCGCCGTGGCGCTACCGATGCTGCTGCTGCGGCCGACGGTGGTGGGGCCAGGGGCACCGGTCGACACCGCGGCGACGCTGTCGTCCGCCAGCTCCGCCGAGGAGGAACTCGTCCGGCTGGTCGCCGCCAGCGCCGAGGCCACCGCGGTACCAGCCAACCTCTCCCCCGCCCTGCCCGACGTCACGGCGGACACCCCCACGGTGTTCCGGGACGGCTGCGTCGTACTGAAGATCACCGACACCGCACCGGCGCGCCCGTGTGTCTACGGCGACCCGGCGGCGCGGCAGACCGTCGTACTCTTCGGCGACTCGCACGCGGGAAGCTGGTTCCCCGCCCTGGACGAGATCGCGCACGCCCGCGGGTGGCGCCTCGTGGTGATGGTCAAGGGATTCTGCAGCGCGGCCTCGGTACGGTTCCGTCTCGACTCCATCGACCGTCCGTTCGACGAGTGTGTCGAGTGGCGCCGGAACATGCTGGAGTGGATCGCCGACCTGCGGCCGGCGCTGGTGGTCACCTCCTCCACCGACTTCACCTTCGGCGAACCGGTCGACGCCTTCACCGACCGGGACCAGGTCTGGACCGACGGCTGGATCCGCACCCTGGAGGAGCTCGGATCCCATGCCGGCGAGGTTGTGCTGATCAACGACACACCCTGGTTGCCGGCGACGGTTCTGGACTGCCTCGCCCGGCACCTGACCGACGCGCGCCGCTGCCACGCACCGGTACGGGACGCGCAACTGGAGCCGCGACGACGCGCGATGATCGCCGCCGCCGCGACGCAGCGCGGAGTCACCGTCATCGACCCGACGCCGTGGTTCTGCACGGCGTCGGTCTGCCCGGCCCTGATCGGCAACGTCGTCACACTCCGGGACGGCAACCACATGCCGGCCGCCTACTCCCGGCTGCTGTGGCGGGTCCTGGACGAACGGATCGGCCCGCGCCTCGGGATGTGAACCCTGGTGCGCCCGCGTCGTCGCCGGCACGCCACCGGGATCGGCGTGCGGGGCGGGGTGGCGCCGAGCCCGGGTCAGCTCGTACGCGGTGGGCGGTGGCGGGCCGTCGTCCAGCTCCTCAACGCGATCCGCCGGGTCGGAAGGCTGCGGTCGGCGCTCGTCTGAGCCGGAGCTGGCGTTCAGCCCGTCACGGGATCGTCGGGTGACAGCGACCGCGCCTCGGGGTTGTGGCGACGGTCGAGGTGGCTGAGGCCGGCCACGGTGGCGGCGATCGCGGTGATGAGGATGGCCAGTGGTAGCGGCTGGCGGTTGAAGTGCTGCATCGCCGTGTTGGAGAGCAGCGGGTCGGGAATGAGCCATCCGGCGACGAAGCCGGTGAGTCCGACGCCGATGATGACGGCGGGGCGGTGGCGGCGGACTGCCACCGCGGCTGCCGCGGCGATGGCGGCGGCGGCGAGGATGCCGAGGATCGTCGGGACGGCCTCGGGAACGTACACGCCGTGGCGTCCCCATTCCCCGGTGCCTTTCCAGGCGAGGATCCCGAGCGGGACGAGGGCCCACCAGAACAGGCGCGGCCGGGGTACTCTCCACCGCTCGCGGTCGGCGATCACGAGCAGGACGAGGATCAGGACCGGTACGGCGTGCCCGAAGAGCTGTTGGCCGGGGTTGATGCCCATGCCGGCCCCGCCGAGCAGGCCGATGACGAACCAACCGACGGTGGCCGTCAGGATGATTGCCTGCAGGGTGAGGGCGGTCCGGGTCGCGCCGCACAGCCAGGCGATCAGCGGTGCGAGGGGCAGCAGGCCGATAGCGACTATCTCCGGCCAGCTGGAGATGACGGCCGGCATGTCGGTGGCGAGGACGGCACCGGTGAACAGGTCCAGGGTGTCACCGGCGGGCTGGGTGCCGGCGGCGACGAGCAGGGCGCTGAGTCCGGTGCCGAGGGCGGCGGCGGTGACGGGCGTGGTGAGGCGCAGCCGGATGGCCAGGGCGATGATGTTCAGGGTCTCGTGCCGGCTCGGGTGTTGGCGGCCGTGATCGAGGTCCAGCAGCAGCCCGAGCAGTTCCTCGCCACGGGCGGCGCGGTGCGAGGCCGGCAGCAGGCGCAGCAGCCGTCGATATCGTCGTTCCAGAGGGCTCATGTTCGGGTTCATCCGACGGTCCCGAGGTTCGGGGCGTTGCGGGCGGCCCGCTTGTTGAGGCGTTCCTCGGCGAGCCGGACCGCGCTGGCCATCCGCCGGCTCTCGGCGCGGAGGGCCTCCGCCCCCGCTTCGGTCAGTCTGTAGAAGCGGCGTAGCCGGCCCTTCTCCACCTCGTCGTGGTCGGGGGCGATGAGCCCCTGGGTGACCAGGCGGTCGAGGGCCCCGTAGAGGGTGCCAGCCCGTAACCGGATCCTGCCGCCGGTCATCTCGTCGACCTCCGTCACGACGGCGTAGCCGTGACGGGGCTGGTCGGCGAGGGCGGAGAGGATCAGGAACGTCTGTTCGCTGATATCCATGCACTATATATATCGCCTCACGATATATATAGCAAGGATGTCGCTCAGCGCGCGTGCCCAGCCCGAGTGATGAGTTGTCGGGCCCGTACCCGTCACACCTACGACGAGACACGACAAGCGGAAGGATGACGTGATGAGTGCGGACACGCGGCTGGAGGAGCTGGGCGTGAGCGGGCTGGGCGAGATCGACGAACCGGCGTTCGCGGGGCTGGCGGAGCGGCACCGGCGGGAGCTGCACGTGCACTGCTATCGGATGCTCGGGTCGTTCGAGGACGCCGAGGACACCGTGCAGGAGACGTTCCTGCGCGCCTGGCGGCGGCGGGAGACCTTCGAGGGGCGGTCGACGTTCCGGGCCTGGCTGTACCGGATCGCCACCAACGCCTGCCTGGACCTGCTCGCCAAGTGCCGCCCGGAGCCGGCGACCGGCGGCGAGGTGCTGTGGCTACAGCCCTACCCGGACCGGCTGCTCGACGAGCTGCCCGCGGCCGACGCGGACGAGCCGGAGACCCTTGCCGTCGCGCGCGAGACGATCGAACTGGCGTACCTGGTGGCGGTCCAGCACCTCGCGCCCCGCCCACGGGCCGTGCTGATCCTGCGGGACGTGCTCGGCTGGCCGGCGAAGGACGTCGCGGAGCTCCTCGGGGACTCCGTCAACTCCGTGAACAGCGCCTTGCAGCGGGCCCGCGCCGGCATGCGGGAGCACCTGCCCGCCGAGCGGCAGGACTGGACCGGCGGCGAGGAGGACGCCGGCACCCGCGAGCTGGTACGCCGCTTCACCGAGGCCAGCGTGGCCACGGACATCGGCCGGCTCGCCGCGATGCTGCGCGAGGACGTCCGCTGCTCGATGCCGCCCACCCCGGGCCTGTACGTCGGCCGCGACGCGGTGTTGAACAACTGGGTCGAGGACGGCTTCGAGGGCATGACGGGTCTGCGCGCCGTCCCCACCTCGGTGAACCGGCAGCCGGCCGTCGCCTTCTACCACTGGCGGGAGCGGGATGGCGCGTACCTGCCGCTGACGATCGACGTCCTGCGCGTCACCGGCGGGGCGATCACCGAGATCATCACCTTCCACGACGACCAGTTCCCGCGGCTCGGGCTGCCGGAGCGCCTGCCGGCGGACGGCACGGAGTAGTCGCCGTGTGGACGCTCGCGCTGCGCGGCGGCGCGCGTGTCCCGGTGGTCGCGGCGCAGTGGGACGACGCCTTCGTCGTCGTCATCTGCGGACGGGTGCAACTGGAGCTGCGCGACGGCGAGCCCGGGCCGGTCCTCGGACCGGACGCCGGGTTCTGGCTCCGCGGCACCGGCGTCCGCGCCCTGCGCAACCCCGGCCGTCGCACGGCGAGGTTGTGCGTCGTCACCCCCAGGGACAGGACCGTCACGTGCCAGTCGACACACCCCGTACGCCACCTACCGGATGATGGAGGAACGACATGAACAGCATGGATGACACCCGCGTCGTCACAGCCCCGGCATCGGGCCGGGTCAGCCACACGCACCGACTCCGCAGGCTCGCCGGCACCGGCCTCGTTGCCACGCTCGCGGCGGTGGTGGCCACCACCCTCGCCGCCGCGCTCGCCGGGGCCGCTGGCGTCGACTTCGAGATCCCCGAGGGTGGCGAGACGATCCCGCTCTCCGGGTTCGCCGTGGTGACCGGCTTCTTCTCGGTGGTGGGCATCGGCATTGCCGCCGCTCTGCTGCGGTGGAGCGCTCGCCCCGCCGAGCGGTTCGTCTGGACGGCGGTGTCGCTGACCGCGATCTCGATGGTTCCGCCCTTCCTCGCCGGCGCGAACACCGCCACCACCGCCGCCCTCCTCGGGCTACACCTCGTCCCTGCGGCGGTGATGATCCCCAGCCTGGCGCGGGCCCTCCGCACGCTGGCCGACTGACGAACGGGAAAGGGCGGGACGCACGGGCGTGCGCCCGATCCGCAGGTATCCGACGGCGGCGTGCTGCCCGCCGGTGGGGGCGGGCTCCATCGGGTACCCGTGGAAGGACGCGCCGAGGGAGGGGGCCGCGCGGAGACGCGGTCCTCTCCCCCGGCGTCGCGACCCGGCTGGAGGGCCGGAGTTCCTCGCGGTCGTACCCGCTTGACCGGCCCTGGTACCCAGGATGGCGCGAGCCGACCCCGCCGGAAAAATTGCGGGTACCGCCGTGCACCGGTCGCCCTGCTCACGGCGCACAGCGCGCCATCGTCCGGCGGCGGGTGCCCAGCGGCCGCGCCAACGGTCCGGGCCGGATCCGTCGGCCGTGTGCCCAACGACCGGCACCGCCCGGTACGGCTGCGAAGTCGGTCGCCGGAACGGGGCGGTCGTCGAGTGCACCGGTCCAAGGAGGCATCGCTGTCCGAGCAACCCAGCAAGGCGGAAGCGCAGAGAGACGAGGTCCTTCATGAAACGAACGACAGTTGTCGCCGCCGTCGTCGCCGTCACGCTGCTCAGCTGGCCGGGCACCGCGCTGGCGGCGCCGCCCGACAACGACGACTTCGACAACGCGATTCCGGTCAGCGGGGCCCTACCGTTCACCGACACCGTTTCCAGTGCGGAGGCGACAACGGCAGCGGACGACCCGGAGCCGTGTGCGAACGGCGTCGTCTCCTCCGTCTGGTACCGGTTCACCCCGACCCGGAGCGGCCTCTACGTGGCCACCGGCACGGCGCAGCCGTACGGCGCCTTCCTGAGCGTCTTCACCGGCACCCGTGGCGCCCTGACGCCGGTCGTCTGCGGCTCCAACCGGGGCGCCTGGTCCGCCGAGGCCGGGACGACGTACCACCTGATGGTGAGCGCCTTTCCCTGGTCGCCCCCGGGTGGTGACTTCACCTTCGAGCTGGACGGGCCGGCGGTGCTCGGCGTCACCCTCGACCCGAGCGGCTGGGTCGATCCGCGTACCGGGTTCGCCCGGCTCTCCGGCACCGTGACGTGTCGCGCCACCCACTACACCCGGGTGGAAGGCGAACTGCTCCAGCGGGTCGGCGGGCGCAGCGTCTCCGACATCTTCGGTCTGGACGCGCCCACCTGTGACGGGACGGTCAGACGGTGGGCGGCCGAGGCGAGGGGTCCGGAGAGGTTCGTGAGCGGCCGCGCCACCGTGTGGGTGCAGGTCTACGCCTGCCCCGACAACGCCACCTGCCTCTCCGACCTGGTCGAGGGCGACGTCACCCTCTTCAACCGCCGGTACGGCCCTGGCTGATCCTGCGCACGGGCCGCCCCGGTGTGGCAGGGCCGAACATGGTGGTTCCGGTCGTCGGCGCCACCAGGTCGGCCCTGTCCGCGCCCCACGTCGTGCCTGCGCTGCCGGCGGCGACGGCCGGCTCGTGGGTTTGGCGTACCGGGATCAGGGAACGTTGGCGGGCACGTTGTCTGATCTTGGGGGGCAGCGGGCACGTGACTGCTCTTGGGGGGCACATGACGGTATCCACGGTCACCGGACGGCCAGCCGGGGTTGACCTCGACTTCCCGCTGCTGCGGCTCCCCGGGGTGTACCGCCCGCAGGCCGACACCGCAC
The DNA here is from genome assembly GCF_003030345.1 of Plantactinospora sp. BC1. Classification (NCBI taxonomy): domain Bacteria; kingdom Bacillati; phylum Actinomycetota; class Actinomycetes; order Micromonosporales; family Micromonosporaceae; genus Plantactinospora; species Plantactinospora sp. BC1. The sequence continues at coordinate 1,447,654 of NZ_CP028158.1, forward strand.
TGCTGGCGGAGACGGCGGCTGCCGCGCCGATCCCACCCGGCGCGCGGGTTCTGGACATGTACACGGGTAGCGGAGCCCTGGCGGTGGTGGCGGCCCGACTCGGTGCGGGCGAGGTGACGGCGGTGGATGTCTCCCTGCGGGCCGTCATGTCCGTACGCTTCAACGCCTGGGCGCGTGGGCTACCGGTACGGGCACGGCGCGGCTCGCTCCTGGGGCCGGTCTCTGCCACGTCGGGCCGGGCGTCGACGGAGGGTCCGTACGACGTGGTCCTCGCCAACCCGCCCTACGTGCCCTCGCCCTCGGCGGCGGCGCCGACCGGGCGCGACCGGGCCTGGGACGCCGGACCGCACGGGCGTGCCCTGCTGGACCTGTTCTGTACGGCGGCACCGGGGCTGTTGTCCGCCACGGGCTTCGCGCTGCTGGTGCACTCGCACGTCTCCGGGGTGGAGCGGTCGCTCCAGATGTTGCGTGCGGGTGGCCTACGGACGTCGGTCGTGGCGCGGCGGCGGGTGCCGTTCGGCCCGGTCATGCGGGCTCGTGCCGGCTATCTGGAAGATGCCGGTCTGATCCGGCGTGGGCAGCGGCACGAGGACCTGGTGGTGATCCGTGCCGAGCACACCTGAGCCGCGTCGGGTGGTCGTGGTGCCCGGCGGGCCGGTACTGGTCGAGGGGCCCGTGGAGTTGGTTCTGCCGGACGGCACCACAGTCTGCTCGCAACGGTTCATGGTGGCGGTATGTGTGTGTCGCCGCAGCAAGCGCTACCCGTTGTGCGACACCAGCCACCGCCGCCGGGTGCGGGTGGACACCGAGAACCAGACGGTGGACGCCGACAATCAGTCGTCCGAGTAGCGCCGGGACGCCGACAACCGGGCGTCAGAGTAGCGCGGACCGGCCGGCCCGCCAGCTTCCGAGCAGGTGCTCACCGAGCCGGTCCTCCAGCAGCGTGGTCGCCTGGATGCCGAACACCACGTCCGCCGCGAGCTCCGGTTTGCGGTCGAGCAGGTCGCCGAGGACGTCGCGCCGCATGACCTGCTCGTGTACGGCGTCGGCCTCGATGTGTTCGGTGTAGAAGAGCCGGCAGGCGGGGTCGGCGCCGACCCTGGCCAGCGCCTCGTCCATCCGCTGGGCGCTGGGACCGGTGGTGATCTCGGCGGCGGTGAAGTGACCGGCCAGCGCGCCCCGCCACCGTCGGTGCAGCCCGAACAGCGACATCATGTTCACGGTGGCGAGGGCACACGCCGGTGCCTGGTTCAGGTAGGCCAGGTAGTCGGGCGAGAGGTCGGCGGCGGCGAGCAGGTCGGCGAAGAGGCGGGAATGCATCCGTTCGGCCCGGCCGGCGCCGAACTCGTCGTACTCGACCGCGACGAGGGCCGCCTTGGCCCGCCCCTCCAGGCGAGGGATGACCCAGGCGTGCGGCTCGGCCTCCTTGTGGTGGTAGATGGAGCGCACGACGAAGTACTCGCGCAGCTGCCACCATTCGCCCTTGTCCCGCAGGAAGTGGCTGACACCGGCGCCGGGCACCGGTTCGACGAGCAGCGGTTCCAGGGCGGCGGTCACGTCGGACCCGCCCTCGACCTGCTCGGCCAACGCGGCCAGGAAGACCGCCTCCAGCTCGGCGCGCAGTCGCAGCAGGTCGGGATCCCATTCCCATTCCGGGTCGACATCGGCGAAACCACGGTAGTGCAACTCGTAGCAGAGGTGCAGCGCGAGCTGGAGGTCGTCGCCGAACGGGTCGGCGCCGTTCACCACGGGGCTGGGCGCGACCCCGTCGGTCAGGGCACGCACGACGGCCGTCGAAAGCGGGCCGCGGGTGGCGGGAAGCGTGAGAGCGTGGCTAGCCATGAGGTTCCTCCGAGGCTTGGGCCGCTTCGGAATACCCAGGAGCGTCGGATTCATCCCGCAGCGTCAGATCGGTCACCACTGCCGGCAGGCCGCCCGTCCCGGCGACGCGACGCTGGCGCTCGGCACCCGTGCCGTCGGACCGCAGCCGGTCGAGCTGTGCGTGTACCTCCGGCAGGTCTCCGGTCTCCGTGAGCGCGTCCCGCACATGGCCGAGCAGCGCGGTCACCAGTTCGGTGGCCGGCACCCGCCGCGACCGTTCGAGATCGACGCCGGGACCGGCCAGCCCGTAGCGGGCGGCGCTCCACACCGCGGCGGCGGCCATCTGCGCCGGCACCGGCGCGGCCTCCCGTCCGCGACGAAGGTCGTCGAGCGCGACCCGAACCAGCGCCCGGCCCAGCATCGCGTGCAGGACCGCCTCCGGCACGGTGGCCGCGGTGTCGGCGACCCGAATCTCCACGGTGGGCAGCTTGGGCGACGGGCGGGCGAACCAGAACGTCTGCGCCTCGTCAGCCAACGCGCCGCACTCCACGAGCCGGCCCACCTCCGCCCGGAAGGCGGCGTGATCCCGGAAGTACGGCGCCAGTCCGGAGCCGGGGAAGCGCGACTGCTGGACGATTCGCCAGCTGCCGTAGCCGGTGTCCCGGCCCTGGTAGAAGGGCGAGTTGACCGAGAGCGCCAGGAGGGTCGGCAGCCAGCGGGCGAGGTGGTTCACCACGGCGACCGCCGTGTCCGGGTCGGGCACCCCGACGTGTACGTGGCAGCCACACGCCTCGTAATCGCGGGTCACCTCACCGTACATGTCGTCGATGGCGACGAAGCGGGCCAGGGTCGATGGCACCCGGCCACCGGACTCCAGTACCGGAGAGGCGCTGGCCACCGCGACCGCTCCGTGGTCGCGGGCGGCGGCGGCCACCACCCGGCGACCCGCAGTAAGATGCGCGCGCAGCTCGGCGGCGGTCACACATACACCGGTGGCCGCCTCGACCTGGGTGTCTCGCAGCTCCCGCTGAACGGTCGCCCCGGCCGGCAGGTCGGCAGCCGAGGCGCAGGCGACGACCTTCTCCGCGACCGGCAGGGTCGCCCCGCACGCCGGGTCGACGAGCAGGAACTCCTCCTCGACACCCATGGTCAGCGCGCTCATAACGCGGCGTGGTACCCATCGGATTTCCTGGACAAACGTTCGGTACGACCGGCCGGCGGGTAGCTGACCGGCCATCCTTCGGGCTCGCCAACGTCCGGGTGCCCCCGGCGGCGGCCGCAGGAGCCGCTGGGCACGGGTTCGCCCCGTCCGGTCTCGTCTCGTCCTGCGGTTCTGCCGTCCTGCGGTCCTGCCGTCCTGTGGTCCTGCCGTCCCTCGGTCCTGCCGTGCTGCGGTCCTGTGGTGGCGTCACCTGCTCGCCGACCTACCGCCCTGGCGGACGGTGTACCGGTATTTCAGCCGGTGGGAAGAGGCTGGCGTCACCGAGCAACTGCTCGCCTCGTTGCGGATCAGGGCCCGGGTTCGGCAAGGACGGAGCCCGGATCCGTCGGCCGGGATTGTCGACTCCCGGTCCGTCAAGGGGCCGACACGGTGGGCCGGGACAGTCGCGGCTACGACGCCGGCAAGAAGATCAATGACCGCAGGCGATTCGTCGTCACCGACGCTCTGGGTCTGCGGCCGACTCCTGCCAGGCTCGGGTCGACATCGTCGTGCACGACAGCGGCCCGCCCGACGACGAACCCGCGCCGGCGGCCAACCGGGCTGAGCGCCGTTCTTAACAATCGTCTCAGGTTCGCTCGGTACGAAGTAGGCATCGCCGGGCGACGCCGGTCTCGGCCTCGCCGGCACGGCCGATCGCGCCACGATCTATGGCGGCACGGTCGGCGCCGGCCCCGCACGGGACGGCGGCTGGACCGTACACGCAACCCTGAAAGGCAGCCTTTCATGATCTCTGTGCTCGTGGCGGACGCCCTGCCGCTGCAGCGCTTCGGGTTCCGCATGCTGCTGGAGAGCACCCCCGACACCGAGATCGTCGGCGAGGCCGAGAACGGCGCCGAGGCCGTTCGGCGGACCACCGAGCTGCATCCCGACGTGGTGCTGATGGACATCCGCATGCCGGGCGTCGACGGGATCGAGGCCACCCGGCGCATCGTCGCCGCCGGTGGACGTTCACGGGTCCTGGTGCTGACGACGTTCGACGTGGACCGGTACGCGCTCGCCGCGCTGCGGGCCGGGGCGAGCGGTTTCCTGCTCAAGGACGCCCGCCCGGAGGAGCTGCTCGCCGGCATCCGGGCCGTCGCCGCCGGAGACGCGGTGATCGCGCCGCCGCTGACCCGGCGGCTGCTCGACGCGTTCGCCGACCGGCTCGACGACGACCTCTGCGGGCCGGTGTGGGAGGACCCCCGGCTGGACTCCCTGACCGACCGGGAACGCGAGATCCTCGTCGCCATCGGCCATGGCCTGACCAACGGCGAGATCGCGCAACGGTTCACGCTGTCGGAGTCGACAGTGAAGACCCACGTCGGGCGGGTCCTCGCCAAGATCGGCGCACGGGACCGGATCCAGGCCGTCATCCTCGCCTACGACCTGAGACTCACCCGGCCGATCTAGCGCTTGATCTCGCGCGTCCGGCAGAGCGCAACCGTAGGTCCGTCAGAGCGCGACCGTAGTTCCGTCAGAGCGCGACCGTAGTTCCGAGCCGCACCGCTCCGGGCCGATCCGCTCCGCGTGATCTACCGCTCCGCTTCCGGGGCCGGGTGCGGCCGCCCACGTCACCGCCCGCCCGTCCGACCGCCACGACGCCCGCACGCGTGTGAGCTCGGTGCGGGACGTGTGTGAGCTCAGAGCTGTTTCTTCAGCTTTGTTGACCTCAGAGTGAGCTCACACACGTTCGACGCTTCGTCAGGACTTGCGGGGGGAGACCGTCATGATGCCGATGCACATCTCGTCGCTGGTGCCGTCGCCCCACACCACGTAGCGCGGCGGCAGCTTGCTCAGCTGCGGCAGCCGCTTGCGCAGCCCCGCGTCGTGCCTACACGTCACCCGCAGCGTGTCCTCCGGACCGATCTCCACCGGCGACGGCAGCGTCATCAGCCGCTGGTTGTCGAAGTCGAACTGCGGCACGTCCAGCACGACCTTGGCGTTTGGCGTGCCCGGGTTGAGTTCTACCTTTATGGCCCGCCCGAGCAGGTGCATGTGGCCGAAACCGGCGAAGAGTGTCGTCGGCGCCGGCACCTTGTGGTCGCAGGTCTGGGTGTCACCAGGCTTCGGCGCGCTCTGGCCGCACTCCTCCAGCTGATCGTCCGCCATGTCGCCGACCTCCGGCCCGAACCGCCTCGTCACGTCCGCGATCGAGGCCGCCCGGTCACAGAGCGGCCCCGACTCGTCGGCGGCGCAGGGCAGGTCGATCGGCGCGTCGAGCGACCACGTGACGAGTTCCCGGGTCTGTGGCGTGCCGTCCGTCAGCCGCAGCCGCACCGCCGAACGGTCCGACCCGGCCGGCTTGCCATCGGTCGCGAGCAGGTTGTAGTGGATCTGGAGGATGACCAGGCTGCCCGGCTCCAGTTTGTAGCCGGCGTCGTGGGTGAGCAGCGTCTCCGTGGCACCCGGCGCCCAGGTGTCCACCCACGCTGCGTCCCCATCTTCTACCTCGGCACCGTCCACGCCGGTCCCGCCGAAGCACTGCCAGCCGAGGCCGGGGGTCTTCGCGTCCTGCTCGCGCACCGCGGCAGCGCCGCCCGGCGGCACCGCGTACACGATGGCGTGGTGCGCGATGGCGACGTTCTCCGGCATGAATTGAGTGCCGGTCAGGTACTGCGCCTTGGTCAGGCCCGGATCGATCACCTGGCACCGGTACTCGTCCGTGCCGCCGCCCTCCGGCGGCGCGGGCGTGTAGGCCTCGGCCATCTTCAGGTCGACGAACCGCTCGCCGGCGCGCAGCGGCTGCGGTGGAGCCGACGACCCGCCCGCGTGCGCGCTGTGCGAGCCGGCCGCAGCGGGCGCCGCAGTGTTGTCGGCGTCCGACCCGCAGGCGGCGACAGCGAACGCCGTCGCCAGCGCCGTGGTTGCCGCCCCGAACCTCCACAGTGGGCTATCAGGTTTCGTCATGGCTTGAACGCTAGGCCCGATTCCGTCCTGTTTCGTCGTACCGCAGTCGTCATCTTCGGGCGGGAGGTGGCACCACGGTACTGCTCTCCGGAGCGCCGTTCGACACCCGCACGAAAATCAAGGCCCGTCGCAACTGGGCCCGAATTCACGCCCACGAAAGTGCGTCGGCGATGGACGGCCCGGCCGACGACGTCGCCGAAGTGACTGCGGCCCAGGTCCGCGACGTCATCTGGGCACCTGGGTCGGCCAACCGGCCTGAGTGCCGTTTTAACGGTCGCCTCAGGTTCGCTCGGTACGAAGTCGGCACCAGATAAGCGATGTAACCCGTATGTAGGAGGCTAGTGATGGCAGTCAACGCAGCGCCGTCCGGGGAAGCGTCGGCCGGTCGGTTGGCAGGGCGGTGGGTGCCGTGGTTGGTGATCGGGTTGTGGGTGGCGCTGGCGGCGGTCATGGTGCCGCTGAGCGGGAAGTTGAGCTCGGTCACCACCGACAGAGCCGTGGACACGCTGCCGGCCAGTGCCGAGTCCACCAAGGTGGCGGCGCTGGAGGACAGTCTGCCCGGCGGTGAGGACAACACGTTCGTTTTCGTGTACCACCGCGCCGACGGGATGACCGACGCCGACCGCGCGACGGTCGAGCGCCACTACAACACCCTTGTCAAGCGGTACCCGCCGACGGCGACGGCGGCGGCCGGCGAGGACGACGAGGACTCACCGACGAGACTCTCCTCCGACGGCAAGGCGATGATGTTCGCCCTCGATGTGGACACGACCTACGGCGGACCGGAGGCCATCGTCGGCCCGTTGCGTGAGGCCGCGAAGGACCGCCCCGCCGGCCTGGAACTCGACGTCACCGGCCCGGCCGCGGTCGACGGCGACATGGACGCCGTCTTCGACGGCATCGACCTGCAGGTGTTCCTCACCACCGTCGTCGTCGTCACGCTCCTGCTCATTCTTACCTACCGCAGCCCGGTGTTGTGGTTGATCCCGCTGCTGGTCGTGGGCGCGGCCGCGCTGACTGCGATGGCGACCGTCTACCTGCTCGTCAAGGGCTTCGGCATCGTGGTCAACGACCAGAACTCGGCGCTGCTGACGATCCTGGTGTTCGGCGTCGGCACGGACTACGCGCTGTTGCTCATCGCCCGGTACCGGGAGGCACTGCACCACCACGAGAACGTCCGGGTTGCGATGGTCCACGCGCTACGCGGCGCGGCGCCGGCCATCGTCGCATCCGCGGCCACCGTGGTCGCCGGCCTGCTCTGCCTGCTCGTCGCGGACTTGAACAGCACCAGCGGGTTGGGCCCGATCGGTGCGGCCGGCATCCTGTGCGCGCTGATCGCCATGCTGACGCTGTTCCCGGCGGTACTCGTGGTGCTCGGTAGGCGGATCTTCTGGCCGGCCATCCCCCGGTTCAGCACGTCAGTGGAGGAGAAGCCGGGGCTGTGGGGACGGCTCGGCACCGCCATCAGCCGCCGCCGGTGGGTGGCCACGCTCAGCTCGCTCGGAATTATGGGTGTTCTCGCCATCGGGCTGGCGGGCAACACCGGCGCCCTGCGGGAGCAGGACCAGTTCCTGTCCCCGCCGGAATCGGTCACCGGCTTCACCGTTCTCCGCCAGCACTTCCCGGAGCTCGGCGGCCAGCCGATGACGATCTTTACGCGGCCGGCGTACCAGGAGCAGGTGCTCGACATCGTCGAGGGCACCCGCGGTGTGGCAGAGGCCATCCCGGGCCAGACCAGCGGTGGCTGGGCCGACATCTCCGTGTTCCCGACGGACGCGCCGGACTCCACCGCGGAGTACGACACGATCAACCGGGTGCGCGCCGCCGTGCACGCGGTGAGCGGGGCGGAGGCGATCGTCGGCGGGCCGAGCGCGGAGAACCTCGACACCGAGATAACCACCAGCCGCGACGAGAAGCTGGTGATCCCGCTGGTGCTCACCGTCGTCTTGATCGTCCTCGGGCTGCTGCTCCGAGCGATCGTGGCCCCGCTGGTCCTGATGGCAACCGTGATCGTCTCATTCGCCGCAGCCTTCGGCGGCAGCGTGTTCGTCTTCGACACGATCCTCGGGTTCAAGGGCATCGACTATTCGGTGCCGCTGCTGGCATTCCTGTTCCTGGTGGCGCTCGGCGTCGACTACAACATCTTCCTGGCCAGCCGGGCCCGGGAGGAGACCGTACGTCTCGGCACCAGAGACGGCATGCTCAAAGCCCTCTCGGCCACCGGTGGCGTCATCACCTCGGCGGGCCTGGTCCTGGCGGCCACGTTCGCGGTCCTCGCCACACTTCCGCTGGTGATGCTGATCGAGGTCGGGTTCCTGGTCGCCTTCGGCGTGCTGCTCGACGCCCTGCTGGTGCGGTCGGTCCTGGTGCCCGCCCTCACCCTGCTGATCGGCCGGCGGATGTGGTGGCCGAGCCGGCTGTCCCGACCGGTGCAGCCGCCGGACGGTCAACGGCCGCTCGTGGACGACGAGGAGCTCGCGCTGCAACGCTGAGCGCGGCGGCACGGACGAGATCCGGGACGGGGACCGAGACCCGTCCCGGATCTTTTCCTGGGTCCGGCACTCGCCGCCCTTTGGTCCTGCGCCGTGCGGCCGGGGCTGGGGTCGGCGCATCGCGGTCTCCTGCCCCGACGGTGAACCGCGCGGGGCCGATGCCCGAGGGCCGCCGTCCCTTGTCCTGCGCCACGCCGCCGGGGCAGGTCAGCGCAGCGCGGTGTCCTCCCCGGCGGTGAGCCGCGCGATCGGGGCGGGCGGGGCCGCGGCCGGAAGGTCGACCCGAAGCAGCGCGCCACCGCGTGCGGACCGGGCGACGGCGACCCGGCCGCCGTGGGCGTCGACGACCCGCTGCACGATCGACAGCCCCAGACCGGATCCCGGCAACGCCCGGGCGCTGTCGGCACGGTAGAACCGGTCGAACACCCGCGGCACGTCGGCGGCGTCGATGCCCGGCCCGGCGTCGTCGACGTCGAGCACCGCCGACGCGCCCTCGGCGCGGAGCCGGACCTGGACCGGCTGGCCCGCGGGAGACCACTTGCCGGCGTTGTCGAGGAGGTTGAGCACCGCCCGCTGGAGCGCAGCGGGCCGCCCGCTCACCCACACGGAGGTCACGTCGAGCGCGACCTCGATGTCGGGCACGCGGGAACGCGCCCGGGTCGCGGCGGCCACCACCACGTCGGCGAGGTCGAGCAGCTCCGCGCTCTCGTCGCTGACGTCACCGCGCGCCAGGTCGGTCAGCTCGGCGGCAAGGGTGCTCAACTCGGCCACCTGGGCGCCGAGATCGTCGAGCAGCCGGGTCCGGCTCTCCGCCGGCAGGGCGCTGTCCAGGGTGCCGCGCCGATCGAGCCGGATCAGCAGCTCGACGTTGAGGCGCAGGCTGGTGAGCGGGGTCTTGAGCTCGTGGGCGGCGTCCTCGGCGAGCAGCCGCTGGGCCCGCCGGGAGTCCCGGAGCGCGGCGAGCATGTCGTTGATCGACTGGATCAGCCGCCGGATCTCCCCACCGCCCTCATCCGGGATGTCGGCGTCGAGCTCCCGGGTGTGCGCGACACGTACCGCGGCGGCGGTCAGCCGGTCGATCGGTGCCAGCCCGGCCCGCGCCACGGTCCGCCCGACCAGGGCGCCCCCGGCCACGCAGAGCAGCCCGATCAGCAGCATGCCAAACCCGAACTGGTTGATCGGGCTGTCGTCGGTGACGCGGGCCACCTGGACCGCGCCGTCGCCCGCCCGCAGCGTGTAGACGACGTAGCCCTCGTCGTCGCTGTCGTTCGACTCCATCAGGTCGGCCAACGCGCCCTGCGCCACGCGCCCGGCGTCCTCGCTGACCGGAGGCAGCGCGGGTTGGCCGACCGGCGTCCGGGTCGAGCCGTCGGGCAGGATGACCCGCACCAGCCGACCGGATCCGGGATACGGCGGTAGCTGGACCTGCGCCAAACCGGCGCGCTCCGCGTCCGTCGCCAGGACCCGGGAGTCGGCGCGCAGCTGATCCTCCGCGCTGTCCTGCAGCTCCCAGTCCAGTAGCTCGCTGGCCACCTGGAAGGCCACGAACACGCTGACCGCGATGGCCGTCGCCGCGATCACCGTCAACCTGGTCCGCAGGGACCGCCGGCGCCACCATCGGGTCAGCCGGCGAGGCTGCCAGCCGGCGGGCCTGCTCACGGAGGAGTCTCCCGCAACGTGTACCCCAAGCCGCGCAGCGTGTAGATCAATCGCGGCTCACCCTCGGCCTCCATCTTGCGGCGCAGGTAGCTCACATACACCTGGAGGTTGTTGGCGGTGGTGCTCATGTCGAAGCCCCAGATCGCCTCGAACAGCGCGTCACGGGTCAACACCCGGGTCGCGTTGCGCATCAGGACCTGCAGCAGGGAGAACTCGGTCCGGGTCAGGTGCAGCGGCCGCCCACCCCGCCACGCCTCGAACCTGTCGGGATCCAGCCGGACGTCGGCGAACGTCAGGAGTTGCGACTCGTCGTCGCCCGGCGCGCGGCGGCGCAGCAGAGCCCGGACCCGGGCCAGCAACTCCTCGGTGGCGAACGGCTTGGGCAGATAGTCGTCGGCGCCCGCGTCCAGCCCCGCGACCCGGTCGGAGACCTGATCCCGGGCGGTCAGCATGAGCACCGGCAGATCCCGACCCGCCGCCCGCAACCGCCGGCAGGTCTCCAACCCGCCGAGGCGGGGCATCATCACGTCGAGGATCAGCAGATCCGGCGCGTCACCACCGACCCCGTCGAGCACGGCGAGACCGTTGGCGACGGTGCTGGTGTCGTAACCCTCGACCTGGAGCACCCGCTCCAGCGACTCACGGATGGCCGCCTCGTCATCCGCGATCATGATTCGCACGCCGGCCCGCCCCTCTCCAGTCGATGCTTTTCCGCTCATCCTGCCCGATCAACCTGAGGCCAGGATTAGAACGTGTTCGAGAGGGGTGGTGATCAGGTCCGGTTGAATGTTCGGCAGGTCCGCCAGCGGGCCGGTTCGCCGCGGGTGATCCGGCGGGCCATGCCCACGATCGCCGCCCACCGGATGATCGCCTCGGACACTTCGGGCACTCGTTCGTAGTCACGAGCGAGCCGGCGGCAGGCGGTCAGCGAGGCCAGGGTCCGCTCGACGACCCAGCGGCGCGGATTCACGGCGAAGCCGCGCCGGTCGGCCAGTCTGCGGACGATCTCAAGTCGGACAGCAAACGCCAGCGGCGCCCCGGGTCACCGCAGCGTTCGCCGAACTCACCCGAGCGACCTGAATCCCGGCAGGGGTCCGAGGTTCGGGGTCTCTACCGACTCCGGAACGCGACTTCGCCCGGCCCCGGGGGCGGGCTGGGTGCGGTTCGTTCACCGCTGCGCTTCGAAGTGCTCTTTCATCGCCGGGTAGTAGTCATCGAAGTTCGGCGCCGGCCGGCCGTCGTGCGAGGCTACCAACGCGTCCAGGTAGTACTCCCAGCCCGGGCCGACCTCGCCGACGCCCTCGGTCTCGGTCAGGTGCTGCGTGAACCGCAGCTCGGTCACGCCCGCATTTTCGGCCAGCACCATGTCCAGATGCCAACTGCCGTGCTCGTCCACGGCGGAAACGGCCAGCCGACGTTGCGGCTCGCACGCGTCGATGGTCATGTCCATCCAGGGTTTGCCCTCCTCGTGCACCAGCTGGACCTTTATCGTGCGTCCCGGCGCCGCCTCGCCCTGCCACGGGCCGAACCAGCGTTCCGTACGCGCCGAGTCAGTGAGGCTCGCCCAGACGTCAGCCAACGGAGCGCGGAACGTACGGGTCAGCACGAGGTCCTGGCCGAACAGCCGGCCGGTGGGTGTCGGGCTCATGCGATCTCCTTCTGGGATGGGTGTCGCCCGGCGGCGGTGTGCCGCTCGCGGCGGGTGCGGTAGACCTCGGTCTCCAGCGCGTCGAGGCGGTGTTGCCAGCCGGACGGGCGCATCAGCCGTCCCAGCCATCCGGTCAGTTCGTCGAGCGGCGCGGTGACCAGCGTGTAGACGCGCCGACGTCCCTCCGCCGTATCGCGCACCAGGCCCGCCTCGCGCAACACGCGCAGGTGACGGCTGACCGCCGGCCTGCTGATGACGAACCGGTCGGCGATCTGCCCGGCCGAGAGCGGTTCGTCGCGCAGCATCAGCAGGATCTCCCGCCGTACCGGATCGGCGATCGCCGCCGCCACCTCGTCCACGCCGAAAGCGTAACCAACAGGTTACGCTTTACGCAACGGTGCATTCGCTGACCGGCTCACCGAGTCATGCTCGGATGCACTGACCTGCCGCGGTTCGGGGCGCCATCGGGCTTGACGAGCGACCTCGTCAAGCGACACCTGGACCTGCCGAACTACGGGCTCTGGATCGGGCCGGAAGCCCGACAACCCGGAGCGGGCGCCAGGTACACACGTCGGCGCGGCTCTCGACCGCCGACTCAGCTACCGGCCACCCGGCCGGGTCTGGAACCAAAGGATCACGGTCGCGGCGAGGAACGCAGACACAAAGAACGCGCACGGGCACAGCAGGAACAACGCCCATCCTTGAGCCTTTTCCAACCTGGTTGCGCTGGTCACGGCAGGGTTGGAGTGTCCCGGCGTTGACGACGGGCTTGAAGGGTGACCTCACCCAAGCGGGTCAACGACTCCGGTCAGGAGGTTAGCGCGATGAGAGTCGGCTGTTCTCGGGCGAACCTTGGTTTCCTGTTGGTCACTGTCCAGCCATTGCGGGCCGGCGGGTCGGTCGGTTGGGGCGTGGTCGGCGAGGTCGGCCTCGAAAATGTGGCGGGCGGTTCGTACGGTGAGGTGGCTTCCGCGGGTGCCGACCAGGTGGAACTTCTCCAGCGGGAGGCCGGTGGGATCGGTGAGGACGACTGGGTCGTGTCCAACGATGGTGTCGTCGAGTAGGCGGCATTCGGTCAGGCGGTACGGGTTTCCGTATTCGCCGATGAAGACGGCCTCGTCGTCGTAGACCAGTACGGCTCTCGCGCCGCGGACTGGGCCCGGTCGGAAGGGCCGGACCTCGGTGTCGGTGATCCGGACGAGTGGGAATCCGGTGTAGTAGCAGGCCCAGGTGGTACGGGCGTCGACGTTGAGGGCGTAGCAGTCGGCGATGTGGTCGAATCCCGGTGGCGGCCAGTACGACCACAGCCGCCGGCCGTACTCGTCGAAGCGTGCGACGCCGGCGGCGCTGAGCGGGTCGCCGCCGTAGACGCCCTCGTCGAAGTAGCCGACCCAGATGGTGCCCGGCTCGTCGACGGCGAGGTGGCTGATGCCGTCGCCGAGCCGGAACGACCGTACGGGCTGGCCGGAGGTGTCGAAGACCTGCGCGTTGTCGTGAGCGGTTTCATGTCGCTGGCGGATGCAACGGGGCTGGACCAGCAGGAACTCTCCGCCGGGCAGCAGGTCCACCCGGGATGGCGCTATCGTCACGCCGCTCAACGACACTTGGCGCCAGCCGTGCCCGGCGTCGTGGAGGTGGATTCGCACCCGCACGTCCCGCAGCCGGTTGCGTCGACCACAGTATTCCGAAACGGCGATCAATCGGCCCGCGACGGTTGCGTTCAGCGCGACGAGGTCTTCCCCTGCGCTCAATGGTGGGAGTTCGGCTGTCCGGCGGCCATGCAGCGTACGCATCACGATCTTGTATCACCCGTAAGGGGCGCTTTTCATCCTCCATGACGGTCGGTTTCGATCGTATGGAGGACGAGGATGGCCTGCACGGTCGCGGTGGCGCGGCGTGGGCAGCAGCGTAGCTTGGTCAGGATCTTCCAGGTCTTCAAGGTGGCGACGGCTCGTTCACCAAGGGCGCGGATACGGGCGTGGGCCTTGTTCACCGCCTTCTGACGGTGTGACAGCTTGGGCCGGTAACGATGACGCTTGAAGGGGGTGCGGACACAACCGCCGGCCCCTTGGTACGCCTTGTCCGCGAAGGTCATCACGTTCGCGCCGTTCAACGCCGCCACGATGCCGTGGGTGCCGGCGGCGGTCAGGTCGTGTGCCGAGCCGGGCAGCGCCGCCGACGCCCAGACGAGGCGTCCGGCCGGATCGGCGATGACCTGCACGTTCATCCCATGCCGCCGGTGCTTCCCGGAGTAGTACGGCTTCTGGTCGTGTACGCGGTCGATCGGAATCAGGGTGCCGTCGAGGATGGCGTAGGCCAGCAGCCGGATCCTGCTCATCGCCTGGTGCAGGTCGTCGGCGGTCGCGACAAGCAGAGTGATCACCTCGCGGACATAGCGCCAGGCGGTGACTACCCCGACTTCGAACCCGGCGGCCAGACAGGTGAAGGTGTCGCCGTTGCGCAAGTGGGCGAGGACGAGCAGCGCCTGACGGCCGGGGTCGAGTCGGCGCCACCGGGATCGTCGCTGGTGGCGATGGCTACGGACCAGGTCGGCGATGTGGTTCAGCGATCGGGTGCACAGCGGGATCGAGGCAGGGTAAGACAGCAACGAGGCTCCCGATAGGGGCATCTTTCTTGGTCGATTGCTTGTCTTACCGGGAGCCTCACCTCACCCAGCTACCCGCCTCCTCTACGCCGCTGACCTGCACCATCAGGTTGGAAATGGCTCCTTCCACGGTGCACAGCCTAGGCTCACCGCACGCACGCCGAGCCCGGCAACCTGCGCACAGTCACGGCAGTCCTCGCTCAGGTCGGCTCTGGCGAACATCCCCATCTGCCGCAGAATCGGCGATGGGCTGCGTACGGGTCACAGAGCGCGGCGGCGTACGGCTCGCTCGTAGCGTCCGATGATGCCGATGGCCATGCGGCCCGGTCGCGCCCGGAGAAATGTTCTTGCAGGTCGGATTTTGTACCGTGGACAATCGCGTGCTGTGTCGATCGTAGGTATGGAGGCAGAGGTCCCGCCCAACACCGTCGTCATCGTCATCGACGTCATCCGTGCCTTCACGACCGCCGCGATCGCCTTCGAGCGTGGCGCAACGGAAATAGTCTGCGCGCCCTCGGCCGAGGTGGGCCGAAATCTGCGGCTACTGCACCCGGATCACCTTCTCGTCGGCGAAATCAACGGGCTCAAGCCAGCGGACTTCGACTTCGGGAACTCGCCGTTCGAGATGTCGATGGCGCAGTTGGACGGCCGGCGGTTGATTCAGACGACGTCGAACGGTACGCGCGGGCTCGTCCGGTACCCGGATCCAGCGGTGCTGCTCGCGGTGTCGGCACTCAACGTCGGCGCCACCGCCCGGTGGATCAGGACGAACCACGCCGAGACCGCGTGCACTCTTGTCTGCACCGGGCGGACCGCTGAGGACCAGGCCTGCGCGCGATATCTGAGCGGCCTTCTGCAGGGGTCGAGGCCGAGGCGGACAGATTTGATCGCGGGCATCATGGAGGGCGCCGCCGAACACGTCCGTGCGTATGCACGGCAATCCGCACCCGAACGGGTTGACCTGTCCAAGGATCTTCCCATCTGCTGCGACGTCGACCGATCCGAGTTCGCCATGGTGGGCGAGGTCCGTCGGGGCCCACGTCGCGCTAACGAGGGTGCCACGCTGAACGCCGCATCCTTGCCTGCCGACATCAGGCCAGGATGGTCGGACGGACCGAGCGGGCTCACTCTACGGCCGCCGACCGATGGCGCGCTCCCCAAACCGGCGCGCCGGGCACCGGCGCACGTCACTCTCCGTACGCCGCAGGTTCAACCTGTCGGACCCACGCTCGTACCCAGACAAGCCCCGCTCGTGCGCGACCTCGGTCTCTGCGCGGCGGTCCCTCGTCCAGACGCGACGGGGACGTCATCACCAGGAACGCGGATCGGGCTGGTCGGTTCCGGCGAGTGGAGCGGTCAGATCTGGCGCTAGCTAGATGGATTCGTGATACTAGAATCGTGAATCTATCCAGGCTCATGGTGTTGGGCCTGCTCGACAGCCAGGGCGCGTTGCACGGACACCAGATCAAGCTCATCGCCCGTGACACCGAGGTGGCGCAGTGGGGCGGCATCGGGATCGGCGCCCTGTACCGCGAGCTGCGGGTGCTGGGCGACGAGGGGCTGGTTCGGGCGGTGGCCGTCGAGCAGGTCGGACGACGCCCGGTACGCACGGTGTACGAGATCACCGACGCCGGCCGGCGGGAGCTGCGCGGGCTGCGCGAGAGGGCTATCTGCGAGCTGCGGTTCGGGCCCGATCCGCTCGCCGTCGCGCTGCTCTTCGGTCGGGTGGGCGACCCGGCCGAGCTGGCCGGCTACCTGGCTCGGCGTCGGGAGGTGCTCGCCGCCACGATCGCCGACCTCGATGCTGAACGCGGCGAACATCTCGCGCAGGGTCGGATCGGCGCGCTGGACTCGGCGCTGTTCCTCCGCCAGGTGAGGCTGCTGGAGGCAGAGATGCGCTGGCTCGACGAGTTCCGCCTGATCCTCACCTCGAAGGAGGAGCAGCGGGATGATCGGTGAGAGTTGGATCGAGGCCGTCGGCGTACGCACCCACAACCTGCGCGGCATCGATGTGCGTCTGCCGCACCATGCGATCGTCGCCGTCACGGGCGTCAGCGGCAGTGGGAAGAGTTCGCTGGTCCTCGACACGCTGCACGCCGAGGCCCGACTGCGGTACGTGGAGGGGTTCGACCCGTACGTGCGGAAGTTCCTCACCCCGCGCAACCGTCCCCAGGTCGACCGCATCCGTGGACTCACCGCCACGCTCGCGGTCGACCAGCGCAACGCCAACAGCAATCCGAACTCCACGCTCGGCACCCTGACCGGGCTGGAGGCGTACCTCGGTCTGGTTTTCGCCCGACTCGGGCCGCTGGCGTCGGGCAACGACTGGACCGGGCCGTTGCACCCGGCGCAGTTCGACCCGTACAGCCGGGAGGGGATCTGCCCGGGGTGCATCGGCACCCGCGAAATCGTCCGGGCCGATCCGGACCTCATCGTGTCTCGACCCGACCGCGCCCTCCTCGATGGCGGTTCGCCGTGGTTCGGCCAGGGGCGGTCGAGTGAGGAACTCGCGCTCCGCTCACTCGCCAAGCACCACGGCACCGAGCTGGAGCGGCCGTGGCGGGAGCAGCCGGAGGAGTTCCGGCGCGCGGTGCTCTACGGCACCGGCGGTGCGCAGATCGATGTCGTGTACACCGGCAGCAACCGGAGGAAGGGCACCGAGCTGACGTACCGGACCAGGCGCGCGCTCGACGGGGCCGTCGCGGAGATCGAGCGGGCGTACGCGGCGGCCGGCCCGGAGGCCAAGCCGATCTACCTGCCGTTCCTGGACCGGCGGGAGTGCCAGACGTGCGCCGGCACCGGCCTCGGCGAGATCGCGCGAACGGTGACCCTCGGCGGGAGGACCTTCCGGGACGTCACGGACGACCGGGTGTACGGGGTCCGGGAGTGGATCCGGGCGGTCGACACGGGGCTCAACGAGGCCCAGCGCAGCGTCGGTCAGGTCCTGGTCCCCGAGCTGCACGATCGGCTCGACCTACTGATCCGGCTCGGGCTGGGACACCTGGAACTCTCCCGAGGCGCGCCGACGCTCTCCGGTGGCGAGCTGCAACGAGCCCGGCTGTCGGCGCAGATCAGCACCGCCCTGACCGGCCTGACGTACGTCTTCGACGAGCCCGGGGCCGGGTTGCACCCGGTGGAGAAGGACCACCTCTTCCAGATCCTGGTCGAGCTGCGCGACGCCGGCAACACGGTCCTGCTCGTGGAGCACGACCCCGACCTGATCGCACGCGCCGACTGGATCGTCGACATCGGCCCCGGCGGCGGCCGCGACGGCGGGCAACTGGTGGCCAGCGGCCCGCCGGCCGAGATCGCGCACCACCAGCGATCGGTGACCGGCCGGTACCTGCGGGAGCCGGACTACCGGCTACGCCGCACACAACGACCACCCGGCCACGGCGACGGCGACGGCCACGGCCACGGCCACGGATGGCTGGTGCTGCACGACGCCGTCGCGCACAACGTCTCGGCCGCCGAGGTCCGGATTCCGCTGCACCGGCTCACCTGCCTGACCGGGATCAGCGGCAGCGGCAAGAGCAGCCTGCTGCACCGGATCATCGCCGACTCCGTCGCCGCCGTACTCGCCGGAGAACCGCCGACCGCGGTCAGCAGCATCACGGGTCTCGACGCGCTGCGCTGGGTCACCGTCGCCGACCAGCGGCCAATCGGCCGCACCCCGCGATCCAACCCCGCGACATACACCAAGGCGTTCGACCTGATCCGACCACTCTTCGCCGGCACCGACGCGGCCCGCAGCGCCGGGCTCAGCGCCTCGGCATTCTCCTTCAACTCCCCCGGCGGCCGGTGCGAAACCTGCCAAGGACTCGGCCGGGTCAAGCTGGACATGCAGTTCCTCGGTGACACCTACCTCACCTGCCCGCAGTGTGACGGCCGCCGCTACGGCCCCGATGTTCTCGCCGTCCGCTACCGTGGTCTGGCCATCGACGAGGTGCTCACCACCACCGTGGCCGACGCCGCCACCCTCTTCGACGAACCGCCGCCGCTTGCCGCACTTCTCCAGGCCATGGTCGACGTCGGCCTCGGCTACCTCACGCTCGGCGAGAGCGGTACCGCCCTCTCCGGCGGCGAGGCCCAGCGGTTGAAGCTGAGCAGAGCGATCGTCCGCGGCGGCGGACGCGATCCGGGCCTGGTCATCCTCGACGAGCCGGTCACCGGCCTCCACCCCGCCGACACCCAGCGGCTGATCGGCGCCCTCGACCTCCTGCTGGACCGTGGGCACACGGTGGTCATCGCCGAGCACAACCCCCATGCTGCCGCCAGCGCCGACTGGATCATCGACCTCGGTCCCGGGGCCGGCGCCGCCGGCGGCCGGATCATCAACGAAGGCCCACCCGCACTGGTCGCGCGCGGCACGGGCCCCACCGCGCCACACCTACTGCGCCTCACCACATGATCGACACCCACCGGCACGAGCAGGTCGTCGGACCCGAACAATCCCGCCGGGACTGCGGGCACGCTTCTGCCGCCGGCCGCGCACAACGCGCCGGAAATCGCGGTACGTCGGCGGCTCGGCGCGCCGCCGAACATGCGGGGTGGCGGCCGGCGGGCTGGGCCGACGAGCGCTCGCCCAACCGAACGTTCGACGATCAGCAAGGCGCGGCCCGACAGTCAGCCGGCCGTAGCGGGCCCACCATCTCACGCGTTGACCGCTCCTCGACCTCGCGCAGTAGGTGTTCTCGGGATCTGTCGCCGGTACGGCAGAGGCGAGCGATCTGCGGCGGCCGAATCAGTAAGGCTTTCTATCCTGGCCTCGGCAGCTGGGCAGTTGAGTGAGCGGTGCCGGCTACGAGAGCCGGGCCAGGAATTCTTCGATCGCGGTACCGACGTCGCCGAGGGCTTGCGCGTAGTTCCGAAGCGGTCCGGGTGGCCGCAAGCCGTGATCGCCGCCGATGATGGTGACGACACTCTTGCCCGTTGCCGCGGCGATGTCAGGTAGCCAACTGGGGTCGCCGGTTCCTCCGACAAGAAGTGTGGGCGCGGGGTTTCGGCCGATCGCCTCGGCGATGACCTCGATGTGCAGGAGCGGCGTCAGCCAGATCGCTGGGAGTTGCCGCTCGGCCGCGAGCATGGCGGCATAGGTGCCGAGCGACTTCGCGATGATCACGGGCTGCGCGGCGGGTGCCGCGCTGGCCAACCGGTGTAGTGCCGCAGAGACGTGCGCCCGAACGAATGGTTCCGGCCCGATGTCGAGCAGGCCGTCCGGAACGGTCCAGGTCACCGTCTCCGCTGGTACGTCGCGGTCGGAGAGCCCCTCCCTGGCAAGGTCAAGCAGGGGTGCCTGCGCACCGTAGCCGAGTCCGGGGACGACCACTCCAGCTAGCATTCGATGACTGTAGCGACCGAAACCCAGCGCTCCACTGTCATGCCGTCTGGCGGGTGCCGGTACCAACAGTGGCTGCGGTATGACCATCTCCCGTTCCCGGTGCTGCCTCCCCCGATCGCGTTCCAGGGTCGCAACACGAACCGCTCTGTCTCCCGTCCATGTTACAGAGCCTCAGTTCAGCAGGCGCTGGGCCCAGTAGACCTGCTGATCCGGTCCCACGCTGATCAGGGCGACCAGCAGGTCGCTGACTGCAGCGGGCGCGGCGGCGACGGCCTGCTCGGGTGGCGTTCCCGGACGCTGCGGGTGCAGCACGAAGACGAAGGTCACCGGTGACGCGTCGACCGACGACACCATGACGGCACTGCCGGCGGTCACGAACCCGCCGTCGACCTTGCGCATACCGATGCCCTGTAGCCAGGGATAGCGCTCCTCGGCCCGGCCCAGGGCCTCGTCCGAGCCGGCGCCCACCTCGTCCGGCCGCGCCGACGTCACGGTGATGAAGCCAGGCATGCGGCGGGTGCCCTTGTCCAGCACCACGATCCGGAACGAACCGTCAACCTGAGGATCGGGCGGACGTTCCCAAGCCACCCGGCCGAGAAAGATCTGGTCGCCATCGCCGGCCCGCTCCGTGTTGCCCTGGCTGAACGCGGCGTCCGCGGTGGCCTGGTCGACCACATTCAGCGTCGCGGTCGCGGCCAACACCTCCGGCCCGTACGGCGGCAGGCTGCGCCACCACCGCCAACCAGCCAGGCCGCCTACCCCGACGAGCAGCACCACCACACCCATGATCAGACCTGCCCGCTGCCTCATGCCTGGCAGTACAGCACGCCATCACCACCATCGATCGGTGCGACGGCAGGGTCGCGCCGTCGCGGTGCAGCGACCTGCCGAGCCCCGGGACGGGAGCCGTCACGCTCCCTGGCCGACTCCCCCGTGCCTGGCGCTGGCTGACCGGGGTTGGCCGCCGCGCATCCGGTCAGTGCGACGCTCCGGCGAGCAACCGGCGTGCCTCGCCCGCTCCGATGTCGGTACGCGCGCCGCAGAGCGGGTTGGTGCAGTAGAGCACGTGTTTCGTCCGGACCCGGAACAGCGGTACGAAGAAGAGGCTGAACCGGGTGACCTCGCGCACCAGCAGCATGCTGCCGGACTGCCCGCAGACCCGGCAGGCCATCGGGACCAGTCCCAGCCGCTCCGACTTGGTGCGCAGACCGAAGATCAGAAACATGCCGTACCCCTGTTCGCCTGGATCGCGTCCCGTGCGGGTTCGCCGGGCTCTTCCACGGTGATACCCCGATGACAGCCGGCTCAGCCCTGGACGGCGGTCCAGGTGGCTCGGAGCCCGGAGCAACAGCGCCGACACACGGTAATGCCGATGAGCGTGCACCGAGCAGGCATACGTTCACCGTCAGCTACCGGTCGGGTGGCTGCTAGCCTCGCTGCCCTATGACACGACGATTCGGTGACCGAGCGACGTTCGCAGTGGAAGTAGGCGAGATGAAGTCGCCAGCGCTCCGCGTCGTTAACCTGTGGGCGGCCGACAAATGGCTGACCACTGACGACGACGTCACCTACGTCCCGTCTATCTCTTGGTACATGCGGTTGGATGCGCAGCGGGTGCGCCAACGCGACATCAGGCCTTGCCCCTTCCCTGGCCTTGCGCCGGAGGAGATCTTCCGGTTGCTACACGGGGACGAGACCGACTTCCGGGAGCAGTTCTGGTTCATGCGGTGGGGCCAGTCCGTCGACAACGTGTCGGCGTACGCCTACCTGGACGACGACCTGGTGATCATCTTCCGGTTCTGGCGTGCGAGGCATCCCTTCCCAGAGGACTTGGGCAAAGTCTTCGTCGCCAGGATCCCACCTGACGAGTTCGCGGCCATCGTCGAAGAAGCAGCCAATCTGCTGGACGCCGGCTCGTCGGCAGAAGATCCAACGAGCGGTCCTCGCCAAACCAGCGAACCCGAACAAGAACACTAGGGATATGTGGATCGAGGTGAAGGCATCCGGATCTACCGCAGACATCCCGTTGCCGACAAGACACTCGCGTCACTGGCCAGACCGTTGCGTCACGAAACTTCGCCGCGCGGTCGATCCGGACAACAAGCATCTGGTGTGGCTACCAGTCGCGCCACTCGTCGGTGAGTCCGCTGCGCTCGCGTCCCCGGCGAGCGGCCAGTGCGTCCACATCGACGCCCGCGGCCGTCATGACGACGTCGATGTACTCGCAGAGTTCCTCCCGGGTAATGGTGTCGATGTGGCCTCCGAGTTTTTCGTCGACACCGTTGAGGGCGAGCACGGCCCGTTCGACTGCGGCCCAGACGGCCGGGTCGGCTGGGGTGGTTCCAAGCTCGGCGACGTCTCGTTCATACGCCGCCAGGGCCGCGTCAACGCCAGCGACGAACTCCGTCGGCCATGCGGTCGCCGCATACGCCTCATTACGAGGCAGCGTCCCGGCGCCGACCGCCTCCTCCTGTTCGGCCACTTCGCGCCGCCATCGGTCGGTCAATCGCTCGGTGACAGACGACACAGTAGGTGAAGGGCCTACACCTACCGCGGCGCTCGTAGGGTGACCGTCGATGCTCGGCCGGTCGGTTCGTGGCGGTCAGGACGGGTTCTCCCAAGAGGAGCCAACTCGGCTCTGGGGCTTCCGGAGATCAACCAGCGTCGCGGGCACCACGCCTACGATGAGACGGTCGTCGAAGGAGGTGCGGGTGGGTTTGTTCTCGCGCAAGAGCAGAGCCATTCACTCGGACGTCGAGCAGTCGCGGGCGACGTACCAGCGCGCTCTGGCGCTGTTCGATCAGAGGCGCTGGTCGGAGGCAGCCGACGGGTTCGCCGAGGCAGCCGGCGCCGATCCGGGCTCGTCGAGCTGCCGACTGTTCCTCGGGGTCTCGCTAACCAACGCCGGTCGGTGGGAGGAGGCACTCGAGCCGCTGCGCGCGTGCCTCGATCTGCGACCGGAGTACTTCGAGGCGCACAACGCACTCGGCATGGCCCTCGGCAAGCTCGGCCGCTTCGCGGAGGCCGACGAGCACATCGTGCACGCCGCGCGCCTCGGCCACCCGCAAGCGGCGATCACCATGCGGCGGCGGGGTATCGACTACTGCCGCGAGTGCCACCGGCCCGTGCACCGGACGGAGCCGGCGAGCGTTGACGTCAACGTGATCTCACCCAAGGTCGGCATGCAGTGCACGGCCTGCGACGAGGTGTTCTGCGTTCCCTGCCTGATCGGCGACGCCGACTCGGCGTTCAACGTGCCGTGCCTTCGATGCGGCGGCGAACTCACCCTGATGGAGCTGGACCGCTGAACCTAGCGGGCATAGCCGCAGCAGCCACTGTCGCGCCGACGTGCCGAGAACGTCAACGGCCGCGTGTATCGTCCAGACGAACCACCCGCCGGATCGCCCGGCACATGTTCCGGCATCCGCTTCTGCCGCAGACAACGCGCGGTTGATACGGCAGCCGCCGTTCGTGATCAATGAACTCATTTCAACGTGGCCAGGGCGGCGACACCTGACGCCGGCCAACGGCCCGGATGCCTCGGTCCGATGCCAGCTGCGCGGCCCGCGTCTCCAGATAGCGCTGCTCGGGCCGGCTCAGGGTGAGTCGCGCCGCCAGCCGGTAATGCTCCTGCGCCCCGGCCCGGTCGCCGGCCAGCTCCAGCAGGTGGGCCCGTACCGCCGCGGTCCGGTGGTGCCGGGCCATCAGCGGATCCTCGGCGATCTGGTCCAGAGCGGCGAGCCCGGCTTCCGGGCCGTCGACCATGGCACGCGCCACGATCCGGTTCAGCGTGACCATCGGGCTCGGGGCGAGTGCGTGCAGCATCCCGTACAGGGCGAGGATCTGCGGCCAGTCGGTGTCCTCGGCGCGCGCCGCGTCGTCGTGCACCGCCGCGATCGCAGCCTGCAGCTGGAACGGACCGATCGGGGCCCGGGCCAGCGTGTGGGTGATGATCGCGACGCCTTCGGCGATCGCGTCCGCGTCCCAGCGGCGCCGGTCCTGCTCGGCGAGCGGGACCAGGGCGCCGTCCGGCCTGGTACGCGAGGGCCGGCGTGCGTCGGTGAGCAGCATCAACGCGAGCAGCCCGGCCACCTCCCCGTCGTCCGGCAGCCGCCGGTGCAGCTGCCGGGTCAGCCGGATCGCCTCCCGGGTCAGCTCCACCCGGTTCAACGCGTCGCCGGAGCTGGCCGTGTAGCCCTCGTTGAACGTCAGGTAGAGCACGTGGCGGACCGCAGTGAGACGCTCGCCGAGCTCGCCCGGCGCGGGCATCTCAAACTGGCTGCCGGTGTCGCGGATCCGTTGCTTGGCCCGGCTGATCCGCTGGCTTACGGTGGCCTCCGGCAACAGCAGCGCCCGGGCGATCTCCGCGGTGGTGAGCCCGCCGACCGCCCGCAGGGTGAGCGTGACCTGCGCCGGCACGCTCAGTGCGGGATGGCAGCAGAGCAGCAGCAACGCCAGCTCGTCGTCGCCGCGGACCTGCGGCACGGGCTCGAGCCGGACCGCCTCCTCGCGGCGGCGGCGGGCCGTCTCGTTGCGGAGCAGCTCCACCCGCCGACGGCTCGCCACGGCGATCAGCCAGTTCCGCGGATGCTCCGGGACGCCGGACTGCTGCCACTGCCGGACGGCCGCGATCAGCGCCTCCTGCACCGCGTCCTCGCAGGCCTCGAAATCGCCGTAGCGGCGCACGACGGCGGCCAGGACCTGCGGCGCGCAGTCGCGTAGCAGGTCCGGAAGCCCGGTCACAGCTCCCATGTGCTCATATCGAGGATCGGGCGCACCTCGACCCGGGTGTACGCGGCGTCCGGCGCCTTCGCCGCCCAGGCGACCGCCTCGTCGAGATCCGCGACGTCGATCAGGTAAAAGCCGGCCAGGTGCTCCTTGACCTCGGCGTACGGGCCATCGGAGGTGATCGTCCTACCGTCGCGCACCGAGACCTGGGTGGCCAGGGCCGGGTCGCCCAGCCCTTCGCTGACCACCAGCACGCCGGCCTCGCGCATCTCCTCGGTCAGTCGCAGGTGACCGAGGCCGAAGTCGGTCCGCTGCTGATCGGTCAGCGTCTCCCAGACGGCCAGCGACTGCGGGTTCGACTGGATCAGGAGCAGGTATTTCATGGCTTCTCTCCTTTTCTCTCGTCTGGATGTCGAAACCGGCCGGCCCGGCTTCGACATCCCGGGCGAGAGAGAAAGGTAGGACCTGTCATGGACGAGATCCGGGAAGTCATCGAGGGCAAGGCCGCGCTGCTGCAGAAGGGTGATGCCAAGGCCATCCTGTCGTACTACACTCCCAGCTTTGTCGAGTACACCCTCGCCCCGCCGCTGCGCCAGCCCGGCGACGGCCGGAACCCGGCCGCGCTGGAGGCATGGATAGCCACCTTCGAGGCGCCGCCGCGCCGCGAGGTCACCCAGTTGGAAATCACCACGGACGGCGACGTGGCGTTCGCGACCAGCCTCGACTGCCTGACCGCTGTGCCTCGCGGCTCGACTGAGAGCTTCAGCCTGTGGTTCCGAGTGACGCTCGGGTTGCGCCGCATCGACGGGCGCTGGCTGGTGACGCACGAGCACGAGTCGGTGCCGTTCGAGATGGACGGCTCGTTCCGCGCCTCGATCGGGCTGACCCCCACCAACTGAGGTCGACAGGGGCGCCGGGCCTGCCGCCGACATCCGTCGGCGGCAGGCCTCGGCCGGAGGCTGGCCTCAGGCTGCCTGGGCTTCGCCGCAGCGGACGCTTCGCGTTATCTTCCTTCGATACCGGCCGCGAGCGTCCAGGTGTCGGCGTACGGGTTCCGGGTGCAGAGCCAGGTACGCCAGCACGCACAAGCAACCATCGACGTCAGCAGTGCCTACGGGTGGCCGACAGAGAAGGAATCGGCCGAGGCGTGCGCTCACCAACTACGCGACGTAACGATGAAGGCGGTCCGGTGACGTGCGGATCTGCCGATGAGCGCGCACCGTTGCCTGCCGGCTCAGGTCACATGGCCGGCACCGCGGTGAACATCGATGGCAGAGCACGTGGACGAGACACGGACCGGCAGGGTGGCCGTCCCGACCGCGTTGCAGCGTCGTGCTCGTGCAGCGGGTCGGCGGAACGGCGGGACGCGCCATACGGATGCGGAGATCACGCACTCGGCCAAGCCCGGGCCAACGAAGCGCCAGATTAGCATGGACTAATATAAGGCGAAGCTGTTAGTGTGCGCCGGTTCACTCGAGGACTGGAGCGCTCCGTCATGAAGTACACCGTCTCGATCGAGATCGACCTGCCCCGGGAGAGAGTGGCCCAGCTGCTCGCCGACCCGGAACACCTGCCAAAGTGGCTGCACGGCCTGGTGCTGCACGAGCCGCTGAGTGGGGTACACGGGCAGGTCGGTACCACGTCGCGAGTCATCATGCAGATGGGGCAGCAGAAGATCGAGTGCACAGAGACCATCACGCGCCGGGAACCGGTGGACCTGCAGGGTATCCCGAGTGAGAGCGTCGTTCATTTCGACCGCGAAATCGTCGGCAAGGGCATGTGGAGCGCCGTGCGTGACCGCCTGATTCAAGCCGGCCCGGAGACGACGCTGTGGGAGAGCGAGAGCGAGTACCGGTTCAGCGGCTTGCTGATGCGGCTGATTGGACTCCTCACGCCCGCCGCCTTCCGCAAGCAGTCGCAACAGCACATGCAGGACTTCAAGGCGTTCGCCGAGCAGGGAAAGGACGTCCGCGAAGCGAAGCGCTGATCAGACGCGAACAATCTGCCGCAATCCGCGTCCGCACAACGGCGCCACCGCCCTGCCGGCTCGTGCAGAACCTGGGTTGTGCGGCTTGGGCCTGTCGCTCAGGGTTGCCCGGTTCCCGGATGGGGGCGTGAGCAGCGCCCCGTCCCGCCGTAGAGATGCACGCGATGGTCGGCAATGCGGTCCGGTTGGTCGCGCACGAAGCGGTCGTCGGCCACCTGGCCGTAGCTGACGTGCACCAGCCAATCCTCGTAGTACCAGCTCGGGTTGCATGCGCAGCCGGTGAACCGGAAGTTGGCCCGGTAGCGGCCAACCTGCCCCGGTGCCAGTACGAACAGGCGCGTCGACGCGTACGGGCGCGGATAGGCCACCGAACCGGGTAGCCGGTCGACGGTCACCGTCGCCTCGTCACGACCTAGCCAAAGGCCAATGGCTCGGGCCTGCTCAACGCCTCCGGCCAGCACCTCGTCATGGCGTTCGTAGTTGACCGCCTCGTCAGCCAGGACCTCGTGAATGACCACGTCGGTCTCCGGCAGTGACCCAGGCAGGACCATCGCCTGGTCAAGGCCGCGACGGGCAACCGCGGCCGGCGCACCACGTGCCGCAGCCGTCCACCGCACACGAACACGCTGAATGACGACCACACCCAAGCTTCGCTCAGCCCGCATCCCACCCGCCAGCCAGTATTCGCACAAGCCATGAACCGAACGCTGCGTAGCGTTGCGATGAGTCTGGTAGGTCTGGCCAGCGCAGGTAAGCGATGTCCTGGAGTCGTCGGAGTGTCATGATCTGCAGGAACGGTACGTTCGCCACCCGTACCGTCTCCGCACCCACCGGCTGTGCCCACAACCCCTCGGTGTCGTACGGCAGGCACCCCTCCCGCGGCACGAACCGAAACCAGACCTTGACCAGACCCTCATCGACCGGCGCTGGTTTGTTGGGCGCTACCGTCGTCCCGCCGCGCTCACCTCAGAGGTAGTCGAAGTATCGGATGAACCACGTCGGCGGGTACAACGGATAGGCATCGCGTAACGCGTCGCTGGTTCCGTCGTACTCCGAGGACAGCACGTCCTCCAGCAGCGGCACATAGTTCAGCGCTGCCAGCACCTCCAGCACCGCCCCGCGATCGGTCTCAGCGATCAGGTACAGAGTCTCGGCATCGTCGTAAATGCCCGGTCCCTCCGCGCCCACCAACGCCAGCCCACCAAAGTTGCTCACCCGAACGAAGATCGCCACGCCGTTCTCCGTCGCCGACGCCGGCACCACCAACTGCCCCAGGTAGCTCGCGTCCTGAACCTGACGACCCGCCTCCGCCTCGCAGGCGCACCCGAACCGCTCTTCCAACCCGGCCACCAGCGACCGGAAGCGCCGCTGCTCAGCCCCGTAATCGAACACGGCCGGGTACTCGAGGCATACCGGATCGTCCAGCCGCCGCAGCAACGAAACGACCTCGGCTCGATCGGGCAAGGTCACCAGGCCAACCCTACTGCCCGGAGACCGTGCTGCCGAAAAGCCGGCGTCCGTGGTCCGGGGCCAGAGCCAACGTCTGCCACCAGCGTCTTTACGTCGTGGAGGACGTTGGCATTGACAGGCGAGTTGACCCGGGCGTACTCCGCTGCGGGGTCAGCCGTGCAGCCGAGGCTAGCTGCCCGAAGGAGGCGCTGTCGCCCTGATCTGCCTCCGCCTCTGCCTCTGCCTGTACGCCTGGACCCCGACGCACCGATCACGCTGGGTCGAGGCCAGCCCCGGTATGGTTTTCCTTGCGGACAAGCCGAATTGACTGTAGTCGGTGTGTCCGGGTCTCCCAGCCCGGCTGCTGAGGCTCGTCGTTGTGCACGATGATGTCGACGTGATCGGTCGGGCGAACCGTAGCGAAGTACAACTGTTGGGCGGGGATGTAACGCTCGCGCCAGCGCCGCTCGACTTCGGCCCGAGATAAGACCCGCCGCTCCCGGATCACGGCACGGTCGACGGTCTTCTCTAGCGCGGTCGACACGAAGATGCGCAGATCCCACCGATCGATCAGTTCCGGGCGCATGAGGAAGACGCCGTCGAAGACCAGTACGGCGTCGGCGGGGGCGGTCGTGACCGGCGGGGACAGCACAGCATCCGCTGTGCGGTCGTAGACCGCGGATTGGAAGCGCCGATCTCCGCCCGGACCGAGCGGATCGAGCAGTACCTGGTTCAGCGCCTCGTAGTCGTGGGTGTCGAGGTAGCAGCCTTCCGCCGAGTACTCGCCACGCGGGTAGCGCACTGCCCGGGGGAAGAGGAAATCGTCGATCGTCGCGCGGATGACGTGGCGGCCCAGTGTGCCCAGGACAACGGCCAGTTCGTCGGCGAGCGTGGTCTTGCCTGCGCCGGGCGGTCCGTCGACGGCAACCCGCGTCGGGTGCGCGACTGTGACGGCCCCGACCGCCTCGGCCAGACGGCGGAGCACCTCGTCGCGGGTGCCTTGGTCCATGTCCTGCCCCGTCCCAGTCCCGCGAAGGTTGCTCACGTCGACCCGACCCTATGCCCACCAGGCTAATCGTCGTTCGGGTAACCCACACCCGAACGAGCGGGACAGCCAAGACCAGCGATCCAGATCAGCCGACACCCGGTGCCGGCCCGTCGACCGCAGGGCCTCGCTCGGCCCTGTCGGACACCGTGAGAAGAACGACGACCAGGATCAGCAGCCCGGCAACGGCGCCGAAGTGGTTCTGCTGCGCCAGTACCCACGGCGGTTCCGGCGGCGGGAACTCCGGCGTCACCGCAAAGGAGAAGACCGCCTTCCACGACCCCCACGCGAACAGGAACCCGGAAGCCAGCCACGACAGCAGCAGGGGCGCCCGGCCGGTGTGGCGGGTCAGCGTCCACGCGCCCCACGCGGCGACCAACGCCCACACACCGCTGTTCAGGGTGAGCAGGTGCCACTGCCCGTCGCGGCTGTCGAGCGTCGCCCCGTTCAGGCCGATCGTCCCGCCGAACCCCCAGAACAGTTGCGGCAGGCCGAGGAGAACGCAGAGCGCCGCTGCCAAGCGGGCCACGGTCACCCGTACGCCATGCCGCGCAGAAAGACTCCTGCCGGAGAACGCCTCCGGCCACCGCCGCAAGGCGTAGACCGGAGCGGCGATCGCCATACCGAGCGCGAACCCGGCGAACGACACCGCCAGCAGACCGACCTCCCAGCCAGTCATCGGTGCTTCCGTAGCGGTCTCGCCGGTGTTCGTGTTCACCAGCGCGAGAATCGGGATGAGCGGGGTCATCGGCACCAGGAGGCCCATCCCGATCCAGCCCGGGAGCAGCATCAGCCAGGCTGGCACCCGCGCGCCCCATCGCTGCGCCAGCGCGAGGCCCAGCAGTATGGCCAGCCCGGACATCGCCACCGTCAGCCCGTTGACGGCCGCCCAATCCAGGTGGCTCCATGCACCCTCGTGCAGTCCGCCGCCGCGCAGCCCGTCGATCGTCCAGAAGATCTTCATGACGAAGTACGGCGCCATCGCGAACGCCGCGCCGTACGCTGCTATCCGCCCGACACTCGACCAGTAGCCCCCCGGCGTCGTGCCCGGGGCGTGGGCGACCCTCGACGCCGCGGGTGACCGCGACCCTTCTGCTCCGCCGGTCACCGGCAGTGCCGGCCCGGCACCGTCAAGCCGTTCCTCTCTCCGCATGCCGCCCACGCTAGGTTCGGGCCCGCCAGCCGGCCTCCCCCGCGAACGGGAGCGGCCTCCCGTTCGGTGGTGACCCGCTGACCGGCCTGAACTTGACCAGCTGCGGCCGTTTCGGCGGTAGACGAGCAGCCGGTCGGCGCAGCTCGGTTCCGGCTACGCCGCAGGTCTCGGGAGTGAGGTCGGCGGGCAGGCCGCACACCGCCGACGCGACTGCCTGCTCCGCCGTTGCGTTTCGTCGAGAGACTGTCGCATGTAGCCCGGGGTCATCCGGGCGTTCGCGGGCGGAGGCGACACGGGTGCAGCTCTGGATATTCGTCGCGCCGGGCGAGACGTCCGACATAGTCGAGCTTGCCGAGGAAACCATGGCGCTGGGCGACCGGTTGCTGGAGCGCGCAGCCGACGGTGTCGCCTCGGTGCGCCACGGTGACGTACCGGCCGACGGGGGGCCCGTGGACGCGTTCGCCATGGGCGCGCTGCTGGTCGACCTGGTCCCGGCGGCGCTGCCTGTCGTGATCGGGCTGCTGCGGGAGTGGCTGGTCGGCCGGCCGGTGCCCTCCGTCCGGGTCGTGATCGACGGTGACGTCCTGAAGGTGGGCCGGGCGTCGCGCGAGCAGCAACGCCGGACGGAGGCGTTCCTACGGCGCCACGGTGGCTGAGGACGCCGCGCCGCGCAGGCCCTTCGCCCGGGTGACCGGAGCCGGCCGGCCACCCGCCAGCGCCGTCCATGGCCGAGCCCGCGTCTCACCGTGGATCGAAGGCGTGACGCGAGTGGGGTCAGGCTGACCGCCTGACCCCACCGATCGGTTCGGCTCCGGTCAGCCGAGGTACCTCTCCCACGGGCCGGTGATGGCCAGGGTCAGGCCGGGATCCTGCATGTTGACGAAGAGCACCTTCCCGTCGGCGGTGAAGGTCGGCCCGCAGAACTCCGAGTCGTTGAGTTGGTTGCGGGCGATCGCGTACGTCGGGCCGCCCGGAATCGCGCTGAGCACGTGGGAGGCGCCCGAGCCGTCCTCGGCGAGCACGAGGCTTCCCCACGGAGTGACGGTCACGTTGTCCGGCCCGTCGAAGGTGAGTCCGTCGTACCTGACCGGCGTTCCCTCCTCCGACGCGGTCTGGTGTGGGAAGTACGTCACCAGCTGGATCGTCTGGGCCCGGTAGTCGTAGAACCAGACCATGCCGTCGTGCGGCGCGGCGTCCGCCGGAAGGTCACCGTCCTCCCAGGCGTAGGAGTTGACCACGTACACACCCTCGTCGGTGCCCCACACGCCCTCGAACTTGCGTCCCCGGGTGACCTCGCCATCGGTGAACTGCTCGCGTACCGGCGTGGTCCGGGCGTCGCGCTCGGGCACCTCGACCCAGCGTACGGGGAAGGGGCGGCCGAGCTGGGCGGAGGTCAGGTAGGCGACGTCCGGCAGCACCGAGCCGTCGTCCATGATGATCTGCATCGCGGCGAGTACGCCGGCGTCCGGGGCGAGCCGGGTGAGCACACCGGGACCGAGCTTGACGCCGCGCGGGGCGGTCCAGCGGTAGAAGAGGCCGTTGGGCCCGTCGGCGTCCTCGGAGAGGTAGATCCTGGTCCGGTCCTTGTCGATCGCCAGGGCCTCGTGGGCGTACCGGCCGAGGCACCTGATCGGCCGTGGGTCCGCGCTGCCGTCGGCCCGGACCTCGAAGACGTACCCGTGGTCCTTCTGGAATGCGCCGGACCGGCCGTCCTCCTCCCAGGCGTCCCCGGCGCGGTCCTCGGTCTCCTCGCAGGTCAACCAGGTACCCCACGGGGTGGGCCCGCCCGCGCAGTTGGCGACGGTCCCGGAGAGTGCGACGAATTCGCCGAGGTTGCGACCCGAGCGGTCGGTCCTGATCACGGTGCAACCACCGGCGTCGACGGCGCCGGGATCGTAGACAGTGCCCTTGACGTGCGGTACGCCGAACTCGGCGCCCGGATCGATCTCGTGGTTCTGGATCAGGGTGTAGCGGCCCCGGCCGGCGTCGTAGACGGCCATGCCGTCGTGGTCGGCCGGGGTGAGTCCCTGGCCGCCGTCGAGCCGGGTGACACCGGTCCGGGTGACCACGGCGTAGCTGAAACCCTCGGGCAGGGCCAGGATTCCGTCGGGATCGTCCACGAGCGGCGGGAAGGGCACGTGACCGGCCCCGACCGGCGGGCGGGGCCGGCTCGGGTGAGCCTGGGCCAGGGACGGCAGGCCACCGGCGACGGCAAGGCCGACGCCGACGCCGCCAGCGAGGAAGGTACGACGAGAGGGACGCACGTGGGTTGGCTCCTGTTCAAGACAAGTACGACGACTTGCCAACCAACTCCTGCGGGCCGACAATGACGCGTCATCCATACGATGGATCGATGACATCGTGGTGAAGGATCAGGGTTCTTCACGCATCGCCCAGACGACGACGTATCACCCACCGACCGCGCGGCCGGGTCGATCCAGGCACCCGACGCTCGCCCGCGGCGCGACGGGGTGGCCCGCTTCGTACCGGGCCGGTGGCTCGGGCGTCAGCGTCAGCGTCAGCGCGGTGCGGCGGTGGACTCCCGGACGCGCAGGGACGGGCTGATCACGACCCGGTGGGTGGGGCGGGCGGGATCCGCGAGGCGGTCGGCGACCAGCCGTACGGCGGCACGGCCGATCGAGCGGCGCGGCGGCCGCACCGCGGTCAGCGGCGGGCTGAAGAGGCCGGCGACCTCGTCGTCGTACGCGACGATCGAGAGGTCGCCGGGCACCGACAGCTGTCGCTCCTCGCAGTGCTGCACGAGGGCGATCGCCTCCGCGTCGGCGTGCACCAGCAGCGCGGTCGTGCCGGTCGCCAGGCAGCGGTCGAGGACCTCGTGGAGCAGGGCGTCCCGCTCCGGCGAGCGCGAGTCGGGCAGCACGACCTCGACGGTCGACGCCGGGTCCAGCCCGCACTCGTGCACGGCCTCCAGCCATCCCCGGCGTACGTGCGGGCGGGTGGGGCTGTCGGCGTCCAGCACCACGCCGATCCTGCGGTGGCCGAGGGAGGCGAGATGCCGCACCGCCATGGCGGCACCCAGCGCGTGGTCGGTGACCACCGACTCCATCACCGCATGGTGGGCGCCGACCGTGGCCGTACGCTCCAGCAGCACGGCCGGGACGCCCTCGTGGGCCAGCCAGTCGATGGTCCGCTCCGCGGTCGAGGTGTCCATCCTCGGCGCGATGACCAGCCCGTCGACGCCCATCCGGTCAACGAGACGTTCGAGCTGGGGTTTGTCGTCGTCGGTGTCGTACGAGGAGCCGCGCAACACCAGCCGCATGTCGAGCTCCCGGGCGGCCTCCTCGGCACCCCGGGCCACGTCGGGCCAGTAGTAGTCCAGCGACGGCACGAGCATGCCGAGGGTACGTCCACCGAGGGAGTTCCGGCCGACGGGCGGTGCCTCCTCCGGCGCCGGGGCCTCGTCCGGCGTGATGAGTGCGACCCCACCGTGTACCCGCCGTACCAGCCCCTCGGCGGCGAGTTGGGCGATGTCGCGCCGGATGGTGATGGCGGCGGCGCCGAGCGCCTCGGAGAGGTCGGAGATCCGCATGGCTCCGTCGCGTTGCAGCGCCGCCAGCAACTGCTGACGGCGGGCGACCTGTAGGGGCGCCCGGTTCTCCACGGAGCTGGTGCCACTGCCGTCCAGGGTCATCTGTTACCTCCAGGGAACACGTCATACCACCGCACGGCCGGCGGGGCGGTCTCCGGACCATGGTTCCTCGGATGGACAGGACGGTCATGAACGGTTCTGATCGTATCAGAGCGGTTATGACACCACGGCTGGCGTCGACCCTGATCACCCAGCCGGCCCCGGGCCCAACGGGGTCCGCGCGGACGGCGGGTCGACGCGCTCCGTCCCTGCTGAGGAGAGGCTCCACCAGCCGCGACGACTGATTCCGGCCCAGCGCAGCCACACAACATCCGTGCGCTCTTGTGTTCATTAATGTTCATCTCGGTTTGATAACGTCATTGACTTGCTCGGTTGTGAGCGTTTTACTTCGGAAACCCGGCCGTTGCCTGTACGTCACATCTGCGGTCGACGCCCAGTCGCCACTTGCCACGGAGGCGGATCGATGCGACAGGACCCCGGATGATCCCCGACAGCACCGGCCAGACGGCAGCGCGGCGGCGCCCGGCCGCCGGGACGACCGCGAGCTGGGGCCGCGACGACTGGCTGGCCCTCGCCGACCGGATGCTCGCCGCCGCCCGGCCGTTCACCTCCGCCAATCAGGCTCTCGTCAGCTTTCCCGGCCCGGAGGGCGGTTACGGCCGGGCCGTCGACGGCCTGGAGGGCTTCGCCCGTACGTTCCTGCTGGCTGGTTTCCGCATCGCCGGTGCCCGGGGAGCAGGCGTCGACGACCTCGTCGACCGGTACTCGACGGGCATCGCCGCCGGCACCGATCCGGCCTCGCCGGAGCGCTGGGTACGGCTGGACGAGCACCCGCAGGCGAAGG
This sequence comes from Plantactinospora sp. BC1, assembly GCF_003030345.1. Classification (NCBI taxonomy): domain Bacteria; kingdom Bacillati; phylum Actinomycetota; class Actinomycetes; order Micromonosporales; family Micromonosporaceae; genus Plantactinospora; species Plantactinospora sp. BC1. The sequence goes on from NZ_CP028158.1 coordinate 1,482,144, forward strand.
TGGAAGCCGCCTCCATCGCGCTGATCCTGGACATGACCCGCCCGTGGATCTGGGACCGGCTGCCGTGCACGGTGCGGGAGCGGGTGGTGGACTACCTGGCCCCGGCGGTCGGCGACCACACCTACCCGCGGATCAACTGGGTCTGGTTCCGGCTGGTCGTGCAGACGTTCCTGCGCTCGGTGGGCGGGCCGCACGCGCTCGACGAGATGGCCGAGGACCTGGCCACCCACGACAGCTTCGCCCGCGCCGACGGCTGGATGTCCGACGGGCCGGAGCGCGCCTACGACCACTACGTGGGGTGGGCCCTGCACCTGTATCCGACGCTGTGGGCCCGGATGGCCGGCGCGGCGGACCTGGCCGCCGAGCGCCGCGAGCGGGATGTCGCCGGCCTCGACCGGTTCCTGCGGGACGCGGTCGCCCTGGTGGGCGCCGACGGGTCGCCACTGATCCAGGGGCGAAGCCTGATCTACCGGTTCGCCGCCGCAGCACCGTTCTGGGTCGGCACGATCGCCGGCGTACCCTCGGTCAGCCTCGGCAGGTTGCGCCGCGCCGCCACCGGCGTCGTGCGGCACTTCGTCGACCACGGCGTCCCGGACGACCGGGGCCTGCTCACCCTCGGCTGGCACCGGCCGTGGCCGAGGCTGGCCCAGTCGTACTCCGGCCCCGGCTCGCCGTACTGGGCCAGCAAGGGGCTGCTCGGCATCGCGCTGCCGGCCGACCATCCGGTGTGGACGGAGCCCGAGCAGCCACTCCCGGTCGAGGAGCACGACACGGTACGCACCATCCGCGCACCGGGCTGGCTGGTCTCGGCGACCCGCGCCGACGGGATCGTCCGGGTGGTCAACCACGGCACCGACCACGCGCTGGACGGCGCCACGGTCGGCGACTCCCCGCTCTACGCCCGGCTCGGTTACTCCACCGCGACCAGCCCGATCCTCGCCGAGAGCGGCTGGGTCGATCCGCTCGACCAGTCCGTCGCCCTCGTCGACGGCGCGGGACGGGCCACCCACCGCGCCGGCATGCGCCTACTGACCCTGCGACTCCACCCCGACGGCGACGACGCCGGCAACGGCAACGCCGGCAACGACGCCGGCAACGGCGACGACGGCAACGGCGACGACGGCGACGACGGCGACGACGGCAACGGCGACGACGGCAACGGCAACGGCGACGACGGCAACGGCGACGACGGCAACGGCAACGGCGACGACGGCAACGGCGACGACGGCAACGGCGACGACGGCAACGGCGGCGACGGCAACAGCAACCGCAACGACGGCAACGGCGATGGCAACGGTGGCGGCGTCGGCGTGGCCGGGTCGCGTGCGCTCGCCCACTGGGTCGACCCGGAGCCGGGCCAGCGCGACCACGGCGGCGGGCGTACGGGCCGGTTCCGTCCGGCCGGGCAGCTCACCGTGTACTCGCTGGTCCGCGGCCCCTGGGAGCTACGCCTGACCCGCGTCGACGGCCTCGCCGACGGCGTCGAGGCGGCTGCGCTGCGGCTGCGGATCGGCGGCTGGGCCGTTGCCGGTGCTCCGACCGCCGACTGCGGCGGCGGGGTGGCGACCGTGACCGGCGCCGGCCTGACCAGCCGGTTGGCGGCGGTCCGTGGCGACGGAACGGCCGGCGCCACCGCCGTCCCGGAGGCCGGCGCCACCACCGTTCCGGACGGTGGGCCGCTGGCCGGCGGACTGGTCGTGCCCTGGCTGGACCATCCCGTCCGGCCCGGCGAATGGATCGCCACCCTCGTCGAGCTGTCCGGGGAGTCGGCGGCCACCGCTTTCGACCGGCCGTGTCGGGCCGGGCTGGACGAGGACGCCGACGGCCTGCACGTGCTGGTCGACTGGCCGGACGGCGCCGGCACGGAGATCCGGCTGGACACGGGGCAGCGCGGACACCCGCCCGGCGACCGGCCCGGACCCGGGGCAGTGGCCAGGTCCGTCGTCAGGCGACCTGCTAGCAGTGCGGGCCCGCTCGGGCCCCTGACCTAAGGAGAAAGGGATGAAGCGCGCGATACCGGCCGTCATCGGCGCCGCCACGGCGCTGACCCTCGTCCTCGCCGGTTGCGGCGGCGAGGACGAGCCAGCCGACCCCAACGCCCCGGTGACGATCACCCTCGCGGGATGGAGCCTCTCCTCCACCCCGGAGTTCAAGACCCTCGCCGACGGATTCATGGCGACGCACCCCAACGTGACGGTGGAACTCAAAGAGTACGACGCCGCCAACTACGACACCCAGATGACCGCCGACCTCGCCGCGGGCACCGCGCCCGACGTCTACGTGCTGAAGAATCTCAAGAACTTCTACACGTACCAGAGCGGCGGGCAACTGCTCGACGTCTCCGACACCGCCAAGGACCTCGGCTCGGTGCCGGCGCTGGCGCCGTACCAGGTGGACGGCAAGGCGTACGCCGTGCCGTACCGGCAGGACTCGTGGGTGCTGTTCTACAACAAGGAACTGTTCGGCAAGGCGAAGGTCGCCCCGCCGGACGGTAGCTGGACCTGGGACGACTACACCGCCGCCGCCAAGCAGCTGACCACCGGGTTGAGGGCCGCCGGCTCGAAGGCGACCGGCGCCTACCAGCACATCTTCCAGTCGACCGTGCAGGGCTTCGCGCTCGCCCAGACCCCGAACGCGGACCTGCTCTCCGGCGACTTCGGCTACCTGAGGCCGTACTACGAGCGGTCGCTGGAGCTACAGGCCGTCGGCGCGCAGCCGACGTTCGGCACCGCGAAGACCAACAAGCTCACCTACCAGGCCCAGTTCGGCAAGCAGCAGGCGGCGATGATGCCGATGGGCACCTGGTACGTGGCCGCCCTGCTCAACCAGCGCAAGAGCGGCGACGCCGACAGGTTCGAGTGGGGCATCGCCCCGGCGCCACAGTTCGACACATCCACCACCGGCACCGCCGCCACGCCGGTCACCTTCGGCGACCCGACCGGGATGGGCATCAATCCGAGGATCGGCAAGTCGAAGGTCGCCGCCGCCAAGGCGTTCCTCGGGTACGTCGCCGGTCAGGACGCCGGCAAGGCACTGGCCGGGATCGGCATCACCCCGGCCCAGGTCACCGATGCCGTCACCGCCGCACTGTTCGGGCTGGACGGGGTTCCGCAGGACGACCTGTCGAAGTTCGCGTACGCCACGCACACCATCAAGCCGGAGAACCCGGTGTCGAAGCACACCGCCGGCGTGCAGAACGTCCTCGACGAGACGCATTCGGTGATCCTCTCCAACAGCAAGGGCGTGGAGGCGGCGCTGAACGAGGCGCAGAACCGCGCCAAGAACGAGGTCATCAAGCAGTGACCCCCGTGGCGGGTCCGGCGCGTACCGTGCCACACGCCGGACCCGCCTCCGAGCCGAACGCTTCCCGGAGAGTCTCAATGGCTACGATGCCGCAGACGCGGCCCAGACGCAGGGGATCGGTGTGGCGTAACACGCTCGCCGGCTGGTCGTTCATCCTGCCGAACTTCGCCGGCTTCGCCCTGCTCACCCTCGTACCCGTCGTGGTGCTGTTCTATCTGGCCTTCACGAACTGGAACGTCTTCGGGGTGGCCGAGTGGACCGGTACCGCCAACTTCCGGCGGATGTGGGGCGACGCGAGCTTCTGGACCGCGCTGCGCAACACCGTCTACTACACGGTGTTCCACATCCCGCTCACCATGGCGGCATCGCTCGGACTGGCGCTGCTGCTCAACCGCAAGCTGCGTGGCGTGCGGTTCTTCCGTACCGTCGCCTTTCTCCCCTACATCACCTCGATCGTCGCGATCGCGGTGGTCTGGAACCAGCTCTTCAGCCCCGAGTACGGCCCGGTCAACGCCTTCCTGGGCGCCGTCGGGATCGGTCACCCGCCGGGCTGGACCACCTCGGCCGACTGGTCGATGCCGGCGGTCATCATCGTCGGCACCTGGCGCTACATGGGCTACTACATGCTGCTCTTCCTGGCCGGCCTACAGACCATTCCGACCCAGCTCTACGAGGCCGCCCAGCTCGACGGCGCCACACCCTGGCAACGGTTCGTCAACGTGACCATCCCCGGGCTGCGCCACACCACCTTCTTCGTCACCGTGATGCTCACCATCGAAAGCTTCAAGGTCTTCGACCTCATCCTCGTGATGACCGACGGCGGCCCCGGACAGTCCACATTGGTGCTTTCGCAGTACATCTACCAGAAGGGCTTCGAGGAGAACCAGTTCGGTTACGCCTCGGCGGTCTCCATCGTGCTGTTCGCGATCTGCTTCGGCATCACGGTCATCCAGTTCATGGTCAACAAGCGGAGGAACAGTTGACGACCGTGACCGACCTCCCCGCGCCCGCCCCGGCCGTCACCGTACCCGTCGGCGGCAGGCCCGCCCGCCGACGCGTCCCGGCACGTCGCTGGCGGATCGCCGGGTACGCCGCCCTCGCGCTCGCGGCGGGCGGCCTGCTGCTGCCGTTCTACTGGATGGTGGTCGCCTCGCTGAAGACCAACAACGACGTGTTCACCATCCCGATCCAGTGGCTTCCCGATCCGGTGGTCTGGCACAACTATCTCGACATCTGGCAGCGCTCGGACGTGACGACGTGGCTGAGGAACACCCTGCTGCTCTCGGTCGTCGTCACCTTCCTACAGGTCTTCACCGGCAGCTTCGCCGCCTACGGCTTCGCCCGGATCCGCTTCCCCGGCCGCAACCTGCTCTTCCTCGCCTATCTCGGCACCTTCGCCGTGCCCTGGCAGTCCTACATGATTCCGCAGTTCATCCTGATGTCGAAACTCCAGCTGTCGAACACGCTGTGGTCGATCGTCGCGCTCCAGGCGTTCGGCGCGTTCGGTGTGTTCCTGATGAAGCAGTACTACGAGACGATCCCCGAGGAGTTGAGCGAGTCGGCCCGGGTCGACGGGCTGACGGAGTTCGGCATCTACCGGCGGATCATGCTGCCGCTTTCCCGGCCGGCGCTGGCCAGCCTGACCCTGCTCACCTTCGTCACCACCTGGAACGACTATCTCGGCCCGCTGATCTACCTGCGCAGCCCCGAGCTGCGCACCATCCAACTTGGACTGCGCACCTTCATCGACGAGTACAACGCGGAGTACGCACTGATCATGACGGGTTCGGTGCTCTCCGTACTCCCCGTCGCGGTCATCTTCCTGCTCGGCCAGCGGTACTTCGTCGAGGGCATCGCCACCACCGGACTGAAGGGCTGAGCGGCATGCGTTCGCGCCACAACACCATCTCGGCCGTCTTCGACGGCGTCTGGCTGGCGCTCGTCAGCAACCTGCTGCTGGTGGCCGGCTGCCTGCCGCTGGTCGTGCTCGCCCTGACCACGGAGGCGGCGCGGGCCTGGCCGCTCTACGCACTGGTGGCACCCACCTGCGCGCCCGCGCTCTGCGGGGTCTTCGCGCTGATGTCCGCCTACTCCGACGGCACCGGCACCGGCGTGCTGCGAACGTTCGGTCGCGCCTGGCGGGCCAGCGCCCGTCCGGCGACGTGTTGGGCCGCGGTCGCCACGGCCATCCTGGTCGTGCTCGGCGTCGACGCGTACGCGGTGTGGGGTCACCGGGCCGGGGCGCTGACGCTGCCGATCCTGGCCGTGCTCACCGTACTCACCGCCGCCACCGGGCTGCTGGGGCTGGTGGCGATCGCCGCGCGACCCGCCGCGCGGCTTCGCGACGTGGCCCGCGCCTGCGGTTACCTCGCGGTGCGCCGCTGGTATCTCAGCGCCGCGTCGCTGCTGGTCCTCGCACTGCTGACGCAGCTCTTCGTGGCCCGGCCCGCGATCGCGCTCGGCGTGGCGGCCGCACCGCTGCTCTACGTCGTCTGGGCCAACAGCCGGTTCAGCCTGCGTCCCGCGCTCGACCCGCCGACGACGGCGCCGCAGATCACCTGAGCAGACGCACGTCGACGGCCCCGGCGCTCGGACCGGGACACCGGCGGCACCGGCCCCGGACCCACGAGGAGGAAGAGCATCCATGACGGCGACCGACGTCCGTCCCGGCCCCGACGCCGAAGCGATGGCGGCCGCGGTGGCCGCCGCGATACGTACCCTCGACGCGAACATCGACAGCTTCGCCGACCGGTATCCCGCGGACACCACCGTCGACAACCGCTACCCGCTGCGGCCGCCGACCGCCGGCCAGCCCTCCGGCGCCAACGTCGGCTGGACCACCAGTTTCTGGCCCGGAATGCTCTGGCTGGCCCATGACCTCACCGGCGACGACCGCTACCAGCGGGCCGCCATGTCGCACGTGCGGAGTTTCGCCACCAGGGTCGCCCGGGGCATCGACCTGGACACCCACGACCTCGGGTTCCTCTACACCCTCTCCTGCGTCATCCCGGCCCGCCGTACCGGTGACCCGCGCGCCCGGGCCGCCGCCCTGGCCGCCGCCGACCACCTGATGACCCGGGTCCTCGAACCGGCCGGGATCATCCAGGCCTGGGGCGACCTGGACGACCCCCGCCAGCGCGGCCGCACCATCATCGACAGCCTGATGAACACTCCGCTGCTCTTCTGGGCCAGCCAGACCACCGGCGACGGCCGCTACGCCAGCGCGGCCCGCCGGCACAGCGCGCAGTTGCGCCGGCACATCCTGCGCCCGGATGGCACCACCTTCCACACCTTCTACTGGGACCCGGAGACCGGGGCGGCACTGCGCGGCGAGACCGAACAGGGCCACGCCGACCACTCCTGCTGGGCCCGTGGCCAGGCCTGGGGCATCTACGGATTCAGCCTCAACCACCGGTACACCGGGGAGTCGGGCCTGCTCGCCGCCGCCCGGACCTGCGCCGACCGCTTCCTCGCCCGGCTACCGGCCGACCACGTCGCCTACTGGGACCTGGAGTTCGGTGACGGCAGCCGCCAGGATCGCGACAGCTCGGCCGCCGCTATCGCCGCCTGCGGCCTGGTCGAACTCGCCGACAACCTCACCGACGCGGACGTCGCACACCGGTACCGGTCGGCCGCCGGCCGGATCCTGCGCTCCCTCGCCGACGGCTACGCCACCGACGGCGGTCCGGCCTCGAACGCGCTGATCCTGCACGGCGTCTACGACAAGCCCAAGGGGATCGGCGTCGACGAGGGCAACCTCTGGGGCGACTACTTCTATCTGGAGGCCCTCACCCGCGCCACCACCCCCGACTGGACCAGCCCCTGGTAACCGCCGCCGCCCCGACCAGCCCGCACCCCGGAAGGTGATCATGGATTACCGTTACCACTGCACCATCCCCGCCGCCGACGGCCGGAACACGCTGCCCTTCAACCCCTGCCGCCTGCTGGACTTCAGCCTGCTGCGGCTGCCGGCCGGCGGCTCCTGGACCGGCGACCCCGACGGCCGGGAGATCCTCGCGGTCGTCCTCGGCGGCACCGCGAGCTTCACCGTCGGCGAACACCGCTTCGCGGACGTCGGCCGGCGTCCGGACGTCTTCTCCGGCAAGCCGCACTCCGTCTACATCCCGGCCGGCGCCACCGTCACCGTCGAGGCCGTCACCGACGTGGAGATCGCCCTGCCCAGCGCGCCCAGCGACCTGGCCACCGATCCCTACGTCATCGCACCGGAGCAGGTCGCGAGCGGCCGGTGGGGCGCGGCCAACTTCGGCCGTACCTACCACCAGATCCTCACCGAGATCTCCCAGCCGGAGCTGCCCGCCCGCCGGCTCATCGTCGGGGAGACCTACACGCCCTCCGGCAACTGGAGTACCTATCCGCCGCACCGGCACAGGGTCGACAACCTGCCGGCGGAGGCCGCGCACGAGGAGATGTACTACTACCGCGTCGACCCGGCCGGCGGGTTCGGCATCAGCCGGGTCTACACCGACGAGGGTTACGAGGAGAACGTCACCATCCGCGAGCACGTGATGCAGATGATGCCGGAGGGCTACCACACCGTGGTCAGCGCGCCCGGCTACACCACCTATTTCCTGTGGTTCCTCGCCGGCACCCAGCGTACCCAGGGTGCCCGTGAGGACGCCGACCTGGCCTGGGTGGGCCAGACCGTACCGACCCTGCGCAGCATGGGCCTGTAGCGATGGTCCTGGACACCTTCCGGCTCGGCGGCCGCGTCGCCCTCGTCACCGGTGGGAACCGCGGCATCGGCCGGGCCATCGCGACGGCACTGGCCCAGGCCGGCGCCGACATCGCCCTGCTGGGCCGCACCGAGCCCGCCGACACCGTCACGGCGGTCGAGCGACTGGGGCGACGGGTGCTGGTCGTACCCGCCGACCTGTCCACGGCCGGGCCGGCCGCGCTCGCCGACGCGGTCGAGGCGGTGGTCGCCGGACTCGGCCGCCTCGACGTGCTGGTCAACAACGCCGGCATCATCCGCCGCGCCGCCGCGCTCGAACACCCGCCCGAGGACTGGGACGCGGTGCTCCGGGTGGACCTCGACGCGGTGTTCCAGCTGTGCCAGGCGGCCGGGCGGGTCATGCTCGGCCAGGGGTACGGGAAAATCGTCAACGTGGCGTCGATGCTCTCCTACCAGGGCGGCATCCGGGTCCCGTCGTACACCGCCGCCAAGCACGCCGTCGTCGGCCTCACCCGGGCCCTGGCCAACGAGTGGGCCGCCGGCGGAGTCAACGTCAACGCGATCGCCCCCGGCTACATCGCCACGGACAACACCGCGCCGCTGCGCGCCGACCCGGACCGGGAACGCGCCATCCGGGAACGCATCCCGGCCGGGCGCTGGGGCGCGCCCGAGGACCTCGCGGGCGCCGTGGTCTTCCTCGCCTCCGACGCCGCCCGGTACGTGCACGGCGCCGTCCTTCCGGTGGACGGAGGCTGGCTCGCCCGATAGGAGTGCGGATCGTGGAGTCAGATCGACTGTTCAGCGCGCAGCGGCAGGAGCGGCTGCTCGCGGAGCTTCGCGGGAGTGGTGCGGTACGGGTCCGCGACCTCGCCCGCGAGCTGGGGGTCAGCGAGCTGACGATCCGCCGCGACATCACCGCCCTCGCCGAGCGCGGCCTGGTGGCCAAGGTGCACGGCGGTGCGACGCTGCCGTCGGGCAACAACACCCTCAGCCAGCCCCGACGGGCCGCCGTCCGCTTCACCATCGGCATGGTGGTGCCCTCGCTCGACTTCTACTGGCCGCCGATCGTGGCGGGTGCCCGCGCCGCCGCGGCGGCGCTCGGCGTCACGGTGCAACTGCGCGGTTCGAGTTACGACCCGGACGAGGACCGCCGCCAGATCGGCCGCCTCGTCGAGGCCCGGCAGGTCCAGGGCCTGCTGCTCGCACCGAGCCTGGACGGCGACGACGCCGACGAGATTCTCGAATGGATCGGCCAGCTACCGGTGCCTACCGTCCTGGTCGAACGTCAACCGCGCCGGTGGACACCCGGTACCCGCCAGATCGAATGGGTACGCAGCGACCACTCCCTGGGCCTGGAGATCGCCGTCTACCACCTTCGGCAGCAGGGGCATCGACGAATCGGTCTGGTCCTCGCGCAGGGCAGTCCGACCTCGGAGCACCTGGGGCGCGCCTGGCGGACCGCCGCCACCGATCCCAGAGCCTCCGGCGCCCTCGTGTTGCAGGAGACGGTCACGGCGCCCGGGGAGCGGGACGTCATCGTCCGGATCCTCCGGCAGTGCAGGCTCGCCAGGATCACCGCGTTGATCGTCCACAGCGATCCGCACGCCATCGCCGTCGCCCAGTTCTGCGCCGAGCTGGGCATCGCCATCCCCGGTGACCTGGCGATCGTCTCCTACGACGACGAGATCGCCCACCTCGCCGATCCGGCGATCACCGCCGTCCGGCCGCCCAAGAGCCACGTCGGGCGGCTCGCCGTCGAGCTCATCGTGTCGCGTCTGCTCGACGGCGAGCGGCGCCCTCCACACCGCGTACTCCTCGCGCCCGAACTGGTCGTCCGCGGATCGTCGCTGCCACTGTCACCACTTCACTAGCGGGGCTGGCGAATGACGTGGGTGGCTGTGGTTCCGGCAGGGTGGCGGAGTCGGATGACGGCGACCGGACGCCGGCCTACCGACGTCTCCGTTCGGACCCTGCCCTGACGCCCGGACGAGGTGACGGGCCCGAGGGCCGGCTCACCGGCGAGCGACCGTGCCGTGCCGGCAGCCGGAACAGGACACCCGGGTGATGCCGGACCAGGTGTTCAGGTCCGGGCTCGTCGCGGTCCAGATCCCGCCGTTGGTGTAACGGTCGATGTAGATCCGCCAGGTACCGTCGTCCATCCGGAGCACCGACGGCCCCTCGTGTCCCGCCGTCCAGAGCGCGGCACGCTGCACCCATCCGCTGGTCAGGCCCGCCGTGGTCGTCCAGTGTTCGATGTACTTGGACGTCTCGTCCTTGACGAACGCGTGATACGTGGCACCGTCCTTCACGACGAACGTGTCGATGTGGTTCGTGCCGAGGCCCCATATCTGCGCCGGACCGCTCCACGAGGTCAGCGTGCTGTTCTGCGCCGTGTAGACGTACGGCCGGAAGCAGGCCGAGCAGGTCGTCTGGGCGACGCTGGCGATGATCCGGATCGTACTGCCCTCGACGAAGAACTCCGGTGCCCAGACGAAGCGGGTGTTGGCGATGCCCGAGGCCACGCTCGCGACGTGTGTCCAGGACGTCAGGTCGGTACTCGTCGCGACGTTGAAGTGGGTCGAGTTCGTGGTCCACGACTGGACCGTGTATGCGATGTAGTACCGGCCGTTGTGTCTGATGATGCTCGGATCGCGCAACACGCCGGTCGGCCCCCGGTAGTTGGTGTCGGCGAGGACGCTGAAGCTGGTGCCGTTCGTCGACTGGTAGACCCACAGTTCCTGGTCGGCGGCACCGTCGCCCTTGAAGGTGGTGTACACGTAGCTGCTGGCGGCACTGGCCGGGCCGGCCGGCACGGCGAGCAGACCGGCCACGAGCATGAGCACCCCGACCAGTGCGGCCCACCATCGGCCACGACCGGACACGACCGTCTCGTCGGTTACCACTTCGGCTACCTCCTGGGAATCTCGTCGGAGAGCGGAACCCGGATCCGAACTCTGTGAGCGCTCACATCGGCGGCGGTTCTCCCTGGTACGCGACCGAGAGTCGGTGGCCTGACGTTGGCCTCCGAGGGGCTGCAAGGGTTGTACGCTCACGGTCGCAGGCCGGGCATCCGCGTCGGCGGAACGCCATCGGTGGTACGTCCGGCGTTGCGGGAAAGTGTTAGCGATCACATCAAGCCCTGTCAACCCTCGAAGACTGCCAATCCTTTCTCCGTACCGCTCCGCACGCCGCAGCCGGTCCGGCGACCGGAGCCGGCCACCGGCGGTCGGTGCGCGCCGACGGCGGCGTCGGGCTCCGGCGAGGCCGACCACCGGCAACAGCCTTCGACGCTCATCTATAGACTGGCTCCGACGTTCCAAGCCTGAGCTGGGCAGATGATTCTAGCGTGGATCGGACACGTCGCGGCAGCCACTGATGTTCGTTTATGAATGTCCGTGGATGAATCGGTTCGAAGTATGGCGCGCTGGTTGACGCTCGATTACCAAGGTGTTGCCGGACCGTCAACACCGGCGACCTGGCTGGCCGGTCGGAGGCCGGCGCCAGCACCGGAGGGCCGGGGCCGGGACGTGCCAGGCGGCACAGCAGGGCCGGGCCGCCCGCCCGACCACACCGGACGAACAGAAGGGACACAGCAGTGAAGAGGGAGAGGCGGTTGCTATCGCTGGGGCTGTCGCTCGCCGTCACCGCGGCGGCGATCGTGACAGCGGTGGCCGGGACGAGCACGCCCGCCCAGGCGGAGCCGGTCACCATCACCAACGGTACGCAGTTCAGGGACACCAGCGGCAACCTGCTACAGGCCCACGGCGGCGGGGTGCTCAAGGTCGGCAGCTACTACTACTGGTTCGGTGAGAACCGCAACGCGGACAACACCTTCCGCGCGGTCTCCGTCTACCGCTCCACCAACCTGCGCGACTGGGAGTTCCGCAACAACGTCCTCACCCAGTCGTCCGCGTCCGAGCTACAGGTCGCCAACATCGAGCGGCCGAAGGTCATCTACAACGCCAGCACCGGTCGGTACGTGATGTGGATGCACAAGGAGAACGGCTCCAACTACAGCGAGGCCCGCGCCGCCGTCGCCTCGTCGGCCACCGTCGACGGCAACTACACCTACCACGGCAGCTTCCGGCCGCTCGGCCAGCACATGTCCCGGGACATCACGCTCTACAACGACAACGGCACCGCGTACATGATCTCGGCCGCCGACGAGAACTACGACCTGCACATCTACCGGCTGACCGCGGACTACCTCAACGTCGCCACCCTGGTCGGCAACTTCTGGAACGACGCCCACCGAGAGGCACCGGCGATGTTCAAGCGGGGCAGCACGTACTTCCTGCTGACCTCGGCGGCCACCGGCTGGAACCCCAACCAGGCCAAGTACGCCACCGCGTCGAGCATCTCCGGCCCGTGGACCGGCTGGACCAACGTCGGGGACTCGACGACCTTCCGGTCCCAGCCGACGTTCGTACTCCCGATCCAGGGCAGCTCCACCACCAGCTACCTCTACATGGGCGACCGCTGGGCCGGCGCCTGGAGCGGACCCGTCAACGACTCCCAGTACGTCTGGCTGCCGATCACCTTCCCGTCCAGCACCAGCATGCGCCTCGACTGGTACCCGTCGATCACCATCGACGCCAGCACCGGCACCATCACCGGCCAGTCACCGCCGTACTACCGGATCACCGCCCGGCACAGCGGCAAGGTCATGGACGTGGTGAGCAGCTCGACGGCGAACAGCGCCGAGGTCAAGCAGTACGGCTGGAACGGCGGCGGAAACCAGAAGTGGGAGTTCCAGGACGCCGGCAGCGGTTACTTCAGGATCGTCAACCAGAACAGCGGCAAGTGCCTCGACGTCGCATCCGCCTCGACCGCCGACAGCGCGAACATCGTCCAGTACACCTGCGGGAACGGTACCAACCAGCAGTGGCAGTGGGTCGCCACCGGCAGCTACTACCAGCTCCGGGCGCGGCACAGCGGCAAGTGCCTCGACGTGGTCAGCAGCGGCACCACCGACGGCACCGACATCACCCAGTACACCTGCGGCAGCGGCACCAACCAGCAGTGGACACGCACCCAGTCCTGAGAGCCGGCACCGGTCCGCGCGCCCCGGGCGACCCCGGTCGGCACGGGCCTTCGGCACCGGGCCCGGACGGCGACCCGGAAGGTGGCCGCGATATCCGATCGTCCCCGACCCCGTGGAGAAAGGCGGAGAAGTGATGACCAGAGCAGCGATGCGCTGTCCGCGCGGCGCGGAGAGGTGGTGACGATGATCCGGACAGTCCGAGCCGTGCTCGCCCTCAGCACCCTGCTCGCCGGCACCGTGATGCTCGTCCAACCGCCGGCCCGGGCGGCCGCCTGGGAGACGCTGATCGACGGCTCGTCGTTCGCCGACCGCAACGCGCTGATGGCCGAGTGGAACTTCCGCTACCCCTGGGGCTCCGACCACAACGGCAGCGCCCGAATGTACGCGAGCGCCACCGACACCAACCACGTCTACCTCTCCCCCAGCGGACAACTCAACATCAAGGCCACCCGCATCACCTGGGACGAGGGGACCAGCTCGGCCGACCCACACCTGCCGATCCGGTACCACTCCGGCGCCATCCACGCGAAAGATCAGGTACTCGTCAACGACCAGTTCCCGAACTACGAGGTCCGCGGCGAGTTCCAGGCACCGTCGAGCCGTGGCACCTGGCCGGCGTTCTGGCTCACCGGAGCGAACAGTTGGCCGCCGGAGAGCGACATACTCGAATACAAGGGCGACGCGCGGAACTGGTTCAACACCTACGACGGGGCGTGGGACAACACCATCGTCGGTGTGTCGAACCCGGGCGCGTGGCACGAGTACCGGGTCTGGATCGCCAAGGTCAACGCGACCGACGTCGACATCCACTACTACCTCGACGGTCAGTGGAAGGGTCAGCACCGAGGGTCCAACTTCGTCGGCAAGCCGATGTGGCTGATCATCAACCTCCAGATGGAGGGCTCCTCCGGCTCACCCGGCCCGACGGCGGAGACCCTCTACCGCGCCCGCAACGTCTACCTCGGCCGTACCCGTAACTGACGACCCCGGCGGACCGGGACGTGGGCGCGGCCCGCCGGTGCCCACCAGCCGGGGTGCGGTCCGGGCGACTCGTCGGTGTGGCGTCCGGTCAGCGCGGCGATCGTCCAGGGGGCCGTCCCTGATCCCGGCGCATGTTCGTCTATGTCTGTTTGTGAACGAGTCGGTTCGGAAGATGGTGTGAGCGTTCACATTGAATTAAGAAGATGTTGCTGGAGTGTTGCGGCCCGCCGCCACGGCGTTTCCCGTCCGGGCCGGCCCCACCGGTGCACACCAAGAGGAAGGACGAGACATTGACAACGCAGCAGGGCATCCAGATCGGCCGAGGCATGCCCGACCCTCGACCCGACGAGGTGCCGACATCCCGTCGACGATCACTCGGTCGCGTCCTCGTCGGCGCCCTGGCCGCGGTGGCGCTGATTCCGGTCGCCGCCGTCAGCGGCGCATCCCCGGCCGGCGCGGCCACCAACCAGTTCAGGGGGATGAACTGGGCCGTGCTGGGCGACAACTTCAGCACGGGCCCACTGGTCGTCCAGGGCCTGAGCCAGTCCGACAGCAACGCGACCGTACGGGCCAAGGCCAACGCCCTCTACGACGACATGGCAGCCGTCGGCGTCAACACGGTCCGGCTACCGATCAACACCCACACCGTCGGTACGACGTGGTGGAACAACTACCGGGGCGCCATCGACGCCGCCACCGCCCGCGGATTCAAGGTCATCCTCGCCTACTGGGAGGACGGCGCCGCCTCCGGCGGCAGGATCACCAACCTCGCCGCGTGGAACACGATGTGGTCCCGGGTGACCAACACCTACGGCTCCAACACCAACGTCTACTTCGAACCGATGAACGAGCCCCACGGCTACAGCTCGGCGGACTGGCGCAACGTCGCGGCGAACTGGCTCAGCTACCACTACTCGGCGGTGCCGAGCCGGGTGCTCATCGGCGGTACCGGCTACAGCCAGGACCTGCGGGACGTCTGCAACGACAGCCGCTTCAGCGGGACGCTGCTCTCCTTCCACCACTACGCCTTCTTCTACAGCGCGATGACGTACGACGCCTTCCGGAGCCACATCCAGACCCGCCTCGGCAACTGCGCCTCCCGCGCGGTCGTGACCGAGTACGGCGCACCGATGTCCACCGGCCTCGACTACGCCAACGCGAACAGTACCGACAACTTCGTGCGTCACATCCGCGCCGTCACCCAGGTCATGCGGGACAACCGGATGGGCGGCACCTACTGGCCGGCGCTCGGCGGCAAGCCGACCGGAAGCCTCGGCTACGACCACTACTCGATGTTCGCCCTCAGCGGCAGCGGCACCAACCTGAACCTGACCGCCCGCAACGCCTCCGGCCGCGACCGCATCCGGTACGGCTGGGGACTGTAACTCCGCTCCCCGCCACGGGCGGTGGACCGCGCCGCCCAACGCTCGTCGCCACCTGATCGGCGATTCGCGGTACCAGGCGCCCCGGTGCCGAGCGTCGTGCGTCGTGCTCGGCACCGGGGCGCCGTCCGGGTCGGTGGGGCCACGGGTACCTTCGTGACCGGGCCGGAACCTGGTGCTCGTTACCTCGCGGTGATCGGGTAACCGATCGCGGCGAGGTCCTCCGTCAGGTCGGCGAGGGTGTGTCGCGGGTTCAGCGCCCGCAGCACGGTGTCGGTGAGCGGACGGTGGGCAACGACGTGCTCCACCGCCGCCCGGTCCGGCTCGATCTCGTAGTAGTCGGCGGCGAACTCGACGAACCGGTCGACGATGTCGTCGAGCAGGATCTCGAGCATCCCGGACCCGTCCGGCCCGCCATCATCGTCGAACCCGCTCGGTGGCGGGAAGGTGATGCCTTCACCGGCGTGCCAGCGGTCGTCGCCAACCAACCGCCACAGCACCGCGGTGGCGACGAACCGCCCGGCCTCGTCGCCGAAGGCGGGCTCCTCCACCAGCGGACGAAACACCACGGGGAGACCGTCGAGCAGGCCCGGCCACAGCTCGTGGTCCGGACCGCCGTAGGGCGACATCGCCGACTCGTGATCGAAGACCCGGATGAACGCGCCGTCGGCGGTGAACACCACGGCCCACTCGTCGCCGCTGCCGTTGCTCATCAGCGCCGCCTCGTCCGCACCCCAGGCCGAGGTGTAGGCGTAGTAGCCGTCCCCGTCGTCGATGATGCGGTCGAGCACGGCCAGTGCCTTGCAGCGCTGCCGCAGCCGGTCGATGCCGGGCAGTCCGGCGGCGATGTCGTACGCGGTCACCGGGTGACCGTACTTCGGCGGACAGCGCCCTCGATCACCTGACCTGACGCGCCCACCTGCGCCCGGTCGCCGCGCGCCCTGCCCCGTCGCCGTCCGCGCCGCACCGCCTCCTTTCGGGGGGTGACCCATAATGGCGCGATGCGGCCCGTTGACGACCTGATCCACACTCCGGACCCGGCATGGCCGGTACTCGAAGCGGAGCTGGCCGCGCTCGGCCCGGCTGTCGAAGTCCTTCCGGTCGATCCGGAGGCCGGTCGGGATTGCCTGCACCGGCTCCAGGTCACCGCCCGGTCCCGTCTGGGCGCCCTGGCGCTGCACACCGGCGGCCTGTTGGTCGACGGCGGCTGGCTGCGGGTGCTCGGCGGCGGCAGCCCCGAGCGGGGTCTGCCCTCGTTGGCCGAGGCCAACGGCCTACCCGGTGACGGCCAACCGCCCGCGGCCCTGCTGGTCGGCCACGACGTGCTCGGCGGCCGGTTCGAGGTCAGCGGCGCCGGTCCGGCCGCGATCGGCCGCCCGGGCGAGCCCGGCGAGGTCTGCTACTTCGCGCCCGACAGCCTGGAGTGGGAGGAGCTCGGCTGCGGGCACGGCGCCTGGCTGTCCTGGATCGCAGCCGGCGGGACGGCCGAGTTCTACGAGTCGCAGCGCTGGCCCGGATGGCGCGCCGAGGTCGAGCAACTGCCGGCGTCACACGGGTTGGCGGTCTACCCGTTCCTGTGGTCCAGCGAGGCGCAGGAGGACCTCGCCGCCACCGCACGTCGGCCGGCCCCGCTGCGCGAACTGTTCGCGATCCAGGACGAGACGGTCGCGTTCCTCGCCGCCAATCCAGACGCGGAAGCGGTACGGATCGACGTGCGGTAGCCGGATCTCTTTGCCGGTCAGGGTCGCGGGTACGGCCGGAGGGTCGAGTGGAGGCTCTGTCGGGGGCGTTCGGCGTGGCCCTGCCGTCGTGTCGTTAGCGTTGGCCGGTGGCGGGCAGCGCCGGCGACCGAGCTGGACCTGATCGTCGCATCGAGTGGTGCTGGTGGTGGTGGCGCACCCCGCGCCGCCACCGGTCCCGGCCGTTCCAGCCGGCGACCCGTTGACCGCCCGGACGACGATGGGAACCGATACGTCGCAGGATCGTCCGGGAGGTGAGCGTCGGATGCGGAACTGCCCGCCCGAGATCACGGAGATCGTCGCGGAGACCGGCCTCGGTGAGGTGGTCGAGCGCTATCGACAGGCGGTGGCGATGGAGCTGAGTTTCGCCGTCACCTGCGGCGTACTCGGGGTGTCCGGGTTGGTTTTCGGCGACGAGGTCGGGCGGGCGATCGGTGCCGGGGCCGGTGGGCTCGGGGTGCTGTTCGCCGTACCCGCCTGGCGCAGGTCCCGCTGTCACCTGTACCTCTGCACCGGTGGCCTGCTCACCACCACCGGGACGACCACCGTGACCCGCCTGCTCCGCTGGGCCGAGGTCGCGCACGTCCGGGTCTGGACCACCCGGATCTACCAGCTCGGCCCGGTGGAGGAGTTCCCGCGCTGCGTACTGGAGCTGACCGACGGCACGACGTTGAACCTGGCCAGGCCCCCGTACGCGGGCCTCGGCCGGCTCGCCGGGGCCGTGGAGCGGGCCGTGACCGAGACGACCTACCCGCGCCGGACCGCGGAGATCGCCGAGACCGGCACCAGTGTCTTCGGCCCGATCACCCTCAGCGCCGCAGGAGTGCGCGACGGCCGGCGATTCGTGGCCTGGTCGGACGTCGCACGGGTGGAGCGGGGGCGGGTGCGGCTGCGCATCTGGAACCGGGCCGGCCGGCAGGTCATCTCCCGGCAGGTCCGGACGATCCCGGATCTCGCCTGCCTGCTCAGGATCGCGTCCACCACACGCGGTGGGACGGCGAACCCGGCGAGGGCGCTGCCTTGACCGGGGGGCGCCAGGAGCGGGTTCCGGCGCCGAGAGCGTGCTGCGCTACCCGTCGTCTCGGCGTCGGGTGTCGAGGCCACTCGGCTCCGTGACGTCCGGCCAGGCCATCCGGAACTTGCGGGGAGCACCGTTGAGTCGGGACGGGTCTCCGCCGGGCGGTGACGCCGTCGCCGTCTCGACGCTGCGGGCTCCGCAGGCGCGGTAGAAGCGCTGCGCCGCCGTGTTCTGCTCCAGCACCCAGAGGTACATCCGTTCCGCCGTCGCGTGTTCCAGGACGGCTCGGGCGGCGCGGGCCAGGAGCCTGCTGCCGACACCGGTCCGCTGGTGGCCGTGCACGACGTGCAGATTGTCGACCAGGCTGCCCCACCGGGGGTCGTGGTCGAACACGACGTGGACGAAGCCGACGAGTCGGCCCTCCTCTTCGGCCACCACGGTCCGGCTGTTGGTCGGGGCAGCCAGGCGGGCCGACCAGACCGAGTGCCGGTCAGCGGCGACGTCACCGTCGAGGAAGGAGTCGGCGTAGGCGCCACGGTAGTGCCGGCGCCAACTCTCGGCGTGCAGTCGGGCGATCTGCTCGGCGTCGTCGGCGCCGGCGAGGCGCAGTAGTACCCGGCCGGTTGGCGTGGGGTGCTGTTCGGGTGCCGTGTCCTGGTCGAAGGAAGGGATCGACGACACCGGGACCTCCTGCTTCGCGGCTTGCTCGGCATCGCTCGTGCCGAGCCTGGTCCTCACCCGGAGCACCCCGCCCGCGAACGGAGGGTTGCCGGCCAGCGAGCCGGGGCTTGGCGCTGGCGCTCATGACCTGTACCGGCGATCGTAGCACCGCCCCCGTCGCGACCGGAGCGCCGAGGAGCGCCGGAGGCGCCGGAAGGCCGGCCTCCGGACATAGCCCGATTTCGATGGATGAAGACGCGTCAGTTGCCGGATGTCTGCCGTCGGTCGGCCCGGAACGCTGTGCGTATGGCGATGGACGTCAACCGCAACGCCCCGGTGGTCGTCGAACTGGAGGTCTTCACCCGCGCCGCGCCCGGCACGGTGTGGAACCTGCACACCGACATCGACCGTTGGCCGGAGTGGAACCCGCACATCGAGCGGGCGAACCTGCGCGGGCCGCTGCGGGTCGGCGCCACCTTCGACTGGTGCACCGCAGGCTTGGAGATCACGTCCACGATAGGTGAACTCGTGCCGCAGCGGCGCATCGCCTGGGGTGGCCGGACACGCGGCATCGACGGCCTGCACGTGTGGACGTTCAGCCCGCAGCCCGAGGGCGTCCTTGTCCGGACCGAGGAGTCCTGGGACGGCGAGCCCGTCCGGGTCGATCCGACCAACCTGCGCACCGCGCTGGAGGCCTCGCTGCGCGACTGGCTGAGCGCGCTGAAGAGGTGTGCGGAAACCGGCGCCCGACCGGCAGGAGAATCGGTGTGACCACCGCACGGCCCGGGTCGACCCCGATCCTGTTGCTGCACGGCTCCTGGCACGGTGCCTGGTGCTGGACGGAGGTCATCGCCCAGCTCGTGCCGTACGGCCGCCCGACCCTGGCGGTCGACATGGCCGGGCACGGGCTGCGCGCCCGTCGACCCGAGTGCCTGACCGTGCGTCCGTTCGACCCGGCCGCGCTGGCCACCGAGGTTTCGCCGGTGGCGGAGGTGGACCTCGACCGAGCGGCCGAGCTGCTGGTCTCGCAGATCGAATGGCTGGGCCGTGGCGGCCCGGTCACGGTGGTGGCGCACAGCATGGGCGGCCCCGTCCTGACCCGGGCGGCGCAGCAGGTTCCCGAACTGGTGGCGCACGCCGTCTACCTCGCCGCCATCATGCCCGGCTCGGACCGGGCGGCCGAGGGGTACTTCGCGCTGCCGGAGAACGCGGGCGCGCTGGTGCTGCCCGCCCTTCGGGGCGATCCGGGGGTGATCGGGGCGCTGCGGCTCGACCTCGCCTCGAACGACCCCGGCTATCGTCAGCAGCTTCGCGACGCGTTCTACGGCGACGTCGCCCCGGTCGTCGCCGACGCCGCCCTGGGCCTGCTCACCCCGGACGCCCCGGTCAGCATGATGCGCGGCACCACCCGGCTGACCCGGGACGGTTGGGGCTCCCTCCCCCGCACCTACGTCGTCTGCGCCCGGGACATGGCGATCCGCCCGGCACTCCAGCGGGTACTCGTCGCGGAGGCCGATGCCGCCTTCCCGGAGAATCCGACCTCCGTCGTGACGCTGGACTCCGCACACGCGCCGTTCCTGTCCAGGCCGGGCGAGGTGGCCGAGATCGTCGGACGACGGGGCTGAGAGCCGGCCCCTCCGGTCGGAAGCGCGCAACCGCGCCGCGAATCGGGGCGCCCCGCACGTCGCTGTCGCGACCTGGGGACGCCCCGGTCTCCGCTGGCTCAGCTCGCCGGCCCGATCAGCCGCCACGGCTCATGGTCGGGGTCCGGTCCGGTACCCGGAATGTTGCCCTGGGTCCACCACTTGGCTTGCCAGACCTTGCCGCCGTACTTCACGGTGATCTGTTCGACCGGCTGGGTCGCCGGGTTGTAGACCTTGCTCGCGTCCCAGGCCGGTGCGGAGCAGCCGCCCGCCGGTGGGGCCGTCTGCGACGATCCCCGGTTGTGTTCGGAAAGGAGCGCGAACCGCTGGTCGCCCACCCTCAGCGTGGTGTTCACGGGTCCGGTGGCCGGGAGGTAGTAGATGATCGGAATGTCCAGGCTCTTTCCCGGCGGGATGATCTGGCAGTAGTCCAGCTTGAGGCCGACCCGGTGGAAGTCGCCGCTCAGGCCGCCGCCGGCGTTCGGGCCGGTGTGTCCCGGCTCCACCTGCCACTTGCCGCCCTGCTGTCCGGTCTGCCAGTTGCCGTCCTTGACCAGCGGCGGGGTGGAGGTGGGCAGGTCGAAGCGGAGTTCGACGTCCTTGCCGCCGCCGAGCGTGCCGGCGGTGTTGTTGGTGATCCGGAGCTTGGGCTGCATCGGCCACAGCTCCGTGGCCGTGGAGCCGTACTCCACCAGCTCCACGTGGACGTCGATCGCCGCCGACGGCATCGTCACGGAGCTGCCCGTGTTACGGCTGGCCCCGTAGGCGCCCACCCCGGCCAGCCGCTCGTGCAGCCTGTTGGTCATCGTGTAGCCCATCCGGCAGGGATCCTGGCCGGTGACCCGCGCCGGGCAGTCGTAGTCGCCGCCCAGCTCCCACATCATCACGCCACCGGCGCCCTTGTCGATCACGTAGTCGGCGACCTCGTCCAGGCCCTCGGTGTCCATCGTGGAGAGGAAGACGTCCTTGCTGTCGTTCCAGAGCCAGGACGTCTTCGTGGTGTCGTCCCAGCGCCGGACGTACTCTCCGCTGATCTCGTCGGAGGGGTCGTCGTCCGGGGTCAGGCCGACGCTGTTCGCGTACCCGGGCATGACGTTCTTCTCCAGGTTCTTGGCGTGCCACATCGGGCTGACGCCGGCACCCAGTTCCTCCCCCTCGGCGGTCTTGTCGTGCCAGATGTTGTCGATGCCGACGGCACCGTTGCCGCACGGCCGGACGAGGCCGGTGCCGGGGGCACAGTCGGTACCCTTCGACGTCCCCCACAGCCCCGACTGGCCGCCGGTGACGCCCCGCCAGCCCCGGGTGTAGTACGGGATGCCGATGTTGATCCGTCCCGCCTGCATCGCGCCGCGCAGGTAGTGGAACGCCCAGTCGGTGTTGAAGTAGCCGAGGCCGTCGTACTCCGGTGTCTCGTAGAGCTCCTTCAGCTCCGCGTCCTTGCCGTCGTCGTAGAGCGGGGCGTTGGGGCCGACCACGTCGTTCCAGGTGCCGTGGAAGTCGTACGACATCAGGTTGGTGAAGTCCTGGTACCGCAGCGCCTGCTGGTTCGCCATGCCGCGTACCAGGTAGCCGGAGGCGGAGGAGGCGGACGTCAGCAGGTAGTACCTGCCGTCCGTGGCGGCGGCCCGGTCCAGCTTCTCGCGCAGCGTCTTCATCAGCGCGGTGTAGCTGGCCGGCAGTCCGGGGCGGCGGGACCGCGCCGTGTCCCAGTCGTCGGGGTTGCCGGTCTGGTCCAGCACGGTCGGGTACTCGTAGTCGATGTCCACCCCGTCGAAGCCGTAGCGGCGCAGGAAGTCGACCGCTGAGTCCGCGAAGGTGTTGATCCCGCCCTGGTTGACCGTGCCGTCGGCGTTGGTGGTCATCGTGTAGAAGCCGCGTGACTCGGCCCAGCCGCCGACCGAGATCAGCGTCTTCACCCGTGGATGCAGCCGCTTGTACTTGGTCAGCAGGTTGAAGTGCCCCTGGTACGGCAGGTCGGGAGCCATCTCGGCACCGCGCGTCCCGGGCCAGGTCATCCCGATCGCCGGGTTACCCGGACCGGCCTGCCCGACCGAGATCCGGTTGTTCTCGATGTGCGCGAAGGCGTAGTTGAGGTGCGTCACCTTCGACCACGGGATGTTCTTGACCAGGTAGTACGGCGTCCCGTCGGCGCCGGTGCGGCCACCGTTGAAGTAGCCGATCACCCGTCGGGACCGGCCCTGGCCGAGCCACTCCCGGCCGTCGCTCTGGTAGACGTGGCAGTACGGCGCGGTCACGCCGGCGGTCGGCGTCATCCCGTCCGGGCGGCACGTGTGGTGGGCACCGGTCGCCGGCTTGGTACCGCCGTCGTCGCCACCGGGGTGCTGCTCCATCGGGTCGCCCACCCCGCCGTTGCGCACGGGGTCGGCCGGGGTGACGTCGTTGTACGCGTTCCAGGTGTAGCCGAGGTCGGCGGAGTCGGGCTTGCCCGGCCAGTCGAAATAGTTGTGCACGAGTTCGGCGGGGTTGGTGGCCAGGTACCCCCGGCCCGGGAGGTCGTCGGAGTCGTCCCAGGCCCACGCCGGGTTGGCGGCGTCGGTGGGGCAGTCGCCGTCCGCCGGTCCGGCCACCCCGCCCTCGCCGCAGATGGCGCCGTACGGGTTGCCGCCGTCGTCACCGGCGAAATTGTTCGACGTGGCGAACAACGTCGTCAGGTTGCGGTTGGCCCACATGCCGTTCTGCGCGAAGATGTCGATCAGGGTGTACTGCACGTCCCGGTCGTTGGGCCCGTCGGGCACCTCGGCGGTGGTGCCGGGGTGGTAGAGGATGCCGTCGCCGTTGCGGAACTGGTCTCCGAGGTCCGGGGAGGGCTTCCGGGTGGCTCCCATGGCCCACGCGGCGTGGGTGCCGGCCTGCTGGGCCGTCCACGGGCGCTGGTGACCGTCGTCGTGCGGGCTGCCCCTGGTCGCGATCACCCCGTCGACGTCCTCGTCGCCGCTGGCGAAGTCGCTGCCCTCGGGTACCCAGGAGTAGAAGTCGCTGTGCGACACCGTGACGACGGCCTTGAGCGTGCCGTGCGCGGAGCCGTCGTTGGCCACGACGACGAGGGCGCCCTCGGCGTCGTTCTCGTGCTCGGTCGCGTCCTCCTCGTAGTCGTCGAGCGCGGCGTCCGCCCAGTCGCGGGGGTGGAAGAACATGTAGATCAGGTAGGAGAAGCTCCGGGTCTGGACCACGGAGTAGTAGACGTGGGCCGCCAACGGGTACTCGCTGGCGTTCTCCCAGTTGTTGCGGCCGTTGAGGTCGCCGTCGAAGTCGTACGACGTGATGTAGTCGGACTCGCCGCCGAACGAGGTCTCGCCGCTGGTGTCGACGTCCTGGAAGTGCACCGGCGCCCACCACTGGGCGAGTTCGGCGCGTTCGGCGGCGGTGGAGGGGATCGTCGTGGCGGCTGCGGCGGGCCGGGCCGGGCCGACGGCTCCGGAGACGGCCAGCAGGGTGAGGACGGAGAGCAGGATCAGAGATCTTCGGGGTACCCGGGCAGCTAACGTCATCGCCACAGCGTCCCCGGCCTCCCGGCGGCGGACATCAGGCAACTGACGCGGCTTCACCTATCGATGTTTGTCAATGTGTTGACTTCCCGGGCGATCTCCACCCGACTGTGCAGCTCCAGCTTGGCCAGTACCCGGGAGACGTGCGTCTGCACCGTACGCCGGGACAGGAACATGGTCGACGCGATGTCCGGCGTCGACCGGCCCTCGGCGATCAGCAGGGCGACTCGGCGCTCGGTGTCGGTCAACGCCGGCCAACCGCTGACGGCGCGGGACGTCCGGGTGCCGTGGACGCCCCGCCGGATCCCCCGCCGCCGCAGCCGGGCGTCGGTGCGGCGGATGTCCCAGGTCGCGCCGAACCCGGCGTAGAGCTCCACCGCCTCGTTCAGCGCGGCACGGCAGGCGGCGGTGTCCCGCCCGGCGAGCAGCACCGCGAGATCCTCCAGCGCGCCCGCCAGATCGACGGCCGGACCAACCGCGCGGTAGTGGGCCACCGCCGCCCGCACCAGGGCCGGATCGTCGCCGAAGAGTCCCTCGCAGCGCAGCCGGGCGGCCTGCGCCCGCCACGGCTCCGCCTCGGCGGCGGCCTCGCGCCGGCTCGCCTCCACCGCACCCCGGGCGGCAGCGCGGTCCCCGGCGGCGAGCGCGACGCGTACCAGGTCCGGCAGCCACTGGTGGATCAGCGTCATCTCGCCCGGACGCCGGTCCAGGATCTCGCCGAACGTCGACACGGCCAGCCGGAGCGCGCCGTCCCGCTCGGCGGCCAACGCCTGAGCGGCCAGCAGGAAATCCCGATTCTCCCGGTCCGCAAGGGTCTCCACCGGGAACGCCGAACCGGCCGCGAAATGTTCGGAGGCGGCGGTCGGGTTCTCCCGCCGGACGGCGAGCAGGGCGGCCACCCCGTGCCGCAGCACCGTGGGCCCCCGCTCGCGCAGCCCGGCGTACGTGATCCCGGGCCCGTCCTCGTCGACCGAGTGCAGCTCGGCGATCGCGTCGTCCCACCGCCCGGTCCAGTACAGCAGGACCGCGGCCGTCACCCCGGTCGCCGAACCCATCGCGTTGCCCGGCTCCCGGGCGACCTGGCGGGTCTGCCGCTCCGCCGCCTCGGCGTCCGCCCACCGGCAGAGGTTCTGCAAGGTGAACACCCGGGCATGCAGCGCGAACATCCGCACGTCGGCATGGTCCGGTTCGTCGCCGAGCACCCGCAGCGCCCGGTCCACCCGCTCCAGCGCGGAGCGGTGCCGCCGCCGGACCGACTCGGTCAGCCACAGATCCGTCAGGGCGTACCCGATGGCGTACGCGTCGCCGGAGAGTTCGGCCGCGTGCAGCGCCTCGACGGCGGCGGCGTCGGCCGCCACCAGGTCACCCCGGCTGGCGCGCAGCGCCATCGCCGAGGACGCCAGCAGCCGGGGGTGCCAGGACCCGAGCTGCCCCGGCTGCCCGAAGACGTCCCGCAGCGCGTCGAGGGCCTCGTCCGTACGGCCGCCACCGATCAGCGCCCGGGTGAGCACCCAGTACATCTCGCCCCGGTCCTCCGGCCCGGTCAACACCGCGATCGCCCGCCGGGCGTGCGACGCGGCCTCGGAGTGGCGGCCCATCCCGAGCAGGATCCGGGCCAGCGCGGCGAGTACCGGCGCCTGGTCCCCGGCCGCCGCCGACGGCCTGCCGAGCTCCCGTCGCAGGAGCGTCGCCGCGACATCGGGAGCGCGTGCCGCCACCACCGGCGCCGTCGCCACCAACCAGCCGCGGACCCACCGGTCACCGAGCTGATCCGCCGCGAGCAGTTGCTGCGCGACCGTCAGCGGATCACCGTCCGCGTCCGCGAGCACGCGGGCCGCGTCGAGGTGCAGAGCCGCGCGTACCGGCACCGGCATGCGTTCGTAGAGCGCCTGCCGGATCAGCGGATGCCGGAACGCCATCCGCGATCCCGAGCGCACCAGGATCCCGGCCGCGACGGCGTCCTTCAGCCCGTCCGACAGCACCGACACCGGTTCCCGCACCAGCGTGGCAAGCTCGGTCACGGCGAACTCGTGCCCGAGCATCGCGGCGGTGTCGAGCGCGTGCACCGCCAGGTCGGGTACGAAGCTCAACCGGCCACTCAGCGCGTCGGCCAGGGACACCGGGACCCGGTCGGCCTCGTCGTCGGGCAGGTCGGCGACGTCGCCGCGTACCCGGATCATCCGCTCCCGCAGCAGCGCCTCGACCAACTCCCGCAGGTGCAGCGGGTTGCCCATCGCGGCGGCCACCCAGCGGGCGAGGTTGGGGCCCGGCCAGCCTCCGACCAGCGTCGCCACCAGGGTGGTCGTGTCGGTCTCGGTGAGCGGTGCGAGTGTGATCACGGTATGGTCGCGCCGGCTGACCACGGTACGGACGTTGACCACCTCGGGCCGGCGCAGCACCGGACCACAGACCCCCACCAGCATCAGCGGCATCTGCTCGACGGCCAGGCAGAGGCGCTGCCAGACCGTCACCGACGCCGGATCGGCCCACTGGAGATCGTCGATCACGAGCACGGTGGGTGCGGCCGTACAGAGCTCGTCCACCAACGCGACCAGCATCTCGGCCGCCGCCGCGTAGACCACGTCGAAGTCGCGGACGAGCCGGGGACCGCGCCTGAGCAGGAATTCGGCGATCTCGGCGCGCCGCCGGTCGGGCGACCGCGCCCGGACGCCCAGGCAGCTCGCCATCACCCCGAGCGGGGAGCGCTGCGACAGGTGGTCGGCCGTACCCCACAACACCTCGCAACCGAGGCCACGGGCCGCGGCGATGCCCGCCTCGACGAGCGCGGACTTGCCGACGCCCGGCTCGCCCTCGACCCAGACCGCCGAACCCCGCCCGCGCGCCAGCTCGCCCACGGCAGCGGTCAACAATCCCAGCTCCTGGTCGCGCCCCACAAGGCGGTCCGGATCCGTCACCGTACCCCCGTCCGGTACTGCACCGTCTCGACGATCGCCTGGCTCGACCCCGGCCGCCGCCGTACCGGGCGTGGCACGGGTACGCCAGTCAGCCCGGCCACCCCACGGACGGCTGGCGGAGACCTTGACCCGACCGGGTTGCAGCGCCGACTCGTGACATTCGGAATCGTCCTCGGTGGATAGTGGGATGGGGCAGGCGGACGGGGTGCGCGGCAGCCGGCTGCCGCCCGGTGCGCAACGTCGTCGCGGCGTCATCGCTGACACCCTGGTCGGGAAAGAGTGGCCGGGCCGTCCGGCGCTGTCCCGGACGGCATCCGGGGCGGAGTGGCGGGCGCGGCGTCAGCCGTCGGAGCACCCACCGCCGCCCCGGGCGCGACCGTGACCACGCTCCGCGCGCCAGTGCGCAGCAGCGTACGGCGGACGACGGCTCAGACATCGATACTACCCTCTGCCGGTCCCCCGGCCGGCTCCCGCCCGGGGTGTCGGTCCGAACTTCGGCGCGGGCGCCGGATCGGATCGGAGCCTCTGATCCGTGGATAACCGCTCGCCCCGCCACGGCTGCGATGCGAAGATCGCCCGGTGTCCGCATCCCGTGCTGAGCTGCTGCGATGGCAGTTCGACCTGACCTGGTCGCTGCTCGAATACCACCTGGAGCGGCTGGAGCCCGCCCACCTGCTGTGGGAGCCGGCCGCGCTCTCCTGGACCGTACGCCCCGACGACGCGGGCCGATGGCTGCCGGACTGGTCGGAGACCGAGCCGGATCCGGTCCCGGTTCCCACCGTCGGCTGGCTCAGCTGGCACCTCGGCTGGTGGTGGAGCGCGACCGTCGACCACGCCCGGGGACGCACCCCGCCGGACCGCACCGAGGTGTACTGGCCCGGCGACCTCGCGGCGACCATCGCCTGGCTGCGCGCCCTGCGTACCGAGTGGCTGTCGGTGCTCGACGGGCTCACCGAGGCGGACCTCGACGAGACCGCCCCGTTCCCGTGGCAGGGCGACCCGGCGCACACCGTCGCGCACATGGTCGCCTGGGTCAACGCGGAGCTGATGAAGAACGTCGCCGAACTCGGCCAGCTCCGGCTGCTGCACGAGGCTCGTGCGATGCCCTGAGCCTCCGCGCCGGGCACGGACCGCTGCTCCGCGAGGTGTGGGGGACGACCGAACCGCCGTGCACGGAACGGATCCCGGCCGCCGCGAGCGGGCGCCCGCCGGGGCGGGACCGTCTCAGCGCAGGGTCACCGGATAGCGGAGGATCGTCCTCAGCCTCGGCGCGGCCGTCCGGGCCGGATTCGACAGGTAGATCTCGTGGTGGTGCCCCGAGATCCGGTACCCGGACTCGTCGAGGAAAGCCATCAGCCGGTCCCGGGTCGGCCGCTCCTCGCTGTACGGTCCGATGTGCAGCAGCTGCGCGCTCGTTCCCTCCGTCAACCGGCGCAGCTCGACCCGGTCCACAGGCACCCCGGGCTTCTTCCGGGCCGTCTCCGTGAGCACCTCCGCGACCAGATCCGGCTGCGCCGCCTGCGACGGCTGGAGGATCAGCATCGTCCAGTTCCAGGTCGACCGGTCCTGGCGGGTCGGGTCCCACTCCTGCGACCCCCACCACAGCCCCTCCAGCGGTGCGACGGAGTAATCCAGCACGTCGGCCCGGCGCAGCCGGGAGCGCAGTCCGTACGCGACCGTGTACAGCGCCCGCACCGCCTCCTGGTACCCGGAGCCGTCCGGGTCCCCGACACCGTCGATCGCCAGATAGGGCAACTCCGGTACCTCCACCAGGGCCGGGGCGGCACCCGCCGCGTAGAGCCGGGAATGCACCTTCTTCAGATCGGTCCTGGTCGGCGTGGTGGTCATCTCAGCTCGGCTCCTCGTCCTCGATCGGCACGACCACCCGGGTCACCAGTTGGGCCGGCTCGGTCGTCACCGGGTCGGCCAGGTACGCCTCCCGCACCTGGCCGCACGGGCGCAGCCCGCGCTCGTGGATCCAGGCGAAGACCGCCTGGTACGTCAACGTCAGGTGTTCGTACGGTCCGACGTGCACCGCCGCCACCACCGGACCCGGCGGCAGCTCCTCGACGGCCGTCCCCGGCACGGCGTCGGCGGGTACGTCGCTCTGCACCCCCACCGCGACCCGGAGCTGGCTGCCCAGGTCGACCGGGAAGAGGCCCCAGACCGGCGGTCTCCAGTCGAGGCCCGCCATCCCGGCCATCAGTGGGCCGATCTCGCCGCCGAGCGTCGCGCCGATCTCCTCCGGTGCGCAGACCGCGCGGCGGACCAGCAGCCGGCGGGCGGTCTCGTGCGCCATGGTCACCTCGTGCCGGAGCAGCCCGTCGGTGAGCAGGTCACCGGTGAGCAGCCGGTCCAGGAGCTGCCAGCTGCGTTGCTGTGCGGCGATCCGCTCCGCCAGCCGGCTCCGTTCGGTCCGCAACACGGCGGCCCGCGCCTCGTCGTCGCCGGTGAGCACCCGGGTGATCGCCGCGAGTGGGACGTCGAGGCCGCGCAGCAGGGCGATCACCATCGCGTCCCGCACCTGGTTCCGCCGGTAGTAGCGGTAGCCGGTGGCCGGATCGACGCTCGCCGGCCGCAGCAGGCCCACCTCGTCGTAGTGGCGCAACTGCTTGACGCTGAGTCGGCACAGCCGGGCGAACGCGCCGATCGGCAGGAGTTCCCTGGTCACCGCCACATCTTGAACCCTCCCACCGAGGGAGGGTCCAGCCGGCCGACCTGGCCGGTCCGGCGCGGTGCCCGGGGTACGCCCCCGGGCGGTCAGCGGTCGGACAGGCGTTGGAAGAGGATGTGGTCCTGCCACCGCCCCGCGATCTCGACGTATTCCCGGGCGACGCCGATCCGGTCGAACCCGTTGCGCCCGAGTACCCGCTGTGACCCCGTGTTGTGCAGCAGGGTGCCGGCCATCACCTGGTGCAGGTCCAGTTCACCGAAGGCGACGTCGAGGATCAGGCCCACCGCCCGGGTCGCGACGCCGCGCCCGTTGACGGACTCGGCGACCCAGTAGCCGAGGTTCGCCGACTGGGCCGGCCCGCGCAGGATCGCCGAGAGCGTGACGGTGCCGCAGATCTGCCCGTCGAGTTCGATCACGCAGCCGTAGCCGGTGCCGTTCTCCCGTTCCAGGGTCGCCTGTCGGAGCCGGGCACGCTGTCCGGCGGGAGTGAAGAAGCTCTCCGGGCGTACGGGTTCCCAGGGGGCCAGGAATTGCCGGTTGGCCACGTACGCCTCGGCGAGCGCGACCCCGTCGTCCACACCGGCGGGTCGGATCCGGATCATGGTCAGATTCTTCCAGCCAGCCCCGTCCGACGCTCTCCCCGCGCCATGGCCGCCCCCCGGTGCACCCGGCGGGGCCGCCTTGCCGAGCCCGGTTAACCTGGCGGGGTGTTGAAGGCCCGCAGGGTGAGCGCGTGGCGCAGCCGCTACGAGATCAGCGTCCGGGACCGGGTCGTGACGACCTGGGACGACGCCTTCTGGCGCAGCGGCGGCGACTTCGAGCTGGACGGCCAGCGATACCAGGTACGCGGCAACGCCTGGGGAACCCGCTACACCCTGCTCGACGGGGCGGGCGGGGCCGTCGCCTCGGCGGACCGGGTCGGCCGCAAGCGGTGGACGGTCGAGGCCGCCGGGCAGACGTACCACTTCCAGCGCGCCTCGCTCTTCGGCACCGAGCAGGAACTGCACGCTGGCGGGCGTCGGGTCGGCTCGGTGAAGCGGATCAGCTTCTGGCGCGGCGACGTCGCCGCCGACCTGCCCGGGCTGCCGTTGCCGGTGCAGGTCTTCGTGGTCGGCGTGGTGATCACGATGTGGAACCAGCAGGCGGCCGCGGCGAGCTGAGCCGCCGGGCCCCGACGCCGCACACCCCGCTCGCCGGGCACCGCTCGGTTCTTGGCGTCCATACCCAAGCGGCGCGGCCGCGCCCGCAGATCCGCGTTCGGGCGGGCAGGCGCCCGGCTATCGTGCCCGGAACCCGGCTCGTTCCCGGGTGCGGTGGCGCAGCCGACGCAGACCGGGATTCCGAAAACCTTTTCGGAGGATAGCGACCGGGTTGTGCGAGTACCCACCGTTCCCCGCGAAGGGGCAAATTACGGCGTAGTCGGCCTAGACTAGAATCTCGGTGGCTCGGCCTTCTCGAAAGACGGTCCGAAAGGATTTCGGTGGTCAGACAACGCTCTCAATCAGTGACCCTGACCGACGTGGCACGGCGGGCCGGGGTCTCGGTGGCCACCGCCTCCAAGGCGCTGAACGCGCGGGACGAGGTTGCGCCGGCCACCCGTCGCCGGGTCCTGGAGGCGGCCGAGGAACTCTCCTTCCACCCCAACGCCCTGGCCAAGGGACTGATCTCGGGGCGTACCCGGACGATCGGGCTGCTCACCGACGAACTCGGCGAACGCTTCGCCTTCCCGGTGCTGCTCGGCATCGAGAACGCGCTCGGCAACGAGCAGATGTGCGTACTGCTCTGCGATGCCCGTGGGGACGTCATCCGGCGCCGGCACTACATCCGTACGCTGCTGGCCCGCCAGGTGGACGGCTTCATCATCCTGGGCGACTCGAACGACATCCGCCCCTCGCTGACCCGGGACATCCCGGTCCCGGTCGTCTACGTCTACGGCGAGTCCGACGACCCGAACGACCTCTCGGTGCTCGCCGACGACGCCGGTGGCGCGCGGCTGGCCGTCGAGCACCTGGTCGCGCTCGGCCGGCGCCGGATCGGGCACATCACCGGCCCGGAGACCTACCGCGCCGCCCGTGACCGGGTGACCGGCCTGCACTCGGTACTGGCCGAGGCCGGGCTGCCGCTGGCCGGCGGCGACCCGCTGTACGGCGAATGGTCCCAGCGCTGGGGCCGGCACGCCGGCCGGATGCTGCTCACCGCCGATCCGGAGATCGACGCCGTCTTCTGCGGCAACGACCAGATCGCCACCGGGGTCGCCGAGACCCTGCTCGACCTCGGCCGGCGGATCCCGGACGACGTCGCGATCGTCGGCTACGACAACTGGGAGGTCTTCGCCGCCGACTGCCGGCCGCCACTGACCACCGTGGACCTCAACCTGCAACAGCTCGGCGCGACCGCGGTCAAGCAGCTCTTCGCCGCGCTCGACGGCGAACGGGCCGCCGGGGTGATCCGGCAGCCCTGCCGGCTCGTCGTCCGGGAGTCGACCGGCCCGGTCGCCTCGCTCGGCGCCGCCCGCGCGGGCATCCGGACCGAGATGGTTACCCAGGCCGATCGCGGGTAATCCCGCCAGCGCCCCCAGCGCGGTCCGACGGGCAAATAGCGATAACAGGCGACCCTCCCGCATCTCTCGGGGCATGCTCAGATGGTCGGCGGGGAAGGGAGTACGGCGTGAGGAACTACGATGACGACTGGACCGAGGACCAGCGCGCGCTGTACGACGAGTGCTTCAACCTCGGCGAGACCTGGGCCGGCGATCCGGAGACCGACGCAGACCAGCTCCAGGACGTGATCAACCTCGCCGAGGCCGACGACGACGAACTCGCCGAGGTCGACCTCACCTATCCCCCGCTGGTCGACGCGGTCGCCGAGGCGACCGGGGAACAGGTGACGAGCGTGACCGCCGACCGGGACGATCCGGCGTTCCGTGGCTTCGTCGACGGTGTCCGGCAGGGCGCCGAGGAGGACGTCTTCGGTCTCTGAACACCGGCAGGTCGGCGCGGGAGCCGGACCGACACTCCGGGCGGTCGACCGGCGCGGGCTACCCCGATCCCTGATGAGCGGGCGGGACGGGACAGACAGGATCGACCGGGGCCGGTAGACATGCTGGCATGCGGTACGCGATATCCCTCCCGCCGGCCGGATCGCCGGCCGACCTGATCGACGCCGCGGTCGCGGCCGACCGGACGGGCTGGCACGGCTTCTTCCTCTGGGACCACCTCGGTGCCGACGGCATGCCGATGCACGACCCCTGGGTCCTGCTCGGTGCGATCGGCGCCGCCACCGGGCGGGTCCGGCTCGGCGCGATGGTCACCCCGCTGGCCCGGCGACGGCCGTGGAAGGTGGCCAAGGAGGTGATCACGCTCGACCAGCTCAGCGCCGGCCGGGCCGTGGTCGGGGTCGGTCTCGGCGTCCCGGAGACCGACTTCACCGGATTCGGCGAATCGGCCGACCCTCGGGTCAGGGCGGCCGCGCTGGACGAGGCGCTGGTGGTGCTGGACGGGCTGCTGCGCGGCGACGAGGTGGCGCACGACGGTCCGCTCTTCCGGGTCCGGGCCCGGCTCGGGCCGGGTACGGTGCAGCGGCCCCGGCCGCCGATCTGGGTCGCCGCGACCTGGCCGCACCGGCGTCCCCTGGACCGGGCCGCCCGGTACGACGGGGTGTTCGCGCTCGGCCGGGACGCGGTCGGCGGGCTGACCCCGGCCCAGGTCGCCGAGGTACGCGCCACGGTCGGGCCGGACCGGGAGATCGTGGTGCCACACGATCCGGCGGTGCCGGTCGACGAGTACGCCGCCGCCGGGGTCACCTGG
Source organism: Plantactinospora sp. BC1 (assembly GCF_003030345.1). NCBI lineage: Bacteria > Bacillati > Actinomycetota > Actinomycetes > Micromonosporales > Micromonosporaceae > Plantactinospora > Plantactinospora sp. BC1. Next base: position 1,515,508 of record NZ_CP028158.1, read on the forward strand.
TTGGTGGTCGGTCCGGAGACCCCGGACGGTGACTGGCTGGCCCGGTTGCGCCGGCAGATCGAGGCGGGTCCGCCGGCCTGACCCTGACCCTGACCCCGGCCGTTACCCGGGCCGGTCCCGGGTCCGCCCGCTCCGGCTCGGCGGGGAGTTCGGCGGCCGGGGACGCCGGAGCCGGAGGTCCGGGCGGCGGCGTCGACCTATGGTGAACCGGTGCGCGGAGACCGGTGTCGTCCAGCGACGGAGGAGACGGAGCGGCCATGACCGTGACCAACAGAGCGGAACAGCCGGGGAGCGATCCCGGGCAGGACGTGCCGACCGGCACCTACACCATCGACCCGGAACGGTCGGTGATCCGGTTCGACACCCGGGCGGTCTTCGGGCTGCTACCGGTACGCGGCACCTTCCGGATCGGCAGCGGCACGATCACGGTGGCCACCCCGGTCGAGGAGTCCACGGCCGAGGCGGAGGTGCTCGCGGACAGCTTCGACAGCGGGCTCGGTCCCCGGGACTCCCACGTCCGCTCGGCCGACTACCTGGACGCGGCCGGTCATCCCTACCTGCGGTTCCGGGGCGAGCGGTTCGTACCCTCCGGTGCCGGCGGGACCCTGCACGGGCAGTTGACGGTACGCACCGTCACCCGGCCGGTGACGCTCGACGTCGAACGGGTGGCCGGTGGTACGGCGGAACTCAGCGCCCGGGCCGGCACCACCATCGACCGGTACGCCTTCGGGCTGACCAGGGCCCGGGGGATGACGGGCCGGCTGATCCGGCTGACGCTGGAGATCGTCGCGACCCGCCGTTGAGAGTGCGAGCGGGCGGCGCCCGGCCGCACTCCGCCCGGCCGGTCGGGGTTCAGGCCGGTTCGGGCATCGGACGGCCGGGAGCCAGCGTCGCCGGGAACTCCGCCAGGCTGATCCGGACCGGCAGGCTGGAGAGGACCGCGACGGCGGCGGTGTAGTCCGGGCCGGCGTCGAGGTCGTGCAGTTGCACCGGGCCGTCGAGGGGGTTCCCGGCGGCCCAGTCGACGAGCCGGGCCGGCTCGTCCGGCGGCGTCAGCGTGATCCGGTTCATCGGCACGGCCAGGCCGTGTCCGGTCGCCTTCAGCAGCGCCTCCTTGCGCGCCCAGTACCCGAAGAACGCCCGTCGGGCCGACTCGGCCGGCTGCTCCTCCCACCAGCGCAGCTCGGCCGGCGACAGCACGCTCCGGCTCAACGCGGCCACGTCGGTGCCGTCGGTCAACTCCTGCACGTCCAGGCCGACCGGGTCGGCCGCCACCGCCACGGCCACCCACTCCCCGGAGTGGGTGAGCGAGAAGTCGAGCTTGGTGGCGGGCCGGTCGACCACCGGCTTGCCGTGCCCGGCGCCGCAGTGCCGGCAGTGCCGGGAGAAGCTGAGCTGCCCGGCCGGTACCCCGAGGTAGTGCCCGAGCAGCATCCGTACCCCGACGTGGGCGGCCTGGTAGCGCTCCTGGTCGGCGACCCGCCGGAACCGGGCGTGCCGCTGCCGCTCCTCGTCGTCGAGCACGTCGGGTCCGGCCCAGTGCGCCGGACCGATCGGCAGCCGCCACACCTGGCACTCGCCCGGCGCCGGCGGCACCGGCCCGCCCGCTGCGGCAGGCGTCGGGGGGACCGCCTCGGGCAGGTCGGCGGGCGGGCGGCGGGATCCGGTCAACAGGCACCACCAGGGGTCGCGGATGGACGGCGGGCACGGACCCGCCCGCCGTGAGAACATTCTGGCGCGAGCATGCCAGCCGCGCGGCCGGCGCACCAGCCCGCAGCCCTGCCGCCGTCGACCCGCCCGGCCTGCGCCGTCGACCCGCCCGGCCTGCGCCGTCGACCCGCCCCGCCTGCGGCGTCGACCCGTCCGGTCTGCGGCGCCCGCTCGGCGGTCCGGAGGTCAGCGCTGGCCGTAGACCCCCTGGTAGCGCTCGTAGAGGGCGTCGATGTGCCGGGGCTCGATCGGCACCAGCGGGCCGCCGGTCCGGGCGATGTGCACGGTACGCGCGACGTCCTCGCACATCACCGCCGCCTTCACCGCCGCCTTGGCGCTGGCCCCGATGGTGAAGACACCGTGGTTGCGCATCAGCACCGCCGGTGAGCGGTGCCCCTCCAGGGTGGCGACGATCCCCTTGCCGATGTCGTCGCCGCCGATCAGCGCGAACGGGCCGACCGGGATCTCCCCGCCGAACTCGTCGGCCATGGCGGTGAGCACGCAGGGGATCGCCTCGTCCCGGGCCGCCCACGCGGTGGCGTACGGGCTGTGCGTGTGCACGACGCCGTTGACCTGCGGCATGTGCCGGTAGACGTACGCGTGCGCGTCGGTGTCGCTGGACGGCGAGTGGTTGCCGTCCACGACCTCCCCGTCCAGGGTCGTCACCACCATCGACTCCGGGGTGAGGTCGTCGTACGACACCCCGCTGGGCTTGATCACCATCAGGTCGGCGCCGGGCACCCGGGCGCTGACGTTGCCGCTGGTCCAGGTGACCAGCTCCCAGCGGGTGAGCTGCTCGTGCAGCCGGCACACCTCCTGACGGATCCGGGCGACCGTCTCGCTGACCGTGCCGGTGAGTTCGCCGCTGGTCATCGGCGCGCCTCCTCGCGTAGTGCGTGCAGCCGGTGCAGTACGTCGTTGCCGCCCCGGCCGAAGTAGTCGTGCAGTCGCTCGTACTCGGCGTAGAGCCGGTCGTACACGTCGGCGCTGGCCGGGTCGGGCTGGTAGACGCCCCGCCGGACCTTGCCCATCGCGTTGGCCGCGGCGGTGATGTCCGGGTACGCCCCGGCGGCCACCGCCGCGTGGATCGCCGAGCCGAGCGCGGGCCCCTGGTCGGAGTCGATCACCGAGAGCGGCCGGCGCAGCACGTCGGCGTAGACCTGCATCAGGAAGGTGTTCTTGAGCAGGCCACCGGCGGCGATGAACTCGGTCACCGGCACGCCGGCGTTCTCGAAGGCGGCGACGATGGTCCGGGTGCCGAAGGCGGTCGCCTCGATCAGGGCCCGGTACTGGTCCTCCGGCCGGGTGGCCAGGGTCTGCCCGACGATCACCCCGGAGAGGTCGTGGTCGACCAGCACCGAGCGGTTGCCGTTGTGCCAGTCGAGGGCGACCAACCCGTGCTGGCCGGGGCGCTGCGCGGCGGCCAGCTCGGTGAGGTACTCGTGCACCCCGATCCCCCGCCGGGCCGCCTCCTCGGCGTAGCCGGCCGGTACGCAGTGCTCGACGAACCAGCCGAAGATGTCCCCGACGCCGCTCTGCCCGGCCTCGTAGCCGAGCCGGCCGGGCACGATGCCGTCCCGGACCACGCCGCACATTCCGGGCACCTCGGCCAGGGTGTCGGCGACCATCACGTGACAGGTCGAGGTACCCATGATCGCCAGTAGCTGGCCGGGCTCCACGGCGTTCGCGGCGGCGGCGGTGACGTGCGCGTCGACGTTGCCGACCGCGACCGCGATCCCGGCGGGCAGCCCGGTCACGGCCGCCGCCTCCGGGGTGAGCCGGCCGGCGAGCCCGCCGAGCGGGGCGAGCGGGTGGGCGAGCCGGGTCTCGACGAAGTCGGCGAAGTCGGGGTGCAGCGCGGCCAGGTAGTCCCGGGACGGGTACTGCCCGTCCTGGTGGATGCCCTTGTAACCGGCGGTGCAGACGTTGCGGGTCTCCTCGCCGCAGAGCTGCCAGATGATCCAGTCGGCCGCCTCGATCCACCGCTCGGTCCGGGCGTAGACCTCGGGGTCCTCGGTGAGCACCTGGAGCGCCTTGGCGAACTGCCACTCGGCGGAGATCCGTCCGCCGTACCGGGGCAGCCACGACTCGCCGCGCTGCTCGGCCAGCTCGTTGATCCGGTCGGCGTGCCGCTGTGCGGCGTGGTGCTTCCACAGCTTCGGGTACGCGTGCGGCCGGTCGGCGAGCCCGGGGACCTCGTTCAGCGGGGTGCCGTCGGCGAGGGTGGGCAGCACGGTGCAGGCGGTGAAGTCGGTGCCGATCCCGATCACCGCGTCGGGCGGTACCGAGGCGGCGGAGAGCGCCTTGGGCACCGCCTCGCGCAGCACCGAACGCCAGTCCTCCGGCATCTGCAACGCCCAGCCGCCGGGGAGTTCGGCCCCGGTCTCCGGCAGCCGGTCGTCGATCACCCCGTGCTGGTACTCGTGCACCGCCGAGCCGAGTTCGGCGCCGTCCGACACCCGGACCACCACCGCCCGGCCGGAGAGCGTGCCGAAGTCGACGCCCACCACGTACCGGTCCGCACCGTTAGCGCTCACTCGTGTCCCTCCTGGACGTTCCCTGTTCTCCCTCGCCGGCTCCACCACCCGTACCCGGTGAACCGGCTCGCGGCGGCACCCGTCGGCGCCTCCGCCACCCGCCAGCCAACCACGGTGTTAGCGCTATCACCAACCCCGGGGTGTCCCGGCCGGCATCGTCGCCCGGCCCCGGGCCGGCGGGTCACCGCCTACGTCTGTCGTCGGGTCACGACGCGTTGCAGCACGATGAACACGAAGAGCAACACGCCGATCACGATCCTGGTCCACCAGGAGCTGAGATCGCCCTGGAAGGTGACGATCGTCTGGATGAGCCCGAGCACCAGCACCCCGAGCACGGTGCCGACCAGGTAACCCGAGCCGCCGGTCAGCAGCGTGCCGCCGATCACCACGGCGGCGATCGCGTCGAGTTCCAGGCCGACCGCGTGCCCGTTGTTGCCGGAGAGCATGTAGAAGCTGAGCAGCAGCCCGCCGAGCGCCGAGCAGAACCCGCTGATCGTGTAGACCGCGATCCGGGTACGCCCCACCGGCAGCCCCATCAGCAGCGCCGACTGCGGGTTCCCGCCGATCGCGTACGTGTTGCGACCCAGCCGGGTGTAGCCGAGCACGTAGATCCCGATCGCCACCACCACCAGCGCGATGACCACGCTGGTCGAGATGAAGAAGCCGCCGAACCGGATCCGCTGCTGCGCGATCGAGGTCCAGAACGGGTCGTCGATGGTGATCGACGAGGTGCTGATCGTGTAGCAGAGACCCCGGGCCAGGAACATCCCGGCGAGCGTGACGATGAAGGGCTGGATCTCGAAGTAGTGGATGATGCAGCCCATCGCGAAGCCGAGCAGGGCACCGATCAGCAGCACCAGCGGCAGCACCAGGTATGGCGACCAGCCCCGCTCCTCCAGCAGCGAGGCGGAGAGCATGGTGGTCAGCGCGACCACCGAACCGACCGAGAGGTCGATGCCGCCGGTCAGGATCACGAACGTCATGCCGACCGCGACCACCAGCAGGAAGGCGTTGTCGACGAAGACGTTCAGCACCACCTGGGTGTCGGAGAAGCCGTCGTAGCGCAGCACCCCGGCGCTGTACATCAGGACCAGCAGGGCGAGAGTGGCGAAGATCGGCAGGTACTTCTGCTGCGGGCGCAGCATCCGGCCCCGCCCGTTCGCGACCGTACCGGGGACGGCGGTCATGCCGGCACCTCCACCTTCGGCTGGCGCTCGCGCTCCGGAGCGGGCGGCAACGGCGGTTTCCGGCGGCGGCCGAAGACCTTGGCCCGGAAGGCCGGCGACTGGAGCAGGCAGACGATCGTCACGACCAGCGCCTTGAACAGCAGCGTGGTCTCCGGCGGGATGCCGATGCTGTAGATGGTGGTGGTGAGGGTCTGGATGATCAGGGCGCCGAGCACCGTACCGCCGAGGGAGAAGCGACCGCCGGCCAGCGACGTACCGCCGATCACCACCGCCAGGATGGCGTCCAGCTCGATCCAGAGGCCGGCGTTGTTGCCGTCCGCGCTGGAGACGTTGGAACTGATCATCAGTCCGGCGACCCCGGCGCAGAAGGCGGCGAAGACGTACCCGGTGAAGATGATCCGCCGGGCGTGGATGCCGGCCAGCCGGCTCGCCTCGGCGTTGCCGCCCACCGACTCGATCAGCAGGCCGAGTGCGGTACGCCGGGTCAGCAGCAGCGCGAGCCCGAAGACCAGCAGCGCGACCAGGATCGAGAACGGCACGGTCAGCCAGTAGCCGCCGCCGATCAGCTTGTACGGCGAACTGTTGACCGTGATGATCTGCCCGTCGGTGATGAGCTGGGCCAGCCCTCGGCCGGCGACCATCAGGATCAGGGTGGCGATGATCGGCTGGATGCCGAACTGGGCGACCAGCAGGCCGTTCCAGGCGCCGAGCAGCAGGGCCAGCCCGAGGGCGAGTCCCACCGCCATCAGTACCCCGAGCACGCTGTTCTGGTCACCCAGCTCGCTGATCCGCAGGCAGGCCAGCGCGCCGCAGATGGCCACGACCGAACCGACCGAGAGGTCGATGCCGCCGGTGGCGATCACCAGGGTCATGCCGAGCGAGACCAGGATCAGCGGCGCCCCGAACCGCACGATGTCGATCAGGCTGCCGTAGAGGTGCCCCTGCCGGACGTCGACGGCGAAGAAGTCGGGGGTGAAGAACAGGTTGCTGACCAGCAGTACCACCAGGGTCAGCACCGGCCAGAAGAACCGGTGCCGTACGAGGCCGGCCATCACACCTCCTCCCGGACGACGACCGCGTCCGTGTCGTGCGGTTGGCCAGCCGCGTCGGGTGGCGCCGAACCGTGTCCACTCGCGATGATCGCCATGATCCGCTCGGCGGTCACCTCGTCGTCGTTGGCGAGTTCGTCGACCATCCGCCGGTCCCGGAGTACGGCGATCTTGTGGCTGAGCCGGAGCACCTCCTCCAGCTCGGCGGAGATGAAGAGCACCGCCATCCCGCCGTCGGAGAGCGTGACCACCAGGCGCTGGATCTCCGCCTTGGCGCCGACGTCGATCCCCCGGGTCGGCTCGTCCAGGATCAGCAGCCGGGGTTCGGTGATCAGCCAGCGGGCCAGCAGCACCTTCTGCTGGTTGCCGCCGCTGAGCTGGCCGACCAGCGCCTCCGGGTTGGCCGGCACGATGCGCAGCGCCTTGACGTACTTGTCGACCAGCTCGTCCTGGCGGCGCCGGGGCAGCGGTCGGGACCAGCCCCGGGCGGCCTGTAGGGCCAGGATGATGTTCTCCCGGACGGTGAGTTCCGCGACCAGCCCCTCGGTGCGGCGGTTCTCGGAGCAGAAGGCGATGTCCCGGTCCATCGCGCTGCGCGGGCCGCGCATCACCACCGGCTCGCCGTCCACCCGCAGCTCTCCGGCGTCGGCCCGGTCCGCGCCGAAGAGCAGCCGGGCGATCTCGGTACGCCCCGAGCCGAGCAGCCCGGCCAGCCCGACGACCTCGCCCCGGTGGATGGTGAGGCTGAACGGGGCGACCGCGCCGCCCCGGCCGAGCCCGGCCGCCTCGACCACCGGCTGCCCCCGCTCCAGGGTGGCCAGGGAGCGCCGGGGCTGCTCCTCCAGTTCCTCCAGCACCGCGAGTTCCTTGCCGATCATCGCGCTGACCAGGTCGAGCTGGCTCAGCTCCCGGGTGGCGTACTCCCCGACCCGCCGACCGTTGCGCAGCACGGTCATCCGGTCGGAGATCTCGTAGACCTGGTCGAGGAAGTGGCTGACGAAGAGGATCGCCATGCCCTCCTGCTTGAGTTGGCGCATCACCCGGAAGAGCTGCCCGACCTCGTCGGCGTCCAGGCTGGAGGTCGGCTCGTCCAGGATGAGCACCTTGGCGGAGATGTCGATGGCCCGGGCGATCGCGACCATCTGCTGCACCGCCAGGGAGAGGCTGCCGAGCGGGGCCGAGACGTCGACGTCCAGCCCCAGCCCGTCGAGCAGTTGCCGGGACCGGCGCCGCAGCTCCGCCCAGTGGATGGCGCCGAAGCGGCGCGGTTCCCGGCCGATGTAGATGTTCTCCGCGACGGAGAGGTTGGCGCAGAGGTTGACCTCCTGGTAGACGGTGCTGACCCCGGCCTGCTGCGCCTGCAACGGGCCGGCGAAGCGGACCGGGGTGCCGTCGAGGACTATCTCGCCCTCGTCCACGTCGTACACCCCGGTCAGCACCTTGATCAGCGTCGACTTCCCGGCGCCGTTCTCGCCCATCAGGGCGTGCACCTCGCCGGGGAAGAGCCGGAAGTCGACCTCGTCGAGTGCCCGTACGCCGGGGAACCGCTTGCCGATGCCGGTCATGGTCAGGATCGCCCGGGGCTGCCCCGACGTCTCCATCCGCCCTCCTCCGTCCGTCGCGTCGTTCGGGTGCGGGATCCTCGGTCAGTACTGCCGGTTCGGCAGCGCGGCCTTGGCCTGCTCCTGGTTGAACGTGGTCTCCTCAGTGATCACCCGCTCCGGCACCGTCTCACCGGCGACGACCTTCTTCACCAGGTCCATCAGCTGTGGGCCGAGCAGCGGGCTGCACTCGACGATGAAGTTGATTTTGCCGTCGGCGAGCGCCTGCATGCCGTCCTTCACCGCGTCGACCGTGATGATCTTGATGTCGACGCCCGGTTTCTTGCCGGCGCCCTCGATCGCCTCGATCGCACCGAGCCCCATGTCGTCGTTGTGCGCGTAGAGCACGTCGATGTCCTTGTGGGCCTTGAGGAAGGCGTCCATCACCTCCTTGCCCTTGGCCCGGGTGAACTCGCCGGTCTGCGAGGCGATCACCTTGAACTTCGGGTCCGCCTTGATGACGTCCGCGAAGCCGGCCTTACGGTCGTTGGCCGGCGCCGAACCCGTGCTGCCCTGCAGCTCCACGATGTTCACCGGCTCGCTCTTGCCCTGGTACTCGGTGACCAGCCACTCACCGGCCTTCTTCCCCTCAAGCACGAAGTCGGACCCGATGAAGGTCTTGTACAGCGTCTTGTCCGGGGAGTCGATCGCCCGGTCGGTCAGGATCACCGGGATCTTGGCGTCCTTGGCCTCGCGGAGCACCGTGTCCCAACCGGACTCCACCACCGGGGAGAAGGCGATCACGTCGACCTTCTGGGTGATGTAGTTCCGGATGGCCTTGATCTGGTTCTCCTGCTTCTGCTGCGCGTCGGAGAACTGGAGGTCGATGCCGGCCTCCTTCGCCGAGTCCTGGATGGACTTGGTGTTAGCGGTACGCCAGCCGCTCTCGGCACCCACCTGCGCGAAGCCCAGCGTGATCTTGCCATCGTCGTTTCCGGAGCCGCTGCCCTCGCCGCCGTCGCCTCCGCAGGCGGCCAACGCGGTCACCATCAGTCCGCCGAGTACAACGGCGGAGATCTTTTTCAGCACCGTTTCCTCCTCGCCTGGGAACATCGTTGTCTGTCGTAGTTACCGTTCACACGCAAGGCCGACCAGTACCCCGCTGCGCCGCTGGCGCGATGCCGGAGATTCCTGGATTCGGCCCAGTCTGCCACGGAGAACGCCGACCTTCTGGGCACGCCGGACGATCCACAGGGCTTCCTGTTTCGTGAGTGTTAACGTTCTCATGCCGGCCGTCAAGAGGTACTTCCGGCGACGGTATGGATCCGTGATGCTGGAAGTCGGCGGACCTGCACGCCAGGCGGCCGGCCGAGACGAAGGAGCGGCTGTTGACAGCTGACCGTATCGACGCCGGTGACCAGCCCGGCGTCCCGGTACCCCGGACCCGGGGCTCCGTGATGCGCGACGTCGCACGCCTGGCCGGGGTCTCCCACCAGACCGTCTCCCGGGTGCTCAACGACCACCCGAACGTCCGGCCGGAGACCCGCGACCGGGTGCTCGCCGCGATGCGGGCGCTGAACTACCGGCGCAACTCCGCGGCCCGCACCCTGGTCACCCGCCGGTCCCGCACCCTGGGACTGATCGCCTACGAGACCACGCTCTTCGGCCCGGCCTCCACTCTGTACGGTCTCGAACAGGCCGCCCGGGCCGCCGGCTACTTCGTCAGCGTGGCGAGCGTACGCGCGCTGGACCGGGAGTCGGTGCTGGACGCGGTCGACCGGCTCTGCGAGCAGTCCGTGGAGGGGATCGTCGCGATCGCCCCGCAGAGCAGTGTGGGAACCGCCCTGGCCCAGGCGCCGGCCGGACTGGCGGTGGTCGGGGTCGGCGGCGGCGGCGAGCACGTACCGACGGTCTGCATCGACAACTCCACCGGCGCCGCGATGGCGACCCGGCACCTGCTCGAACTCGGGCACACCACCGTGCAGCACATCGCCGGCCCACCGGACTGGCCGGAGGCGCGGGACCGGATCGAGGGCTGGCGGGAGGCGCTGCACGCGGCCGGCGCCCCGGTGCCGGCGCCCCGGCCCGGCGACTGGAGCGCCCGGGCGGGTTACGAGCACGGCCGGCTGCTCGCCGCCGACCCGACCGTGACCGCCATCTTCTGCGGCAACGACCAGATCGCACTCGGCGCGCTGCGGGCCCTGCACGAGGCCGGGCGTCGGGTACCGGACGAGGTCAGCGTGGTGGGCTTCGACGACGTACCGGAGTCGGGCTACTTCCTGCCGCCGCTGACCACGGTCCGGCAGGACTTCGCCGAACTGGGCCGACGCAGTCTGGATCTGCTGATCGAGCAACTCGAAAGCGGCGGTCGGACCAACCGGCGGGTCTCGTTGACTCCCCGCTTCGTCGCCCGGACGAGTTCCGGACCGGCACCCGGCTGAGCGGCGCACCGGGCCGGGGACCCGCGCCCGAAATGCGGGGGCCGGATTAATCGCCGATAGCGCGCCACGCCCAGAATGACACCCGTCCACCCTGCCGTGGCGGCGCCACGCCGGCATACCACGGAAGCCTTACTCCGGTGGGGATACCGCGCGCGTCGACGCCAGAAGTGAAGTCCCGGCGGGCGCCGCCGACGCGCGAGAAATATCCAATGTCTTGCAGAATTGGCATGCGATCAGTCAAACTCGACTCCTAGCAATAAATGTTCACGAGGAGTAATCGACCATGGCGAAGCAGGTAATCACACTTCTGACCGACGACCTCGACGGCGGCGAGGCCGACCGCACTGTCGAGTTCGGCCTGGACGGCGTCAACTACACGATTGACCTGTCGGATAAGAACGCCGGCAAGCTCCGCAAGGCGCTCGATGTTTACATCCACGCGGGCAGCCGGGTCGGGCGCGGCCAGGTGGAAAGCCGTCGGTCGGTCCGGCGCGGCGGCACCACGAGCCCGACCCGAAGTGACCGCGACCTGAACCGCGCCATCCGGGAATGGGCCGTGCAGAACGGCTACGAGGTTTCCGAGCGGGGTCGCATTCCGTCGTCGGTGGTGCAGGCGTACAACAGCCGGTGAGCGGGCCGGGCACGGGCCGGGACCTGCCGATTCCCGGCCGGGGCGCGGGCCGGAATGGTCGCCCACCCCCCGCCGTAACACCAGGTGCCACCGGCGAGAGCGTCGCCGGTGGCACCCGCGTGCCGGGCCGCCGGGCTACCGGCCGCCGCTGCTCGACGACGGCGTCGGCGGGGCGGCGGGCTTGTCGGCCGGCCGCTTCTCGGCGGCCGGTGGTCCGCCGCTCGCCGGTGCACCCGGCGCCGGTGAGGCCGGCCTGACGTCGGCGGGCACCGGCAGGGCGCTGCCCTTGACGAACTCGTCCCAGCTCACGTTCCAGGCGGTCCAGCCGTTGCCCTGGTCGAGGGTGACCTCGGTGCCCTTGATCGTCACCAGGTCGCCGATCCTGGTGGTCTCCATCAACCACTCCGAGTTCGCGTCCGACACGTTCGTGCAGCCGTGCGAGACGTTCCGCTCCCCCTGCTCCCCGACGGACCAGGGCGCCGCGTGGATGAACTCGCCGCCCCAGGTCAACCGCTGCGCGTTGAAGACGGTGACCACGTAGGGGTCCGGGGAGCCCGTGGTGTCGAAGACCGTCGACTCGTGCTTCTCCATGATCACCATCTTGCCGCTCGACGTCGGGGTGCTGCTCTTGCCGAGGCTGACCGGGATCTTCTTGACCAGCACGTCGTCCTTGAACACCGACATCTGCTTGGTGGCGTTGTCGATCTCCAGGAAGACCCGGTTACCGATCTTCGCGGTGCCGGTGCGGTCGGTGTCACCGAAGCTGCCCTCACCCATCGGTACGCCGTCCAGGGCGGCCCGGACACTGATCGTGGTACCCGGACGCCAGAAGTCGGGAGCACGGTAGGAGACCTGTCGGCCGTTCTCGTCCCACGACCAGACACCCGGCTGCGGCGGGTCGGTGCTGACCAGCAGCCGTCGCTGGATCCCGGCGCGGGCGTCCTTCGGGATGTCGGAGGCGAATGAAACCGTTATCGGCATCGCCACCCCGTAGGTCTGGTCACTCTGCAGATTAAGGTTGCTCACGGTCCGCTTAGCCGGTTTGTCCATGGTGCTGAAGGTCGTCTTCTGGGTGACCACCTTCCCGGCGTCATTCTTCGCGGTTACCTCGGCGGTATAGGTCTGCTTGTTCGCCAACGCCTTGCTCGGCATCCAGCTCGTACCATCCGCACGCATCGCGCCATCGACCCGGACGCCGTTGGCATCCGTCACCACCACGTCGGCGACCTTCCCGTCCGTCACCGCCGTACCGATCTCGACACTGGTCGGCAGATCCCGGCTATCCGCTGCGGGGGTAATCGTCAGCTTCGGTGGTGGCGGTGCCGGCCGACCGACCCGCTCAAGCGGATTGCCCGTGCAGCCCGCCAGAACCAGTGGTATGGCGGTCATCACGAGCATCACCAACAACACCGCTCGACGCCTCATCACCATGCTCCCCCCACCCCATTCCTCCGCTCCCGCTCGCAAGGCTTTCGCCCTGGATGGTCACGCCGCAGCGCGGCGAGAACCGCCATTACCCCCGGAATCGCCGCTCAACCAAGGGGTAAACCCCGCCGACACCGGCGGTTTTTCCCGATCCCGGGCCTGCCGGTACCCCGGGAGGCGGTGGTTTCTGGCATCCTGCTCGGATGCAACAGATCGATCTCGGCCTGCCGACACCCCTGGACTGGGAGGTCGCGCCGGCCGACTGGGCCCGCGACGACGTCACCGCGCTCACCGTCAGCGCACCGGCCCAGAGTGACCTCTTCGTGGACCCGGCCGGCGGCGAGCCGGTGCTCTCCGCCCCCCGGTTGTTGACCGCCGCACCCGAGGGCGACTTCCAGTTCTCGGCCCGGGTCCGGGTCGGCTTCGCCGGCACCTACGACGCCGGCAGCCTGCTGCTCCACGCCGGCCCCCGGCACTGGGCCAAGCTCGCCTACGAGCACTCACCGCAGGGCACCGCGATGGTGGTCTCGGTGATCACCCGCGACGTCTCCGACGACGCCAACGGGTTCGTGGTCGCCGACGCCGCCCCGCTCTGGCTGCGGATCTCCCGGATCGGGCCGGCCTGGGCCTTCCACGCCAGCACCGACGGGACGTGGTGGGAGTTCGTCCGGCACTTCCGGCTCGACCCGACCGCGACACCGCTCCGGTTCGGCCTCTCGGCGCAGTCGCCGACCGGCGCCGGCTGCCCGGTCTGGTTCGACCGGATCAGCTTCTCCGCCACCCGCCTGGCCGACCTGCGGGACGGCCGGTAGCTCCGCCCGGCCGTCCTTCCCGGACGGCTCGAACCAGGTCCGGGAAGATCGCCGCTAGCGTAGCTGGCCGCCGCGCAGGTCCTCCTCGATCCGCTTCGCGGTGCCGAGCAGTGGCGGCAGCAGTTCCTTGCGGATCACCTCGGAGCTGCCCCGGCTGGCGTGTGCGGAGACGTTCAGCGCGGCGATCACCGCGCCGTCGGCGTCCCGGATCGGCGCCGCCAGGGACCGCAGCCCCTCCTCCAGTTCCTGGTCGACGATCGCGTAGCCCTGGTTGCAGATCCGGTTCAGGATGGTCCGCAACCGCGCCGGATCGGTGACCGTACGCCGGGTCAGCGGACGCAGCTCGGCGGTGTCGAGGTAGTTGTCGAGCCAGTCGGTCGGCTGGGCGGCCAGCAGCACCCGTCCCATCGAGGTGGCGTACGCCGGGAACCGGGTGCCGACGCTGATCGCCACCGTCATGATCCGTTTGGTCGGTACCCGCGCGACGTAGACCACCTCGTCACCGTCGAGTACCGACATCGAGCAGGACTCGTGTACCTCGGCGACCAGGCTCTCCATGTGCGGCTGGGCGACCTCGGGCAGGCTCAGGCTGGACAGGTAGGCGTAGCCGAGTTCGAGGATCCGGGCGCGCAGCGAGAAGAGCCGCCCGTCGGTACGCATGTAACCCAGCTCGACCAGGGTGAGCAGGAACCGCCGGGCCGCCGCCCGGGTCAGTCCGGTCGCCCGGGCCACCTCGCTGAGCGTCAACTGCGGATGATCGGCGTCGAACGCCCGGATGACCGCGAGTCCCCGCTCCAACGACTGGACGAACTCACCGGTCCGGGGCGTCTCCTCGGTCACCTCGGTCACCCGTCCTCCTGCCGCAGTGTCTCCTGGGCGACCTTGAACGCCCGGTTCGCCGCTGGAACGCCAGCGTAGACGCTCACCTGGAGCAGAACCTCCCGGACCTCGTCCGGGGTCAGCCCGTTGCGCAGCGCCGCCCGGACGTGCATCGCCAGCTCCTCGTCGTGGTGCAGGGTGGCGAGCACCGCCAGCGTGATGCAACTGCGGGTACGCCGGTCCAGCCCCGGCCGGGTCCAGATCTCGCCCCAGGCGTACCTGGTGATCAGGTCCTGGAAGTCCGCCGTGAACTCGTCGGTGCCGGCGACGGCGCGGTCCACGTGCGCGTCGCCGAGCACCTCGCGCCGGACCGCCATGCCGGCCGCGTGCCGCTCCCGGTCATCCATCCACCGACTCCCTCCACCCGCTCCGTTCCGGCCGCCCGCCCCCGGTCGGGTCTTCGAGGTGTGCCAGGAGCAGCCCGGCGACCCGGTCCGGCTGCTCCACACTGGCCAGATGGGCGGCGTCGCCGACCACCCGCAGCCCGGCGCCGGGAATCCGGTCGACAAGCAGCCGGACGTCCTCGATCGGGATCGCCGGATCGTTCGCGCCCGCGATCACCAGCGTCGGTGCGGTGATCCGGGCCAGGTCGTCCCGCAGGTCCATCCCGGCGATCGCCTCGCAACAGCCGGCGTACCCCTCGGGTGGGGTGGCGGTGAGCATCGACCGGTACTCGGCGACCACCTCCGGCCGGCTCGCCGCGAAGCCCTCGGTGAACCACCGCCGCAGCACCGGCTCGGCGACCGCCTCGACCCCGCCGGCCCGGGTGGCGGCGGCCCGGTCCCGCCAGCCCTGCGCCGGACCGAGCCGGGCCGAGGTGCAGAGCAGCACCAACCGGTCGATCCGGTCGGCGGCGTTGACGGCCAGCCACATCCCGACCATCCCGCCGAGGGAGAGCCCGGCGTACGAGACCCGGGGCACGTCGAGGTCGTCCAGCAGCCGGAGCACGGCGTGCCCGAGATCCGCGATCGAGTACGGGCCGGCCGGCACGTCGGAGTCACCGTGCCCGAGGTGGTCGTACCGGACCATCCGGTACCGCCGGGTCAGCGCGGGCAGCTGCGGCTGCCACATCGCCCCGGAGGTGCCGAGCGAACTGCCGAGTACCAGCACCGGCGCGTCGGCCGGCCCGTCGACGCAGGCGTGCAGCCGGGAGGTCATCTCGGCTTCTCCGTGTTCGGGTACGCCCCGGACGCCCGGTACTCCCGCAGCGCCCGGTCGACGAAGGTGCCGGCCGAGCCGAGCCAGTTGGCCGGATCGAGCGCCCGGTCCAGCTCCGGCTCGCCGAGCCGGGCCCGTACCGCCGGGTCGGCCAGGAGTGCGGCCCGGAAGTCGGGTGCGGCGGCCGCCCGGGTCAGCACGTCGTGCGCGTCGGCCCGGCCGAGCGCCGGGGCGAGTCGGGCGGCGACCGCCTCGGCGAGTACCCGGCCGCCGAGCGCGTCGAGGTTGTGCCGCATCCGCTCCGGGCGTACGTCGAGCCGGGAGAGCAGCCGGGCGATCCGGCTGGCCGCCCCGCCGGCCAGCCGGAGCAGGTCGAGCAGCGGTTCCCACTCGGCGTGCCAGCCGCCGGTGGCCCGTTCGTGCTCCTGCACGGCGGCGGCGAAGAGCGTGCCGACCAGGTGCGGCCCGCGCCGGGCGGCCGCGCCGAGCAGCACGGCGTCCACCGGGTTGCGTTTGTGCGGCATCGCCGATGAGCCGCCCCGGCCCGGACCGCCGCCCTCGGCGACCTCGGCCACCTCGGTCTGGGCGAGCAGCCCGACGTCCAGGCCGATCTTGCCGGCGGCCGCGAGCAGGCTGCCGAGCGCGGCGGCCAGGTCGAGCAGCGGCTGCCGCCGGGTGTGCCAGGGCAGCGTGGGCGCGGCGAGGCCGAGCCGGGCGGCGAACCGGGCGGCCACCTCCGGCCCGGCCGGGCCGAGCGCGGCCAGGGTGCCGACCGCCCCGCCGAGCTGTGCCGGCAGCGCGGACCGGGCGGCGGCGAGTCGGGTCCGGGCGTCCAGCAGGGCGAGCAGCCAGCCGGCGGCCTTCAGCCCGAAGGTGGTGGGTGCGGCCGCCTGGCCGAGGGTACGGGCCAGCGTCACGGTGTCCCGGTGTCGCTCGGCGAGCCCGGCGGCGGCGGCGAGTGCGGTGTCGAGCTGGCGCAGCAGCGGCTCACCGGCCCGGCCGGCGACCAGCACCAACGCGCTGTCCAGCACGTCCTGGCTGGTGGCGCCGTGGTGCACCCAGGGCCGGGCGGCGGCCGGTACCGCCTCGGTGAGCTGGCGGACCAGCGGCACCACCGGGTTGCCGGCGGCGTCGGCGCCCTCGGCGAGCGCGGCGAGGTCGAACCGGTCGGGATGGCACTGCCCGGCGATCGCCTCGGCGGCCGGCGCCGGCAGCACGCCGCAGTCGGCGCCCGCCTCGGCGAGCGCCCGCTCCACGTCGAGCAGCGCGGTCAGCAGTGCCCGGTCGGTGAGTTCGGCGTCCACCTCGGCCGCGCCGGAGAGCCCGGTGAGCAGCCCGGCGCCGGGCGCGGCCGCCTGCTCAGACCGCGAAGAAGACGGTTTCATCCGGGCCCTGTAGGTGGATGTCGAAGCGGAAGCCGTCCGGGGCCGGCCGGGCCACCAGGGTGGCGCGGCGGGCCGGGTCGATCGAGCCGAGCACCGGGTCGGCGGCGTTCGCCGCCTCCTCGTCCGGGAAGTAGAGCCGGGTCACCAGCCGGTGCAGCAGGCCGCGCGCGAAGATCGACAGGTTCAGGTGCGGTGCCTCGGTCTCACCGTCCGGGCCGGGCAGGGCACCGGGCCTGAGGGTACGGATCTCGTACCGGCCGTCGGGGTCGGTGGCGCTGCGGCCGAAGCCACGGAATCCGGGTACCGACGGCGGGCGGGCGCCCCGGGGGTCGTCCGGATGGTCGAACCGGCCGTCCGGATCCGCCTGCCAGGTCTCCACCAGCGCGTCCGGCACCGCCTCACCGGCGCCGTCGAAGATCTGGCCGCGGATCCAGATCGCCCCGGGGGTCCCGTCCGGCACCACGTCCGGGCCGTCCGGCCAGAGCAGGCCGATGTGCAGGTACGGCCCGACCGTCTGCGCGGGCGTCGAGCCGAGCGGCGGCGTCGGGGCCAGCGCCGCCGTGGCGGCCGGCTCGGCGGAGGTGTCGACGGCCGGGCCGGTACCGAAGGTCGGGCTCAGGTCGGTGTGCCGCTCAGTCATCGTCCTCGCCGTCCTCGAAGGGGGTGGCCTCCCGGCCGCGCAGTACCAGGTCGAACTCGAAGCCGAGCGCCCACTCCGGCTCGGTCACCGAGTGGTCGTAGCGGGAGATCAGCCGCTCCCGGGCCAGCGGGTCACGGACCGAGTTGAAGACCGGGTCCTGGAAGAAGAGCGGATCGCCGGGGAAGTACATCTGGGTGACGAGCCGCTGGGTGAACGCCTGGCCGAAGAGGGAGAAGTGGATGTGCGCCGGCCGCCAGGCGTTGGGGTGGTTCCGCCAGGGGTAGGCGCCCGGTTGCACGGTGACGAACCGGTAGTGGCCGTCGGCGTCGGTCAGGGTCCGGCCCACCCCGGTGAAGTTCGGGTCGAGCGGTGCCGGCCAGTTGTCGACCGCGTGCCGGTACCGCCCGGCCGCGTTCGGCTGCCAGATCTCCACCAGGGTGTTCGGCACCGGCCGGCCGTTGCCGTCCAGCACCCGGCCGTGCACGATGATCCGCTGGCCGAGCGGCTCCCCGGCGTGCTGCCGGGTCAGGTCGTGGTCCAGGTCGCCGAGCCGGCCCTCCCCGAGCAGCGGCCCGGTGACCTCGGTCAGCCGCTGCGGCAACAGGGCCAGCGGCTGCTTCGGGGCGCGCAGGTTGGTGGAGCCGTAGTCGGGGAAGAGCAGCGGCGGGTGGGTGTCCGGGTCGTCGTGCCGGTAGCGGGGCAGCACCAGCCGGCCGGCGCGGGTCGGGCCGGCGGTGCTGCCGGTCGCCGCGTCGACGGTCGGCAGGTCGGGGTCCGCGGAACGGATGTGCTCGGTGGTCATGGCCGTCCTCCGGTCAGGCTTCCAGTACGACGGCCAGGCCCTGGCCGACGCCGATGCAGATGGCGGCGAGGCCCAGCCCACCACCACGGCGGTGCAGTTGCCAGGCGAGCGAGCCGAGGATGCGTGAGCCGGACGAGCCGAGCGGGTGGCCGAGGGCGATCGCCCCGCCCTGCGGGTTCACGATCTCGGGGTCGAGTTCCTTCCACTGGGCCAGGCAGGCCAGCGACTGGGCCGCGAACGCCTCGTTCAGCTCCACCACGGCCAGGTCCGACCAGCCGATGCCGGCGCGCCGCAGCGCCTCCTCGGCGGCGCGTACCGGGCCGATCCCGAACAGTTGCGGTTCGATGCCGACCACGGCGCGGGAGACGATCCGGGCCAGCGGGGTCCGGCCGGCCGCCTCGGCACCGGCCCGGTCGGCGAGCAGCAGCGCGCTCGCCCCGTCGTTGAGCGGGGAGGAGTTGCCGGCGGTTACCGTGCCGTCCTGCCGGAACACCGGCTTGAGCCGGGCCAGCGCCTCGGTGCTGGTGCCCGGCCGGATGCTCTCGTCGGTCTCCAACTCGGTGCCGGGTACCGCGCTCACCTCGTCGGCGTACGCCCCGGCGGCCCAGGCCTGCGCGGCGAGCCGCTGGCTGCGTACGGCGAAGGCGTCCTGCTCGGCGCGGGAGATCCCGTACCGCTCGGCGAGGATCTCGGTGCACTCGCCGAGCGAGGCGGTCCACTCGGCCGGCATCGCCGGGTTGACCATCCGCCAGCCGAGGGTGGTGGAGTGCAACGTCTCGTGCCCGCGCGGATAGCCGGTCTCGGGCTTCGGCAGTACCCAGGGTGCCCGGGTCATCGACTCGACGCCACCGGCGACGCAGATCGAGGCGTCGCCGACCGCGATCGCCCGGGCGGCGCCGATCACCGCCTCCAGGCCGGAGCCGCAGAGCCGGTTGACGGTCGCGCCGGGCACGGTCGGCGGGAGCCCGGCGAGCAGGACCGCCATCCGGGCCACGTCGCGGTTCTCCTCGCCGGCACCGTTGGCGTTGCCGAGCAGTACGTCGTCGATCCGGGCCGGGTCGAGGTCGGGGCTGCGCCGGGTCAGCTCGCGCAGTACGTGCGCGGCGAGGTCGTCGGGGCGTACTCCGGCGAGGGCGCCGCCGTACCGGCCGATCGGGGTGCGTACGGCGTCGAGGACGTACACGTCGTTGGTCACCATGTCTCCTTACTGCCGGGGTCGCCGGGTCGGTCCGACGCTACCGGCGGTCGTCGTCATGGGCCCCCTCGACGCGTCCGGTCCACCGGTCAACGCCCGTTCGACATGCGGACTCCCGTGCTTATGACGAACGTAATCCCCGCCTCCGGATCCGTCAACGAGGTCCCGGTGCCGCTCGGCGCAGCGCCCGGTGCCGTTGCGGATAAGTTGCGGGGCGCTGGTTGACGTGAACTCGGTCACTGTGCCAACGTTCCAAATGAGAACATTCGTTCGGCTAGCGACCACCACCACCCCTCAGGGCTCCTTCGGGAGCCTTTCAGCCCGGTCCCGACAGGACCGCCGGACGCCGGGAGACCCGATGCGCCGTCTCGCCGCCACCAGCACCGCCGTTGCCGCCCTCCTCGCCGTCGCCGCCTGCGGATCCTCGTCCGACGACCCCGCCGGGGGCGGATCCGGCGGCGTGGACCGGGTGAAGGTCGGTGCGATCCCCATCGTGGACGTCGCCCCGCTGCACCTGGGCATCGCGAAGGGCTTCTTCAAGGAGCAGAACATCGAGGTCGAGGTGGTCAACACCACCGGCGGCTCCATCGCGGTGACCGGCGTGGTCAGTGGTCAGTTCGACTTCGCCTTCGGCAACGTCGTCTCGCTGATCACCGCCCGCTCGCAGAGGATCCCGGTCAAGGCGATCACGGTGGGGAACTCCTCCACCGGCAAGCCCGGCGCGGACTTCGGCGGCGTCGTGGTACCGCCGGACAGCCCGATCACCGACGCGGCCGGCCTGGCCGGCAAGAACATCGCGATCAACAACCTGAACAACATCACCGACACCACCACCCGGGCCTCGATCCGCAAGGCCGGCGGCGACCCGTCGAACATCAAGTGGACCGAACTGCCCTTCCCGGACATGCCGGCGGCGGTGCTGGGCAAGCGGGTCGACGCGGCCATGGTCGTCGAGCCGTTCTTCACCATCGCGCAGAACCAGGGCGCCCGGGTCGTGGCCTACAACTTCGCCGAGGCCATCCCGAACATGACGGTGGCGGCCTACTTCTCCACCGAGCAGACCATCGCGCAGAAGGCCGACCTGACCGGGCGGTTCAAGACCGCGATGGAGACCTCGCTGAAGTACGCCCAGGAGCACCCGGACGAGGCCCGCCAGGTGCTCCAGACGTACACCAAGATCGAGCCGGCGGTGGCCGCGAAGATCACTCTGCCGGCCTGGCCCGCCGAGATCAACCGCGAGTCGGTGCAGACCCTGGCGGACCTGATGCTGACCGACGGGCTGCTCAAGGAGAAGGTCGACGTCGCGGAACTGCTCCCGTGACCCGAGCCGCCACCGTGCCACCGCCCGCCGCGACCGCACCGGCCCCGGCCGGCCGGTCCGGCGGGACCGGCCGGCCGCGCGGCGACACCGCCCTGCTCGGACTGCTCGGCTTCGCCGCCTTCCTGCTCGTGCTGGAACTGGTGCCGAGGCTGGGCCTGGTCTCGGCGAACTACCTGCCACCGACCAGCGAGATCGCGGTCGCCCTCGGCGAACTGCTCGGCGAGTCCCGGTTCTGGACGGCCGTCGCCGACACGCTGCGCGGCTGGTTCCTCGGCCTGGCGATCGCGGTCGCCCTCGGCGTGGTGGTCGGCTTCGTCCTCGGCACCGTGCCGGTGCTGCGCGAGTTCACCGCCTCGACCGTCGAGTTCCTCCGGCCGATCCCCTCGGTCGCGCTGATCCCGCTCGCCGTGCTGCTCTTCGGCACCGACCTGCGCTCGGTACTGCTCCTGGTGGTCTACGCCGCGTTCTGGCAGGTACTCGTCCAGGTGCTCTACGGCGTCCGGGACGTCGACCCGGTCGCCCGGGACACCGCGTACACCTTCCGGCTCAGCCGGTGGGCCCGGATCCGGCACCTGCTCTGGCCGACCGCCCTGCCGTACCTGCTGACCGGGGTACGACTCGCCGCCGCCGTGGCGCTGATCCTGGCGATCACCGCCGAACTGATCGTCGGCGCCCCGGGGCTGGGCAACGAGATCAACCGGGCCCAGTCCGGCGGCGCCGTCGACACGATGTACGCCCTGATCATCGTCACCGGCCTGCTCGGGGTGGCGGTCAACGTGCTGGCCCGGCGCCTCGAACGCGCGGTGCTCTCCTGGCACCCCTCGGTACGCGGCGAGGGCACCCGGTGAAAGGTGACGTGCGGCCAGTGAGCGGTGACGTGCGGCCGGTGAGCGGTGACGCACGGTCGGTGAGCGGTGACGTGCTCCGCCGACCGGGGGCGGGCCGGGGGCGACGGATCGGGGCGGCCATCGGCCGGGCCCTGTGGTGGAGCGCCGCCGTCTTCGGCCTGCCGTTCGGGCTGCTCGCCCTCTGGTGGGTGCTCTCCGCCGACAGCGAGACCTTCTACCTGCCGCCGCTGTCGGAGATCCTGGCCAGCTTCGACGACGTCTGGTGGCACAGCGACCGGCTCCGCGCCGACGTGCTACCGAGCCTGCTGCGGCTCGCCGCCGGCTTCCTGCTCGCGGTCGCCGTCGGCGTCGGGCTCGGCGTCCTGATCGGCTCCTTCCGGCGGGTCCGCGCCTTCTGCGAGCCGGTGCTGGAATTCCTCCGGGCCATCCCGCCGCCGGTGCTGGTGCCGGTGCTGATGCTCTTCGCCGGCTTCGGCAACACCATGAAGGTGCTGGTGGTGCTCTCCGGCTGCGTCTGGCCGATCCTGCTCAACACGGTGGAGGGGGTGCGGGCGGTCGACGAGGTGCTGGCCGAGACCTGCCGCTGCTACGGCATCCGTGGCCCGGCCCGGCTCTGGCACCTGGTGGTCCGGTCCGCCTCCCCGCAGATCGTCACCGGCCTGCGCCAGGCCCTATCGGTCGGCATCATCCTGATGGTGATCAGCGAGATGTTCGCCGCGAACAACGGGCTCGGCTTCACCATCATCCAGTTCCAGCGGACCTTCGCGGTCACCGACATGTGGACCGGAATCCTGCTGCTGGGTCTGCTCGGCTTCCTGCTCGCCATGCTGCTGCGGCTCTTCGAGCGGTCGGCCCTGCGCTGGTACCTCGGCCTGCGGCACTCCCAACGAGACGATGGGCAGCGATGAACCCGACAGATCCCCGCCAGGGCGGCACCGAGGCACTGCTCGACGTCCGCGCACTGCGCAAGGTGTACAGCGGGCGCGGGCGGTCGGTCGAGGCGGTCCGGGACCTCACCTTCTCCGTCGGTGCCGGCGAACTCGTCTGCGTGGTCGGCCCCTCCGGCGCCGGCAAGACCACCCTGCTCAAGTGCATCGCCGGCCTGCTCCCACCGACCTCCGGCGAACTGCTCCTGGAGGGCGCGCCCGTGCAGGGTCCGTCGCCGGGCATGGCCGTGGTCTTCCAGGAGTACGGCCGCAGCCTCTTCCCGTGGATGACGGTGCAGCGCAACGTCGAGCTGCCGCTGAAGCAGAAGAAGCACCTGACCCGGTCCCGCCGGCAGGAACTCGTGCAGGAGGCGCTCGCCGCCGTCGGCCTCGGCGACGTGCCGGGCGCCTATCCGTGGCAGCTCTCCGGCGGCATGCAGCAGCGGGTGGCGCTGGCCCGTGCGGTCGCGTACGAGCCGCACATCCTGCTGATGGACGAGCCGTTCGCCGCCGTCGACGCGCAGACCCGGGCCGACCTGGAGGACCTGGTCCGGTCGCTGTGGCGGCGGCTCGGCGTGACCATCCTCTTCGTCACGCACGACATCGACGAGGCGGTCTACCTCGGCCAGCGGGTACTGGTGCTCTCCGGCTCGCCGACCGTGGTCCTCGACGACGTGGCGATCGACCTGCCGGCCGAGCGGGACCAGCTCGGTACCCGCTCGTCGGCCCGCTTCGCCGAACTGCGGGCCCAGGTGTTCGGCCAGATCCAGCGGGCCAAGAGCGGCTGGAGCACCGGCACCGGGCCGGCCGACGGGAAAACGCCGGCCCGCCAGCCAACGGACGCGGGAAGCCGATGACCACGGTCCGGGACGCCACCCTGGCGGTGCTGCGCCGGTACGGCGTGGACCGGATCTTCGGCAACCCGGGCTCGACCGAGGTGGCCTTCCTCGCCGACCTGCCCGACGACCTGACCTTCGTACTCGCCCTGCACGAGGGTTCCGTGGTCGGGATGGCCACCGGCCACGCGCTGGCCACCGGACGGCCGGCGGTGGTGAACCTGCACACCACGGCCGGCCTGGGCAACGCCGTCGGGGCGCTCGCCACCGCCCGGGTCAACCGGGCCGCACTGGTGGTGCTCGTCGGGCAGCAGGACCGCCGGCACCTCGCCGCCGAGCCGTTCCTCGCCGGCCGGCTCGACCAGCTCGCCGGCCCGTACCCGGTCTGGGTGGAGCAGCCGGTGCTGGCCCAGGACGTGCCGGCGGCGGTACGCCGGGCCTGGCACGAGGCCACCCTGCGGCGCGGCCCGGCCCTGGTGGTGGTGCCGATGGACGACTGGACCGCCGAGGTCGACCCGTCGCTGGGCCGGGCCGCGCCGGAGCGGGTCCACCCGCCGGTGCTCGCACCCGGCCCCGCGCTCGACGAGCTGGCCCGGCTCGTCGACGCCGCCACCGCCCCGGTGCTGGTGGTCGGCGCCGGAGCGGACGACGGGGCGACCTGGGACGCGCTGACGACCCTGGCGGACCGGATCGGCGCACCGGTCTGGCAGGAGGCGTTCGGCGCCCGGGCCGGATTCCCGCAGCACCATCCCCGGTTCGCCGGTCACCTGCCGGCCGCCCGGTCCCGGCTGCGCGCCACGCTGGACGGGCACGACCTGGCCCTGGTGGTCGGCACCGCCGCCTTCCGGCAGTACGTCTACGAGCCCGGCCCGCTGCTGCCGGCGGGCCTGACCGTCGCGGTGGTCTCGGCCGACCCGGCCGAGGTGCACCGCAGCGAGGCGGAGTTCGCCGTACTGGCCGACCCGGCCGCCTGCGTCGAGGCCCTCGCCGCCCGGGTGACCCGACGGAACCGTCCCGCCCCGGAGCGCCCCGGCCCGGCTCCGGTGCCGCCACCCGGTCCCGGCGAGCCGCTGCGGGCGACACACGTCTTCGCCGCGCTGGCCCGGCGGTTGCCGGCCGACGTCGTACTCGTCGAGGAGACCCCCTCCACCCGACCGGACCTGCACCGGATGCTGCCGGCCCGGCAACCGCGCGGCTTCGTCAGCGCGGCGATGGGCGGCCTCGGGTTCGGGCTGCCCGCCGCGGCCGGACTGCGGCTCGGCGACCCGACCCGGCCGGTGGTGGCGATCCTCGGTGACGGTTCGGCGCTCTATGCCGTGCAGGGACTCTGGAGCGCCGCCCGGTACGGCTGCGGCGTGCTCTACGTGGTCCTGGCCAACGGCCGGTACGCGGTGCTGGACCGGCTCACCGAGCAGTACGGCGGCAAGCCGCCCTGGCCGGCCTTCGGCGAGGTGGACGTGTACGGGCTGGCCCGGTCGTTCGGCTGCCCCGCCCGGCGGATCCGGACCCATCCGGAACTCCTCGCCGTGCTCGACGAGGTGGTGCCGGGCCTCGCCGAGCGGACCGAACCGCTGCTGCTCGACGTGGCCGTCAGCCCGGAGCCGCACTTCGCGCCGTGACCCGCTCCGCGTCGCCGAGGCGGCGCACCGCCACCACCCCAGGGAGGTTCCGATGACTCTTCTCGACTCGACCGACTGGCACGGCAGGATATTCAGCGACGGATGGGTCCGGGCCGACGGCGGTGACGCGGCGGTACGGGAACCGGCCACCGGCGACGAGATCGGCCGTACCGGGATCGCTAACGCCGCCGACGTGGCCCGGGCCGCAGCCCGCGCCGCGCAGGCCCAGCGCGACTGGGCCGCGACCCCCTACGACAAGCGGGCCGCCGTGCTGCGCCGGGCCGGGCGGTTGTGGGAGGAGCACGCGGCCGAGGTCGGCGACTGGATCGTCCGGGAGACCGGTTCGGTGCCGCCGAAGGCGACCCTGGAGACGGATACCGCCGCGCAGGAGTGCTACGAGGCGGCGGCGCTCGCCTCGCACCCGCTCGGCGAGATCATCCAGAGCGCGCAGCCCCGGCTCAGCCTGGCCCGCCGGCTTCCGGTAGGTGTGGTCGGGGTGATCTCCCCGTTCAACGTGCCGGTGATCCTCGGGGTCCGCTCGGTCGCCCCGGCGCTGGCCCTGGGCAACGCGGTGCTGCTCAAGCCCGACCCGCGGACCGCCGTCGCGGGCGGGGTCGCGGTCGCCCGGATCTTCGAGGAGGCCGGCCTGCCGCCGGGGGTACTGCACGTGCTGCCGGGCGGGCCGGAGGCGGGCGAGGCGCTCGTCGCCGACCCGCACGTCCGCCTGATCAGCTTCACCGGCTCGACGTCGGCCGGCCGCCAGGTCGGGCAGGCCGCCGCCCGGCACCTCAAGCGGGTACTGCTGGAACTCGGCGGCAACTCGGCGCTGGTGGTCCTCGACGACGCCGACCTGGAGCTGGCGGTCTCCGCCGGTGCCTGGGGTTCCTTCCTGCACCAGGGGCAGATCTGCATGACCACCGGCCGGCACCTGGTACACGAGTCGCTGGCCGACGACTACGTCGAGCGGCTGGCCGAGAAGGCCGCGCACCTGCCGGTCGGCAACCCGGCCCGGGAGCACGTGGCGCTCGGGCCGATCATCGACGAGCGGCAGCGCGACAAGATCCACTCTCTGGTCACCGGCAGCATCGACGCCGGGGCGACCCTGGTGACCGGCGGGACGTACGAGAACCTCTTCTACCGGCCGACGGTGCTCACCGACGTCACCCCGGCCACCCCGGCGTACGCGCACGAGGTCTTCGGCCCGGTCGCCCCGGTACTGCGCTTCGGCGACCTGGACGAGGCCGCGAAGCTCGCCGCCGACAGCGAGTACGGCCTCTCGCTCGGCATCCTCAGCCGGGACGTGATGAAGGCGCTGGCCTTCGCCGAGCGGGTGCCGAGCGGCATCGTGCACATCAACGACCAGACGGTCAGCGACGAGGCGGTCGCCCCGTTCGGCGGGGTGGCCGCCTCCGGCAACGGCCCCCGGCTGGGCGGGACGGCGGCGAACCTCGCCGCGTTCACCGAGACGCAGTGGGTGACCGTGCAGGGCGACATCACGAGGTACCCCTTCTGAACCGCGAGTCTCCGGTCCCGGACGCCCGGGCCGCCGAGCCGGGCGACGACGCCGGCTCGGCCGCTCCGGGCGGCGGGCGGTTCGGAATGGGCCGGGGCGGCTGGCTGACGCTGCTCGGGCTGGTCCTGCTGGCGTTGAACCTGCGGGCGGCGATCGCGGCGGTCCCGCCACTGCTGCCCGAACTCCAGGTCGACCTCGACCTGGGTCGGAGCGCCGCCGGGCTGCTCACCGCCCTGCCGGTGCTCTGCTTCGGGCTGCTCTCCCCGTTCGCCGCGCTGCTCGGCCGCCGGATCGGCATCGAGTGGGCGCTGCTCGCCGCGATGCTCGGCATCGTGCTGGGCAGCCTGACCAGGACCCTGCCGCACGCGGGCTGGATGCTCGCCGGCACCGCGATCATCGGCGCCGGGATCACCATCGGCAACGTGCTGGTGCCGAGCGCCGTCAAGCAGCACTTCGCGGGCCGGCCGGGCCTGGCGACCGGGTTGAGTACCGCCTCGATGACCACCGGGGCGACGGTGGCGGCGGCGGTGAGCGCGCCGCTGGCGTACGCGCTGGGGTGGGGTTGGCGGGGTTCCCTGCTGGCGCTCGGCGCCTTCGCCGGGGTGGCGGCGCTCGGCTGGCTCCCCCAGGTGCGCCGCCGGCACACCGCACCGGCCGCGGAGCCGCCGCAGCCGAGCGGCCGGGTGCTGCGCTCGCCGGTCACCTGGCAGGTCGCCGTCTTCATGGGGACGCAGTCGATGCTCTACTACGCGATCCTCACCTGGCTGCCGAGCCTGCTGCGGGACCAGGGCGTCGCGCCGACCCGGGCGGGCGCGGCGTTGGCGCTGTTCAACCTGCTCGGCATCGGCACCGCGCTGGTGGTGCCGACGCTGGCGGTCCGCCGGCCCGACCAGCGCGGGCTGGCGCTGGTGATCTGCGCCGGCTGGGCGGCCGGGGTGCTCGGCCTGCTGGCCGTGCCCTCCTGGTATCTGCTCTGGACGGTGTTGGCCGGGCTCGCCCAGGGCGCCGCGCTCAGTCTCACCCTGATCCTGCTGGTGCTCCGGGCCCGGACACCCGGGTCGGCCCGGCAGCTCTCCGGCGCGGTGCAGTCGATCGGCTACCTGCTCAGCGCCGCCGGGCCGGTGCTGGTCGGCGCGCTCCGGGACGCCAGCGCCGGCTGGGGCCTGCCGCTCGCCGCCCTGGTCGTGGTGACGGCGGTGATGGCGGTCAGCGCACTCGGTGCGGGCCGGGACCGGCAGGTGTGACGTGCCGGCGGCCCGGTGGTTCAGGAGAGTCGCGAGAGATCGGTTCGGGAGAGTCGCGAGAGGTCGGGGAGTGAACGATGCGTACCCAGGTCGGGATCGTCGGGGCGGGGCCGGCGGGTCTGCTGCTGTCGCACCTGCTGCACCGGGCCGGCATCGGGTCGGTGGTGCTGGAGTGCCGCAGCCGGGAGTACGTCGAGCACCGGGTCCGGGCCGGCGTGCTGGAGCAGGGCTCGGTCGACCTGCTCCGGCGGTGCGGGCTGGGTGAGCGGCTGGACCGGGAGGGGCTCCGGCACGAGGGCATCGAGCTGCGCTTCGGCGGTGCCGCACACCGGATCGCGATGACCGAGCTGACCGGTCGGGCGATCACGGTCTACGGGCAGCAGGAGGTGGTGAAGGATCTGATCGCCACCCGTACGGCCGCCGGGGGTGACCTCCGGTTCGAGGTCGAGGACGTACGCCTCGACGGGCTCGACTCCGACTCGCCGGTGATCCGGTTCCGGCACCACGGCCGCGACGAGGAGCTGCACTGCGACTTCGTCGCCGGCTGCGACGGCTCGCACGGGGTGAGCCGGGCGAGTGTGCCGGCCGGCGAGCTGACCGAGTACGACCGCGGCTATCCCTTCGCCTGGCTCGGGGTACTCGCCGCGGCCGCCCCGGCGGCCGAGGAGCTGATCTACGCCCACCACGACCGGGGGTTCGCGCTGCACAGCATGCGTTCCCCGGAGATCTCCCGGCTCTATCTCCAGGTCGAGCCGGAAACCGATCTGGCGGAGTGGCCCGACGAGCGGATCTGGGCCGAGCTGCGTACCCGGTTGGAGACGGTTCCGGGTTGGACGCTCAACACCGGGCCGATCCTGGAGAAGAGCGTCACCGGGATGCGGAGCCTGGTGGTGGAGCCGATGCGGTGGCGGCGGCTCTTCCTGGCCGGCGACGCGGTGCACATCGTGCCGCCGACCGGTGCCAAGGGGATGAACCTGGCGCTGGCCGACGTGACGCTGCTCGGCGACGCGTTCGCCGCCTGGTACCGGGAGGGCCGGGACGACCTGCTGGACGGCTACTCCGACACCGCGCTGCGGCGGGTCTGGCGCGCCCAGCACTTCTCCTGGTGGATGACCTCGCTGCTGCACCGGCTGAACACCGACGACCCGTACGAGGCGAGGTTGCAGCTCTCGACGCTGCGCTACCTCACCTCGTCCCGGGCGTATGCCACCAGTCTGGCGGAGAACTACGTCGGTCTCCCCGAGGTCTGATCAGGGGGTGGCGGCCACCGTGGCCGGCTCCTGGGCGACGCTGCGGCCCCGGCGCCGGGCGAGCGCCGCGTCCAGCGACCACCGTCCGCCGCCGAGGGCGGCGACCAGCAGGAAGGACCAGCAGAACAGGGCGGCGGTCTCGCCGCCGTTGTTCAGCGGCAGCAGCCCGTCGGGCTGGTGCACCACGAAGTACGCGTACGCCATCGAGCCGGAGCAGATGATCGCAGCGGGGCGGGTGCTCAGGCCGACCAGCACCAGCAGTCCGCCGACGAACTGGATGAGGGCCGCGTACCACCCGGGCCAGGTGCCGATCGCGATCGCCTCGCCGCTCCCCCGGTTGCCGCCGAAGATCCCGAAGAGGGAGGCGGCGCCGTGCAGGGCGAACAGCAGGCCGAGCACGATCCGGAACAGCGTGGTCACGAGGTCGGTGACTCGGGCATTGGACATGGGACACTCCTTGCGACTAGCAGTAATAGCTGTTGGGTCCCACGGCAGAGTCACGCTATCCATTCACATTGATAGCTGTCAATAGCCTTCCCGATAGGTCCTTTACCCGCCCCCTTGCGGCCGCTCAGGACTCGCAGGTGAAAGGCGAGACGAACGAGTCGCGCCGTTCAAATTGGAAAAGTTCCAATTTGAACGGCCGATCAGTCCGACCGCACCGGGTCGGTCACGTGGATGGTCACCTCGAACCGCCGCGCCGGGCGTTCCCCCGCCTCCCAGCCGCGCGACAGCACCAGTCGCAGCGCGGTCCGGCCGGCCCCGGTCGCGGTGAACCGCAGCTGCCTGCTCCCGACGCCACCCCACCCCTCCCGCTCCGGCCGGAACGAGTCCCCGGCCGGGGCGAGCACCGCACTGTCCACCGCGTCGAGCTGCCACCGGTAGCCCGAACTGGGCGTCTCGGCGAGCTGCACGACCACCAGATCCCCCGGTGCCGCCGGATAGGACCGGCCGGCGTCCGCCTCGGTCAGCTCAAGGCGCGCCACGCCGTACCCCGATCTCGGCGCGGCGGGCGGTTCCCCGGCCGGCTAGTGCGGCAACTCCACCGCACAGCACGCCTCTCCCTGATCCTGAAGCAGCCCGTCGAAGTCCCCGCGCTTCATCTTGAACCGGCCACCCCAACCCCAGGCCGTCCCCCAGGAGTTCTGGAAGAGGTATGCGTCCTCGGACTCGATCCGGTCGAGCATGAGATAACAGTGCCCGCCCGCTCCGGCACCGGTCGGCTTGACGAAGCCGTTCTCGTCCGGATTGAACATGTCGGCGGTCCAGGCGGTGCCCACCACGATCGAGCCCTGGTTGTCGATCCATTCGTCGATCTCCGCAGTGGTGCGCGCGAAGGCGAACGCGGCGAGCCGGCCCCGCTCCCGGACGGCGAGCGCCCCGGACCGGACGGTCGAGCCGTTCTCCTTGCCGGGCTCGCCGTCGATCACCTTGGCCTCGTAGTAGAGGGCGTGGCCGTCGGCGTTCTGGTAGGTGCCGGCGACCGGCATCGCGTCCACCCAGCCCGCCCAGCCGAACCCGACGCAGTGGCCCGTCTGCCCCTGGTCGAGCTGTACGGTCAACTCCCAGGCCGGCGCCCTGTCCCGGCTCGGGGCCGGGGTCGCCGTCGGCTGCCGCTGGGTCCGCAACCAACGCCAGAAGACCAGGTACGCCCGCCAGTCCGAGAAGTACGGCGTCTCGGTGAGCACCTGCTCCACCGTCATCTGCCGGATCGACTCGGCCGGCTCCGCGATCTCCAGCAGTCGCGGGATGTCCCAGTCCCGGGGGTCGGGCCGGTAGAGCCGGCCGAGCAGCTGCGGACCGGGAATGCTGCCCGCGCTCGTCTCCGGCGGATCCACCGCGAAACGCCTCTCCTGTTCCATCGACTCGCCTCCGGCCGGGCCCTGACGGGCGGTTGGACACCGACGGCGTCAGGCCAGCCCGGACATCGCCGCAGAACCCGTCCCGTAGCCGCCGCGGCACCCATTGTGCGCCCTGGGGGCAATCCGGTGGGTGCGATCCGGCGAGTCCGGCCGAACTGCCGGCGTGTCACTGCACGTCGTCGTACGCCGGTTTGGCCCGCTCGCCGTCCCGGGCCGCCCGCCGTACCGCCCGGCCGGCCTGACGGCTCGGACAACCGGTGGCCCGGAGGATGTCGGCGGCGCAGACCCGCAACTGCGTGACGAGCGCGTCGCCGAAGTTGTGCAGTCCCTCCCGGCGGGCCCGTCCACCCTGCCGGGCCGCCACCAGCGCCCGACGACTGGCACCCCCGGTGTCCCGCCCGATCCGCGCCTGGTGCTGCAACTCCTGTACCGCGCTCGCCAGCATCTCGATCGCGTCGGGCAGGCAGTGCGGGATCGGCTCCCGGTAGTCGACGACGGTGATCGCCCGCCGGGCCAGGTCGCGGGCGCCCTCGATCACCCGGGTCAGCTCGGTCACGCCCCGGGCGTGGCGCTCGAACTCCTGCCGACGTCGCCACCGCAGCGGTGCGACCCTGACCACCTCCTCCGCGCCGCTCACCGCCTCGCGCAGCCGCCGCAGGTCCGGTTCGATCCCGCGCAGCCCGTCCAGCGCCTGGGTGGCCCGGCCCACGTCCCGCTCCCGCAGCGCCGCCCCGGTGTCCCGGAGCCGGCCGATGAGGATGGCGAAGACCGGTGCGGCCGCCCGGTTGACGACCCGGATCGGGTTGAGTGGCAGCAGCAACGCCACCACGACGAGCCCCACCGCGCTGCCGACCGCCGCGTCGACGATCCGGGGAAGTTCGAGGTCGCGCTCGGTGGGCGAGAGGGTGGCGATCAGCACCGCCGTACCGCCGACCTGGCTGACCACCGTCCCGCCCCGGCCCACCAGGCCGAGCGCGACCCCGATGGCCAGGGTGACGATGACCGCGGTCTGCCACGGTCCGGTGCCGATCAGGAAGATCAATCCATCGCCGATGACGATCCCCAGCCCCACGCCGGCGAGCAGTTCGACCGTGCGCCGGGCGCGCTGGCCGATGGCGGCGACGATCGTGCCGACCGCCGCGGTGGGTGCGAAGACCGGGCCCGGGTTGCCGAGCAGGTTGTGCGCGATCCACCAGGAGAGTCCCGCCGCGAGTCCCGCCTGCACCGCGATCACCGCGATGATCTCCAGTTGCCGCACTCGCAACCGGGTGGCCTGGCGCCCCTCGTACCGGGCTCGACCGGCCGTCCCGCGCATCCGCTGCACGGCCGCGGCCAGCGGCGACCGGTAGTGGGGGCGGGGCGGCATGTCGGCTACTACCCGACCCGGCGCCGGGCAACCCGACCAGCCCATGATCCCGGCGTGCAGGGCGAACTACCCGCCGTGCTCGGTGGCGAAGGTACGGCGGATCAGCGTACGGGCGTCGGAGCGGTCGAGCCCGGTGGCCCGGAGCAGGTCGTACGCCATGGTGCGCAGTTGGGCGACCGCCGCCGTACCGTGGAACCCGAGCCGGGCCCGCGTGGCCCGGCCGGCCTCGGCGACCGCCCGCAGCGTCTCGGCCCTGGTCCGGTCGGCTTCCCGGCCACCGCTCAGCTCCCGGTGCAGCATCCGCACCGCCGCGCCGAACCGCTCGACGGCACCGGGCAGTTCGTCCGGCACCGGCTCGTCGTCGCGGATCATGCTGGCGATCCGGCGGACCAGCCCCCGGCTGTCCCGGAAGGCCTGCTCCAGGTGCTCGGCACCCTCCTCGTACTGGGCCAGGGTGCCGCGTCGGCTCCACCGCAACGGCGAGTAGGTGACCACCTCCCGGGCGGCCTGTAGCGCCTCCCGGAGCTGCCGCAGCTCCCGGTCGCCGGACAGCGTGTGCAGCGCGTCCTGGGCCTGCTCCGCGTCCCGGTTCCGCAGCGCCCGGGTGGTCACGGCGAGCTGCCTGGTGAGCTGCTCGAACAGCGGGGTCACCCGGCGCCGGACCAGGCGCAGCGGGTTCAGCGGCAGCAACAGCAGTGCGACGCTCAGGCCGACGGCGCCACCGATCCCGGCGTTGACGAACCGCGGTACCTCGAGATCCTGCGTCATCGGGGTGAGCGAGGCGATCAGCACGGCGGTACCGCCGGCCTGGGTGATCAGCGACGAGCTTCCCCGCAACACGATCGCCACCATGATGGCCAGGGCGACGATGACCCCGATCTGCCACGGTCCGGTGCCGGTCGCCGCGATCAGCAGGTCTCCGACGCCGATCCCGATGGTCACCCCCACCATGAGTTCGAGACTGCGGCGCAGCCGCCGGTCGATCGAGGTGGCGACGACCGCCACCGCGATGATCGGGGCGAAGACCGGTTCCGCCGCGCCGACGAGTTCGTGCGAGATCACCCAGGCCAGCGCGGCGGCCAGCCCGGCCTGCACGGCGAGTACCAGATAGGTACGCAACCGGCGCAGTCGGGCCGCTCCGCTGCGCCGACCCCGTCGGTGCAGCGCTGCCAGCGCGGCGCTGATCCGGCGGCCGTCGGCATCGGTGGACGGCACGGCACGCTCGCGGAGGGCCCGGAGGAGCGCCATGGGCGTTACTACCCCGCTCGACCCGGTCGAACCCCGCGTCGGCCGTCCGCCCAGAACCGGCAGCGGCGGTGCGGGCCGAGGTTAGCGGCAGCGCTGCGCGGGCATCCTGGCGCACAGTCCCAGAACGGGGGTACTCGTCGGTGCCGACCTCCGGGTTCCACGCCGCGCCCGAGCGGATTCCGTCGGAGTCGGCATGACCGACGCGTTCCCGCCGATCGACTCGTACGCCTTCCTCTCCGACACCCACACCTCGGCGCTGGTGGCCCCGGACGGCGCGGTGGAGTGGTTCTGCGTGCCACGGTTCGACGGCGACGCGGTCTTCGCCCGGCTGTTGGACCGCCGGGCCGGCGTCTTCTCGATGACCGTGGCCGGTGCGGACCTCCCGGACCGGCGGTACCTGCCGGAGACACTGGTGCTGGAGAGCCGTTACCGGACGGCGTCCGGCACGGCCGTCGGACACGACTTCCTGGCCCTCCGGGCCGGCTCCGCCGAGCAACCGACCCACGCCGTCCGCCTGCTGGTCCGCCGGCTCACCGCGGAGCGCGGAACGGTCCGGCTGGCCGTCCGGATCGCCGCCCGGCCGGACTACGGCCGCCGCGACCCGGGCTGGTCGCTGACCGGCACGCGGTGGTCGACTCCGGAGCCGTGTCTGCGCCTCCACGCCGATCTGCCCTTCCAGCTTCGGGACACCGACCTCTGCGCCGAGGTCGAGCTCGTCGAGGGGCAGAGCGTGGACGTCGTGCTCGGCTACGGCAGCCCGCCGGAGGGGAACGGGCCGGCCGAGCCGGGTGACGGAGCCGCCCTGCTCGCCGAGACCTGCCGGATCTGGCGGGACTGGTCGGCCCGGAGCGACTACACCGGAGTGGAGGCGGCGGCCGTCCGACACAGCGCCCTGGTGCTGCGCGGACTCTGCTTCGACGAGACCGGTGCGCTGGTCGCGGCGGCCACCACCGCGCTGCCCGAGGAGGTCGGCGGGGTACGCAACTGGGACTACCGCTACACCTGGCACCGCGACGCGGCCCTGCTGCTGCTCGCCCTGTTCCGGCTCGGCCACGCCGAGGAGGGCCGGCGTTATCTGCGGTTCCTGCTCGACGTCTGTGCCGGATCGGCGGACCGGCTCGCACCGGTGGTCGGGATCGCCGGTCCCATGGCCGAGGAGCGGGTTCTGCCGCACCTGAGCGGCTATGCCGACTCGTCGCCGGTCCGGGTCGGCAACGAGGCCGCCGACCAGGTGCAGTTCGACACGTACGGGCACGTGCTGGACGCGGCGCTGGCGTACCAGGAGCTGACCGGCGAGCTGACCGAACCGGAGTGGGCGGTGCTTCGGCACCATGTCGACACGATGGCCGAACGGTGGCGGGAGGAGGACCACGGTGTCTGGGAGATCCGTGGACCGCGCCGGCACTACGTCAACTCGAAGCTGATGTCCTGGGTGTGCCTGGACCGGGGCGTGACCTTGGCCGGCATGCTCGGCGACGACACGGCCCCGGTGTCGACGTGGTGCCAGGCCCGGGACGACCTGCGCGCCGAGATCCTCGACCGGGGCTACGACGCCGGGATCGGCAGCTTCGTGCTGGCGTACGGGTCGACCGAGCTGGACGCGTCGCTGCTGCGCATCCCGCTGGTCGGTTTCCTGCCCGGCACCGATCCACGGGTGCTCGGCACCATCGACCGGATCCGTGAGCGGCTCGGTGTCGCCCCGGCGCTGCTGCGCCGCTACACGACCGACGACGGACTCCCCGGCGAGGAGGGCGCCTTCCTGCTCTGCTCCTTCGAACTGGTCTCGGCCCTGGTGCTGGCCGGACGGGTGGAGCAGGCCCGGGACGCCTTCACCGAACTGTGCCGGCACGCCGGTCCACTCGGCCTGTACGCCGAACAGCTCAGCGCCGACGGCATCGCGTTCGGCAACTATCCGCAGGCCTTCACCCATCTGGCGCTGATCGAGGCGGCGCTGAACCTGGACGCCGCCGGTGACCGGGAGGCGCTGCACGCCTGGGCGGAACGGTCGGGCCGGAACTCCTGAGCAGCGACCCTCGTGATCCGTAAGCCGGAACGGAAGCTAGTCGACGGAGAGGTCGGCGCAGCTGGTCTCGTCCGGCAGCAGCGGTCGCAGACCGACCTGCCAACGGTCGCCGCCGGAGGTCCACGGCGTACGGGCGTTCGCCTTGGCTGCCGCCGCCAGCAGTGCGGTCGCCTCGGCGCCGCGTACCTCGACGCAGCCCTGGTCGACGCCGGGTGCCGGCGGTGACCCCGGCAGGGCCGGGCCGGGCCAGGCGATCTCCGGCGGGGCGGTCAGCCCGTTGTCGTCCGGCCGCCACGGGATCGCCACCGCCGCGACCGCCTGGGCCTGGTACGGCTGCGGCTGGTCGACCTTGTCCTCCCCCAGCGTCCCGGCCAGATCGGTGAGCGCGGCGAGCAGCTTCTGCAACTCGGCCCGGGCGGCCCGTTGCGGCTCGGTCAACCCCGGCGCGTCCTGCCCGCCCTCGGAGAGCGCGTAGACCTCCAGCTCGTCGACGCCAGCGGCGGACGACACGGTGAACCGGGTCGACGGGACGTCGGTGACCGACGGTCGGCCAAGATCGATGGAGGAGCCCACTCCGGCGGCCCGGGCCTGCTCGACCAGCCGGTCGACCTGGTCCGGCGCAAGACGCTGCTGCTGGAGGTTCGGCAGCGCCGGCCCGGGATAGATGGCGAGCTGGGGCCCCTCGGTGATGACCCGCCCGTCCGCGTAGATCGTCACCGTCGGCACCCGGGTCAGCCGGGAGGCCGGCGCCACGAACCCGCCGACCTGCTCCACCCGGAGCACCACACCGTTCGGGTCGGCGGGGCCGGAGTCGCCGCCGGATCCGCCGCCCGGCCCGTCCCCGCCCGACCCGGTGCCCTCGCGGGCACAGGCGGCCACCAGCAGAAGCAGTGCGCCGACACAGGTTATCCGGACACCTCGCCACGTTCTCATGCCAATCAGACGGGCCGCTGCCCCACTCGGTTCCACATCATCCGGCCGTCGCATGATCGAATCCAACCCGATCCGCGGCCCGGTCCTGCGGAGCGTCGTTCGCCCGTCCGGGACACTCGCCGCGCGGCGTACCCACCCCGACCCGTACGTGCGGCGGCTCATGCACTCGCAGCACGTGTCGCTCTGGCGGCGCCGCATGTTCGTGTGCGGATAGCGCCCATGACGGCGGAGTACGCGATCGACATCGTCACCTGGCAGTACCCGGCGCCCTACAACTGTTACGACATGATCCACTGCGATGGTCAGGCGGCGGGTCTCTGACCGCGTGGTGTGGCGGCCCGGTCGGCCGGCAGGTTGACCGGTGGAGGTACGACCGCGTCGGCGCCGTTCGATGCGGCGCTGTCGCGGCTGAGGAGGACGCGTAGCACCCGATCCGGTCGCAGCAGGCTGGTGGGCGCGGCGAGCAGGCCCGTCACGCGTACGAACGCGGCACCCAGGCTCGCGTCGGTGGCGGCTGCGGCGTGCAGCCGGGGCAGGTACGCGTTGACCATGCGGGTCCGTGCCGTGCGGCGGCCGGTTACCTCGGGAAAGGCAAGATCCGAGCCGGTGGCGATCTCCCACGGCGCGTCGACGACTTTGGCTATGGCCTGGAAGTAGCGTCGCGAGGTGGGC
This sequence comes from Plantactinospora sp. BC1, assembly GCF_003030345.1. NCBI lineage: Bacteria > Bacillati > Actinomycetota > Actinomycetes > Micromonosporales > Micromonosporaceae > Plantactinospora > Plantactinospora sp. BC1. The sequence continues at coordinate 1,552,561 of NZ_CP028158.1, forward strand.
AGGCGCCCTGCGGCCAGCAGGTCACCGAACGCGGCGGCCTGGAGCGCGGCCACGGTCATACCCTGGCCGTAGATGGGGTTGAACCCGCATACTGCGTCGCCGAGGACGAACAGCCCGTCGGGGAAGCGGGAGAGCCGCTCGTACCGGTGCCGCACGTTGGCCGGGTACTGGAAGGTGGCCGCTTTGCCGAGCGGCTCGCCGTCGCGGATCGCGGTGTAGATGTCGTCGAAGGGCAGGCTCCGCGCGAAGGCGAGGAAACCCTCCAGCTCGGTCGGTGGTTGGTCGCCGAGCATCCCGACCTGGGTGGCCAGGTACCGCTCGCCCTCCTGCGCGACGAGCCCGGCGCCCCGCGGCTGCCCGGGGTGCCAGGAGTGCAGCATGAGCGCGTCGCTGCCCAGCGCGCCGGGCGGCAACCGGTAGGCGCGGCTGGTGTAGCACACCCCGACATGCACCTGGTCGGCCCGCGGTCGGGTGTAGCCCCAACTCTCCAGCCAGAGCGGGGTACGCGAACCGCGCCCGGTCGCGTCGACGACCAGGTCCGCGTCGATGAGCGTGATGTGGCCGTCGGCATCGCGCACCCGTACCCCGGTGACCCTGCAGCGGTCGGCCGTGGTGGTCGGCACGACGACATCGAGGCCGTCGGCGACGCGGACGTTGGGCAGGGCGCGGACGCGGTCGCGCACGCCGGACTCCAGCAGCGGCCGGCTGGGGAACAGGACCGGCTGGCCGATGTCCGCCTGCCTGATTCGATGGCCGGACAGGAACCATCGAATGCCGCCCAGCAGGTCCCCGGTAGGTGCGCCGCTCGCGATGATCTCGGCGGTCAGGCCGGGGAACAGCCCATCCAGCACCTGCGCGCCGCGAGCCAACAGCGCGTGTATGTGGTGTCCCTGCGGTACGCCGCGGCGCTGCGCCACGCCCGTGGGCAGGCGGTCGCGTTCGATGACCGTCACCCGCTCGAAGGACTCCGCGAGGACCCGTGCGGTGAGCAGGCCCGCCATGCTCGCGCCCAGAACGACCGCGTGCCCGCCGACGATGCGACCCATGGTCCTCCCATGCCTTTCGACAGGGATAATTGTCTGCGGTGAATCGCCCGCCTTTCTTCTCCGACATTGCGCTCACGCGAATCACCAACGCGGCGGGCCGGCGCGAACACCGGCCGCGACGCTGCTGGCCGACGCGGTCCACTAGGGAGAAGGGTTTGAAGCCCTGAGCCCGACCACACACGCTCTCGCTGGTCGGGCAGGGACCGCTAGCGCTGTCGGGCAGCAATGGCGACGAAGGCCCGCCACGCCGCCGGCCGGAAGGTCAGCACGGGGCCCGCCGGGTCCTTACTGTCCCGCACGGCGACCACGTCAGGCAGGTTGTCGGCCACCTCGACACAACCGCCACCGTTGGTGCCGCTGCGGGTCGACTTCCGCCACCGGGCGTCACTGAGGCGCATGCTGGCTCTCCACTTCCTTCAGCAGGGCGAGCGACAGGTTCTCCGGCAAGGCTACGCTGCGCACACCCTCCCACCGGGTGAGGAGCGTAGCGATGCCCTCCTCATCGTCCACGACGAAATCGGTGAGCTGGTTCTCGATGTTCCCCACCCAGTTTCCGTCGGCGGACCTCGCCAGGGAGAGCTGCCCGTTGAGGCCGACGTGCAGCCCCGCGTCGGCGGGGATCAGGTGCAACTGGACGTGAGGCAGTTCGGCCATCCGCAACAGGTGCCGGAACTGCTCGGCCATGATGGCGTCCCGGACGCGCAGCGCCGACTCGTCGATGACGGCGATCAGCAGGGGTGGCTGCTCGCGGGTCAGGATCTCCTGCCGTTCGAGCCGTGACGCGACCAGCTTCTCCAACTCCGCCTCGGGCCGGGTGGGTTCGAGGCGCAGCACCGCGCGGGCGTAGTTCTCGGTCTGGAGCAGGCCGGGAATCAGGGTCGGGTGGTAGTAGCGGAGCTGCGTTGCGGTGCGCTCGGCGTCCAGCCAGCGCTTGAACCAGGTGGGCTCGCTGTCCCGCTGCGCCGCCTTGAGTAGGGACACGAACAGGCCGCCGGTCTCCAGGATCTCGTCGGCCCGGGTGGCGTACGGCATGTCGACCGGTCGGGTACCCGTCTCCACGGCGGAGACCGTCGAGGCCGAATAGTTGCTCCGCTTGCCGAACTCCTCCTGCGGCATACCGCGCAGGGCTCGCTGCCTGCGGAGCTGGTCGCGGATGAACGCGAACGCGTCCTCGTGTTCCATCGGACCTCCAGAGGGTTGTTTTAGATCGCCAGGAGCTCGCCAGTCGCCGCCGCCGGCTCACCAGTGCTGTGCCGTGACCTGCGCGATCGCCTTTCGAGCCTAGTGGCGTCCACAGCAGAGTGTCACCCAGCGGAACTGCTCGGTGACCGTCAAGCGCCCGGGTGGAACCTGCCCCCGGGAGCCGGTCCCGACCCCGCCGGGACCGGCTCCCTCCAACTCCCGAGGAGGTTCGATGAAAAGGCTGCTCCGGCATCTGACCGGACCACGTCCCCACCACCGCCGGGACTGGCGCCGGCTCTGGCGGTACTGCCGCTGCGGTTGGCGCTGGCGCTGCCCGGATTCGATCGAGGTGATCCTCGCGCCGTACCAACCACCGCCGCCGGTCAAGTTGACCGAGGTGGAGCGGGCCGAGATTCGTACCCTCTCGGCCACGCCGCCGTCCGACGCACCGGGAGCGGCCCCGCCGGCTCGGGCCCGGGCGAAAAACCGCCGGCCAGGACGGGACGCGTCCACCCGGCCACATCTGGCGAACGGCCGGGCGCCCGGGCCGGAGCACCGGGCCCGGCGTGGTGCCCGGGTGTGACCCGTGATCGGCCCGCAGGAGCGCTGGCGTAAGCACATTCCGACGCACCCGTCGTACCGGTGCCGAAGCTGCACCGACCCCTGGCCCTGCCGAAACGCCCGGCTGGCGCTGGCGACCGCCTACCGCGACGACCGGGTGGGCCTGATGGTGTACCTCGGCACACACCTCGCCCGCGCGCTGCGGAAGCTGCCTGACACGCATCCCGCGCTGCTCGCCGGGCAGATCCTCTACTGGGTGCCCCGCCGCCGCTGATCGGTGGCGGCCGGTGTCAGGCGCACCCGGGCGCACAGGCGGGGCAGCTCGACAGTCTGCGAAACGACCACCTACCGGCCGGTCCGGAAGGTACGGAAGTCGTGCACCTCGGCGATGTGGTGGTCCGGCGGTCGACCGTAGCGCTCCGGTCGACCGCCGGACCGGGCCAGCCGGGTCGGCGGGTCCTGTGGCCTGTCGCTGGGGAGGGAGCGACCGCCGTCGGCCCCGACCCGCCGCCCGCTGGCGCGGGGAGATGGTCAGTTCACGCTGCCTCCGTCCGGCCGCCGGCCCCGGGTGGAGACGAACTGGTAGGAGAGCGAGGCGAAGGCAGGATCCTTGGCAAGCTCCCGGAACCCCTCCAACTGGTTCGGGGAGAGTCCGGTGGCGAGCAGCCGGGGTTCGAGCTGGCGGGAGTTCGTCTCGTGCAGCGAGGCCCCGGTCGACCCACCCGGCCAGCTCTGCGAGTGGGTGATGGTGTCGACGTCGGTCAACCCGGCCAGCACCATCTCGGTGTGTACGTCCTGCGCCCAGGCCAGGTCCGCGCCCCGGTCCTGGAGGATGCCGAGGGTCGCCTCCATCACCTGCTGGAAGAGCTTCGCCGCGTCGTCGGTCGGGGCGGCGAGCACCCGCAGTCCGGCGGTGCAGTCGAACTCCTCGACGACCAGGGCACCGCCCGGGGCCAGCGCACCGATCAGCTCGGCGAGTACCCGCCGCCGCTCGGGCAGGTGCAGCAGGACGAGCCGGGCGTGGATCACGTCGAACGGGCCGCCCTCCGGCGCGCCGGTCCGGACGTCGTGCTGGCGTACGACGAGGTTCCCCTCCGGCTCCAGCCGGGACGGCTCGATGTCGGTCGCGATGACCAGGCCGGTGGGGCCGACGACCCGGGCCATGTGCCGGGCGATGGAGCCGCCCCCGGCGCCCAGTTCCCAGCACTTCGCGCCGGGTGTCAGTACCGGGGCGAGCCGCTCCGCCGTTATCGGATCGAGGAACGCCTCCAGCGCACGCATCTGCGCCTCGGCCTCCGGCGAGCGGTTGTCGAACGCGTAGCTGCTCTTGACAGGGGTGGCAGTCACGATCGGTACCTCCTTCGTGATGATCTGTGACGACGACCCGCCCAGGCGTCATCGCGCGTCGGCACCGGGAAAGCATGGGGGGCCGGTGCGGACACGCCAGTCAGCGCTGTGACGAACGTCGGGATCCGACGGTTGTCAGGGTGCGGATGAGGAAGAGGATGTGGTCGGGGCGGACGCGGAGTCCGCCGGGGAGTGGGCGGACGCGGGGTCCGCCGGGGAGTCGGAGTCAGGGACGAGCGCGCCCGGGCCTCCCGTTGGCCCGGAACGGACGGAGCCGGGCCCGGTCGGGGCCGTCGACTCCTGGCCGGACGGGACCGGTCCGGTCCCTGCCGGCGTGGCCGCGCCCGCCACACTGAGTACCGCCTCCACCGGGGCGGGGTCGGCGCGCACGGCGGCCGTCGAGTCCGCGAAGACCAGCCGGCCGTAGTCCAGCACCGCGATCCGGTCGGCGACCTCGATCGCGTGCTGGAGTTGTTGTTCGACGAGCAGAATGCAGAGCCCGGCTCCGGCGAGCCGGGTCACCAGCTCCCGTACCCGGGCCGCCAGATCCGGGGCGAGCCCCTCGCCCGGCTCGTCGAGGAGCAGCACCCGGGGCTGGGTGAGCAGCGCCCGGGCGATGGCGAGCATCTGCTGCTCCCCGCCGGAGAGCTGGTTGCCCCGGTGGCCCAACCGCTCGGCCAGCCGGGGCAGTAGTTCCAGCACCCCGGGCACCGTCCAGTTCGGACCGGACCGCGAGCCGGCACGGCGGCGGAGCGATGCGGCCAGGGTCAGGTGCTCGGCCACGGTCAGCCGGGGAAACACCCGCCGCCCCTGCGGCACCAGCCCGACACCGGCCCGGGCCACCCGGTGCGCCGGCCTGCCGGCAAGGTCCGCGCCGTCGACCGAGACGATTCCCCGGTACGGCCGCAGCAGGCCGGCGACCGCGTGCACCAGGGTGCTCTTGCCGGCGCCGTTGCGGCCGACCAGCGCCTGCACCGTACCGGCCGGCACCTCGATGTCGATGTCGTGCAGCACCGTACCGCCGTCGTAGCCGGCGTACAGGCCCTGCACCCGGAGCATCACCGCACCGCCTCGGCGTACGCCCGCCGCACGGCGGGAGCGGTGCGGATCTCGTCCGGCTCGCCGCTGGCGACCAGCCGACCGTCGTGCAGCACGGTGACCGTGTCGGCCAGGGCGTACACCAGGTCCAACCGGTGCTCCACCAGCAGCACCGAGACGTCCCGGGGCAGCCCCGCCAGCAGCTCCGCCAGCCGGTGGACCTCCACATTGGAGAGCCCGGCGGCCGGCTCGTCGAGCAGCAGCAGGCGTGGCCGGCCGGCCAGCGCCATCGCGATCTCCAACTGGCGCCGCTGGCCGTGCGACAGGTGCGCCGCCGTGCTCGACGCCGTGCCGGCGAGGCCGACCCGGTCGAGCAGGGCCATCGCGGGCTCGCGCAGCCGCCGCCGGAACCGGTCCCGGGTACGCACCCCCCGGAACCCGCCGGCCTGGTGCCAGCCGGCGACCACGACGTTCTCCACAGCGGTCAGCGACGGCCACACCGCCGGACGCTGGTGGATCCGGCCGATCCCGATCCTCGCCCGGCGTGCCGGGCCGAGCCGGGTGATGTCCCGGCCGTCGAAGTGGATCCGTCCACCGTCGACCCGGGTCGCCCCGCCGATCAGGTCGAGCAGGGTCGTCTTGCCGGCACCGTTCGGCCCGATCAGGGCGTGCCGTTCCCCGTCGGCGACCCGCAGGTCCACCCGGTCCACCGCGACCAGCGAACCGTACCGGCGGACCACCGCCTCGGCCGTCAACAGTGCCGTCATCGTCTCTCCCCGTTCGACACGTGCGCGGCGCCGACGGGTTCGCCCCGGGACGGGCGGCCCTGGATTCCCGTCCCGGGGCGATCCCCCGGCCCGGTCCGGCCCCGCGAGCGGGACCTGACCAGGTTGGCGAGTTCGGTCGAGGAACCGGCCACGCCACGGGGGAAGAGATAGGCGGTCAGCACGAAGAGACCGCCGAGCAGCAGCGGCGCGTACCCGGGCAGCAGGCCGGAGAGCCAGTCCCGTACCGCGACCACCAGGGCGGTGCCGACGATCGCGCCGCCGATCGACGCCGCACCACCGATCACGACGCCGAGCAGCAGCAGCGCGGAGACGTCGAAGCCGAAGTCGGCCGGCGAGACGTACTGCTGTGCGGTGATCAGCAGTGAACCGGCCACCCCCGCCACGGCACCCGCCCCGACGAAGGTCACCGCCAGGTAACCGGTGACCCGGTGTCCGGAGGCGCGGGTCCGCGCCTCGTCGTCCCGGCTGGCCCGCAACAGCAGCCCTGCCGGCGTACGCAGCAGCATCACCATGGCCGCTATCACCACCCCGACCACGACCAGCGTGTACAGATAGCGTGCCCGGTCACTGGCCAGCGGAGCCATGCCCCAGACGGGCTGGATCGCCGGGATTCCGGCGAGCCCGTCGGTCCCTCCGGTGACGGACGTCCACCGACCGGCGGCGGTCACCGTCAGTTCACCGATGGCCAGGGTAATCATCAGGACGACCACGCCTCGGGCGTACACCACCAGCGGGACGGTGAGCAGGGCGAAGAGTGCCCCGACCGCCGCCCCGGCGAACACCTGCACCACCCCGACCGGCGAGACGTGCATCGCGACCAGGGCACTGGCGTAGGCACCGGCGGCGTACGGCCCGGTCTGGCCGAGCGTGGGCAGCCCGGCCAGCCCGGTCAGCAGCGCCACGCTCACCCCGACCAGCCCCAGCACCAGGGTGCGGGCGAAGAGCGAGGTGGTGTAGGCGTCCACCGACCAGGGCACCGCCACGGCGGCGGCGAGCAGCCCGGCTCCCCCGGCCCGGACCAGCCAACGGCGGACGGCCGGGCTCATGTCGTACTCCCGGCGCGCAGCCGCAGGAACCGACCCGGCAGCCCACGGGCCCGGACGGCCAGCACCAGGGCCATCGCCGCGAAGAGCAGGAACGGCGCGGCGGTCGGCGCCAGCGCGACGCCGAGGCTCTGGATCTCGCCGACCGCGAGGGCGGCCAGCAGGGTGCCCTGGACCGAGCCGAGGCCGCCGAGCACCACCACGACCAGCGAGAGCAGCAGCACGGTGTCGGCGGTCGTCGGGGCCGGACCGATGATCGGGGCGCCGAGCACCCCGGCGGCGCCGGCCAGCGCGCCGGCCGCGCCGAGCACGCCGAGCCGGATCCGGGCCGGGTTCACCCCGAGGCAGGCGACCATGTCGGCGTCGTCGACCGCCGCCCGGACCAGCATCCCGGCCCGGGTCCTGGCCACCGCCAGCCAGAGCAGCACCGCGATCAGCGCCGCCACCCCGATGAAGACCAGCCGGTACGCCGCGTACCGGTGCCCGGCCACCTCCACCGAACGGTCCAGCGCGGCGGGAATGTGCACCGGAAGGCTGTCCGGACCGAAGGCGGTGACCAGCAGGGCGCCCCCGGCGAGCGCGACCCCGAAGGTCAGCAGCGCCTGGGTCAGGTGGTCCCGCCGGGCGACCGGCGCGAGCAGGCCCGCGAGCAGACCTCCCGCACCGGCCGCCGCCAGCGTCCCCACGCCCAGGGCGAGCAGCAGACTCCCCCAGCCGCCGTCCAGCACCGCCGCGGCGAGGTACGCGCCGATCGCGTACAGCAGGCCGTGCGCCAGGTTGAGGATGTTCGCCACGCCGAAGCAGAACACCAGCCCGGATGCCGCGACGAAGAGCAGCAGCCCGTAGGCGACGCCGTCCAGCGCCGGGATCAGGTACGGGTCGACCGGGCCGAGTACCCGTGCCGCTTGCAGCATCATCCGCCCACGGTCGCCAGGTCACCGACAACCGTGTTGGAGAGCGCCCGCCCGTCCTGCCGGACCTGCCGCAGATACCACTTCTGCACCGGCGAGTGCGTCTCCTTGGAGAACTGCCAGGTGCCGCGCGGGCTGTCGATCTGGCCGAGCCCGGCGATCGCCTTGTTGATCTCCTCCGGGGTGGGGTTCTCGCCGGCCGCGCCGATCGCCTTGTCCAGCACCGCCGCCGCGTCGTACGAGGCCATCGCGTAGGTGGTCGGCGAACCGTCGTGGTTCTCCTTCCAGGCGGCGACGAAGGAGCGGTTCTCGGCGTTGTCCAGGTCGGGCGAGTAGTTGAGTACGGAGTAGATGTTCCGGGCCGCCTCGCCCTGGGCGTTCAGCACACCGCCCTCGGTGAGGAAGCCGGCGGCGTAGAGCGGCAGGTCCTTGATCTCCGACTGGGCGTACTGCTTGACGAAGTCGACGGCGGCGTTGCCGGCGTAGAAGGTGAAGACCGCCTCCGCACCGGACGCCTTGATCTTCGCGAAGTACGGCAGGAAGTTCGTCGTCTGCGGGAACGGCGTCCAGAGCGTCTTGCCGTCCGGGTTGGCGAGCTTGCCGCCGATCTCGGTGAAGGTCTCGGTGAAGCCGCGCAGCTCGTCCCAGCCGCCCTGGTAGTTCGGGCCGATCGCGAAGACCTCGCCCTTGACGTTGTCCCGCACGTACTCGGCGATCGCCGCGCCCGGCTCGTCGGAGAGGTAGGAGGTGAACCAGGACCGGGAGACGTCCTTCAGCCCGGGGTTGCCGTTGGAGCCGACGAACGGGATCTTCGCCTCGGCGAGCACCGGGGCGACCCCGGCCACCGAACCGCCGCCGACGATGCCGGTGAGCGCCTGCACCCGATCCTGTTTGATCAGCTTCGTCGCCGCCGGTACGGCGGTCTGCGCGCCGTTGCCCTCGTCGGCGACGATCAGGTCGACCTTGTGGCCGCCGAGCTTGCCGTCGTGCATCCGCAGGTAGAGCTCGAATCCGTCGCGGATCTCCGTGCCGACCGCCTCGTAGGTGCCGGAGAGTGAGGCGAGCAGACCGATCTTTATCGTGCCCGGCGTGCCGCCGGTGTCGCCGCCGCTGTTGCAGGCGCTGCCGGCCACGGTCAACCCGAGGGCGAGCAGCGCGCCGGTCAGGGCGCGACGCCGGCTCGTACCGGTGGGGAAAGGCATGACTTCTCCAGTCGAGGGGTGAGGAAGGTTGTGGGGAAGGTGTGCTCGTGGTGGTGGGTCGCCGGAACTGGCTCCGGACCCGGGTACCCCCCGCCGCGTCAGCGTCGCTGCGCCACCGCGGCGCGGGCGGCCGGCGTCAGTACGTCTCCAATCCGGTTCGCCAGTTCTGTCATCTCGTAGGAGACCTTGCCGACGTCGCAGGTGGGCGCCGCGAGCACGAGCAGCGAGGCACCGTCGTTGAACGCCATCGAGAACATGAAGCCGCCCTCGAGCTGGGTGACGTTGGAGATCACTGCACCCGCCTCGAAGAAGCCCGCCGCGCCCCGGAGCAGGCTGACCAGGCCGCTGCCGGTGGCCGCGAGCTGGTCGGCCCGGTCCGGCGGCAGGTTGCGGGTGGACGCCACCATCAGGCCGTCGCTGGAGATGGCGATCGCGTGGCTGACCTCCGGGGCCCGCTCGACGAAACTGTCCAGCATCCAGCCGAGATCTCGTTGGTTCACGTAGTACTCCCTGTCGCGTCGCTTGTCGCCGAGGCGTTCACCAGCTTGGGACGGCGGGCGGCCACGCCCCGGGCGTAGGCGGCCATCGCGTTGGCCACCTCGGCCGGGTCGCGGTGCTCCGAGACCGGCTGCTGTTCCGGTGGCGGGGCGACGCCGCCCGGCACGAGGTGCCGCTGCGGCTGACGGATCGGGAGCCCGGACGGAGTGGTCCCGGAGATGTCCGGGTTGACCAGCTCGGTGGCCGCCCGCCACCCGTCGTCACCCCGGGTCTGCCAGCCCGTCGCGGCGTAGCCACCGTTGGATCCGTCGGTCCCGTTGGACGCACCGACCGGCGGGCCGGCCGGAACGGGACTGCTCGGCACCGGGGTTCCCGCGCCGTTGCCGGTGGCGGCCCCGGCCGGCGGGCTCGACCGGTCGGTACGGAACCAGTTGTTGACCTGCTCGAAGATGACGAGTTCCTGGGTCGGGTCGTCACCCCGGTCCGTCCGCTGGGCCGCCGGCCGGAAGACCGACGTGGCCGGCAGGGCCCGCTCCGCGACCGGTCGCCGGGCCGGATCGTTCGGGCCGACCGTGGACGAGGCGGCCGGCACGGCGGTACCGCGCACCCGGCCCTCCGGCATCGTCGAGAGCCGGCCGGGCGCCAGCAACTGGGTCTCCGGCGGTACCGGCCGGATCAGCGTCGCCGGCAACGAGATCTCGGCGATGGTGCCGAGCTTGGGGCCGGGCCGCAGTTCGACCGTCACCCCCAGCCGGCCGGCGAGTTGGCCGACCACGACCAGACCCATTGCCCGGACCGCCGCCACGTCGGTGGCCGGTGGCCGGGCCAGCAGGTCGTTGAGCTGTGCCAGCCGTTGCAGCGAGAGCCCCACACCCTCGTCGCTGACCTGCACGATGACCCGGTCGCCGAGGCTGCGCGCGGTCACCCACGCCTCGGTCTCCGGCGGCGAGTACGTGGTCGCGTTGTCCATCAGCTCGGCGAGCAGGTGCACCACCTCGTCGACCTTGTCGGCCGCGACCGCCACGTCCGGGTCGACGACGCCGATCCGGACCCGGGTGTAGTGCTCGATCTGGGACAGCGCCGCCTGGACGACCTTCTGCATCGGTACGTCCTCGTGGCGTACCCGCCCGACGCCCACACCGCCGAGCACCAGGAGGCTGGCGTTGATCCGTCCCATCCGGGTCGCCAGGCTGTCCAGGGTGTAGAGCTGCTGCAACCGCTCCGGGTCGGTCTCGTCCTGCTCGACCTTGTCCACCTGGGCGAGTACCGCGTCCACCAGGCGCTGCTCGCGGCGGCTGAGGTGGACGAAGATGTCGGCGGTGTTGGCCCGCATGACCGCCTGCTCGGCGGCGGTCCGGACGGCGGCCTGGTGCACGGCGGTGAACGCCTGGCCCACCTCGCCGATCTCGTCCCCGCTGGTGGCCTCCAGTGTGGAGGCGGACGCCCGGGCCAGGGCCTCCGGGTGGATGCCGGCACTGTCGAGGCTGCGCAGTTCGGCGACCATCGCCGGCAGCTCGGTGTACGCGACGGAGTGCGCCGCGTCCCGCAGCCGCCGCAGCCGTCGGGTGATCTGCCGGGCGACCGCCCAGGTGACCAGTACGGTCAGCAGCAGCGCGACCGCCATCGCGGCGCCCTCGGCGACGGCCCGCCAGCGTTGCTCGACCCGGGCGGCGTCCACATCGGCCAGTACGGCGGCGTCGACCCGCTGCTGCACCTCGAAGAGCCGGGCGGCCCAGCCCTGGGTGGCCCCGATCCAGGCGTTGGTGCCGACCTCCAGCGGGGCGCCGATCTCGGCCCGGGAGACCTGGTCCTGGAGGCGTTGCAGGGTGAGCGCCTCCTTGCCGCTGCCGGCCTGTTCCCACCAGACCTGCCACTGGCCGGGCGCGAGGCCGAGGAAGGCCAGGCTGGATTCGGTGAAGCCGGTCCGGGCGGCGGTGATGTCCTGCTGCATCGCCGGGGTGAGCTGGCCGGCGGCGATGGCCCGCAGCACGGCCACCTGTTGCTGACCGAGCGCCTCCGCGGTCTTCGACAGCGCGGCGGCGGCCCGGATCCCGTCCGCGACCTCGGCGGAGACGACACCCTGGGCGATCGACTCCCGGTAGGCGAGCAGGTCGGCGATGATGATCCGGTAGCTGAACGTGGTGGCGGAGACGGCCGCGTGCGCGGCGGTACGCACCTGGGTACGCAGCGGCGGCAGGTCGGCCAGCGCGTTGTCGATCCGGGCCAGCACGACGCCCGGTCCGGTGGCCGGCTCGGGGGCGAGCGCGCGTTGGCGCTGGTAGCGCGCGACGATCTCGTCGGTGTCGGCGGCCTGCCGGGCGTAGGTGTCCTGCTGGCGGGGCGTGGCGGCGGTGAGCAGGTCGGCCGCGGCCGCCCGTTCCCGCTGGAGTTGATAGGCCAGCCGACCGGCCTCGGCGCCGAGTTGGGCCAGTACGCCGAGGTCGCTGGCCTGGTTGGCCTGCCGGGCGCTGTCTGCCAGCGCGAGTCCGGCGAACCCGACGACCGCCACTAACGGCGCGGCCACGATGATGCGCATCCGAGAGGCGATCTTCCAGCCGCGTCGGGGTACGGGCTGGGGTCGGGCCGCGTGGGATCGGGTGGTCGAGGCCAAGACTGACTCCCACGGCTCGTCATCGAGGAGATCTGCATCTTGCAGTTAGCAAGTCCCATTGCGCCGGACCGGCGAGGCGGACAACAGGGTTATCCGTGGTACAAACAGCTCGTACCACTATCTGTACCCGCCGATGAACAGGCAGTTACCTATGCAGGCAGCGGTACCCGCCGGGCCTCGCCGGAACCCCCGCCGACCGCTGCCGCCGCTGTGCCGTGACTCAGCGAACCCCCGGGTCGGGAGGGGTTCAGTGCCGGCGGCGCAGCGCGCCGACCCGACCGCGCCGGTGTGACTCGACGAAGGGCCGGCGGGGCTCGCCGGCCGCCGGCCGCCGCGACTCGGCCGCCGGCTGCCGGGACGCCTCCGCCGACGGCGGCTCCGCCGAGGGGCCGGCGTCGTCGCCGTGCAGCCGGTGTACCTGCGCCGCGAGGCGGTCCGCCTCCTCGGAGAGCCGGTCCGCCTCCACCGGCGGCCGCTCGGAGCCGGCCGGGAAGTGCACCCGCAACATCTGGTCGATCAGGTCCCGCAGCTCGTCGATCGCGTCCACCACGGACTGTCGCTCCCCGACGGCGGTCACGGGATCGGCTCCGGTCCCGTCCGGACCGCCGGCCGCGCCACCGCGCGGCCCGCGCCGCCCGTCCGCGGCGATCTGTTCGACCGCCACCCGGGGCCAGAGCGCGGTGAGCAGACCCCCGGTCCCGAGTACGTCGTCACAGCGCACGGCCAGCTCCTGGCTGCCGTACCGGCGACCCGCCTCGACCGCCGCCACCGTCTCCCGGCTGAACCGCACGCGGTCGGCGAGGGCGCGCTGGGTCAACCCCTTGCGGGTACGCCAGCGGCGCAGTTCGCGCTGGAACTGTCGGGTGGCCATCGATTCCGCGGTACCTGACGACGCAGCGTCCATTTGCTCACCTTCGTTGGTCAGCGATCCGATCAGTCGCACCAGGTCATGAGACGCCGGGACAGATCATGACCCGGCATTTGCCGGGGCCAATTCTTACCGTCGCAGCGACGGGTGTGAAGGCTTACGCGCCACCTATCGTTGACGGTAAGTGAAAAACCTCGCACGCCGATCTACTTGACGGTACGAAAATGATCTCGGAAGGAACCCGGGCTCGCCGGTTGCCCGGATTCACCCCTTCCGCCGCGAACGCGAATGGCGACACTCGGCATTGATCGGTCGGCGATCGGAGACGTCGGCGGCCCGTCGACATGACGACGTCGATCGATCCCTCGCCGTTCATTGACGGACCGTGATCCGGGCGGGCGGGCCTCGACCCGACGGCCGAACGCACCGCTGCACGCCGGGCCGGACGCACCGCTCCACGCGAGCCGGAGCCGCCGTCGGGCGCCGGTCGGGATCGGCCCGGCCGGTCAGTGGCGGAATCGGCCGGTCGGCACGGGATCGGGCTAGGCGGCGTAGCCGGCGAAGGTCTCCGGCGGATCCTCGGTCCGTTCGCCGGGCGCACCGGCGATATCGACGACCGCGGGCAGCATCCGGTGTGCACGGAACGCGACATTGGGCTTGTAGCTACTCACGTGACCCGGCACCAGACGCAGCCCGGGAATTGCCTCCGCGAGCCGCACGAGTGCGATCCGGGCCTCCAGACGGGCGAGTGCCGCCCCGATGCAGAAATGCGGACCGTAACCGAAGGAGAGATGATCCTTGACGTCGTCCCGGTCCGGATCGAACCGATCCGGACCGGTGAACGTCGCCGGGTCGCGGTTCGCGGCGCCGACGAGGAGCAGGCACCGTTGCCCGGCGGGGATGGTGACGCCGCCGATGGTGACCGGTCGCAGGGTGACCCGCAGCCAGCCGTCGATGGCCGGACCGAACCGGAGCGCCTCCTCCAGGAAGGCCGGCACGGAGGCCGGGTCGTCCGCGATCCGCTGCCAGCGGCCGGGCGTCGACAGCGCCTGTTCCAGGCCGTGGGCGAGGAGTCCGGCGGTGGTCTCGTGGCCGGCGACCAGAAGGTTGAAGGCCATGCTGGCGACCTCGGCGACGGTAAGGATCTCGTCGTCGCCGTCGCGGTAGCGCAGCGCCCGGGAGACGAAGTCGTCGCCGTCCAGGTCACCCCGGGCCCGCTGGTCGACCAGGTCCTGGCAGTAGTGCCAGAAGTCGAGCAGCGCCTGGGCCAGGCGTACCTGCTCGGCGGGGTCGGGCTGGCCCCAGACGAGGGCGATCTGTCCGTCGGCCCACTGCCGGATCCGGGCGGTGTCCCGGTCGGGCACGCCGAGGATGTCCAGCACCACCAGCAGGGGCAGCAGGGCGGTGAACTCTCCGACCAGGTCGACCACCTCGCCCCGGCGGGCGGCGACGGCCTCGACGAGTTCGTCGACCCGGCGCCGCACGATCGGCCCGTACTGGGCGGCGACCCGGGGACCGGTGTTGGCGAAGGTGGCCCGCAACGCCCGCCGGGTGCGGGTGTGCACCGGAGAGTCGGCCGCGGCCGTGGTCGGCGGCGCGTCGAGCCGCATCACGATCGCCAGCGCCTCGGGACACATCTCGTACACCGGCGCCAGGGTGAGCGCGTTGCCGAAACTGTCCGCGTCGCCGAACGCCTGCCGGACGTGCTCGTGCCGGCTGAGCACCCACATGCCGAGATCCTCGGCGTAGTGCACGCTCTCCGGACGGTCCAGCAGATCCCGCCACACCGTGGCCGGGTCGGTCAGATAGCTACCAGCGAACGGGCTGAGTTCCATGGCCGCCTCCTGGCCCACGCTCGGCGCGCTGTCGTAGGGATCCGATGGCGATCCGATGGCAATAGTGCACCCATCGGGAATCAGTTGCCCCGAAACTCCCGACGACATCTGGGAATCTCACGATGCGCTGTGGCAGACGGTAAGTCAAGGTATTCGTTTGTGCCATTGTATTGGCGCCGCCCCGGCGCACCGGGACGGCGCGGCGGAGGGCGCGCCGGCCCGGGGAGTGCAAGTTGCCGCCTGCACCTTGCCGGCTGGTCACACCGGCTGGTCGGACGTCACCCGCAGTTACCGGATCCCGGGCGAGCCGGGTCGCGAGACCCTCTCGGGACCGCCGGCCCTCCGGCCGGTACACCGTCCTGAAAGGACCGGATAATTGTGGCGCAAACAGTGCAGGCTGAGCGTTGGTTTGGGTAGATCGACGCCAATACCAATCAGCCCCGGAGGCGCACCCGTGACGTTCTGCGGAAACGCGTCGGTTCCCAAGTGGTCGCCGCACGGTCGCCGGGCCTCCCGGGACCATCGGGGCGGGCCGGGGCCTTGACATAAGTCGATCAAGGGACTGGTCTGTAACCACTCACCTCGACAACCCGTCAGGAGGTCCACGTTGGCCAGACAATGGTGGACGGCCACCGCCGCCACGCTGGTCCTGACCGCAGCGGCGCTCGGCAACCCGGGAGCGAGCATGGCCGCGCCCGACTCCGCGCCACCCGCCGCGAGCAGCCCGATCACCCTCGCCGCCGACGAGACCGCCCTGGTCCGCGTCCAGCTCCGCGACGAGGCACAGTTCCGGCAACTCCTCGCCGAGGGTGCCGACATCGCCAACCGGCCCCGGCAACGCGACGGTCAACTCCTCGCCGACCTGGTGCTCACCGGCCGGCAACTCACGGCGCTCACCTCGGCCGGCGCCGTCGCCCGGCAGGTGGTGCAGCGCGACGGCGACGCCGCCCGGCACTACACCGAGAGCATCCAGGCCGCGCAGGCGCGCAGCGCCGCCGGACGTGGCGCCCCGGCGGACCGGCGGGGAGTCGCCGTCGCCGCCGTCGACACCCTGCACTTCCTCCAGGCGTACTGGTGGACCAGTGGGGGGCGGACCTTCGTGCAGACCCAGGTGGCGACCACCGCCGCCGAGGACCCGGACGTGGAGATCACCGTCAACTGGCGTACCGCCGACGGCACCACCGGCAGCTTCCCGCTGGTCCGCTTCGCCGACGCCGGCGAATACCAGTACCACTACGCGCAGCCGCAACGGATTCCGGCCCGCCCGACCCAGGTCACCGCGACCTCCAGTCTCGGCGGGACCGCCCGGCCGACCACGCCGGCCAGGTGGCCGAACGCGACCCCGCCGGCCCTGCCCGAGGGCTACCAGTCCGACTTCATCGACGCGTACGTCACGCCGGTGGACGTACAGGCCCGGATCAAGCGGCTGGCCCGGCAGTACCGGAACCTGGTCGACGTCATCGACCTGCCGAACAAGACCCAGGGCTACCGGCGTACCGCCGCCGGTTACCTCGGCGACCCGGCCGCCGCCGCGATCGTGGTCGAGTCGGTGAAGTTCGGCGACCAGAAGATGAACGGCGTGCAGGTCCGCACCGTCGACCCCGGCCGGGCGAACCGCCCACTGTCGGCTACTTACCGTGACCGGGTGCTGACCATCTCGTTGGCCACCGACGCCGCCGGTAAGACCATCAGCACCACCGACCAGGTGGCGGCGTTCGTCTCCGCGCGGTACCCGCAGCACTTCTCGGCCTTCGTGGAGAACGGCTCCGCCGGGCTGCCGATGCCGGTCGCCGGCCCGGTACGCCTGGACGACGGCCTGGCCGGCGCCGAGGTGCCGAAGAAGCCGTGGACGGTACAGGCGCTGCGGATCGGCGTACACCGGGACGGCTCCCGGATCGGAGTGCTGGCGTACTCGCAGGAGCACGCCCGGGAGTGGGCGACCCCGCTGGTCACCCTGGAGTTCGCCGAGCGGCTGCTGGCCAACGCCAACACCGACCCGGCGACCCGGGAGCTGCTGGAGGCGGTCGACGTCTTCGTGATCCCGACGGTCAACCCGGACGGCGCGAACTACTCGTTCCACGACGCCAACTTCCAGCGCAAGAACCTGGTCAACCACTGCACCGGGGCACAGCGGGACCCGGCCAACCGGGACTCCTGGGGCGTGGACGTCAACCGGAACTACACGGTCGGCTCGCTCTTCGACGGCTACGCCGGGGCCAGCACCAACTGCCTCTCCGGCTCGTACGCCGGCACCGGCGAACTCTCCGAGCCGGAGAGCCGCAACGTGATCGACCTGGCCAAGGCGCACCCGAACATAAAGTTCGCGATGAACGTGCACAGCTACGGCGGGTACTTCATGTGGCCGCCGGGGGCGTACCAGGCCGAGGGGCGGATCCCGCTGCCCCGCCCGTCGATCGACGAGTCGAAGATGTTCCTGGACAGCGCCCGGCGGATCGTCTCGGCGATCGCCAGCGTGCGGGAGACCGTCACCTGGCCGTCCCAGACCGGTCCGGTCGCCGACGTGCTCTATTCGGCGGCCGGCAACTCCGCCGACCAGCTCTACTACGAGCTGGGCATCTTCGCCTGGGACTTCGAGGTCGGCAACGACATCTGGAACGAGGCGACCGGCGAGTGGGAGGCGGTCGGCTTCCAGCCGCCGTTCGCCGAGGCGCACGCCGAGTCGCAGGAGTACGCCAGCGGCCTGGTCGAGCTGCTCCGGGTGGCCCGGGACTACGCCGCCCAGCAGGAGGAGCAGGACCGCTCCTGACCGATCGAGCCGGGCCCCCTCTCCGTCGCCGCCGCGCCGGCAGGGGGCCCGGCCCGGTCCGGGGTCGACCCGTGTGAGGATGATCCACATGCGGGCGGTGGTGTTCGAGGAGTTCGGCGGGCGACCGGAGCTGCGTACCGTGCCGGACCCGGTGCCGAGCCCGGACGGCGTGGTCGTCCAGGTCGGCGCGACCGGGCTGTGCCGCAGCGACTGGCACGGCTGGCGGGGACACGACCCGGACATCCGGCTGCCGCACGTGCCGGGGCACGAGTTCGCCGGTGTGGTGGCGGCGGTCGGTCCGGCGGTCCGCGGCTGGCGGCCCGGTGACCGGGTCACCGCCCCGTTCGTCTGCGCCTGCGGCACCTGCCCGGCCTGCCTCGCCGGGGACCAGCAGGTCTGCGAGCGGCAGACCCAGCCCGGCTTCACCCACTGGGGCTCGTACGCCGAAATGGTCGCGGTCGAGCAGGCCGACGTCAACCTGGTCCGGCTCCCCGACGAGCTGGGCTTCGCCGGTGCCGCCGCGCTCGGCTGCCGGTTCGGCACCGCGTTCCGGGCGGTGGTCGCGCAGGGCCGGGTGACCGCCGGGGAGTGGGTGGCGGTGCACGGCTGTGGCGGGGTGGGACTCTCCGCGGTGATGATCGCGGTGGCCTGCGGCGCCCGGGTGGTGGCGGTCGACGTCAGCCCGGCCGCGCTGGAGCTGGCCCGCCGCTTCGGCGCCGCCGCCTGCCTGGACGCCGGCACGCTCTCCGGCCCGCAGGCGGTGGCCGAGGCGATCCGCGAACTGACCGGCGGCGGCGCCCACCTCTCGCTGGACGCGCTGGGCAGCGCGCCGACCTGTGCCGGGTCGATCGAGAGCCTGCGACGGCGGGGCCGGCACGTGCAGGTCGGGCTGCTGCCGGCCGCGCACGGGCACCCGGCGGTGCCGATGGACCGGGTCATCGCGTACGAGTTGGAGCTGCGCGGCAGCCACGGGATGGCCGCGCACGCGTACCCGGAACTGCTGGCCCTGGTCGGCGCCGGGGTGCTCCGACCGGCGGAGCTGGTGACCGAGACGATCGGGCTGGCCGAGGCCCCGGCGGCGCTGGCGACGCTGGACCGGCCGCCGGTCGGCGGCATCCGGCTGATCCGGCCGGATCGGGGCTGACCGCCGGACGCTACCGGCGAGTCGGTATCGGCGTTCGTCAAGGCCCTCTCCGGATGCTTTCATTGGTGCCATGGCGAACCCGGTGATCTTGACGGTCGACGACGACCCGGCGGTGTCGCGCGCGGTGGCCCGGGACGTGCGGCGACGCTACGGCGACCGGTACCGGGTGGTCCGCGCCTCCTCCGGCGAGGAGGCGCTGACCGCGCTGCGGGAGATCAAGCTCCGGGGTGACCAGGTGGCGGTGCTGCTCGCCGACTACCGGATGCCGCAGATGAACGGCATCGAGTTCCTCGAAGCCGCGATGGACCTCTTCCCGACCGCCCGCCGGGTGCTGCTGACCGCCTACGCGGACACCAACGCGGCGATCGACGCGATCAACGTCGTCGACCTGGACCACTACCTGCTCAAGCCCTGGCATCCGCCGGAGGAGAAGCTCTATCCGGTGCTGGACAGCCTGCTGGACGCCTGGGCGGCGACCCCGGAGGCCGCCCCGGACGAGGTACGCGTGATCGGCCACCGCTGGTCCGCGCCGTCGTTCGAGATCCGCGACTTCCTCGCCCGCAACCTGGTGCCGTACCGCTGGCTGCTCGCCGACGAGCCGGAGGGCGGGCGGCTGCTGGCCGCCGCCGGAGCCGACCCGGCCGACGTGCCGGTGGTGATCACCGCGGACGGCACCGCGCTGGTGAAGCCGACCGAGGCCGAACTGGCGGACCGGTGCGGGCTCTCCACCACCCCGGCCGCCGACTTCTACGACCTGGTGGTGGTCGGCGCCGGCCCGGCCGGCCTCGGCGCCGCCGTCTACGGCGCCTCCGAGGGGCTGCGCACGGTACTCGTCGAGCGGCAGGCGACCGGCGGCCAGGCCGGGCAGAGCAGCCGGATCGAGAACTACCTCGGCTTCCCCGACGGGGTCTCCGGGTCGCAGCTCGCCGACCGGGCCCGCCGACAGGCGCTGAAGTTCGGCGCCGAGCTGCTGACCGCCCGGGACGTCGTCGGGCTGGAGGCGGCCGGCGCGACCCGGCTGCTCCGGTTCAGCGACGGCTCGTCCATCGCCGCGCACACCGTGGTACTGGCCACCGGGGTCTCCTACCGGCAGCTCACCGCGCCCGGACTGGCCGACCTGACCGGCCGGGGCGTCTTCTACGGCTCGGCGTCGACGGAGGCGCCGAACTGCGCCGGCCAGGACGTCTACATCGTCGGCGGGGCGAACTCGGCCGGGCAGGCGGCGGTCTACTTCGCCCGGCACGCCCGCCGGGTGCACCTGCTGGTACGCGGCCCGGACCTGCGCCGCTCGATGTCGCACTACCTGATCGAGCAGATCGAACGGATCGACAACATCGAGGTGCACCCGCACTCCGAGGTGGTCGGCGGCGAGGGCACCGACCACCTGGAGCAGCTCGTCATCTGCGACAACCGGGTCGGGCAGCGGCGCACCGTGAAGGCCTCCTGGCTCTTCGTCTTCATCGGCGCCGAGCCGCGCACCGACTGGCTGGCCGACGTGGTGGCCCGGGACGCCCGGGGCTACGTGCTGACCGGGCTGGACCTGAGCAGCGACGGCCGGCGGCCGGCCGGCTGGTCGCTCCCCCGCGACCCGTACCCGCTGGAGTCGAGCCTGCCCGGGGTCTTCGCGGCCGGGGACGTCCGGGCCGACTCGATCAAGCGGGTCGCCTCGGCCGTCGGCGAGGGTGCCATGGTGGTCTCACTGGCCCACCAGTACCTGGCGGCGCAGTGAAGCTCCTTCGGGTTGGAGACGTTCCACGAACACGGATCGGGTGACGAGATGACCGGATCGGACGAGCGGCTGCCGATCGAGGAACTGCGTACGCTGTTCCTGTTCGAGTCGCTGGACGAGGAGAAGCTCGACTACATCCACCAGCACGGCCGGGTGCAGCGACTGCCGGCCGGATCCGACGTCTTCGTCGAGGGCGCCGAGGCGAACTGCTTCTTCGTGCTGCTCGACGGCACCGTCTCGCTGATCCGGCTGGTGCAGGGCGACCGGGTCGAGATCACCCGCAGCGACCAGCGCGGCGCGTACGGCGGGGCGACCCAGTCCTACCTGAACGAGCAGCGGGTGCAGACGTACCAGAACGGGATGCGGGCGATCACCGACGTGACGCTCTTCGTACTGCCGGCCGAGGTGATCAGCACCGCGATGCGCCGCTGGTTCCCGATGGCGATGCACCTGCTGGACGGCCTCTTCCTCGGCATGCGGACCACCCAGACCGTGGTCGGCGAACGGGAGCGGCTGCTGGCCCTCGGCTCGCTCTCGGCCGGGCTGACCCACGAGCTGAACAACCCGGCCGCCGCCGCCGTCCGGGCCACCTCGGTGCTCCGGGACCGGGTCGCCGGGATGCGGCACAAGCTGGCGATGATCGCCGACGGCCGGCTGGACGGGGAACGGCTGCAACGCCTGGTCGAACTCCAGGAGGCCGCCGTGAAGCAGGCCGCCACGGCACCGACGCTCTCCCCGCTCCAGACCAGCGACGCCGAGGACGCCCTGGCCGACTGGCTGGACGCGCACGAGGTCACCGGCGGCTGGGACCTCGCCCCGACGCTGACCGCCGGTGGCATCGACGTGGCCTGGCTGGAGCAGGTCGGCACGGCGGTACGCCCCGACGACCTGGAGCCGGCGATCCGGTGGCTGACCTACACCGTCGAGACCGAACTGCTGCTCGGCGAGATAGACGACGCGCTGAGCCGGATCACCGGGCTGGTCGGCGCGGCGAAGCAGTACTCGCAACTGGACCGGGCACCGCACCGGACGGTGGACGTGCACGACCTGCTCGACGCGACGCTGGCGATGTTCAACGCCAAGATCAAGGCTGGTGTCCAGGTCGTCCGCGAGTACGACCGCAGCCTGCCGGCGATCCCGGTCTACGCCGCCGAACTGAACCAGGTCTGGACCAACCTGGTCGACAACGCGCTCTACGCGATCGGCGAGCAGGGCGTGCTGACCGTACGCACCGGGCGGGACGACGACTCGATCGTGGTGGAGATCGTCGACACCGGGCCGGGCATTCCGGCCGAGGTCCGGTCCAGGATCTTCGAGCCGTTCTTCACCACCAAGCCGATCGGCGACGGGACCGGGCTGGGGCTGGACATCTCGTACCGGATCGTGGTCAACAAGCACCACGGGGACATCCGGGTCGACTCCGAGCCGGGGCGTACCACCTTCCGGGTCTGCCTGCCGATCTCCGGACCCGAGCCGGGCGCGGTCGAGGCCGCCCTCTCCTGACCCGCCGCCCTCTCCTGATCGGCCGCTCTGCCGGTCGGAGCGGTCAGCTCGTCGAGCGGAGCCGGCGGCCGGTGCCCTCCGTCCGCATCGCCGCGACCAGGTCCTCGCGGGCCCGAGCGACCCGGGACCGGATGGTGCCGATCGGGCAGTCACAGACCTCGGCCGCCTCGGCGTAGCTCAGCCCGGCCACCTGGGTGGCGACGAACGCCTCCCGGCGGTCCGCCGGCAGGTCCGCGAGGAGCCGGTCGAGTTCCACGGCGCCCTCGAAGCCGGTGCTCCCCCGGGCCAGTTCGGCGTCGGCGGCGAGTTGCCAGTCCGGCAGCGACGCCACGCGGGGTCGTCGCATGGCCGTCCGGACATGGTCGACGCAGGCCCGCCGGGCGATCGAGAGCAGCCACGTCTTCGCGGAGGACCTGGCCGCGAAGCGGGGCAGCGCGCGCATCGCCCGCAGGTAGGTCTCCTGGGCGAGATCCTCCGCCTCACCGGCACCGACCAGGTGGGAGACGAACCGCTGCACGTCGTGCTGGGTCGCCCGGATGAAGGCCGCTGCCGCCGAGCGGTCGCCGGCCTTGGCGGCCAGCGCCAGGCTGGTGATCTCGTCGCTGTCGACTCCGGGGGGAGGCATGCCCCAAAGCTACCCGTACCGGTGCTTGGTTCGAATACCCCCGGTGGGCATCCGATCGCTGCCCGGGGCGATCATGAGGTGCCGGCGGCCCCTCATCCGCCGGTCACGGCAGGGTCGGTGCCGGAATGCTTACCCCCGAGGGAACCGACGGCCGGTCAGGTCCGACTATGAATGTGTGCGGTGCGAAGAGTATCGAGAAGCCCTGTCGGCCCGGCTGGACGGCGAGGAGCACCCGGCCGAGCGGGCCGGGGTGGACCGCCATCTCGCCGCCTGCCCGGAGTGCCGGAGCTGGCTGGAGAGCGCGACGGCGCTGAACAGGCTGGCCAGGACCAGCCTGGTGCCGCCGCCGATGGAGATCGACGAGAGCATCCTGGCCGCCGCTCCCGGGCCGAGCCGGTTCGCCCGGCTGGCCGGTACGCTCCGGATCGCGCTCGGGGTGGTGGGCGTCGCCCAGTTCCTGCTCGGCGCGGCCCAGATCGCCGGCATCGGCTCGGCGGCGCACCCGCACGGACTCCAGGTCGTGTTCGGCGGCGGCCCCGACCACCTGTGGCACGAATCGGCTGCCTGGAACGTCGCGCTCGGGGCCGGATTCGCCTGGATCGCGCTGCGGCGTACCCGGCCGGTGGGTCTGGTACCCACGCTGACCGCGTTCGTCGCCGTGCTGACCCTGCTCTCGGTCAACGACGCGATCGCCGGCCGGGTCGAGCCCAGCCGGATCCTCAGTCACGGCCTGATCCTGGCCGGCTATCTGATCATTCTCGGTCTCTCCCGCCCGACGATCGAGTCGGGTGAGCCGCCGACCCGGCACGAGCGACGCCCCGGGCCGGGCTGGCGGGCGAGGTTCGAGGAGGAGCCGGCACCCGCGCCGCCGCGCCTGCGGCTGGTCCGGACCCAACCCGGCACGGCTCAGGCGCGGACCCACCACCGGGCTGCCTGAGCCCTCCCGACCGTCCCGCCCCGTCGACCGGCCGGCTGCCGTCGGCGGCCCGTCACCCGCCCGAGCCGCGCCCGCCGTGTGCCGGGTTCGGCGTGTGCGGGAGCTTGCCGAGCTGCCGCCAGTCGGACTCGGCGACCTGGATGTCGTAGTGCTTGGCCGCCGCGAGGATGTTCGCGAACGCCTGGTCCCGCTCGGCGTCGCTGACGTCGTGCGTCTGGTCGAACCGGGCGAGGGCGTTGCGGACGTGCGACGCGTCGGTGAGTGGTTCCTTGCGCTTCCCGGGAAAGGCGAACGCGCTGTCCGGCAGTTCACGGGACTGTTTGCTGCTGATCACTCCGTGCTGGTCGACGGGCTTCCAGGTGGTCTTCATGGTTTCCTCCCGACGAGGGTCGTCCACCCGGTTCTGGTACCCCCGGCGCGGGCCGATAACCGGCCGGCCGACTCGGCGGCCGTCCCGACCGATCTGCTGACAAAGTTTGGATTCTGTCAGTCGTCAGTCCATACTTGATGAAGCGGCGACACCCGCCCCGGCCAGCGGCCAGCCTGGAGTCGCCGCGCCCGGACGTCGCCGGCAACCGGTCCGCCGGAGCAGTGGCGGCACAGACGAAGGAGCAGAACATGGAGAACCGGACACTCGGCACCAACGGCCCCACGGTCTCCGCCCTCGGCCTCGGCACGATGGGGATGTCCGACCTCTACGGACCCGCCGACGAGACGGAGAGCATCGCGACCATCCACGCCGCCCTGGACGCCGGGGTCACCCTGCTGGACACCGGCGACTTCTACGGCGCCGGACACAACGAGATGCTCCTCGGCCGGGCGCTGCGCGAGCGCAACCGCGCCCAGGTCACGATCAGCGTCAAGTTCGGCGCGCTGCGCGACCCGGACGGCGGCTGGGACGGCACCGACGGCCGCCCGGAGGCGGTACGGAACTTCCTCGCGTACACGCTGCGCCGGCTCGACACGGACCACGTCGACGTGTACCGGCTCAGCCGGCTCGACCCGGCGGTGCCGATCGAGGAGACCGTCGGCGCGATCGCCGAACAGGTGACCGCCGGCCGGGTACGCCACATCGGCCTCTCCGAGGTCGGCGCGGCGACGATCCGCCGGGCCCAGGCCGTACACCCGATCGCCGACCTCCAGATCGAGTACTCGCTGCTGTCCCGGACCGTCGAGGCGGAGATCCTGCCCACCTGTCGGGAGCTGGGCATCGGCGTGACGGCGTACGGGGTGCTGTCCCGGGGGCTGCTCAGCGGGCACTGGACCGCCGACCGGCAGCTCTCCCCCGGCGACTTCCGCTCGTTCAGCCCCCGGTTCACCGGCGACAACCTCCAGGCGAACCTGCTGCTGGTGGACGCGCTGCGCGAGGTCGCGCAGTCCCGTGGCGCCACCGTCTCCCAGGTCGCCATCGCCTGGGTGCTCAGCCGGGGCACCGACATCGTGCCGCTGGTCGGTGCCAGGCGCCGGGACCGGTTGGCCGAGTCGCTCGGGGCGCTCGACCTGACGCTCGACGCCGACGACCTGGCCGCCATCGAGCGGGCCGTACCCGTCGGGTCCGCCGCCGGTGCCCGCTACGCCGCCCCCGCGATGGCCCACCTGGACAGCGAACGGTGAAATAGTGCCCATGGCCGACTCGACGCTGACCCCGGAACGGATCCTCGAAGCGGCGGAGGAGGTCCTCCGCCGCTTCGGCCCGGCGAAGGCGACCGTGGTCGACGTCGCCCGGGCACTGGGGGTGAGCCACGGCAGCGTCTACCGGCACTTCGCCAGCAAGACGGCGCTGCGCGAGGCGGTCGCCGACCGCTGGCTGGACCGGGTGCACGCGGAGCTGCCGGCGGTGACCGCCAGCAGCGCACCGGCGCCGGAGCGGCTGCGTTCCTGGCTGCACACGCTGCACGGCACGAAGCGGGCGACGGCGCTCGACGACCCCGAACTCTTCGCCACCTACATCGTGCTGGTCGGTGAGGCCAGTACGGTGATCGCCGCGTCGCTGGACGGGCTCGTCGCGCAGCTCTCCCGGATCATCGCGGACGGGGTCGCCGAGGGCGACTTCGCCGTCGCCGACGTGCCCCGGGCCGCCCGCGCGGTCCTGCACGCCACCGCGCGGTTCCACGATCCGACGCACTCGGCCCAGTGGGCCGACCCGGAGATCGAGCGGCAGCTCGACGCCGTCTGCGACCTGCTGCTCGACGGCCTCCGCCCGCGCTGATCCGGCGCACGCCACCGCATCCGTCCCGACGGTGGGCGATGCATTGACATTATTAGTTAACTTTCCTAATGTTTCAGCAACTCAGCGACATCGATCCCGATCCGCCTCGCCCGGGTGCCGGCGCCGAACCCCGCCGCCCACCGGTGCCGCGGCGACCCCCAACCCCACCAGGTCGGATCGAGCGGCTGAGGCCTGCGACAGAAGGGAACGTCGATGTCACCCACCACGAGCGCCGAGCGGGTCCCCCCGCCCGGACGTCGCCCCGGCTGGCGGTCCAGGCTCTGCACCGGAGCGCTCGCGCTCGCCACCGTCGCCACCGGGACGGCCTTCGCGCTCGCGCCGCTCTCCCCGGCCGAGGCCGTCGTGCTGCCCAACAACTTCAAGAGCGTCGGCTACCTGCCGAGCTGGGCCGGCGACGTCAACGCCGTCCAGTACAACAAGCTGACCCACATCAACTACGCCTTCGTACTGCCGAACCCGAACGGCACACTGCGGGCCGTGGAGAACCCGAGCAAGCTCTCCGCGCTGGTGTCGCGGGCGCACGGCAGCAACGTCAAGGTGTCGATCGCGATCGGCGGCTGGAACGACGGCGACGACTCCGCCTTCGAGGCCCTGGCCGCCAACTCGGCCAGCCGGACCACCTTCGTGAACAGCGTGATCAGCTTCGTGACGCAGTACAACCTGGACGGTGTCGACATGGACTGGGAGTACCCGGACCCCGGCACCTCGGCGAACAACTTCACCGCCCTGATGCAGCAGCTCAGCGGCCAGCTCCGCAGCCGGGGCAAGCTGCTCACCGCCGCCGTCGTCTCCGAGGGCGGCAGCGTCAACGGGGTACAGCCGGCCGTCTTCGGCTACGTCGACTGGCTGAACATCATGGCGTACGACGGCGGCAGCCCGCACGCCAACTACGACTGGTCGATCAACGCGGTGAACGGCTGGAAGTCGCGCGGCCTGCCGGCCAGCAAGGCGGTGCTCGGCGTACCCTTCTACAGCCGCCCCGGCTACTACACCTACTCCGCGCTGGTCGCGATGGACCCGGCCAACGCCAACCGGGACTGCACCACGGCCGGCGGTGCCCAGCAGTGCTACAACGGCATCCCGACGGTGAAGCGCAAGACCCAGTGGGCACTGGCCAACGCCGGCGGGATGATGAACTGGGAGCTGTCCCAGGACACCAACAACGCCACCTCGCTGGTCAGCGCCATCTACGACACGGTGATGGGCGGCGGCACCCCGCCGCCCGGCCGGACCGGGCAGATCACCGGCATCGGCGGCAAGTGCGTCGACGTCGCGGCGGCCTCCAGCGCGAACGGCGCGGCGATCCAGCTCTACGACTGCAACGGCAGCAACGCCCAGCGCTGGACGGTCGGCACCGACGGCACCCTGCGGGCGCTCGGCAAGTGCGCCGACATCACCGCCGCCGCGACCAGCAACGGCGCCAAGGTGCAGCTCTACGACTGCAACGGCACCGGCGCGCAGGTCTGGCAGGCGCAGAGCAACGGCACCCTGCGCAACCCGGCCTCGAACAGGTGCCTGGACGCCACCGACAACAGTTCGGCCGACGGCACCCGGCTACAGATCTGGGACTGCTTCGGCGGCGCCAACCAGGTGTGGCGACTTCCGGCCTGATCCCGGCACCGCAGCCGGCCCGGTCGCCACAAGCGGCCGGGCCGGCTGCCGTCCCGCCGGCTACCCCGCGCCGCCGGTCGACCTCCCGCCGACCGTCGGACGCACGCCGACACCCGGACCCGCCGCATTCGGCGTGACCGTCGGACCCTCGCCGACACCGGGAGCGGGCGCGCTCGGCGGAGCGGAGGCCGGCGGGCCGTCACCGGCGGGCGACCGCCACACGTTCACCGCCAGCCGACCGGTGGTGCCGAGGTCGATCCCGCCGCCCGGTGCGACGAGCTGGGTCGGTGCACCCGGCGCCGGAGCGATCTCCAGGTAGCTCGCGTTCGTCGCCGGCTCGGTCGACTCGGTGACGGTGTTCCGCCAGAGCACCCGGGCCCTCGCCGTCTCGCCCGGACCCAGCAGCACCGGCCGGGGCGGCACGTCGTAGCTGTCCGGGGCGCTCACCGGCGCCGACCCGTTGCCGACCGTGACGTCGACCGGCCGCCGCTCCTGGTCGAGTACCCGCACCACGGGATAGCCGTCGAGCCGGTACGGGGCCGCGCCGCAGTTGCGCAGCTCGATCCCGAGCGCCCGCAGGCCGAGCGCGGGCTCCACCTCACCGGCGGTGATCAGGAATCCGTCGGGACAGTCGACCGCGGTCGGCGCCGGCTCGGCGGTCAGGGTCGGCTCGGGGATCGGCGGCCTGCTCGGCGTGCCGCACGCGGCGAGCAGCGCGACCGCACCGAGCAGGGTGCCGAGCCGGCGCGACCGCCCGAGCCGGTACGGCGGAACGCCGATCGTCATCCAGGAGCCTCTCCGACCCTGCCGGGTCTCGTCGATCATCTCAGCCGAAGGTGTAGCCGGTCAGGTACTCCGGAACCACGATCCGGCTCCTCGGCGACGCCTTCCGGATCGTCGTGATCATCGCCTCCAAGCGCGGCCGGTCCGCCGGTGCGATCGGCGGCGGATTCCGCAGCTCGGTCTCGAAGTTGTCCCAGTGCACCGGTACCACTATCTCCGGATGGTCGAGCGCGGCCAGCAGCCGGGGCAGGTAGTCGTGGGTGGCACCACTGGCGGCCATCGCGACCATCGCAATGTCCGGCCGCAGCCCGGTCACGTTCCGTTCCACGAAGTCGCTGGCGCCCATGAAGAAGACCGCCGGGCCGTTCCTGATGCGCAGCTGGTAGGCGAGGGTGTCGCCCTCGGGCAGGTCGGCCACGGTGGCGGGCTTCGCCGGGCGGCTCAGCCGCAGCCCGGGGATGCCGATCGAGTACGCCGCGTTCCGGCTGTGCAGCGAGGCGACCACCTCGACGGTGTAGTCACCGAAGTCGAGGACCTCGCCCCCCTTGACCAGGCCGAGTTGCCCGGACGGGATGCCGGAGGCCAACCCGAGCTGGTACGTCGTCATCGTGCCGAGCACCCGCGCCCCGGTCGTCGTCGCGATGTGCGGTACGTCGTTGAAGTGGTCCCAGTGCGAGTGGGTGACGAGTACCGTCTCGGGCCGGCCGACGTGTTCGTCGACGGTGCCGGTGGCGACGGTCAGTGGGGTGGCCAGGTCCATCCCGCCGTCGAAGAGTCCGGTCCGGTACCGGCTCAGGTACGGGTCGACGAGTACCGTCCGGGAGCCGATGTCGATCCGCCAGCCGGCCGTACCGAACCAGCGGAACGTCGCGGCGGCGCCGCGCGCCCGCCGCCCGGTGGCGGCGGTCGGTGCCGGCCGGGTCGCCGCGACGGCCGGCCCCGGTGCGACGGTGGCGGCGAGCCCGGTCGCGGCGGCGCCGACGGCGGCGGTCCGGAGCAGGCCCCGGCGGTCGAGTCGAGGTTCGGGCATGGGTCTCCCCCTCCGATCGGGCCCGGCCGGGTGTGCGGCGCCTGAGCAGCGCCGGCACGCCCGGCCGAGCGGTCGAGTGCGGAAACCCAATCACCGGCCGGTCCGCGCCGTCCAAGACCATCCGGCGGATCCGCCGATAGGCGTTCCGATATCAGCCCTGGTGGCGGTGGTGCACAGGGCGGTCACCCGGCCCGGAAGAATCGTGCGGACACGGCGGACCGCCGACCGGACGAGCGGCTCAGTCGACTCCCCAGCGGTCCAGTTGAAAGCCGCGGTCCGACTCGGCGGAGCCGACGGCGGTGTCGGCGACCGGGCCGGTGCCGACCACCCTGCCGGCGGCGTCGAGCGCCTCCAGGACGAGCTTCTCGGTCGACGGCACCACGAGCAGCGCCGCGTCGTCGGCGACCGCCGCCCGGGCCACCTCCCGGCCGTCCCGGCTGGCCCGGATCTGCGTCGCTCCGGCCGGACTGACCACGAGCAGGGTCCGGCTCTCCCGTCCGAGCGGTATGCCGAGCAGCGCCCGGGGGTCGGTCGGGTCCGTGTCGGTGGAGAAGTAGCCGAGCGGGCTGCCGAGCGAACCGTCCGGCCTCGGCTGGGCGTACCTGACGTTCACCATGCCGGTCCACCCGCCGCCGAGCAGCGGACCGGCGACCACGGCCGCGACGCCGTCGTACTCCTTGCCGGGTGTGCCGGCGGTCCGGCCGCCCCAGACGAGGGACGGCAGGGCGAGGGCGTGGGTACGCAACGAGGAGTCCGCCTCGCGCAGGGCCGAGCGCGCGTGTTCGACGTCGGGGGTGCCCCGGGCCGCGGAGATCGTCCGGTCGAGTGCCGCCTCGGTGAACTCGCCCCGCAGCGCCGACCGGGGGGCGGGGAGCCGCTGCCGGACCACGCCGTCGCAGGTGATCTGCCACCACTCGTTCCGCAGCGTGTTGGGCGGCCGGACCAGGTAGGAGCCGGTCGGCTCCGGGGTCCACGGCGGTGCCGACGAGGTCAGCGTCGCCCGCGCGGCGGTGGCGAAGCGGCACCCGTCCGGCACGATCGAGACGTGGTAGAGACCGCCCGCACCGACCTCACTGCGGAGCGTGAGCTGCTCGTGGGGCATCAGCCGGACGGAGACGGCCTCGACCCGGGAGGGGTCGCCCAGCACCTGCGGGCTGGCGCCGGCCTCGGCCACCAGCCACCGCCCGACATGATCCGCTTCCTTCTGCGGCGCCTGCGGCTCCGGCTCCGCCCGGACGAAGGCGACGAAGGCGACCCGGTGCGGTCCGACGTCGTCGACGTAGAGCACCCTGATGTCCCGCATCGCCCCGGTGAGCTGGGCGAACCGGCCTGCGGCCTGCTCCTGCCGGACCTGCTGCGACAGCGCCGCGACATAGTCCCGGTCCACGCCGAGCGAGCCGCGCGGCGGGGACTGCACCAGCCGTTCGACCCAGGCCAGGCGGGTCTCCTCCGGCGTGGACGGCTTGGCGGTGGCGGTGCCACCGTCCGGAGTGCCGCGCCGGCCGGTGCCGGTGCTGGCGACGGCGACGCCGGTCGCGGTGAGCACGGCGACCACCGCGAGACCGGCCGCGACCGCCCGCCGCCGCATGATCCGCCGGTGTCGGGCCAGCACCCGGGCGTACGGATCGGGTACCGGCCTGAGTTCCTCGGTCATCTCGGCCAACGTCCGCCGGACCTCCTCGTCGACCCTCATCCCTTCGCTCCCATCACGTCCACCGCCTGCGTCTGACCGAGCGCCTCCCGGAGCCGGGCCAGTCCCCTGGACGCCCGGCTCTTCACGGAGCCGACGGAACAGCCGAGCGTCCTGGCCACCTCCGCCTCCGGCAGGTCCGCCACGTACCGCAGCACGATCACGGCCCGGGTACGCCGGGGCAGGTCGCGCATCGCCTCGCGCAGCGCCTGGTGCTCCACCACCCGGTCCGCCACGTCCCGCCCCGGCCGGTCCGGCAGGATCGCGGTCAGCACCTCGACCGCCCGGTGGCGCCGCCACACCGTGATGTGCTGGTTGGCGATCGCCCGGCGCAGGTACGCCATGGGTTCGTCGATCCGCCGCCACCGTCGCATCGCCTTGACCAGGGCGGTCTGCACGAGATCCTCCGCCTCCGGCGCCGACCCGGTCAGGTGGTACGCCACCCGTAACAGGTCCATGTAGCGTGTCTCGACGAACTCCCGGAAGCCGTCGTCGTCCACGGTCATCTGCTCTCCGCTTCTGTCAGCTACCCGAATGACCCGGAGCGGGGCGGAAAGGTTGAAGCACGGCGGCGGAAAACCAGCGGTGGAATCCGGGAGGGGCTCAGCCCTGGTTCACCTCGATTCGGAGGATACGGTCGTCGCCCGCCCGTGGGTCGGTGCCGCCCCAGGTGGCGCGGTCGGTGTTCGAGGTGACGATCCAGAGTGATCCGTCGGGGGCCACCTGCACGGTCCGGATCCGACCGTAGTCGCCGACGAGGTGGGCGATCGGGTCGGCGGTCGCCGCCCTGCCCTGGACGGGAAGCTGCCAGAGCCGCTGGCCGCCGAGCGCACCGATCCAGAGCGACCCCTCGGCGTAGGCGACACCCGACGGGCTCGCCTCGTCGGGGTGCAGCGTGGCGATCGGGGCTTCCCCGGTGGAGCCGGCGACGCCCTCGGTCTCCGGCCATCCGTAGTCGGCGCCCGGGCGGAGGACGTTCACCTCGTCCCAGGTGCGGTGTCCGAGTTCGGATGCGTAGGGGGTGCCGTCGGGTCCGAACGCGATGCCCTGGACGTTGCGGTGTCCGCTGGAGTAGATCGGGGATGGTCCCGGGTTGTCGCGGGGCACGGAACCGTCGACCGCGATGCGCAGGATCTTGCCGTTGAGTGAGTCGTCGGCCGCGGCGTTCTCCGGCTCGAAGGCGTCGCCCGTGCCGATCCAGAGGTGGCCGTCCGGCCCGATGACGATGCGGCCACCGTGGTGCCGGTCGGCGGTCTGGATGCCGTCGAGCAGTACCCGGTCGACGGTGAGCGAGCCGTAGTCGGCGGCGATCGTCAGCGCCACGATCCGGTTCTGGTCCGCTCCGGAGACCGACGCGAAGACCGTGCGGTCGGTCGCGTACCCGGCGGAGGCGACGATGCCGAGCAGTCCTCCCTCCGAACTGGCCCGGACCCCGGGTACGGTCCCGACCGGTTGCGGATCGCCGCCCCCGGCGGGGACGCGCAGGATCTCCCCGGTGATGCGCTCGGAGACCAGCGCCGACCCGTCGGGCAGGAAGGTGAGTCCCCACGGCGCTTCCAGGCCGGTCACCAGCTCGACCGGCTCACCGAGGGTCGCGATCCCGGCCGTCGGTGCGGCGTTCGACTGCGCCGTCCGGAGCGGCGTCGCCGTCGACTCGCCGGCCGAGTCCGTGCATCCGCTCAGCGCTCCCGCGATCGACGCGGCGACGACCGCCCCGCGCCACCGCGAGCGCCGGGGCACGGTCGGGTTTCCCATCCGGTCCGTCATCGCGCTGACTCGGATGTCTCGGCTCCGTCTGGACGTTGGACGAAGGCGTCGCTGGTCAGACCAGTGCATGAGCTACCTCCCCAGTATATGTACGATCTGTACACTACGGCCGCAGAGAGAAATGTACAACCAGTCCACAAGCAGGGAGTGGGAATGTCCGAGACCGCTGCCACCCGACGGGGACGCGGCCGCCGGCCGGCCGCCGAGGTACGGGCCGCCGTACTCGCCGCGGCGGGGCGCCTGCTGTTGCGGGACGGCATGCGAGCGGTGACCTTCGACCGGGTCGCCACCGAGGCGGGGGCGAGCAAGATGACCCTCTACAAGTGGTGGCCGTCGCCGGGTGCGCTCGCCGCGGAGGCGTACTTCACGCAGAGCCGCAGCACCCTCGACTTCCCGGACACCGGCGATCTTCGCGCCGACCTGATCGCGCAGGTCAGCGCGTTCGTCCGGCTACTCAAGGACGAGGGTGCGGAGAAACCCGTCACGGAACTCATCGGCGCGGCCCAACTGGACCCCGCGCTCGCGGAGGCCTGGTCCGAAAGCTATGCGCTGCCCCGCCGCGAACTCGCCCGCGCCCGGCTGCGGACCGCCCAGCGGCAGGGCCAACTGCGCGAGGACGCCGATCTCGACATCATCGTCGACCAGCTCTGGGGCGCCTGCTATCACCGGCTGCTCGTGCTCAGGGTGCCGTTCGACGAGTCGATCGTCGCGCGGCTGGTCGACCACGCGCTCTACGGGGCGGCACCGCGAGCTGGCTGACCTCGGAAGGGCGAGCCGTCGTGCGCCCGGGCCGGTGAACCGGACGACCCACCTGCCCCGGGTGCTGCTGCCCGGGACAGGTGGGTCGGGTCGAGACGCCGGCAGGTCGCGATCGACACGGTACGGTTCGGACACTCTCCGGCTGTGCGGTCCCGAACCGGTGCGCGGCGCCTCGGGCAGCGGTCAGCGGGCGGTACAGCTCGGCGTGAGACCGGCTCCGCTGCCGGTGCCCTGGAAGCCGAACTCCGTCGACTGGCCGGCGGCGATCCGTCCATTGTGGCTCACGTTGCTGAACTGGACGGCGCCGCTGCTGCCGCTGCGCTGGGTGTTCCAGGCGTTGGTGATCGTGGTGCCGGACGGCAGGGTGGCGTCGACCGTCCAGCCGGTGGTGCCGGCGGAGCCGGCGGTGACGCGTACGGTCGCCACGAAGCCGCCGTTCCAGGAATTGAGCGAGACCGTGGCGGTGCAGCCGGCCGGCGGGTTCGTCGGCGGGTTCGTCGGCGGGTTCGTCGGACCGCCGGTCGGCGGCGTGCTGGGCGTGCCGGTGGGAGTCGGGGTGGTGCCGCCGTCGGTGAGGCTGCCGGGCACCGCCAGCAGGGCGTTGTACCAGGTGGTGGCCATCTTGCTGTAGCCGGTCGCGTTCGGGTGCACGCCGTCGGCCAGGTCGGCGGCGGTGAGCGCGGCGTACATGTTGACCAGGTACACCTGTCGACCGGCGTTCGCCCGGGTCTGCACGATCTGCGGTATGGCGGCGTTGAAGCTGCGCACCTGGGCGTCGGTACTCGCGGACCCGGCCGGGACGATGGTGGCGACGAAGAGCTTCGCCTCGGGTGCGGTGCTGGTGATCCGGTCGATCAGCGCGGCCAGCCGGTTCGGTGCGTTGGGCAGGTCCCGGTTCTGGAAGATGTCGTTGGTGCCGATGTGCAGCAGGATGGTGCGTGGCTGATAGGTGTTGAGCCAGTTGACGATGTTGGCGTCGATCTGGTCGATCCGCCAGCCGGAGTGGCCCTCGTGGTCACGGTCGCCGAGGCTGGCCGGGCCGTTCGCCTGGGAACCGACGTAGTCGACGGTGTATCCGCCGGCCACCACCTTCTGCCATAGGTCGATCCGGTATCCGCCCGGCACGTTGAAGCCGTCGGTGATCGAGTCGCCGAGTGGCAGCACCCGGACCCCGGCCGCCGCCTCCACCCGCTGGCCACCGTGCAGCAGGATCGCGACGGTCACCAGTACGACCGCCAGCAGTGCGCCGGCACACCGACGCGTGGTCGTCGACATGGGGACCCACCTCCCAACGCATCCATCATCTTCGATTCAATCCATTGAATGCCCCGACCCGGCACCGGGACCGCCGGACGCGCGGCTGAGCGGCGAACGCGCCCTCACGTGCGCCGAACGGCCGAACGACCGAACGACCGAGCGGACGAGCGGACGAGCGGACGAACGGACGAACGGACGAACGGGCCAACAGGCCAACAGGCCAACGGGCGAACGGGCGAACGGACCGTCCGCACGGGGCGGCGTGCGGTCGGCCCGGTGCCTGCCGGACGAGGTGTCAGCCGAGCCGGAAGTCGACCACCCGGATCGGCGAGGGCGTCGTGCCGCTGGAGGAGCGCTGGTAGAGGATGGAGAGCACGCCGTCGCTCTCCACCCGGGTCCGGTCCACGATCACCTCACCGAAGGCGTTCAGCCCGGCGCCGTCGAAGCGTACGGTCCAGTCGGTGTAGCCGCTGGCCCGGCTGGCGGTGACGATCCGGCCGTACGGCAGCACCACGTAGGCGTTGTCGGCCGCGTCGAGCACGATCTGGGACCGGCCGGTCGCGTTCAACGGCACCGGGATCTCGATCTTGCGCCAGACTCCGGAGGAGTTGCGGAAGAGGTGGAAGGCGCGGCCGTTGGCCCGGCGCGCCGAGGCGTACGACGTGACGCAGGAGGTGAACCGGCCGGGTACGTAGCTGATCACCACGTGCGGGTTGCCGGTCGAGTCGACGTCCTGGCTCTCCTGGTTGATCAGCCCGTGGTTCGGCGGCAACGGGTCGACCACCAGCCCGGGGCTGGAGATCGACACCAGGTTGCCCGAGTTGGTGGTGCCGACCACCGCACCGGCGTTGTTGCGCCAGGTCCGGCCCTGGTCGTCGCTGTAGAGGTAGCCGGTGTCGTGGTTGGTCAGGCCGCCGCTGTTGCAGGTGACCGCGGAGTTCCCCTCCCGCCAGGTGAAGGCGGCGTGCAGCCGGCCGCCGGGGCCGTAGGTCAGGCCGTGCAGGTACATGTTCCGGGTGGTGCTGGTGGCGCCGTTCGCGCTGTACGAGCCGGTCGCCGACTGCCAGCGACCGAGCCGGCGCCAGGTGGAGCCGTCGTACTCGGCGAGTTCGTTGGTGCCGTTGCCGGAGCGTCCGGTCCGGTAGCTGAACTGGAGCCGGTTGCCG
The DNA here is from genome assembly GCF_003030345.1 of Plantactinospora sp. BC1. Lineage (NCBI taxonomy): Bacteria > Bacillati > Actinomycetota > Actinomycetes > Micromonosporales > Micromonosporaceae > Plantactinospora > Plantactinospora sp. BC1. The sequence continues at coordinate 1,588,489 of NZ_CP028158.1, forward strand.
GGCGCGACCCGGAACTGCGGGTACGTCATCGCGCCCAGCCCGACCCCGTCCAGGCTGCGCTGCACCGCACCGAAGCGGCCGGCCTCCCAACTCCGCGAGCCCGGCGCGGAGACCAGCCCGGCCTCGGACTTCAGGTAGTAGATCTCGCTGTCGTGGGTGTCCATCGCGACGTGCAGCCGGCCGTCGCCGGGCGAGATGCCGAGCGCGATGGAGTTGTGCGAGTCGTTGGTGCTCAACCGGTGCGACAGTTGCAGGGTCTGCCACGCCCCGGACGGCAGTTGCCGGCGGGCGAGCACCGCGTTGCGGGTCGAGGTGTACCAGGCCGCGTACTGGTAGCCGGCGTGGCTGACGATGCCGTCACCGTACGAGTTGTTGTTGACCAGGCCGTCGTAGGAGACGAAGTAGAGCGCGGCGGGATCGAGCTGGGTGTCGCCGAGCCGGGTCACCCCCGGAGCCGCCGCGACCGCCGGGGACGGCGGGACCAGCGCCGCGACGACCCCGACGACGAGTGACGCCGCCAACGCGGCCCGACGGGAGGACGGGGCGGGCATGGCTTCTCCCTCGCGCCGGGCGCCACCGGGCGCTCCCAGATGAATGGATTCAACTTACATCCAGCTCCATCAATCTGGAAGGCCGTCCGGTCCGATACGGTCGCCGGGCGGGAAGCCGGGGCGCCGGTCCGGACGAGGCGGCCGGCGTCAGGATCGGCGGGCCGAGGTCTCCTCCCGGACCACGAACCGGATCGACCTGGCCTCGGTGATGCAGGCGCGCAGCGGCGCCGCCAGTTCACGGTGCCCCGGGCTGCGCTCCCACGCCTCGAAGTCGGCCAGTGACGCCCACTCACTCGTGATCAGCCACTGCTCGGAATCGCTCGACGCCTCGCAGACCTGGTCCACCAGGTGCCCCGGCACGCCCTCGGCGACCTGGTAACGAATCTGCTCGTACGCCTTCAGGAAGTCCTCGGTGCGCTCACGCGGCACCCGGATCAGGAACAGCACCCTGGCCTTCGACATCGCCCGTCGTCCTCTCCGCTCTGCAACCGGCCTACGCCGGGCCGCGCCGGACCACCACGGCGCTGTTGAAACCGTCGAACCCGCGCGCCCCGACCAGCGCCACGTCCACCCGCCGGGGCCCGGACTCCCGGACGAAGTCCAGCTCACAGCCGGGCGCCGGCCGGTCCAGCCCGGCCGTCGGCGGCAGCACCCCGTGCCGGAGGCTGAGCAGCGCGGTCGCCACGTCCAGCGCCGCCCCGCCCTGGTGCGCCCGGCCGATCAGCGGCTTCTGGGTGGTCACCGGCGGCGGCCGCGTCCCGAAGACCGCCCACAGCGCCTCGGCCTCGCTGCGGTCGTACCGGGCGACGCCGAGCGCGTCCGGGAAGAACACGTCGACCTCCGCCGGCCGCACGCCGGCCCGGTCGAGGGCGAGCCGCATCGCCCGGGCGTACTGCACCGGGTCCCCGGCCGCGCGCCGGTCGGTGTGCCGGGCGTCGTGGCTGGCCCCCCAGCCGGCGACCTCGGCATAGCCGCGCACCCCCCGGGCCCGGGCGTGGTCCAGATCCTCCACCACGAAGACCGCCCCGCCCTCCCCCGGCACGTAACCGCTGGCCGCCACGTCGAACGGCCGGTACGCCAACGTCGGCTCCGGACAGGTGCTCAGCAGTCCACCCCGGAGTTGGCAGGTCAGCGCGTACGGGCTCAGCGGGCACTCGGTGCCGCCGGCCAGCACCACGGGCGTACCGCGCCGGACCATCCGTACCGCGTGGGCGAGGCTGTCCAGCCCACCGGCGGACTCGGCGGCCAGCACCCCGCACGGGCCCTTGAACTGGTGCCGGATCGAGAGCTGGCCGACGCTCGCCGCGTAGAACCAGGCGATCGACTGGTAGGCCCCGACGGTACGCGCCGGACCACGCCAGAGCCGTTGCAGTTCCCGCTGCCCGAACAGGTTGCCGCCGGAGGAGCTGGCCAGGGTCACCGCGTACCCGTAGGGATCGTCGGCCGTCTCCGGCAGCCCGGCGTCGGCGAGCGCGAGTCGGGCCGCCGCGAAGCCGAGGTGCGTCCACCGGTCGGTCTGCACCAACTGCCGGCTGTCGGCGTAGTGCAGCGCGTCGAAGTCGGCCACCTCGCCGGCGAGCCGGCTGGGATAGCGCTCCGGGTCGAAGAGGGTGATCGGGGCGATCCGGTTCTGCCCGGCCAGTACGCACTTCCAGTGCGCATCCGCGCCGATCCCGCTCGGTGCCACCACACCGATCCCGGTGATCACGGCCCGAGGCCGCGACCCGGCTCCGCCCGCCCGCCCGGTCACCGCTCCGGCCCGTCGAACCGGGTGAAGACCATCGCCGACTGGAAGCCGCCGAAGCCGCTGCCGACGGAGAGGGCGACCCGCACCGGCAACTCCCGGGCGGTGTTCGGGATGTAGTCGAGGTCGCACTCGTCGTCCCGGTTGGCCCAGTTCGCCGTCGGCGGCACCACCCCGTGCTCGATGGCCAGCGCGCAGGCCGCCATCTCGATCGCGCCGATCGCCCCGAGCGAGTGCCCGACCATCGACTTGATCGAGCTGATCGGCACCCCGTACGCCGCCGGGCCGAGCGCCCGCTTGAAGGCCGCCGTCTCGTGCCGGTCGTTCTGCCGGGTACCCGAGCCGTGCGCGCTGACATACGACACGTCGGCCGGGTCGCACCGGGCCTGCGCCATCGCGTCGTCGATGGCCAGCGCCATCTCGACACCGTCCGGACGCAGCCCGGTCATGTGGTAGCCGTTGCTCCGGTTGGCGTAACCGGCCGCCTCGCAGTAGACCCGCGCCCCGCGCCGCCGGGCGTGCTCCGCCTCCTCCAGGACCAGCACCGCGGCGCCCTCGGCGAGGACGAACCCGTGCCGGTCCCGGTCGAACGGCCGCGAGGCGTGCGCCGGATCGTCGTTGTCCGGGGTGGTCGCCTTGATCGCGTCGAACGAGGCGACCGTGACCGGCGAGATCGGACTGTCCGAGGCGCCGGCCAGCACCACGTCCGCCTCGTCGTCGGAGATGAGCTGCTGGCCGTAGCCGATCGCGTCGATCCCGGAGGTGCAGCCGGTGGAGATCACCTGGGCCGGACCGTGCACGCCGTGCCGGCAGGCGACGTCGGCGGCGAGACTGCTCGGCATCAGCGCCTGGTAGAGAAACGGACCGGCCCGGTTCGGATCCACCAACCAGTCCGCACCGGAGTCGCTGACCTGCACGTACTCCCGTTCCAGCAGCATGGTGCCGCCCACCGCCGAGCCGAGCACCACTCCGGTGCGCTCCCGCGTCGCGTCGGTCAGCTCCAGTCCGCTGTCCGCCAGCGCCTCGATCGACGCGGCGAGCGCGAACTGGACGTACCGGTCGGCGCGCTGCCGCTCGACGACGCCGAGTCCGGCGCGCACCGGGTCGAAGTCGCACTCGGCGGCCACCTGCGAGCGGAACGGCGACGGGTCGAAGAAGCTGATCCGTCGGGTCGCCGTGCGGCCGGCGGTGATGGTCGCCCAGAACTCGTCCCGGGTCGCCCCGCCGGGCGCGACCACTCCGATCCCGGTCACCACGGCACGGCGCCCGGTCACGGCCCGGCCTCCGGCCCACCGGCGACCGCGCCCGCCGCCGCCCGGTCCGCGCCATCCCGCCGCGTCACGGGTACGCCGGTTCCGGTTCGACCGGCCGCCGGCTCGGTGCCCGCCGCCGGTTCGGTGCCCGCCGCCGGTTCGGTGTCGACGTGCCCGAGTTCCGGGCGCGGGGCCAGCGGTCCGAGCTGGAAGACCACCTCGGCCGGCTCGTCGGCCACGTTGCGCAGCCGGTGCCGGACGTTCACCGCCACGTACAACGCCTCCCCGGTGCCGACCGGCACCGGCTCGTCGTCCAGGTCCACCACGATCGCCCCCCGGGCGACGTAGAGGAACTCCTCGCTGTACGGGTGGTAGTGCTCGGCGATCCGCTCACCGGGGGCGAGGTTCGCCACCCCCAGGAAACCCGACCCGCTGCCCACGGTGCGGGGGCCGAGGAGTACCCGGATCTCGCCACCCCGACGGCGGTCCGGGGCGATGTCGCGGGCGGCCACCAGGCGGCGGCCCGGCTCACTCATCGCCGACCCCGGCCGGTGCCGGCGCGGCCGCCTCCAGCTCGGCGGCGATCCGCTCGATCCTGTCCCGGATGATGTCCAACTGGATCCGGCTGTTCGCGTTGATCCGGTCGGTCATCTGCGCGGTGCTCACCGGTGCCGTCGGACGCATCTCGAAGTCCTGGGTCCAGGTCATCCGGGTACCGCCCGGCGCCTCGGCGTAACGCCAGTGGATCCGCATGTACTCGAAGGGCCCGGTCTCCACCCGGTGCGCGTGCACCTCCCGGCGGACCGGATCGGCGGTACGCTCGCTGACCCAGCTCCAGGTGACCCCGTTCTCGTCCGGATACATGGTCAACCGGAACCGTACGGTGTCGCCGCTGCGCGCGATGATCTCCACCGACTGGTACTCCGTGAAGAGCCCGGTCCAGCCCGCGACGTCGTTGGTCAGGTCCCACACCAGCGGCAGCGGGGCGGCGATCAGCACGCTGTTCTCGGTGTGACCCGGCCGGCCGGCCCCGGCCGGGACGTCTGCCGGCTCGCTCTGCCGGGCCACCAGCTCGGCCACCTCCGCGATGCTGAGCCGCCCCGCCTCGTCCGGAAGCTGGACCCGGTAGCGGTCCGCGACCACCGCCTGGAGTTCGAGCAGCGCGAGCGAGTCCATGCCGAGTTCCTCCAGCGAGGCGCCGGGGGCGGCGGCCGTCGCGTCGGCGTCCAGCCCGCAGTGCCGGACCAGGATCGCGGTGATCTCCGCCGCCGTCACCGGCGACGGCACCGGCTCCCGCTGGGTCGGCCCGGTCAACGCCGGTTCCTCGTGCCTGACACTCATCTGGTCCTCCTCGGAAGGTTGGCGGTGCGGGACGGGGCGGCGCAACGGGCCTGGTCCCGGTCGGCCGGCGAGTCGGCGCTGCCGAGCAGCCGGTCGACCAGCCCGGTCGAATACCGGCCCTTGCGGAAACCCGGGTCGTCGAGCACCCGGCGCAGGAACGGGATGGTGGTGCGTACGCCGGGCCCGTCGACGTCGAACTCGTGCAGCGCCCGCTCCATCCGGCCGAGCGCCAGATCCCGGTCGGGTGCCCAGACCACCACCTTGGCGAGCAGCGAGTCGTAGTACGGCCCGACCAGATAGCCGGGATAGCCGTGCGTGTCGACCCGGGTGAACGGCCCGCTCGGCGGGACGAACCTGGTCAGCCGACCGGGGGTTGGCGCGAACCCCCGGTCGGGGTCCTCCACGTTGACCCGGCACTCCACCGCGACGCCGGAGAGCCGGACGTCGGACTGGCGCAGCCGCAGCGGTACCCCGGCGGCGATGTGCAGCTGCTCGTGCACCAGGTCGACCCCGGTGATCATCTCGGTGACCGGATGTTCGACCTGGATCCGGCAGTTGACCTCGATGAACGAGAACCGTTCGGCCTCGTCGACCAGGAACTCGAAGGTCCCGGCCCCGGTGTAGCCGGCCCGCAGCGCGCCGCGCAGCGCGGACTCGGCGAGCGCGTCGAGAGTACCGGCCGACAGGGCGGGCGCCGGACCCTCCTCGACCAGCTTCTGGTGCCGCCGCTGCACCGAGCAGTCCCGGGTGCCCAGGTGCACGCCGTTGCCGTACCCGTCGCAGAGCACCTGCACCTCGACGTGCCGGGCGTGCACGAGGTACCGCTCGACGTAGACCCGGTCGTCGCCGAAGACCGCCTGCGCGGTGATCCTGGTCCGCTCGTACGCCGTGTCGAACTCGTCGGCCGACCGGACCACGGTCATCCCGCGCCCGCCCCCTCCGGCGGCACACTTGACGATCACCGGGTAGCCGATCTCGTCGGCGACCCTGCGCGCCTGCGCCGCCGTGCCGACCGTGGCCAGGCTCCCCGCCGGCAGCGGCAGACCGGCCTCCCGCATCAGCGCCCGGGCCCGCGCCTTGTCGCCGAGGGCGAGCATCACCTCCGGCGGGGGTCCGATGAAGACGAGCCCGTTGTCGGCGCAGATCTCGGCGAAGTCGGCATCCTCGGAGAGGAAGCCGTAACCGGGGTGCACGGCCTGCGCCCCGGTCCGGCGGGCCGCCTCGACGATGGCGGCGGCGTTGCGGTAGCTCAGCCGGCCCTCCGGCGGCCCGATGCAGACCGCCTCGTCGGCCAGCCGGACGACGGCCGAGTCCCGGTCCGCGACCGAGTACACCGCCACGGTACGTATGCCCAGCTCCCGGCAGGCCCGGGCGACCCGGAGCGCGATCTCGCCACGATTGGCGATCAGGATCTTCTCGAACACCGCCGCACCGTCCTGGAAGTCACGCGGGTAGCAGGGCGATCAGTGGCTGCCCGAACTCGACCGGCTCGCCGTCCCGGACGAGTACCTCGGCGACCCGGCCGGCCTGGTCGGCGACCACTTCGTTCATCAGCTTCATCGCCTCGACGATGCAGACCACCTGACCGGGCTCCACCTTGTCGCCGACCTCGACGAACGGGGCGGCACCGGGCTCGGCGGCCTGGTAGTAGGTGCCGACCATCGGCGCGACCACGGTCCGCCGGCCGGCACCGTCGCCCTCGACCCGGTGGTTTCCACGGTCGGCGGCGTCGGCCGGAGCGGCGGTGGCGAGGTCGGCCGGAGTGTGCCCGGCTGGGCCGCCCGGCTCGGTCGAACCGGACGTGCCGTGCCACTCGATCTCCAGCACGGTCTCGCCGCTGCGCAGGTGGATCCGGCGTACCGGCCCGGCCGTCTCGGTCAGCAGCCGCCCCGCCTGCCGGCACAGCTCGGCGAGTTCGCCGGAGGGCGGCTCTGCCGGCTCCGGTCGTACCGGTCCGGCCGGGCCCGGCTGGCCGGGAACGGTCGCGGCGGTCACTCGGGACCCGCTTCCGCGCGCAGCACGCTGGCCGCCCCGCCGTACCTGCGGAACCGCCGCCGCCGACGCCGGACCAGCTCCCCGGCGGGTACGTCGAGCAGCGGCCCGAGGTTCTCCAGCAGCGCCCGACGCAGCGACCGGGCCGCCCCGACGGGATCCCGGTGCGCGCCACCGGGCGGCTCGGCGACGATCTCGTCGGCGACCCCGAGCCGCAGCAGGTCCGGTGCGGTGAGCCGGAGCGCGTCGGCGGCCCGTGGCACGGCGGCCCGGTCGTGCCAGAGGATCGCGGCGCAGCCCTCCGGGCTGATCACCGAGTAGACCGCGTTGCGCAGCATGAGTACCCGGTCCGCCACCGCCAGCGCGAGCGCCCCGCCGCTGCCTCCCTCGCCGATGATGACCGCGACGACCGGGGTCGGCAGCCCGGTCATCGCGAGGATGCTCTCGGCGATCGCGGCGGCCTGACCCTGCTGCTCCGCCTCGACCCCCGGATAGGCGCCCGGGGTGTCGATCAGGGTCACCACCGGCAGGCCCAGGTTGGCGGCGAGCCGCATCACCCGGATCGCCTTGCGGTAGCCGGCCGGGCTGGCCATGCCGAAGTTGCGGGCCCGCAGCTCCCGGGGCTGGTGCCCCTTCTGGTGCCCGACCACCGCGACGTAGTGGTCGCCGAGCCGGGCCAGCCCGGCGACGACCGCCGCGCAGTCGACGCCGAGCCGGTCACCGTGCAGCTCGACGAAGCCGTCGAAGGCGGTGGCCAGGTAGTCCAGCGTGGTGGGTCGGCCGGCGTGCCGGGCGGACCGGACGATCCGCCAGGCATCGCCCAGGTCGTCCGGGTCGGGCGGCGGAAGGACTCCGGTCGGGCGTTCCGGATCCGGCGCGGCCGCCGTGCCGGAGGGACGGTCCGGGGTCGACGCGACGGCGGCGAGCAGCCAGCGCAGCCTGGCCCGCAGCGCCCGCCGCTGCACCACCATGTCGACCTGGCCGTGCCGGAGCAGGAAGTCGGTGGTCTGGAAGTCGGGCGGCAGCGTCTGCCGGATGGTCTCCCGGATCACCCGGGGGCCGGCGAAGCCCAGCCGGGAACCGGTCTCGGCCAGCACGATGTCCGTGCAGGTGGCGAAGGACGCGGCCACCCCGCCGTAGGTGGGGTCGGTGACCAGGCTGACGGTCAGCAGCCCCGCCTCGCGCAGCGCGGCGATCGCCTGGCTGATCGTCGCCATCTGCATCAGCGCCAGCACGCCCTCCTGCATCCGGGCACCACCGGAGGCGGTGACCAGGAGCAGCGGCAGGCGGTTGGCCAGGGCGTGCTCGGCGGCGCGGGTGATCAGCTCACCGGTGACCGAGCCCAGGCTGCCGCCGAGGAACCGGAAGTCCATCACGGCGAGCACCAGGCCGTGCCCACCGAGCGTCGCCGTACCGCAGAGGACCGCCTCGGCCAGGCCGGTCTCCGCGCGGGCGGCGGCGAGCCGCTGCGGGTACGGCACCGAGTCGACGAACCCGATCGGGTCGACCTGGACAGCCGGGCCGGGCAACGGCCGGAACGTGTCCCGGTCGACGAGCTGGGCGATCCGCTCCGGCGCGTCCAGCCGGCGGTGGTCCCCACACTCCGGGCAGACGTCGAGGTTGCGCCGCAGCCGCTTGCGGTAGAGCAGCGCCGGGCAGGAACGGCAGCGGATCCAGGGCTGCTGGTCGAGTTCGGCGTACCGGCCGCGGCGCCTAATCGTGCCGGCCGGCGTACCCCCGGTCATCGCCGTACTCCGGCGGGCTCGGTCGGGGCGTCCCAGCGGTAGAAGCAGCGGGCCATCGCGTCCGCCGGTACCCGCCAGCTCGTCAGGTACGGCGTGATGTGCGGGGCGAGCCGCTCGCTGACCCGGACGAACTCGGGATGCCGGCGGGCGTTCTCCACCGCGGCGGTACCCGGGCTCTCGGTCTCGATCAGGTGCACGTACAGGTCGTGCAGCCGGTAGAGCGAGCGGTGCCGTACGCCCACCAGCCGGGGCAGGTCGGTCCGGTCCGACTCCGCGAAGATCTGCGCGACCTGCCCCTCGGCGGCCGGTACGACCTTGGCGACGATCAGTGAGCGATCCATGGCGCAGCCTCCCTGGCGGTTCCCGCGCTCCGGTTGGGTGACACCGGCACCCGGTCGCGACAAAGAGCCTCTCCCCCGGCTTCTCCCCCGACTGCGACCTCGTCCGAACGGCTGGTGACCACCCTGCCGACCGGGTGTCAACGGAATGTCACCCGATCGCGTACGACCGCCCCCCGGCGTGGTGACGCTCCGGTGACGGCGTACCGGCACAATGCCCGGTCGCGGGCCGGCGGAACAGCCCGGCAGCGGCGCCCCGGCGATCGAGCGGGTGGGCTTATGCGCAGGTCAGAGCGGTTGCTCGGCGGCCGAACGGCCAGGTCGGAATGTCGACCGGCGGATTGACCGAGCGTAACGGCGATTGATAACCTTCGTCACGCTTTGCGGTGTCGGTCGCCCGGACGGGCCCGGCGTGCGGAGCGGCATCGGCATACCGGGGAGCTGGGACGGGGCGGTCCGGGCAGAGCGGACTTCGGGACACGGGTTCCGGGTGCAGGAGGGTGGGGCCGTGACTCCTCAGGAGAGCGCGCCACACGACGGGGCGCACGGAGCACCCGCCCATCCGTCCGGGCGCCAGCCCGACCGGGCGATCCACCTGTTCCTGCTGGACGGGTTCAGCCTGCTGCACGACGGGACACCGGTGGTCGTACCGCGTGGACTGCAACGGATCATCGCGCTGGTCGGGTTGCGGCCGGGCGCGACCCGGGCACACCTGGCCGGTCTGCTCTGGCCGGACACCCCGGAGGAGCGGGCGATGTCCTCCCTGCGTACGGCGCTGTGGCGGCTGCGCCAGGAGGGCAGTTGCCCGGTGCTCACCGCCGGCGACACGGTACGCCTCGACCCGGCGGTACGGCTGGACATCGACGACCTCGTCCGGGCCGCCGAACGGGTACGCGACGGCGGTGATCCGCGCTGGGCGGCGAGGATCCGTGGTGCCGGACGGCACGACCTGCTCCCCGGCTGGTACGACGAGTGGGTCCTGCTGGAACGGGAGCGGCTGCGCCAGCTCCGGCTGCACATGCTGGAGGACATCGCCCGGGGTCACCTGCACGCCGGGCAGCACGGCGAGGCGTTGCAGGCCGCTCTGGAGGCGGTCCGCGCCGAGCCGCTGCGGGAGACGCCGCACCGCCTGATCGTCGAGATCCACCTCGACGAGGGGAACGCCTACGAGGCGCTCCAGGCCTTCTACGTCTACCGCGACCTGCTGCTCCGCGAGCTGCAACTGGAACCGTCCGAGACGATGTGCGACCTGCTCAGTGACCTGCTCGCGCCGATCTCCCGGCCGGCGGGGGCACGCCTGTCGGGTGCCCGGCCACCGGCGGGGCGCGCCGAGACGTACCCGGGCCGGTCGGCGCTGCCGGCGATGCCGGTGCGGCGCTGATCGGTCTCCCCGCCGCTTCCCGGCCGGCGCCGTCGACGGCATCCGTCGCGGTCGTTGTCCGCTCCGCCCCGCACGTGGTCCGTCGGCTCCGGGCCTGGTCCGTCCGCTGTGGGCGTGGCGCTGTGGTCGGGAGATGGTCCCACGTCGGCGCGGGCGTCACCGCGGCGTCACCGCAGGAGCACCGTGACGACACCCGCCGGTGACGGTCGGGTGACGTCACCGTCGGCATGGTGATCGGGCCCGACCGGACGGCCAGTTGGTCGTCCCGGCCGCACCGGGTCCGGGCGCCCGCCGGACCCGGTCCGGACCGATCCGGTACGGGCAGCCAGCCGAGCCGTCGCAGCCAGTGGGGAGACGAGATGAATCGCGTGCTGATCGTGGGCAGGATCGTTCCGGGGACCGAGGAGGAGATCGCCAAGATCTTCGCGGAGTCCGACGACACGGACCTGCACACCGTCACCGGTGTGCGGCACCGCTCGCTCTACCACCTCGACGACCTCTGCCTGCACCTGATGGAGACCGACGACTCCGGCCCGTCCCGGTTGGAACAGGCGAACCGGCATCCGCTCTTCGTCAGCGTGACGCAGCGGCTGGGACAGTACATCTCGCCGTACTCGCCGAACTGGCGGTCGCCGCGCGACGCGATGGCCCGGTGCTTCTACCGCTGGGACGGCCCGGGCGCCACGGTCGCGATGCCACCGGCCAGCCCGGCCGGCAGCCCCAACTAGGGGGTTCGATGCCCGCCCGACCGATACACGTGCTCGTCATCGGTGCCGGTACCGGCGGCATGTGCCTGGCGCACGGCCTCCGGCGGGCCGGCATCAGCGTCGCGGTCTACGAGCGGTACCGCGACCGTGGCGACGGCCTGCTCGGCTACCGGGTCGGGATCAACCCGACCGGCTGCCGGGCACTGCGCGAGTGCCTGCCGCCGGAACTGTTCAGCACGTTCCTCGCCACCTGCGCCCGGCCGCCCGGATACTTCAACGTGCTCACCGAGCAACTGCACCGGACGGCCTCCTTCGCGCTGCGCCCCGAGGCCGACCCGACCAGCATCGACCAGTCGGTCTCCCGGATGACGCTGCGCCAGGTGCTGCTGACCGGCATGGACGACGTGGTGCACTTCGGCAAGACGTTCACGCACTACGCGCAGCACGACGACGGCCGGGTCACCGCGTACTTCGCCGACGGCAGCTCGGCCACCGGGGACCTGCTGGTCGCTGCCGACGGCACGCACTCGGCGGTACGCCGGCAGTACCTGCCGCACGCCGAGGTCAGGGACGCCGGGAGCATCAACATCGCCAGCAAGATCCCGCTGACCGAGCGGACCCGTGCCCTGCTCACCGAGGAGATGCACCGGGGCATCTCGCTGATCTTCGGTGCCGGCGGCGTGATGGGCGTACTGCACGTGATGGAGTTCAAGTGGGACCAGCGCGGCTCGGTCAAGCCCGGGGTCGGGGTCACCGACGCCCGGCTGATCGGGCAGTGGCCGGGGCTGCTCTTCGACAACACCCGGGACTGCATCAACCTGATCATCTGGAGCGCGGCGAGTCGCTTCCCCTCCGACGTGCTGGAGTTGCGCGGCGAACGCCTCGCCGAGGTCGCCCGGGAGCTGACCCGGAACTGGCATCCGAACCTGCGTGAGCTGCTGCGGTGCAGCGACACCGGCAGCGTCATCCCGATCAAGGTCGCCACCTCGGTACCGGTCGCGCCCTGGCCGGCCAGCAACGTGACCCTGCTCGGCGACGCCATCCACACCATGACGCCGGGCCGGGGGGTCGGCGCCAACACCGCGTTGCGGGATGCCGCGCTGCTGCACCGGCAACTGGTCGCGGCGGCGGCCGGCGCCAAGCCGCTGCTCGGCAGCATCGCGGACTACGAGACGGAGATGATCCGCTACGGCTTCGCCCGGGTCGCCGACTCGCTGCGTACCAACGGCACCAACGGCGACGACCCGATCTACAAGCCGGTGATCGGCCGGCTCGCCATGCTGGCCGCGCGCGGCTATTTCAGCGTGACCAGCCGGCTTCCGCCGCTGCGCCGCCGGTTCGTCGAGGAGCTCTACAACTATCGCGGCGCGGAGACCTGAGTACCGGCCGCCGGTCCGGATCGGGCAGCGGCCGACGCGCCTGCCGCGCCAGCCGAACAGAAAACCCTTGACAACGGCAAAGGATTTGTTGAAATAGGCATATGACTTCCCCGCTGGCAGTGCAGGCGGACGCGGTACGCGACTTCAACCGCTTCTACACCCGGATCATCGGCGTGCTCGACGAAGGGATGGTCCGGACGCCCTTCTCGCTCACCGACGGCAGGGTCATCTACGAGCTGGCCCAACGCCCGGCCACCGAGGTGCCGGCACTCCGCCGCGAACTGGGACTGGACCCCGGCTACCTGAGCCGCATCCTGTCCCGGTTCGTCACCGACGGCCTCGTCGAACGCAGCCAGTCGCCGGTGGACGGGCGCCGGCAGGTGGTCGCGCTGACCGACGCCGGGCGCGCCGCGTACAAGCTGCTCAACGAGCGGACCCAGACCGAGATCGAGAGCCTGCTGACCCGGCTCTCCGACACGGATCGGGAACGGCTGGTCGAGGCGATGCGCACGATCCGTTCCCTGCTCGGCGAGGCGCCGCCGCCCCGGGCGTACCTGCTGCGGCCGGTCGGCCCCGGCGACCTCGGCTGGGTGGTGCACCGGCACGGCGTCCGCTACGCCGAGGAGTACGGCTGGGACATCACCTGCGAGGCCATGATCGCCCGGATCGTCGCCGACTACGTCGACCGGCGCGACCCCCGCCGCGAGGAGGGCTGGATCGCCGAGCTGGACGGCGCGCCGGTGGGCTCCGTCTTCTGTGTCCGCCGGGACGACGAGGTGGCCCAGTTGCGCCTGCTGCTGGTCGAGCCGGAGGCCCGGGGGCTGGGCATCGGCAGTCGGCTGGTCGACGAGTGCCTGCGCTTCGCCCGCCGGGCCGGCTACCGCGAGATCATGCTCTGGACCAACGACGTCCTCGCCGACGCCCGGCGGATCTACGAGAAGGCCGGCTTCGAGCTGCGCGAACAGGCCCCGCACCACAGCTTCGGTCAGGACCTGGTGGAGCAGACCTGGTGGCGCCGGCTCTGACCGGTCGACCGGGCAGCGGCGAATCCGCGCCGCCGGTCGGAACGGGTCAGGCCAGCACGGGGGTGCTGTCCCGGATGACCACCTCGGCCCGGATCCGGCGCAGCCGGGGCCGCTCGGCCCGGGGCTGCATCACGAGTTCCAGGGCGGCGGCGCCGACCTCCTCCAGCGGCAGCCGTACCGTGGTGAGCGACGGCGTGACGTCCCGGAGCGTGACGATGTCGTCGAAGCCGGCCACCGCCATCCCGCCGGGCAGCGGCACCCCGTGGTCGCGCAGTGCCGAGATGGCCCCGACCGCCATCACGTCGTTGACCGCGAAGACGCAACTGGGCGGCAGGTCGTGGGCGAGCAGGTCGCGCATGGTGCGGTAACCGCCGTCCCGGGTGAAGTCGCCGTACGCCACCCGCGTCCTGGGCAGCGCGACACCGGCGTCGGCGAGTCCGGCCTGGAACCCGGCGAGCCGGTCCCGGGCGGTGAGCAGATGCCTCGGCCCGGCGAGTACGGCGAACCGCCGGTGCCCCAACTCGACCAGCCGCCGGGCGAGCAGCCGGGCCCCGTCCCGGTTCTCCAGCAGCACCGTGTCGATCGGCAGGACGTGCTGGCTGATCAGCGCGACCCGGGCGCCCGCCTCCTCCAGGCTGCGCAGCCGGGCGCCGAGCCGCTCCCGCAGCGCCCGGTCGGCGGTCCGGCTGCCGGCCAGGATGACCGCCTGGGGCCGCTGGCCGCGCAGGGTCGCCAGGTAGTCGAGTTCCCGCTCGGCCCGGCCGGTGGTGCTGCACATCATCACGGTGCTGCCGTACCGCTCGGCGGCGCGCATCACGCCGGCCGCGATGGACGAGAAGAACGGGTCGGCGATGTCGTGCACCAGCAGTCCGACCAGGTTGGTGCGCCCCCGGGCCATCGCCTGGGCCGGCGCGTTGGCCGAGTAGTTCAGCGCGGTGGCGGCGGCGAGCACCCGGTCCATCAGGTCGGCCCGCACCTGGCGGCTGCCGTTGCCGTTGAGCACCCGGGACGCGGTCGCCACCGAGACGCCGGCCTGCTGCGCCACGTCCATCAGCGTGACGGTTCCGGACGATCGTCTGGTCATGGTGGCGGCCCCGAGGAGGTGTCGGTGTGGCGTCCGGGCCGGCGACCCGCCCGGCATCCGCACCCTACCGTCGGCCCGGCCCGATCCGGTCCACAGTGGCGCCAGCGCGACCGGAGAGCCCCTCCCCCGGTGCGGGGGACCGGTTCCCTCCGCAGCGGGAGGACGGTCCGGCCCGGCTGCGGCACCGTCGGGGCATGACCACGACACCGGGGACCGGCCGGCGGGGCGGCGCGCTGGTCGCGCTCGGCTTCGCCCTCGGGTACGGACTGCTGCGGCTCTACTGGGCGACCGGCGGCCGGTGGGGTTACACCGCCTGTGACCGTACCCGCTCGCCCGGACCGGCCGAGACAGCCGACGGATGCGGGGCGGAGCGGCTGGCGACGTTGCCGTTCTGGTCCGGTTGGGGCTCGGTGCTGCTCTGCGCCGCCCTCGTCGCCGTGGCGGCGGTGGCCGCGCTCCGGCCCGGTCGGCTCGGCTCGGTCGCCGCCTGGGTCTGCGCGGCGGCCCTGCTGATACTCGCGTTTCCGGGACACCTGCTCTTCCAGATTCCGATGGCGCTTGCCGGCCGGCCCTCCGACTGGGCCGACCTGACGGGCCGGCTGCTGCTGCTCGGCGGTGGGCTGTCGTTCGCCGCGGCTGCCGCCGGCACGGCCCGCCGGGACACCCCGGTGTGCCGACCGGAGCCTGGGCCGGTGCCCGCCTGGACCCGCCGCTGGGCGTACGCGGCCTTCCTGTTGCCGGTGCTCGGGTTCACCGTGCCGCACGCCTGCTGGCTGCTGGGCGTCCCGTTGGGCATCCCCGCCGACGAACTGCGCCGGGCCGCCGAGGAGATCGGGGCGCTGCCGGGGCTGCTGCTCACGCTGGCTCCGCTGCTCGGCGGGCTGCTCACGCTCGGCCTGGCCGCCCGGTGGGGGCAGGTCCTCCCCGGTTGGCTGCCGGGGCTGGCCGGGCGCCGGGTACCGCCCGCGCTGGCCGTGGTGCCGGCCGGGGTGACCGCGCTGGCGCTGGTCGCGTACGGGGTGATCGGCATCGTGATGATCGCCGAGGCGCTGGCCACCGGGGCCACCACCTGGGCGGAGCTGCGTACCGGCTGGGCGGTCGCCGGCACCGAGCTGGTCTTCCTCGGCTGGGGCGTCGCGCTGGCGGTGACGACCGCCGGTTACCACCGCACCACCCGGCCGAGGGTGCCGGTCGGAGTGGGCCGCAGCGGCGGGACGGCGGCCGAAAGTCTTTCAGGTGGTGTTGGATCTTGACGTTGCCGAGGGAAGGCGGTTAGCTCGGGAAAGCGGTTACCGCCACGCCACGAAAGGCACCGTCGCTTCCATGACCTCCGCGGAGAACACCACCGGCCGGATCACCGTGACCCACGAACACGGCCGCCAGATCGTCGTCGACGCGGACGGCGTGGAGATCGCCACCTACGTGTACGACCCTCCGGTGCCGGCCTTCGAGGGCCCCAAGCCCTACCTGCACCCGCTGCGCACCCTCGACGGAGCCCTCGTCTCGGCGTACCGGCCGAACGACCACCGGTGGCACAAGGGTCTCCAGATGACGATCTCGCACCTCTCCGGGCAGAACTTCTGGGGCGGCAACTCGTACGTGCACGGCGAGGGCTACCTCGTACGGGACAACGTGGGCCGGATGCGGCACGATGCCTTCGAGCTGGTCGACGTCACCCCGACCGAACTGACCCTGCGGGAGTCGCTGACCTGGATCACCTCGACCGACGAACACTGGGTCGCCGAGCGGCGGGAACTGCGGATCCACGGGGTGGACCCCGCACGCGGCACCTGGATGCTCGACTTCCGCACCGAACTGCGCAACATCCGGGGCGCGGAGCTGCGGGTCGGCAGCCCGACCACGCACGGCCGGCCGAACGCCGGCTACACGGGATTCTTCTGGCGGGGGCCGCGCGGCTGGACCGATGGCGAGATCATCACGGCCGACGGTGGTGGCGGGCCGGAGAGCATGGGTCGGCAGTCTCCGTGGCTGGCGTACACCGGGCGGCACGACGAGGTCGACGGCGGCGGCACCCTACTCGTCTTCGCCGGCACCTCCAGCGCGGCCGTACCTATCAAGTGGTTCGTCCGCAACACCCCCTTCCCGGCCGTCAACCCCTCCCCCGCCTTCGACGAGGAGGTGGTGCTCGCGCCCGACGACAGCCTCCGGCTCGCCCACCGGGTGGTCTTCGCCGACCGGGCCTGGCAGCGGGCCGAGATCGAGGCGTTCGCCGCGGAACACGCGCCATGACCGGCGACGACACGGCGCCGCCGCCCTTTCCCGGCGCCGTCGGCATCACCAACCTGCGGGTCTATCCCTGGCAGACCGACGACGGCCTGCACGGCGGCACCCCGCACGTGCACCTCTGCTGCACCGAGTGCTACGTGGTGGTCGGCGGCCGAGGACGGCTCCAGACCCTGACCCGGCGGGGCTTCGAGGAATCACCGCTGGCCCCCGGCGACGTGCTCTGGTTCACCCCGGGCACCATCCACCGGGCGGTCAACGACGACGGGGCACTCCAGGTCGTCGTGATCATGCAGAACAGCGGGCTGCCGGAGGCCGGCGACGCCGTACTCACGCTGCCGCCGGACCAGCTCGCCGACCCGGCGACGTACCGGCGGGCGGTCTCGCTGACCGGGCCGGACGGCTCCGACCCGCCCTCGGCCGAGCGGGCCCGGGCCCGCCGCGACCTGGCCATCGAGGGCTTCGCCGAACTCCGCCGCCGCTGCGCGGCCGGGGACACCGCCGCGCTCGACGACTTCTACACGGCCGCCGCCGCCCTGGTACGCCCGCAGCTCGACGCCTGGCAGGAGCGCTGGGAGCAGGGGCCGGCGGCGGCGAGCCGGCAGACCGGGGAACAGCTCGACGCGCTGCGGCGCGGCGACCACAGCCACCTCGGCGACGCCACCGTCAGCCGGATCGTCCAACCCGAGCAGACGACCCTGGGGATGTGCGGCTTCCTCTCCCCGTACGACCCGCTCCGCGCCCGGCGCGACTGAGCACCGCTGGCACCACCTCGCTAAGGAGCACCTGTGGAACCCATCCGCGCCGCCGTGGTCGGGACCGGAAACATCGCCCGGCTGCACGCCGAGGCGCTGCGGCAGCTCGGCGACGAGGTACGCCTCGTCGGCGCCGTCGACACCGACGCCGGCCGGCTGTCGGCGTTCTGCGACCGCTACGACGTACCGGCGAGGCATCCCGACGTGGCCAGCCTGCTGGAGAAGGAGCGGCCCGAGCTGGTGCACGTCTGCACCCCGCCCGGCGCGCACCACGAGCTGGCCCTCGCCTGCCTGCGGGCCGGCGCCAACGTGCTGGTCGAGAAGCCGCCGACGCTGAACCTCGGCGAGCTGGACGAGCTGGCCGAGGCGGAGCGGCGACACGGGGCGGCGCTGGCCACCGTCTTCCAGCACCGGTTCGGCACCGGTGCGCTGCGGCTGCGCGCCCTGCTCGACGCCGGAGTGCTGGGCCGGCCGCTGATGGCGGTCTGCCACACCACCTGGTTCCGCCCGCAGTCCTACTTCGACGTCGAGTGGCGGGGGCGCTGGGACACCGAGGGCGGCGGTCCGACGATGGGGCACGGCATCCACCAGATGGATCTGCTCTGCGCGATCCTCGGCGACTGGACCGAGGTCTCCGCCCTGGCCCGGCAGCAGGCCCGGCGATCGGAGACCGAGGACCTGAGCATGGCGCACGTCAGCTTCGCCAACGGGGCGGTGGCCAGCGTGGTGAACAGCCTGCTGTCGGTCCGCGAGGAGAGCTACCTGCGGTTCGACTTCGAGCGGGCCACGGTCGAGCTGACCCACCTGTACGGCTACGGCGACGACGACTGGCGGATCACCCCGGCAGCGGAGTACGCCGACGAGGTGCTGGCGGCCTGGCGGACCGGTGCCGCCGGGGTACGCAGCAGCCACCGGGCGCAGTTCGCCGAGGTGCTCCGGAGCCTGCGCGCCGGCAGCCCGCCACCGGTCACCTCGGCGGAGACCCGGCGGACGATGCGACTGGTCGCCGGGGTGTACGCGTCGGCGTTCACCCGCAGACCGGTCCGGCCGGACGAGCTGGGTGAGGAGTCGCCGTTCTACCGGCGGATGCAGGGGGACGGGCCGCGATGGTGAACGGTGGTCCACTGGTGCCCGCCGCGGCACCGCCTCCGCCGGCCGTACCCGTTGCCTCGGCCCGTCCGCCGCTGCCCACCGGGGCCGTCCCGGCGCAGGGCGCGGCGGCCGGCGGCGCCGGGAACGGGCTGGCCGTCAGCCACGACGTCGGCCGGTCGGTGCGGGTCGGCTGGCGCGGTGCGGAGCTGTTCCACTACGTCTACACCCCGCAGGAGCCCCGGGAGGAGGCGCCGCGACCCTACCTCCACCCGCTGCGGACCCTCGCCGGCAACGTCGTCAGCCTGTACCGGCCGCACGACCACCTCTGGCACAAGGGACTCTGCTTCGGCATCTCCAACTTCGGGCCGGACAACTTCTGGGGTGGCGGGACCTACCTTCGCGGCCAGGGGTACCGCAGGCTCGACAACATCGGGGTGGTCGAACACCTCGACTTCCCGGTGCTGCGCTGCGACCCCGACGCCGTACGCCTGGTCGAACGGCTGCGCTGGGTGACCCGCGACGGCCGCCGGGTCGGCTCCGAACAACGTCGGCTGGCGGTGGCGGTCTGGGCCAACCAGAGCGCGTGGCGGCTGCGGTTCGAGACCGTACTGCGCAACGACGGCGACACGGTGATCATGATCGGCAGTCCGACCACCCAGGGGCGGGAGAACGCCGGCTACGGCGGACTGCTCTGGCAGGGGCCGCGCTCGTTCCGGGGCGGCCGGGTGGTGACCCCGGCCGGGGTCGGCGCGGACGAACTGATGGGCTGGCGGGGCCCGTGGCTCGGCTTCGTCGGCCGGCACGACGGTCTCGGGCCGGCCGAGACCCTCGCGTCGACGCTGGTCTTCCGGGACGACCCGACGAATCCGGGCGCACCCACCCGGTGGTTCGTCCGCACCGAGCCGTACGCCTGCCTCGGCCCGGCCCCGTTCTTCGACCGGGAGTACCCCTTCGCACCCGGCACCGAACTGCGGCTGCGCTACGACGTCGTGGTCGCCGACGGCGAACGCGACCCGGCCGGCTGCGCCCGGCTGGCCGACCGGGCCGGCGAGACCGAGCTGCTGACCGACCCGGCCGGGGAGGGCTGGTCCTGACGGGCCGCCGGGGGTGCGGGCGGGTC
This sequence comes from Plantactinospora sp. BC1, assembly GCF_003030345.1. NCBI lineage: Bacteria > Bacillati > Actinomycetota > Actinomycetes > Micromonosporales > Micromonosporaceae > Plantactinospora > Plantactinospora sp. BC1. The sequence continues at coordinate 1,608,240 of NZ_CP028158.1, forward strand.
AGCCTCGCGGCGTGAACCGCACGAAGGGGATCCGCCTGCCCACCTCGCGATAGTCCGAGACGCTCCCGTCCACCTCGAACCCCATGATCCGGCAGAGCCTCCGGGCCGCCGCCGGGTGACGCGGCGCGTACCTGGCCATGATCTCCGCACCGTCGTCGGCGGGGATCGGCGCGGCGGTCACCTCGATCGTCCGGTTGCCGACCTGGACGGTGGCCGCCGGGGTCTTCATGACGTTCCGGTACCAGTCCGCGCGCGGACCGAACCCGGAGGCGGCCACGTAGGCGTACTCGTCGTGTTCGACGACCTCGACGACCGCCTGCCGCCGCGCGCCGGAGACCCGGCCGACGTGGCTGAGCAGCATGACCCGGTCGCCCAGCAGTCGGCCGAGCCGCATCCGGTAGAGCCAGATCGGTAGCCGCCAGAGCCGGCGGCGTAGTCCGGCCGGCGGGTCCGGCCTTCGAATGATCTCCATGGTCCGGTCCGTTCTGGGGTCGCTGGTCGAGTCTCGGAGGTCACGTGACGACCTCCGAGAGCCTGCCACGTCCGGCCCGGCGCTCAAACCGGCGAGACAGCCGTCCAGGGACATGCCCGCCTAGCAGAACACTCTGCTCGTCGTCGTCTCCGTCCTGTGCAACGTTCTCCCGTACGGACGGAGCCGGGCGGCCGCCGCTCGACATCGCGAAGCGGACGACCGACCGGACACCCGGGACGGCGACACCGGTCGTCAGGCGGTGACGGGCTCGGTGGCGTACCCGTCGTGGTCCGCGCGACGGTCACCGCCCGGCGACCCGGTGTTCTCCGTCCGGGCATTCCCGTCGGCGGCGAGAATGGCCGGTGCCCGCAGGGTGTTGGCCGGGTCGGCCGCCATGGTCATCACCCGCTCGGCCGCCGCCGCCGTGGTGCCGGGCGGCACGACGAGCAGGTCGATCTGGTCTCCGGCCTCGGTGGTGGCGACCAGCAGGGCGGGCTCCAGCGAGCTGAACCAGCCCGCTCGGATCACGTCGTCGCCGGCCACGAACCGGCGGAACCGACCGTCCCAGGCGGCACTGTTGAGTACCACGTTGCGGACCCGTCCGTAGCGGGCGGAGAGCGCCACCATGAGTCCGGGAAGTTCGGCCAGCGGATCCCAGGACCGGGGCCACCAGGCACCGTCCAGAACCGCTCCGCTGGCGCGGGCCGGGGGAAGGGACAGGCGGGGCTGCGAGGGCGGTGTCGACGGGATCCTCGTGGCGCGTTGGCCTGCGGTGAGCATGATCATCGATCCTTCCTGGACCGGGAGGTGGGCGGAGGAGTCGTTCGGCCGGTACCCGGACGTCGTCCCGGCACCGGCCCGGAGTGGCCGGGCGTCTTGCGCGCCCGGCAGACGTGGTGTCGTCGTCCCAGCGGCGGATGCCGGCTCGCCGCGCGGTCGCTGCCGCGCCGCCGGTGCGGTTCGACGAAGGTGGACGGGATCCTGGGCTTCGAACCGAGGCCCAGGATCCCGTACCGTCCGGCCCGGGCGGCTGGCGTGCTGCATCCGGGCCGGTGCTGTGGGCCGCCGGGTGTCGGCAGCCGCGATGACGACAACTGCCGAGGCGGGGCGGCCGGCGACACGGGTTTCCGCCGACGGCTGGCTGCGCGCTCAGGGAGCGACGGGCGGGCTACGGCTCAGGGAGCGGAATCGGTGCCGCTCAGGCGTCCGGTCGGCCACACCGGGCTGACAGACCCTGTCATCGCTGGACCCTCATTTCGGCGGTGGTACGCGGAGTCCGTAAACCCGTAGCGCCGGGGTCCAAGAACAGTTTCAGCCTAGCCCTTAATCAATTTCCCCTACGCGCACGATGTCGGAATTCCCCGCCCGCCGGAGAACGAGCCGGTGGATTCGGGATTCGCGTCGATCGGGGGTACGCGCCCGGGCGCGATGTGATGTGCTCACCGGGGCGCCCCGCCCGCAGCTCCGGGCGGGCGATCGTCCGGTCGCCCGGAACCAGTGCACGACCGCCGGCGGATCCACGCCGCCGGTGGATGCCTCCGGCACCGCGTACTGTTGGGGGTTGGCCCGTCGACCGACGCGTGCCCCGACGCCAACGGAACGTCGGAGGTCGCCACGCAGGCGACCAGGCTCCACGGCACTACATCGGCGGGGCCGGCGAGGATCCGGCCAATGACCTACGGCAGCCGACCGGAATCGCATGCGAGGAAGAGGGATCAATGGAAATCGACAAAGTGAAAATCGTCGAATGGCTGCGCGGTCGCGGCCAGGACGTCAGGGCCGACTGGATCGACCGGGAGTTGCCGGGCCGGGTCGACAGCGTCCGCCACGCGGGTCTGCTCGCGACCCTCGGCCTCGATCCCGCCGAGCTGGCCGACCGGCCGGCACCCTGAAATCGCGCGCCGCCGGTCGTTCCGCCCGGCCGGCCGACCCTGTTGACTGGGACCGGACGATATGGAGAGGGAGGCGGCGAGTTGCGGGTCATCGGGGTGGGCTTCGGGCGTACCGGCACCAGGTCGACGAAGGAGGCGCTGGAACTGCTCGGCTTCGGCCCGTGTCACCACATGGCGGAGTTGTTCGAACACCCGGAGACGATCGGTGACTGGCTGCGGGCCGCCCGGGGCGGGCCGGTGGACTGGTCCCGGCTGCTCGACGGTTATCACTCCACGGTGGACTGGCCGAGCGTGTACTTCTGGCGAGAGCTGATCGACGCCTACCCCGAGGCGAAGGTGCTGTTGACCGTACGCGACCCGGAGCGCTGGTACGACAGCGTCCGCAGCACCATCTACCAGTCCCGGACCATCGACGTGGAGTCGGCGCCACCCGGGCTGCGGCAGGCGTTCGAGACCCGCCCGGAGTTGCTGGACCAGCCGAGGCTGACGGACGCGCTGATCTGGCAGGGCACCTTCGGCGGCCGGTTCGACGACCGGGAGCACGCCCTCAAGGTCTACGCGGACCACCTCGCGGAGGTGCGGGCCACCGTACCGGCCGACCGGCTCGGCGAGTTCGACGTGGCACAGGGCTGGGAGCCGCTCTGCGAGTTCCTCGGCGTCGACGTGCCGGCCGAACCCTTTCCGCTGCTGAACACGACGGCCTCGTTCCGGGAGCGGCTCGCCGACCCGGCCGGGCTGCGCGTCGAGCGCTGAGCGGTCAGCCGACCGGGTGCCGGGGTCCGGCGAGCAACTCGTCGACCTCGGCGCTGGTCGGCATCGCGGCGGAGCAGGCGAGCCGGGACGCCACGAGCGCGCCGGCCGCGTTGGCGAACCGGACGGTCCGGTCCAGCGGCCACCCGGCGAGCAGCCCGTGGCAGAGCGCCCCGCCGAAGGCGTCCCCGGCGCCGAGCCCGTTGCGCACCTCGATCGGCACCGGCGGTACCTCCACCACCTCGTCGGCGGTCCGGGCGAGCACGCCGGCCGGCCCGCGTTTCACCACCGCCAGCCGTACGCCCCGGGCGAGCAGCGCCTCGGCCGCCGCGTGCGGCTCCCGCTCCCCCACGGCGGTGGTGCACTCGTCGAGGTTGCCGACCGCCACGGTGGCGTACCGCAGCGCCGACTCGTACGCCGCCCGGGCCTCCTCCCGGGAGGACCAGAAACTCGGCCGGTAGTCGAGGTCGAAGACGGTGTTCGCGGCGCGTCCCCGGGCGCCGAGGGCGGCGAAGTGGGCGTCCCGGCTCGGCAGCTCGCAGAGCCCGGTGCCGGTGAACCAGAAGACCCCGGCGGCCCGGATCGCGGGCAGGTCCAACTCCTCCGGGCGGATCTCCAGGTCCGGCGCCTTGGGGTAGCGGTAGAAGTAGATCGGGAAGTCGTCGGGCGGGAAGATCTCGCAGAAGGTGACCGGGGTCGGCAGCCCGGGGACCGCGCTCACCCAGCGGTCGTCCACCCCGAAGTCGCGCAGCGCGCGGTGCACGTACTCCCCGAAGGGGTCGGCGCCGGTCCGGGTCACCAGGGCCACCCGCCGGCCGTGCCGGGCCGCCGCCACGGCGACGTTGGTGGCGCTGCCGCCGAGAAACTTTCCGAACGTCTCGACGTCGGGCAGCCGGGCGTTGGTCTGGAGTGGATAGATGTCCACCCCCACCCGCCCCATGCTGACCACCTCGAACGAGGTCACCGAATCATGTAACCCCGGTACGTACCGGACGGTCAATATCTGGCGTACCCGCAGCGACGCCCGGGCGTGGCGCCCGCCCGGCGGGCCGTGCCCCGGCGCGCGGAGCACGGCCCGCCCGGCCTCAGCGGTCGATCAGCACGAAGACGCCCCAGCCCAGATATTCCCGCTGGTATCTGACGTGCCGGGCCGGCGCCGTGTCGAGTTCCGCGCGCAGCTCGGCGTGCAGCTCGTCGTCGGGGTTCTCGTCGAGCCAGCGCCGGAGGTTGAGCCACTGCGCCGCGCCGTAGCGGTCCCAGCCGTCCTGGTCGGCGAGGACCATCTCCACCACGTCGGCGCCGAGCGCGGCGAAGCGTTCGACCGTCTCGGGCAGCGGCAGGAAGTCGTCCCGACTGGTCGCGTGGCAGGCCTCGACGCAGTCCTGGTCGACCGGCTCGCGCCGCCAGTACGGCTCGCCGACCAGCATCATCCCGCCGGGGCGGAGGCTGCGCCGCAGGAGTGCGACGGTGCCGGGGACCCCGTCGCCGATCCAGGTGGCGCCGAGGCAGGCGGCGACGTCGACCGGGGTGTCGGCGACGTACCCGGAGGCGTCGCCGTGCACGAACGCGACCCGGTCGGCGACGCCGAGTTCGGCGGCCCGGGTCTCGGCCTGGCCGAGGAACACCGTGCTGATGTCCACCCCGGTACCGCCGACGCCGTGGTCGCGGGCCCAGGTGCAGAGCATCTCGCCGGAGCCGCAGGCCAGGTCGAGCAGTCGGGAGCCGGGCGGGAGCCGCAGCGCCTCGCCCAGGGTGGCGAGCTTGCGGCTGTCGAACGGGTTGTGGATGCGGTGGCCGCTCTCCCGGATGGTGAGGCTACGTGGTAGGTCCACTTCTGATGTTCCTTACGTGCGAAGAGGTCATGGGGGTTGCTGCGGTCGTCCCGGGGTTGGTGGTCGGGGCGGGCGGGACCCTCATGAAATGCACCTCTTCGCACGTCGCATCGGTACGGACGCGGCCGACGCTAGGTCGCTGGCCGCACGCCGTCCAGCGGTTTTCGGCTCACTTGGCGAAGATCTGCGACTCGTCCCGGAACGCCTTGAACTCCAGCGCATTGCCGGCCGGGTCGCGGAAGAACATCGTCCACTGCTCGCCCGGCTCGCCCGCGAACCGCAGGTACGGCTCGATCACGAACTCGGCGCCGGCGGCCCGGATCCGGTCCGCGAGGGCGTGGAAGTCGTCGACCGGCAGGATGAGCCCGAAGTGCGGCACCGGTACGTCGTGCCCGTCCACCGGGTTGCGTCCCGCGTCGGCCTGCCGGGCCGCCGGTACGACGTGGGTCACCACCTGGTGGCCGTAGAAGTCCCAGTCGACCCACGCCTGCGCGGAGCGTCCCTCGGCGAGGCCGAGCACCCCGCCGTAGAAGTCGCGGGCCCGCGCCAGGTCGTCGACCGGGATCGCCAGGTGGAAGGCGGGACGGGTGGCCACGGTCATCTTCTGCTCCTCTCCGCCGGGCAGGCCCGGCCTCTGCTGCCATCCAAGCATGATCTTCCCGGCGGGGCCGAGGTAAGGGGTGCCGGCCGCCTACGGCCGTTTCGGCGGCGGCCGGTGGCGGGGCTCGACGATCCGGAACCGTACCGGCTTGCCGGGTGCCGCCTGGGCGACCTGCGGGAGGTCGTCCGGGTGCAGTACCCCGATCACCGGGTAGCCGCCCATGGTCGGATGGTCGGCCAGGAAGATCACCGGCGAGCCGGCCGACGGTACCTGCACCGCGCCGAGCACCACCCCCTCGCTGCGCAGCTCCCCGCCGACCCGGCGGGGCAGCGCCGGCCCCTCCAGGCGTACCCCGATCCGGTTGCTGAGGGTGGAGACCCGGTAGCACTCGCTGCCGAGGATGCGTACCGCGTCGTCGGTGAACCAGTCCGCCCGGGGGCCGAGCAGGACCCGCAGGGTCAGCTCCTCGGCCAGGGTGCCGGTCGGGGCGACGTCGACCGGGCCGGGCGGCCCGGGTGGCTCGCCCAGCGGCAGCCGGTCCCCGGCGGCCAGCGGCGCGGGGCCGAGCCCGGAGAGCAGGTCGGTCGAGCGGCTGCCGAGGACCGGCGGTACCGCGATCCCACCGGCGAAGGCGAGATAGCTGCGCAGCCCGCGCCGGGCGGCGCGAACCTCGACCCGGGCTCCGGCCGGCACCGAGACCGGGGCCGACCAGCTCGCCGGCCGGCCGTCCACGGTGACCGGCGCCCAGGCTCCGGTCACCGCGACGGTGCCGGCCTGGCAGAACCGCACCGAGACACCCGTGACGGTCGTCTCGATCGTCGCCGCCCCGGGCGGGTTGCCGACCAGCCGGTTCGCCAGCAGGTGCGCCGGCAGGTCGAGGGCGCCGGAACGCGGTACCCCGAGATGTGCGTGTCCGGGCCGGCCGAGGTCCTGCACGGTGCTGAGCGCGCCGGGCCGGAGGATCTCGACGAAACGTCCGCCGGTCATGCCGGCGGCTCGCCGCGCCCGACACCGTGCGGCGCCCGCGCACCGCCCCGGCCGGTCCGCCCGCCGCGCCCGCCTGCGTCGGCGTCGGCGTCGGCGTCGACGGCCCCGTCGGCGTCGATGGCTCCGTCGGCGTCGACGGGCCGGAACCGGACCCGGGTGCCCGGGGTGAGCAGCGCGACCGGGTCCCGGTCCGGGTCGAAGAGGACCAGGTCGGTGCTGCCGAGCAGTTGCCAGCCGCCGGGCGAGTCCCGGGGATAGATCCCGGCGTAGCCGCCGGCCAGCGCGACCGAGCCGGCCGGCACCCGGGTCCGGGGCACCGAGCGCCGAGGCAGGTGGTAACGCTCCGGCAGGCCGGTCAGGTAACCGAAGCCGGGGGCGAAGCCGCAGAACGCGACCCGGTATTCCGGTGCGCTGTGGATCCGCCCCACCTCCTGCTCGGCGACTCCCCAGTGCCGGGCCACCTCGGCCAGGTCGGCGCCGTCGTAGCGGACCGGTATCTCGACCAGCGGCCCGTCCGGCGGGCGGGCCGTGCCCGGCCGCCAGCCGGCGAGCCGCCGGGTCAGCTCCGCCGGATCGTCCAGCCCGTCGACGAGCACGGTGAGTTCACCGGGTACGACGTCCTGCACGCCGCCGAGTTCGCCCCGGTCCCGCCAGCGGTGCAGTCGTGCCACCAGCGCGGCGGTCTGCGCCGGCTCGGTCAGCTCGACCAGGAGCGCGCGCAGCCCCACCGGAATGATCCGCACCGTCGCATCCGCCCCGTCGTACCGGCTCACAGCCCGAGGTACGAGCGGCGTACCTCGTCGGAGGCGGCCAGCTCGTCGGCCGGGCCGGCCATCACCACCTCGCCGGTCTGCAACACGTACGCCCGGTCGGCCAGCTCCAGCGCGGCCCGCAGGTTCTGCTCCACCAGCAGCATGGTGGTGCCGGCGCGGCGGATCTCGGCCAGCACCTCGAAGATCATTTTGGTGAACTTCGGTGAGATGCCGAGCGAGGGCTCGTCCAGCATCAGCAGCTTCGGCCGGCTCATCAGCGCCCGGCCGAGCGCCACCATCTGCTGCTCGCCGCCGGAGAGCGTGCCGGCGCGCTGCCCGGCCCGCTCGGCGAGGACCGGGAAGAGGTCGTAGACCCGGGCCAGGTCCGCCTCCCGCTCCGTCGCGGTGCGGTGGTAGCCGCCGAGCAGCAGGTTCTGCAGCACCGTCTGGTGGCCGAAGAGCCGCCGTCCCTCCGGCACCAGCACCGCGCCCCGGCGGGCGATCCGGTACGCCGGCAGCCCGCTCACGTCCTCGTCGAGGAAGGTCACGCTGCCGCGTACCGGGCGGTGCAGTCCGGAGACCGCCGCCAGCAGGGTGCTCTTGCCGGCCCCGTTCGCGCCGACCAGCGCCACCAGTTCGCCGGCCTCGACCCGCAGGTCGACGCCGCGCAGCGCGACGACCCCGGCGTAGTCCACGTGCAGATCCCGTACGGTCAGCATCTACAGCGCCTTCCCCAGGTACGCCTCGACCACCGTCGGGTCGTGCGCGACCTGCTCCGGGGTACCCTCGCTGATCTTCTGCCCGTAGTGCAGCACCACCACCCGATGGCAGAGCGGCATGATGACCTCCATTACGTGTTCCACCATCAGGATGGTGACGCCGCCCCGGTTGATGCCGCGGACGATCTCGACCGCCTCGCGCGCCTCGGTCGGGGTCAGTCCGGAGAGCACCTCGTCGAGGAGGAGCAGCTTCGGCTCGGTGGCCAGCGCCCGCCCCATCTCCAGCCGCTTCTTCCAGGCGGCGGTGAGCGACGCGGCCGGCGAGTCGAGCACCGGACCGAGCCCGGTCAGCTCGGCGACCTCGCCGGCCCGGCGCCGGGCGTCCCGCAGCCGGGGATGCCGGGCGAAGGCGGCCGTGGTGAGGTTGTCCAGCACGCTCATCGAGCCGAACACCCGCATCAGCTGGAAGGTCCGCCCCACCCCGGCCCGGGCGGCGCGGTGCGGCGGCCAGCCGGTGACGTCCCGGCCGTCGAACTCCAACCGGCCCGAGGTGGGCCGCTGGGCGCCGGCCACCATCGAGAAGAGCGTGCTCTTGCCGGCGCCGTTCGGCCCGATCAGCCCGACGATCGCGCCCTGCGCCACCTCGAAGCTGACGTCGCGGTTGGCCCAGAGGCCGCCGAACCGGCAGGAGAGGTTGTCGATCCTCAGCAGCGTTCCGGTCATGGCGCCTCCTCGCGCGCGGTCATGCCTTCACCTCAGCAGATCCGGCCGGCTCCGCACCGGCTTTCCCGCCAGGGGTACGGCGCAGCCGCCGGCCGACCGGCGCCCAGAGCCGCTGCCCGATGGCGAGCAGGCCGCCCGGCTCGGTGATCGAGACGAGCACGATCAGCGCGCCGTAGAGCAGCAGGTCGATCGAGCGGCCGCTGCCGGAGAACTCCTGCCGGGTGACGTCCTGGACGAAGACCAGTACCCAGGCGCCGAGCAGCGGCCCCCAGAACCGGCCGACCCCGCCGAGCACCGCCATCAGGGTGAACGACACCGACAGGTCCAGGCCGAGCCCGGAGGGCGGGTCGACGAAGAGGACGTACATCACGTAGTAGCCGCCGGCCAGCGCGGTGATCGCGCCGGAGAGCGCGGCGGCGGCGAGCTTGTAGCGGTGTACGTCGATTCCGACCGCCGCCGCGGCCTCCTGGTCGTCCCGGATCGCCCGGACGTAGTTGCCGGCCCGGCCGCGCAGGAAGAGCCAGACCGCCAGGGCGGCGAGGCAGAAGAAGCCGAGCGCCACGTAGTAGTACGGTCGCTTGTCCAGCAGCGAGAACTGGAGGTTGGCCAGCGAGGACTCGACGACCGGCAACTCCCAGCCGTTCGCCTGGCCGAGCCCGGGCAGGTTGGTGACCAGGATGAAGACGATCTCGGCGACCGCGATGGTGGCGATGGAGTAGTAGTGGTGCCGCAGCCGGAAGCAGGGCCAGCCGACGGCGGCGGCGAGCAGCGCGGCCAGCGGCAGCGAGAGCCCGATCGCCAGCCACGGCGACCAGCCCTGCCGGACCAGCAGCGCGGTGGTGTAGGCGCCGGTGCCGAAATAGAGCGCGTGCCCGAAGGAGATCTGCCCGGTGTAGCCGCCGAGCAGGTTCCAACCGGTCGCCGCGATCCCGAAGGTCAACGCCAGGATGCCGATGTTGTGTGCCGCCGAGTCCGCGAAGACCAGCGGGTACGCGGCCAGCACCGCCAGGATCAGCACGGCGGTACCCCAGGCCGGCAGCCGCCGGGCCGGTGAGGTGCCGAGCCGGGTCGGCGAGGGCCGGCGCAGTACGGTCGGGGCGCTCATCGTCCCCCCTCGATCGGATTGGTCATCTGGTCCCCAGCAGTCCCTGCGGCCGTACCAGCACGACCACCAGATAGAGGGCGAGTGCGGCGGCGAGGGTGTAGCTCGGGGCGTAGAGCCCGACGACGCCCTGGGCGACTCCGACGAGCAGTCCGGCCAGGGCCGCCCCGGTGATGCTGCCGAAGCCGCCGAACGCGACCACCACGAAGGCCATCAGCACGAAACTCACCCCGGCGGTCGGTGAGGCGGAGTAGGAGTTCATCAGCAGCGCTCCGGCGACGCCGGTGGCCAGGCCGGCGATCACCCAGCAGAGGGCGTACATCCTGCGCGGGTCGATGCCCATCAGCGAGGCCGCCGCCGGGTCCTCCCCGGCGGCCCGTACGGCGCCGCCGAGCCGGGTCCGATTCATGAAGTACGCGACCGCGCCGGTGGCGAGCAGCGCGCCGACGGCCATGATGACCTGTGGCCCGCCGATCACCACCGGGCCGATCTCCCAGCGCAGCCCGGCGGCCCAGGGCCGGGGTACGGTCCGGGTGTTCGGGGTCCAGAGGAACTGGGCCAGTCCGCGCAGGAAGACCTGTAGTCCGAAGGTGACGATCACCTGGGCCAGCGGGGACTTGCCGAGCACCCGGCCGACCGCGCCGAAGTACATCAGCGCGCCGGTGAGCGCGATCGAGACCCCGGCGAGCGGGATGGAGAGCAGCGGGTCGAGGCCGAGCAGCGACCAGGCGAAGAACGAGGTGTACATGCCGAGCATGACCATCTCGCCGTGCGCGAAGTTGATCACGTCCATCACGCCGTAGATGAGGGTCAGGCCGACCGCGACCAGCGCGAAGACCGCGCCGATCAGCAGCCCGTTGACCACGGACTGGAGCAGGTCGGTCATGGCGCCGACCCCCTCGGCCGCCCGCCGGTCCGCCGGCTCACCGCTGTGCCTGGTTCATCGGCCAGATCGGCTGGACCGAGGAGAGGTCGGCCGGGAAGACCACCCGGTACTTCCCCTCGATCATCTGCTCGACCACCCCGGCGGCACCGGTGTTCTGGCCCTTGTCGTCGAACGTGATCCCGGTCCACGGCATGATCGTCTTCTCGCCGGGGACGTTCAGCCCGCGCAGCGCGTCGCGGATCTTCGCCGGCTCGACCGACCTGGCGGTGTCGATCGCTTGCGCCAGCGTCAGTACGGCGGTGAAGGCCCGCGCGGAGTTCTCGGTCATCGGGGCGCCGTACCGCTGCTGGAACAGGTCCGCCACGGTCTTGGCCGCCGGCCGCTTCTCGGCGATCTCGCCGGACCAGGCCGCCCGGGTGGAGGCGCCGTTGGCGAGCGCGCCGAGCCCGGTGGCGAAGGCCGGGTCGGCGAATCCGGTGCCGTAGGCGAGCAGCGCCGGCGGGTAGTAGTCCAACTGGTCGAGCGTCTTCATCAGCTTGATCGCCGCGTCGGTGTAGGCGAGCACGAAGAGCACGTCCGGGTTCCTGCTCCGCACCTGCGCCACCTGGGAGCCGAGGTCGGCGGCGGTGGGGTCGAAGCCGACGTTGACGGTGACCGGCAGCCCGGCCTCGGCGGCGACCTTCTCGGTCACCCCGGCGCCGTCGTTGCCGAACTGGTCGTTGCTGTGGAAGACGCCGACCGAACGGATCTGGGCGCCGGCCGCCTGCCGGGCCTTCAGGTAGTCGAACATCGACCGGGCGAAGGTCTCGTCGGTCGGCCCGGTCCGGAAGAACCACTTCAGGCCCCGCTCGGTGAGCGCCACCGACGAGGACGCCTCGTTGACGAAGGGTACGCCGAGCCGCTCGGCCCGCTGGCTGGCGGTCAGCGTCACCCCGGACTGGTACGAGCCGATCACCGCGGCGACCTTCTCGCCGGTGACCAGCCGGTCGACCTCACCGGCACCGACCTCGGGCTTGCCCTGGGTGTCGCCGGTGATCAGCTTCACCGGTGCGCCGCCCAGCCCGGGCAGTCCCTTGCCGGGCCCGAGCGGCAGGTCCAGCCCGGGATGGTCGTTGTTGACGACGTCCACGGCGAGTTCGGCACCGTGCAGTACGTCGGTGCCCTGGGTGGCGTTGGGGCCGCTGAGCGGCCAGAGACCGGCGAGCTTGACCTCGTCGGTGGCACCGGCGCCGTCGGATCCGCCACAGCCGGCGAGCGCGGCGGCGAGGACGAGAGCGGCCGCGCCGCTGGTGATCCTGCGCATGGTCGAGCCTTTCTGGAGACGATGGCGAAGGCCCGGCGCCGTCCCGCTCGGGGCGCGCAACGGGGTCTTCGGGAGGCAGGTGTGCGGCCGGGCCCGGGGGTTGCCGGCACCCCGGGCCCGGCCGACGACTCAGGAGACGGCCGCGCCCGCGGCCTTCACCAGGGCGACGGTCTGTTCGATGGTCTGCGCGCGGTCGGACGCGAACGGCGGGTCGATGATGTCCAGCGGGTTCTGCGGGTAGACGAGCGAGGAGATGTGCAGGTGTCCGCCGGGGACGTCGGTGGCGCCGAGGGCGAGCCGGAGCCGGTTCGACCGGTACATGCTCTCGTTGGAGAGGTAGTTCCCGCCGCCGCCGGCCTGGGCCTGGGCGCCCGGGGAGGGACCGTTGTCGTGGCAGGAGACCTTGGTCGGGTCCGGCCGGGTGTTGCCGGTCCACTCGCAGATCCGCGGGTTGAGCGCCGTCGGCCAGGGCGTCGTGCCGGCGTCGATCATCGGCTGGTACGGCAGGGTCGTCTCGATGAACTCCGGGTTGCTGGCCGGCTGCGGCCAGTTCGTCACCTGCGGGACGAGTTCCGGCGTGCCCTCGTTGTTGTTGTCCGGGCTGCCGCCGCGCCAGGCGCCGGCCCACTGCTCGATGGCCATCCGGGCCCGGCCGCCCTGGCTGATCGTCATGATCAGGTCGGCGCGTTCCCGGCTGTTCCGGGTCAGGTGCGGTCCGAAGGCGTCCTCGACGTAGCCGAGGTCGAAGCCGCTCCAGGTGACCGGCAGCGAGACCGCCTGGATCTGCACCAGCCGGTCGCCGACCCGGTACTCCTGCCCGTCCAGTTGCAGCGCGGACGCGCCGGACGGGTTGGAGCGGCGGATCTCCCCGTTGAGCTGGTACGGGTCGAAGCCGCTGACCAGCACCCGGGTCACCGAACGGCTGGTGGAGAAGTCAGTGGAGGAGATGCCCCGGGAGGCGTACTCGAAGGTCTTCAGCAGGGCGGCCCGGGCGGTGTCGGTGAGCCGGAACCGGGGTGTCCACTGTCGAAGGTCACGGGTGGCGGTGAGCCGCGACCAGTAGAGCGGGCGGTCGTCGTACCGCTCGATGCTGCCCATCCAGCGCTTGCCCTGGGCCCGTTCGACGGCGGTACGCCACAGTTCGGCGCCACGGGACCGGAGCAGCTTGTCGGCCTGGCCGACCGACCGTGCCCCGCACAGCTCGGCGGTGAACCGGGTGACGAACGGGGTGAAGCCGCCGACCTCGATCAGCGTGCTCGGCACCTGCACCCCGCCCGGCTGGGCCGGGGTGTCGATCCGGGTCTCCTCGTACGTCGTCGGGAGGGTGCGGTCGTAGCACTCCCCCGCCGGTCCGGCCGCCCCGGCCGGCTGCGCCACGGCGGTGCCCGGCATCACCAGCAGGGCGGCACCGATGCTGGTGGCGGTGAGCAGCTTCAGCCGGCCGCGTACACTCTCAGTCAACTTCTGCACATCCAAGGTGATCTTCGACCTTTCCTCGACAGCGCGCCGCTTCCGCGTCTTTGGCCAACCAACCGGAAGGCGGAGCCGGCGCGTCACTGGGGTTGGGAGCGGCCGCCCGAGGCATCGGGTGGCCGCCGTTGAGGTGCGGGAGCCCGGTGACCGTCGGTCGGGTGGCAGCCCGGCCACGGTCACCGGTCCGGCGGTGGTGCCGGTGGTTTCCGGAGGATCAGACGAACGAGGCGAGGCTGACGCCCGCCTCCTGTAGCGCGGTGTGCACCTGGCGGGCCAGCTGCACGGCGCCCGGGGTGTCGCCGTGCACGCAGATCGATCGGGCGCGTACCGAGACCGGGGCCCCGTCGACGGCGGCCACCTGCCCGGTGGTGGCCATCTTCACGCAGCGCCGGGCGACCGCGTCCGGATCGGTGACCAGCGCACCGGGACTGCCGCGTTTCGCCAGGCTGCCGTCGGACCGGTAGCCGCGGTCGGCGAACGCCTCCCGGACGGCCTTCAGTCCCACCTCGGCGGCCTGGCGAAGCAGTTGTGAACCGGGCAGGCCGAGGATCGGCAGGCTCGGGTCGTACGCGGAGACGGCCGTGACCACGGCGGCGGCCTGCGCCTGGTCGGTCACGGTGCGGTTGTAGAGCGCGCCGTGCGGCTTGACGTACCGGACCCGGCCGCCCTCGCTGCGGGCGATCCCGTCGAGCGCGGCGAGTTGGTAGAGCACGTCGTCGGAGAGCCGGTCGGGTTCCATGTCGATGGCCCGGCGACCGAAGCCGGCCAGGTCGCGGTAGCCGACGTGGGCGCCGATGGAGACGTCCCGGCTGATCGCCTCGGCGCAGACCCGGCGCATGATCGTCGGATCGCCACCGTGGAAGCCGCAGGCGACGTTCGCGCTGGTCACGACGGAGAGCAGTGCCATGTCGTCGCCCAGCTCCCAGACGCCGAAGCCCTCGCCGAGGTCACTGTTGAGATCGAGGATCACCGACATCGCACCTCCTGCGGGACGTGGTGTACGTCGTGAGTTCAGGTTGGCAGACTGTTGAACAATCCGTCAATGGTCATGTTGACTTGTAACTTCGTCGTAGCATGGACCTTCTCTCGATTGTGGGCCCGACGGTATGAAGGACAATGACCGCGTGACGTGGCTGGCGAAGCTGCAGGACGACCGCTCGTTGATCACCCGGGCGAGCACCGCGCAGCGGGTGGCGGAGATACTGCGGGCGCGGATCACCGAGGGAGCCCTGCTACCGGGCACCCGGCTCTCCGAGGAGATGATCGGGGCGGCGCTCGGGGTCTCCCGCAACACCCTGCGGGAGTCGTTCCGGCTGCTGATGCACGAGCGGCTCGTCGTGCACGAACTCAACCGGGGGGTCTTCGTCCGGGTGCTCGACGTGCAGGACGTGGTGGACATCTACCGGGTCCGCCGGGTGCTGGAGTGTGCGGCCGTCAGCAACGCCCGCAACAGCCCCGCCGAGGCGATGGACGCGATCGAGGCCGCGCTGGTGGAGGGCGAACAGGCGGCGGCGCAGCAGCGGTGGTTCGACGTCGGCACCGCCAACATGCAGTTCCACCAGGCGATCGCCGGCCTGGCCGGCAGCCCCCGGATCGAGGAGATCATGCGGCAGGCGCTGGCCGAGATCCGGCTGGCGTTCCACGTGATGGCCGCGCCGCAGACCTTCCACCAGCCCTATCTGGACCGGCACCGGGAGCTGCTGGAGCTGATCCGGGGCGGTGAGGTGGAACGGGCGCACGCGGTACTCGACGACTACCTGCGGACCGCGGAGCGGCAACTCGTCGACGCGTACGTCGACGGGGTGCCGGAGAGCGTGGCCGCACGCCGCTGACGGGGTGCGGGACGTCGGCGACCGGCCGTCAGACGACGGTGTGCAGGGCGTACACCCCGTTGTCGGTGCCGACTCCGGCCGCGCCGCCGAGGGCGGACCAGGCGCTGCCGTTCCAGGCGGCGACGTGGTTCACCGCCACCCCGCCGGCCCGGACGAAGAAGCCACCGGCGACGAGTCGTCCGCCCTGCACGGCCAGCGCGAGCACGATGTCCTCGGTGCCACCGCCCAGCGCGGCCCACCGGGACCCGTCCCACCGGGCGACGTAGTTCGCCGCCGCGCCGCCCGCCTGGGTGAAGGTGCCGCCGACGACCAGCTCCGCGCCGAAGACGGTCAGCGCCCGCCCCTCGGCGTTGAGCCCGGCACCGAGGGCGACCCAGGCGCTGCCGGTCCACTCGGCCACGTAGTTCGCGGCGGTGCCGCCGGCCTGGGTGAACCCGCCCGTGGCGACCAGCGCGCCGTCCTGCACGGCCAGCGCCAGCACGTCGCCGTTGAAGCCGGTGCCGAGGGTCGACCACGCACCGCCGCTCCACCGGGCGATTCCGTTCGCCGCCGTGCCGCCGGCCTGGCTGAAGCCGCCGCCGACGATCAGCGCGCCGTCGTGCACGGCCAGGTCCCAGACCGAGGGTACGTCCACACCGGCGCCACCGGGCCCGGCCAGTGCCCGCCATTCGGCGCCGTCCCACCGGGCGATGTGGTTGACGGTGACCCCGCCGGCCCGGAGGAACTGCCCGCCGACGATCAGGTCCCCGTCGAAGACGGTCAGCGCGTCGACGAAGTCGAGCGAGTTGGTCATCACTCCGGTGCCGGAGGAGCCGGTCAACGCCGCCCAGCCGGTGCCGTCCCAGCGGGCGATGCCGTTCACCCGTACCCCACCGGCGGTGAGGAAGCTGCCGCCGGCGATCAGGTCGCCCTCGTAGACGACCAGTGCGGTGACCGAACCGTCCGGTCCGGCGCCCGATCCGCCGCCCGGGCGTGACCAGGCGGAGCCGTTCCAGGTGGCGAGGTGGTCGACGGCGGCGCCACCGGCCCGGGTGAAGGTGCCGCCGGCGTAGAGGCCGGGAGCGGCGGCCGCCCGGGTGTCGGTGGCCGTCCAGCCGAAGCCGGAGGTGCGCCGGAGCGCGTCGAGGTCCCGGGTCGAGGCGTGCAGCACCCTTCCGGCGGCGTCCCGGACCCACAGCCGGAGGGCGCCGGCCGCCTCGGCGGGCAGCGGCAGCGCGACCAGGTTCGCCCCGGTGTCGAGCCGCCGGCCGGCGACCAGCGGAGTGTCCCGCCCGGCGTCGTGCAGGGAGACGGTCAACGCCGCGCTCGGGTGGCCCGGCCAGCGGACGGCGAGTTGCGGGGTCTCGACCTCGCCGACGGCGGGCAGCAGCGTCGCGTACAGCGTGTCACCGGTGGCGGCGGAGCTGGGTGGTGCCGACTCCTCGGCGGCGGAGACCGGCTGGTGCGGCGCGAGGCTCCAGGCGCAGACCGCCGCCAGTGCGATCACGGAGAGTCCCCGCCGTAGGGTGGATGTGCCGAATCCGGACATGCGCGCTCCCTCCGCCGGGCCCGCCCAAACCGGTCGGATCCTGCCAGGGAAAATACACCAGCATCAATGTCTGGGCAATTCGGCGAGCACCGGACGGGCGCTCGGCTCGGGGGCGACGGGTGGGGCGATCCAGCAGGCAGAACTCGTTCCCCTCCGGATCGGCGAGTACGACGAAGGGCTCGGTACCACGCTGCCCCACGTCGACCCGACGCGCACCGAGAGTAATCAACCGGTCCAGTTCCTCGGCCGGGTCGCCTGCCGCAGCGCTCCGGCGGCTCAGCCGCGGCGCAGTGTCAGCAGGGTGATCTCGCTCGGCGCGAATATCCGCAGCGGCGGGCCCCAGAAGCCGGTACCACGGCTGGTGTAGAGCCGGGTCCGCCCGCCGTGCCGGGTCAGCCCCTGCACCGTCGGCTGGTCGAGCCGGACCAGCAGGTTGAACGGCCAGATCTGCCCGCCGTGGGTGTGCCCGGACAGTTGCAGGTCGACCCCGTGCGCCACCGCCGCGCCGACCTGCTTCGGCTGGTGGGCGAGGAGCACCACCGGCAGCTCCGGGTCGGCGCCGGCCAGAGCGGCGGCGGGGTCGGGGCGGTGCCCGGGACGTCCGGACGATCCGGCGGTCGCGTCGTCGACCCCGGCCACCACCAGCCGGGAACCGTTCCGCTCGACGACCAGGTGCCGGTTGTGCAGCGGCTCCCAACCGAGGTCCCGCATGTGGTCGAGCCAGCCCTGCGCCTCGCCGAAGTACTCGTGGTTGCCGGTCACGTACGTCCGGGCGAGCCGGGCGCGCACCTCGCCGAGCGGCGCGGCCTGGGCCCGGCGTTGCGCGACGGTGCCGTCGGCGATGTCACCGGTGTGGCAGACGAGGTCCGCGTCGAGTTCGTTGACGGCCGCGACCACCCGGGCCGACCAGCCGGCCCGGTCGATCGGCCCGTAGTGGGTGTCGGTCAGCAGGACGATCCGCAGACCGTCCAGCCCGGCGCCGAGTCGAGCGATCGGCACCTCGACGCGGCGGATCCGGGGCAGTCGCATCGCCTCGACGTACCCCCAGGCCAGCAGCACCACCGAGACGGCCGCGACCCCGCCGGCGGTGATCCGGGACCGGGTGGGATCGGCGACGCCGCCGACCGCGAGCCCGGCCCGCAGCAGGTTGCCGAGCACCGCCCAGACGAAGAGCACCCAGACCACGCCGAGCAGGGTGTCACCGGTCCGGGCCGCCCAGTCCCGACCCCGACCGTGCCCGAGGTACATCAGCACCGGAAACGCGGCCAGGGCCACCGCGAAGAGCGCCGTACCGGCGGCGAAGACCCCGGTGGGCCAGTGCGCACCGGCGGCGACCAGCGTCCACCAGGGCACGCCGAAGAGCAGCGCCAGGATGGCGGTCAGGGTCAGGCCGAACAGCAGTGGTCGCAGCAACCGCCGGGCGGGTGCGACCGGTACCGCGGGTGCCGCTTCGCTGGCTGACACGGCGGGGAACTCCTCAGCTCGGTTGACCGGTGCTCCGGCTCCGCCGACGGCGTCCTCGCCGCCGGTGCGTGCAGCATGACACGGGCGGCGCCGCCTCGACCACGTTGCTGAGCGCCGGCACAGCGAGGGGCGCGGCGCGGCGTCGGCCTAGAATCGGTACCGGCGACATCCGCGCAGGCCGGCGGGGGCGGGACGAGGAGGACGATCGATGCCGAGCAGGTACGAGTCCCGGATCGAACGCCAGATCCGCGAGGCGCAGGAGCGCGGCGAGTTCGACAACCTCCCCGGGGCCGGCAAGCCGCTACCCGGACACGGCGGCACATACGACGAGAACTGGTGGATCCGGGACTGGGTACGCCGGGAGAACCTGACCGACATCGGGCCGGCCTCGCTGATGATCCGCAAGGAGGCCGAGGAGCTGCCGCAGCGGCTGGCCCGGGAGTCGTCGGAGTCGACGGTCCGGTCCGTCGTGACCGCACTCAACGAACGGATCGTGCTGGCCCGGCGCGGCCTGGTCGACGGGCCGCCGGTGGTGCTGCCGACCTTCGACGTCGAGCGGGTCGTCGAAGCCTGGCGCGAGCAGCGGCGCCGGTAGCGGCTCGGCCGGTCGGCCACCCGCCGGGCGCCCGGCCCTGGCCGCACCCCCACCGGACCGGCCCGCCGGTTCCCCGTCCCGGTGCCGGGGCGGGCGAACGCCACCGCCTCGGGGACGCACCGTCCACGTCGCAGCCCGCCGGACGATTCGACGAACCATTCGGCATCGCTTCCGGGCCGAGTGTGCCGACACCGGCGCGACGCATTAGCCAGCCGAACGGACGTCTTGTCGTCGCCGCCGTACCGGCAAAGACATTGCGTCACCGTACCGGCAAAGACATAGCGTCGGCCGTCGCTGAGTACCGGTATGCGCGGGTGCGCTCTTACGGGCCGCCGGGCCACGCGGCGAGCCGGCCGGTCCTAAACCGGTTCACGGGCGCCGCCGTAGCCCCGCACAGACCGCCGTCCCCGGCATTCCGCTGCTGGTCACCTGGTACACACCGGACGTTGTGCCTGAACCGGTTTACCCGCTTAACAGTTCAGCTCCGGCAAGGGGTTGTGACGTCGTTGACACCGCTGTAACCCGCGTGTACGTTCCCTGCAAGTCGCGCCGCCTATCCCACCCTCCCCGAGGCGCGCCACTACGCATCGCAATGTCAATGTGGACACCGAAAGGTGGGACGCGCATATGAGAAAACACGGATTGACCGGCGCCGCCCTCGTGCTCGCGCTGGCCGTGGCGGCGGGCTGCGGCGGAGGCGACGACGGGAGCGGCACCGACGGCGCCGTCACCGGTGAGATCACGGTGCTGACCCAGCGCACCGACATCGTCGACACGGTCTTCCAGGACTACAAGAAGAAGTTCGAGGCGAAGTACCCCGGCACCACGGTGAAGTTCGAGGCGATCACGGACTACGAGGGCGAGGTCCGGA
The DNA here is from genome assembly GCF_003030345.1 of Plantactinospora sp. BC1. NCBI lineage: Bacteria > Bacillati > Actinomycetota > Actinomycetes > Micromonosporales > Micromonosporaceae > Plantactinospora > Plantactinospora sp. BC1. Next base: position 1,628,022 of record NZ_CP028158.1, read on the forward strand.
TCCGGATGAACACCAAGGAGTACGGCGACGTGCTCCTCATCCCCAACTCGGTCACCACCGACCTGCTGCCGACCTTCTTCGAGCCGCTCGGCACCGTTGCCGAGCTGGAGAAGAAATACCGCTTCGTCCGCACCGAGCAGCGCCTCGACGACAAGGTCTACGGCCTCACCATCACCGGCAACGCGCAGGGCTTCGTCTACAACAAGAGGGTCTGGCAGCAGGCGGGGGTCACCGCGCCGCCGAAGACGCCGGAGGAGTTCCTCGGCGCGCTGGCCGCGATCAAGGAGAAGACCGACGCTATCCCGCTCTACACCAACTACAAGGACAAGTGGCCACTCGGCCAGTGGGAGGGCAACCGAGGCGGGATCAGCGGCGACCCGGACGCGGCGATCAAGCTGGCCAAGGACGACGCCCCGTGGGCGCCCGGCAAGGAACACCACATCATGGACTCGCTGCTCTTCGACGCGGTGCAGCGCGGGCTGACCGAGCCGGACCCGACGACCACCAACTGGGAGCAGTCCAAGGGCATGCTCGGCACCGGCAAGATCGCCACGATGATGCTCGGCTCCTGGTCGATCGTGCAGATGCAGGGTGCGGCCACCGACAAGGCGGACATCGGCTACCTGCCGTTCCCGACCCAGGTCGACGGCAAGTTCCACACCGTCATCAGCGGCGACTACGACAACGGCATCAACATCAACTCGAAGAACAAGGCGACCGCGCGGGCCTGGATCGACTGGTTCGCCGAGGAGTCCAACTACGCGGTCGACCAGGGCGGCATCTCGCCGGTGATCAGCCAGGCGATGCCGAGCACCCTGGCCGACCTGACCGCCGCCGGGACCGAGTTCATCGAGTACAACCCGGCGCCGAAGGGCGAGGAGGGGCTGGCCGACAAGATCGGCAATGCCGCCGAGATCGCGCTCTGGGACGGCACGTACCGGCAGCGGATCGTGGACGCGGCCCGGGGCGCGAAGAAGGAGACCAAGGAGCAGATCTTCGCCGACCTGAACAAGAAGTGGGCGGAGACGAGGTCGAAGGTCCGGTAGGGCACTGCCCTCGGATCCGCGTACCACCCGGGGCGGGCGGGTGACGGTGTCACCCGGCCGCCCCGCGCCACCGGCACGACGACGTACGGTCCGGCTCGACCCGGAAGGTTTGCGTTCCCCATGGCAACTCCGACGAACACCGCGAGTCGGTTCCCCGGGTCGGCCGGCGCGGCGCTGCGGCAACGGCTCGGACCCACCGGCCCGCGCCGGCCGGTGCCGCGCCGACGGAAGCCCCTCACCCCCTATCTCTTCCTGCTGGTGCCGGTGGCGCTGCTCGCGGTCTTCACCTACGTCCCGGTCGTCAACATGTTCGGCTACAGCGTCACCTCGTGGAACGGCCTGAGCCCGACCAAGGAGTTCGTGGGCGGCGGGAACTACGTCGAGATCGCCACCCGCCCCGAACTCTTCGAGGTGCTCCGGGTCAGCCTCTACTACATCGGCGCGTCGGTGCTGCAGATCGCGCTGGCGCTCTACTTCGCCACCGTGCTGAGCTTCAACGTCAGGTTCCGCAACCTCTTCAAGGGGATCATCTTCTTCCCGTACCTGATCAACGGCGTCGCCATCGCGATGGTCTTCCTCTACTTCTTCCAGCCCGGCGGCACCCTCGACTCGGCACTGCGGGTCTTCGGCCTCGGCAACCTGTCGCAGCAGTGGCTCGGCGACCCCGAGGTGATCAACTATTCGCTCGCCGGTACGTCGGTCTGGCGCTACCTCGGGCTGAACTTCGTACTCTTCCTCGGCGCGATCCAGTCGATCCCGGCCCAGCTCTACGAGGCGGCGGAGATCGACGGGGCGAACCGGTGGCACCAGTTCCGCTACCTGATCCTGCCCGGCATCCGGCCGATCGTCGGGCTCTCGTTCATCCTGGCGATCTCCGGGTCGCTCTCGGTCTTCGAGATCCCGTACATCATGACCGGCGGCGCGAACGGCAGCGAGACCTTCGTGATCCAGACCGTCGACATGGCGTTCAAGTACTACAAGGTCGGGCTCGCCTCGGCGATGGCCGTCGTACTCCTCGTGATCATCCTGCTGCTCACCTGGATCCAGCGCCGGGTCGTGCCCGAGGAGAAGGTGAACCTGACGTGAGCCTGACCGCCCTCCGCTCCCCCGGCACGCCACCCCGGCGACGGCCCCGGGCCGGCACCCCGCTCGGCACGTTCGGCGCCCGGGTCGCGGTGACCCTCAAGTACGTCTCCCTGGTCGTCGCCTCCCTGGTGGTGCTGGCGCCGCTGCTGGTCCTGCTGATGGCCTCGCTGAAGACCAACGACGAGTTCATCAACGGGGCGCCGTTCGACCCGCCCGGCAACTGGTTCAACCTCGACAACTACGTCACGGCGTTCACCCAGGGCGGCATGCTGCGGGCCTTCGTCAACACCTCGGTCATCCTGGCCGTGTCGCTGGCCGGTACGGTGCTGATCGGCTCGATGGCGGCGTACGCCCTGGACCGGTTCGAGTTCCGGTTCCGCAAGACCATCATCATGCTGTTCCTGCTCGCCACCCTGGTGCCCGGGGTGACCACCCAGGTGGCGACCTTCCAGGTGGTGAACGGTCTCGGGCTGTTCAACACCAGGTGGTCGGCGATCGTGCTCTTCCTCGGCACCGACATCATCTCGATCTACATCTTCCAGCAGTTCCTCCGGGGGATTCCCCGGGAGCTGGACGAGTCGGCCGCCCTGGAGGGCGCCAACCACTTCACGATCTATCTGCGGATCATCCTTCCCCTGTTGAAACCGGCGATCGCGACCGTCGTGATCATCAAGGGGATCACCATGTACAACGAGTTCTACATCCCGTTCCTCTACATGCCCGACCGCGACCTCGGGGTCATCTCCACCTCGCTGTTCCGCTTCAAGGGGCCGTTCGGGGCGCAGTGGGAGGTCATCTCGGCCGGGGTCATCCTGGTGATCGTCCCGACTCTGATCGTCTTCCTGCTGCTGCAACGCTTCATCTACAACGGGTTCACCAGCGGGGCGACGAAGTAGCCGGAGCGACGGTCCGGCCGGCCAGCGGCGGCACCGGGTCCGACCGGCGGTATCGTCGTGCGGTGCGTACGGACAGTGTCGGCAGCTCCGCCCGGGTGCCCCGGACGTTGCGGGTCACCACCCGCAACGCCAGCTTCCAGCAGTGGTCGGCGCTGCTGACCAACCGCACCAAGCGGCAGCGGGCCGGCGAGTTCCTGGTGCAGGGCGTCCGGCCGATCACCGTGGCGGTCCGGCAGGGCTGGCCGGTGCACGCGCTGCTGCACCCGGACGGCGTGCCGCTGTCCCGGTGGGCCCGGGACCTGCTCGACCAGACCACCGGCAACCGGGTCGCGGTCGCCCCCGACCTGCTGCACGAACTCGGCGGCAAGGACGAGGAGCTGCCGGAACTCGTCGCCGTGCTGGGTCTGCCGCCGGACCGGCTGGACCGGATCCCGGTCGGGCCCGACGCACTGGTGGTGGTCTTCGACCGGCCGACCGCACCGGGCAACATCGGCACCCTGGTCCGCTCCGCCGACGCGTTCGGCGCCGCCGGGCTGGTGGTGGTCGGGCACGCCGCCGACCCGTACGACCCGAGAGCGGTCCGGGCCAGCACCGGCTCGCTCTTCGCGGTGCCGGTGGTCCGCACCGGTTCGCACCGGGACGTACTCGACTGGGTGGCCGCGCTGCGCGAGCGCGGGTTGCCGGTGCAGATCGTCGGCACCGACGAGGCCGGCGAGGTCGAGATCGCCGAACACGACCTCACCGGCCCCACCGTGCTGCTGGTCGGCAACGAGACCTCCGGGCTCAGCGCGGCGTGGCGGCAGTCCTGCGACCGGATGCTCCGGATCCCGATCGCCGGATCGGCGAGCTCGCTCAACGCCGCGACGGCGGGCACCGTCGCCCTGTACGAGGCGTCCCGACAGCGCCGCCGGGTCTGAGGCGTTCGGAGGCGGATCGCCCGACCCGTCGCCGGTGTGCGCGGGGTCGCGGCGGTTGGCGTACGACGGCGGAGCCGATAGGTTCCCCGTTGTGCGGTATCTGGAGGTGGGCTGCCGAGTACTCCTCGCCGCGGTGTTCATCGTGGCCGTCGCCAACAAGGTCGCGTCCAGGGCCGCCTGGCGGGACTTCGTCCGGTCGCTGCGCGAGTTGCGGCAACTGCCGGAGGCTGCGGTGCGGCCGGCGGCGGTCGCGACGGTGACGGCCGAGGCGCTCGCCGCCGCGCTGTTTCTGGTGCCGCTGCGGGTGGCCGGCGTCCTCGGCTTCGCACTCGCGATCGGTCTGCTCGCCGCCTTCACCGTCGTGATCGGACTGGCCCTGGCCAGGGGCAACCGCGCTCCCTGCCGGTGCTTCGGCGCCTCCAGTACCCCGCTCGGCATCCCCCACCTGGTGCGGAACCTGACCCTGATCTGTGTGGCGGCGCTGGGCGTGCTCGGACTGTCCACGGGGACCGCCCTCGACCCGGCGTACGCGATGATCGCCGGCATCACCGGCCTGGTCCTCGGCATGTTGACGACGGCGGCCGAGGACATCGTCGCCCTGGTCAAACCGGTCCGGTAGCCCGGCCGGCGACGAACCCGGTCGGGGGCATCACGTTCGGCGGGCCGGGGCCAGCGACGCCGGGTACGCAGCGGGGTGGCACCTCCCGAGCGGTGGTGGTCGTAGCACCACAGATCGGAGTCGGGCCGGTCGACCAGAATGGCGGCATGGACCCCGCGACCAGCACCCGGCCACCACCGCACCGGCTCCGCCGCCGGCTCGTCCAGGGCGGCGAGGGGCTGCTGCTGGCCGTACTCTCGGTCAGCGCCAACATCGTCCTGCTGGTGCTCTCGGTGCTCTCCCTCGGCTTCACGGTGCTCGGCGTGGGCCTCCTCGCCTTTCCCGCGGTGACCGCCGTGGTACGCCACGTCGCCGGGCTGAACCGCAGGATCGCGGGGCGGTGGACCGGCCGGGAGGTGCCCAGCCCGTACCGGCCGGCGCCGGAGCGGACGACCGTCTGGGCCCGGTACCGGTGGGTGGTGACCGACCCGGCCACCTGGCGGGACCTGCTCTGGCTGCTCACGTCGATACCGGTCGGGCTGGTACTCGGGCTGCTGCCGGTCTGCCTGGTGGTCTACGGCCTGGAGGGGCTGCTCGGAGTGCCGGTGCTGCTCTGGGCCCTCGACGCCTGGTACGGCTACGGCGCGGTCTGGCCGGCCGACACCCTCGGCAAGGCGCTGCTGGCGCTGCCGCAGGGTGCGCTGATCCTGCTCTTCGGCGGTGTCGTCGGTGAGCTGATCCACCGGACGCACGCCGGCTTCATCCGGGCGCTGCTGGCGCCGACCCGGGCGGCGGCGCTGCACCGGCGGGTCCGGCAGCTCACCGAGAGCCGGTCGGAGGCCGTCGACGCGCAGGCCGCCGAGCTGCGTCGGATCGAGCGGGACCTGCACGACGGGGCCCAGGCCCGGCTGGTGGCGCTGAGCATGAGCATCGGGCTGGCCGAGGAGCTGATGAGCCGCGACCCGGCGGCGGCGCGGCGGCTGATGGCCGAGGCCCGGGAGGCCAGCGGGCAGGCCCTGGGCGAGCTGCGGGACCTGGTCCGGGGCATCCATCCGCCGGTACTCGCCGAACGCGGGCTGGCCGGTGCGATCCGGGCGCTCGCGCTGAAACTGCCGCTGCCGGTCGAGGTCGACGTCGAACTTCCGGGCCGGCCACTGGCCCCGGTCGAGTCGGCGGTCTACTTCACCGCCGCCGAGCTGCTGGCCAACGTCGCCAAGCACAGCTCCGCACGCAACGCCTGGGTACGGCTGCGGCACGGCGACGGCCGGCTGGTCATGGTGGTCGGCGACGACGGGGCCGGCGGGGCCGACCCGGCCGGCGGGACCGGCCTGCGGGGGATCGAGCGCCGGCTGGCCGCCTTTGATGGCACGATGTTCGTGGCCAGCCCGCCCGGCGGGCCCACGACCGTGACCATGGAGCTGCCGTGCGAGTTGTCATCGCCGAAGACCTCGCCCTGCTCAGGGACGGATTGACCCGGCTGCTCCAGGCGTTCGACTTCGAGGTCGTGGCCGCGGTCGACAACGGACCGGCGCTGCTGCCGGCGCTGGTCGAGCACCGTCCGGACGTGGCGGTGGTCGACGTACGGCTGCCGCCGACCTTCACCGACGAGGGGCTCCAGGCGGCGATCGAGGCCCGTACCCGGATGCCGGGACTGCCGGTACTCGTGCTCTCGCAGCACGTCGAGCAGCTCTACGCCCGGGAACTGCTCGCCGACCGCAGTGGTGCGATCGGCTATCTGCTCAAGGACCGGGTCTCCAACGTGGGCCAGTTCGTCGACGCGGTGCGGCGGGTGGCGACCGGCGGCACGGTGATGGATCCGGAGGTCATCGCCGAACTGCTGGCGAACCGCTCCGGCGCGGAGCCGCTGCACGCGCTCACCGCCCGGGAGCGGGAGGTGCTCGGCCTGATGGCGGAGGGCCGGTCGAACGCGGCGATCGCGGGCCGGCTCTTCGTCACCGAGAAGGCGGTCAGCAAGCACATCAACAGCATCTTCAGCAAGCTGGGCATGCCGCCGTCGGAGGACGACAACCGGCGGGTACTGGCGGTGTTGGCGTACCTGAACGCCTGAGACCGTCCTATGTGACCAATGGAATTGATCAGTGTAGTTCGCTACTATCCGCCATCAGTGCCTTACCCGGCGCCGATGGCCGATCGGATCACCACGGTCAAGCCGATCGTCACCGACCGTCGCGCCGACCGCGCCCGCTCGACGGAGGGATCCGAGATGACGGACAGCCGGCAGGTGACCGCCCGCCCCTACCCGTTCGCCGCCCCCGACCGGCTCAACCTCGACCCGCACTACGCCCGGCTGCGCCGCGACGAGCCACTGATCCGGGTGCAACTGCCCTTCGGCGAGGAGACCTGGCTCGCCACCCGCTACTCCGACGTCCGGGTCGTGCTCGGCGACGCCCGGTTCAGCCGGGCCGCCGGGGTCGGGCGCGACCAGCCCCGGACGATGCCCCGGCAACCGGATCTCGGCATGCTCGGCATGGATCCACCCGACCACACCCGGCTGCGCCGGCTGGTGGCGAAGGCGTTCACCGCCCGCCGGGTGGAACTGCTGCGCACCCGCGCCCAGGAGATCGCCGACGGGCTGGTCGACCAGATGGTCGAGGCCGGTCCCCCGGCCGACCTGGTGGAGCACTTCGCCACCCCGCTGCCGATCCAGGTCATCTGCGAGCTGCTCGGCGTCCCGTTCGCCGACCGGGACAGGTTCCACACCTGGTCGGAGGCGATCGTCTCGACCACCTCGCTGAGCCCGGAGAAGATCCAGGAATACCTGGAGAGCCTCTGGGGCTACATCGGCGCGCTGGTCGCGGTCCGCCGTCGCGAGCCGATCGACGACCTGCTCGGCGCGATGGTGCGGGCCCGGGACGAGAACGAGGACCGGCTCACCGAGCAGGAGCTGGTGCAGCTCGCCGCCGGCCTGCTCGCGGCCGGGCACGAGACGACCGTGACCCAGATCCCGAACTTCGTCTACGTGCTCCTACAGAACCCGGCGGAGCTGGCCCGGCTCCGCGCCGATCCCACGCTGATCCCGAGCGCCGTCGAGGAGCTGATGCGCTACGTGCCGCTCGGCGCCGCCTCGGCCTTCCCCCGGTACGCGACGGAGGACGTCGAACTCGGCGGGGTACTCGTCCGGGCCGGCGAGCCGGTACTCCCGGCGATCGGCTCGGCCAACCGGGACGGTACGGTCTTCGCCGATCCGGACCGGCTCGACCTGGGTCGGGAGGTCAATCCGCACGTCGGCTTCGGTCACGGTGTGCACCACTGCGTCGGCGCGCAGCTCGCCCGGATGGAGTTGCAGGTGGCGATCGGCACCCTGGTCGCTCGCCTGCCCGGACTGCGGCTGGCGGTGCCCGAGCCGGAGGTGCCGTGGAAGAGCGGCCTGCTGGTACGCGGACCGCTCGCCCTTCCGGTGGCCTGGTGAGCGCCGCCTGGCGGGTCAGCGTCGACCCGCACCGCTGCATCGGCTCCGGGATCTGCGCCGGCATGGCGCCCGGGCACTTCCGGCTCGTCGACGGGCTCTCCACTCCGCTGGCCGAGACCGTCGACCCGGCCGACCCGGTGGTCGACGCCGCCGAGTCCTGCCCGGTCGAGGCGATCCTGGTGCGGGACGCGGAGGACCAGCGACTCATCGCGCCCGAGGCGTGACGCGGACCGTCCGGCGCCCGGGTGGCGCCGGACGGGCTCGGCGAACCGGTCGACCGGGTCCCGCCCCGGCCCGGCCGACGGCCTGGCCCGGGTCGGGCCGGGCCTGGTCAGAGGAGCGCGTCGACCGGGGTCCTGATGAAGTCCAGCAGCGCCTGGTTGATCTCGTCGGCGTGCGTCCACGGGATGCCGTGCGGTGCGCCCTTCAGGGTGACGAGTTGGCTGTTGGGCATCGCGGCGTGCATCCGCTGCCCGGTCACCGGATAGGGCAGGACCCGGTCCGCGTCACCCTGGATGATCAGCACCGGTACGTCGATCCGGGGCAGGTCCTGCCGGAAGTCGGTCAGCCAGGCGGGGATGGAGGCCAGGGTGCCGATCGGCGAGGCGCTCACCGCCACGTTCCAGTTCATCCGGACCACCTCGTCGCTGACCCGTTTGCCGAGGTTCTCGTCGAGGTTGTAGAAGTCGTGCAGGAACGACGTCTGGTACTGGGCCCGGTCGGTGATCACGCTCTGCATGAAGCCGTCGAAGAGGCTCTGGTCGACGCCCTCCGGGTTGTCCTCGGTCTTGAGCAGGAACGGCGGGATCGGCGAGATGAAGACGGCCCGGTTCACCCGGGCGGAGCCGTAGTTGGAGATGTACCGCGTCACCTCGCCGGTACCCATCGAGTGGCCGACCAGGATGGTGTCGGTGAGGTCCAACTCGTTCATCAGGATGCTCAGGTCGGCGGCGAAGGTGTCGTAGTCGTAGCCCACCGCCGGCTGGCTCGACGTGCCGAATCCCCGCCGGTCGTAGGTGATGGTCCGGTAGCCGGCGTTGAGCAGCGGGTTGATCTGCTTTTCCCAGGCCGAGCCGCTGAGCGGGAAGCCGTGGATGAGCACCACCGGCTGCCCGGCGCCGTGATCCTCGTAGTGCAGGTCGATGGGCGCGGAGTTCTCCACGCCGACAGTCAGATAGGGCACCCGACTCTCCCCTTCCCCCGTGGTTCGCCCGCCGGGCCCGGCGGCCGTCGACCGGCGGCTCAGTCACGGCACCTCGCCGACAATTGCGTAAATTGTCGACTTTGCCGGCCTCGGTCAGCCTATCGAGTCCGTCCCCGCCGCACCGATGGGATGGCGTAATTCCCACACCCGCAACGACCGCCAGCCGGAGATATTCGATGGTGGGCCGGCCGGGCCCGACCTAGGGTGGGCCGCGATGACGCTCGCACACGATGTCGCCGGAAACGGCCCCGCCGTCCTCCTGCTGCACTCCTCCGTCTGTGACCGGCGGATGTGGGATCCGCAGTGGCCCACCCTGCTCGACGCCGGCTACCAGGTGATCCGCTGCGACTTCCGGGGCTTCGGCGAGACCCCGGTGCCGGACCGCCCCTACGCCGAGGCGCAGGACGTGCACGACCTGCTGGACTCCCTGCGGGTCGACCGGGTGGCGCTGGTCGGCGCCTCCTTCGGCGGGCGGGTCGGGTTGGAGGTGGCCGCCCGATGGCCGGACCGGGTGACCCGGCTGGCACTGCTCTGCGCCGGCATGCCCGGCCACGTGCCCGGCCCGGAGCTGCGGGACTTCGGCCGGCAGGAGGACGAACTGCTCGAGGCCGGCGACGTCGCCGGGGCCGTCGAGCTCAACGTCCGGACCTGGCTGGGGCCCGAGGCCGACGAGGCGACCCGAAATCGGGTACGCGAGATGCAGCGGCACGCCTTCGAGGTGCAGCTCGCCGCCACCGAGGAGGTTCCGCCCCTCGATCTCGGCGAGCCCGACCTCGGTAAGATCACCGCACCCTGTCTCGCCCTCTCCGGCCGGTACGACCTGCCGGACTTCCGGCAGATCGCCGCCCGGCTGCCCACACTGCTGCCCGACGCCCGACACCTCGAACTGCCCTGGGCCGGCCACCTGCCCAGCCTGGAACGCCCCGCCGAGACGACCGCGCTGATCCTCGACTTCCTCGGCGAGACCCGGCCGGCCTGATGGGCGGGACGGAGCACCCGATGATCTACCAGCACCCGCTGGCGTTCCTGCTCGGGTTGGAAGGTGTCGCCCTGCTGCGGGCCTTCGCCGGGGAGTACGACCGCGAGTTCACCGAGGCGCGCATCCGCGAGATCCGGCACCTGCTCGACAGCCCCGCCCTCGCCGGTGCAGGTGTCGCCGCGAGCCGCGTCGACACGGTCGACGGCTACCGCGTCTGGTCGGCGACCTACGACCAACCGGGCAACGGGCTCCTGGAGGTGGAGGAGCCGGTCGTACGGGAGATCCTCGACGCACTGCCGCCCGGCACCGCGTTGGACGCCGCCTGCGGCACCGGCCGGCACACCGGCTATCTGGCGGCCCGGGGACACCGGGTGATCGGGGTGGACAGTTCCGCCGAGATGCTCGCCCGGGCCCGCGAACGGGTCCCCGACGCGGAGTTCCGGCTCGCCGACCTGCACCGGCTGCCGTTGCCGGACGACCACGTCGACCTCGTCGTCTGCGCGCTGGCCCTCACCCACCTGCCCGCGCTCGAGCCGGTGTTCGCGGAATTCGCCCGCGTCCTCCGCCCCGGCGGCCACCTCGTGATCTCCGACGCCCACCAGGAACGGGTGGCGCTGGGCTCGGTGCCACGGGTGCGTACCGGCACCGGGGAGCCCGGCCTGCTGCCGGCGTACCGGCACCGGGCCGGTGACTACCTGCGGGCGGCCCTGCCGCTCGGTCTTCGGGTACGGCGCTGCGAGGAGCCGCGCACCCGGGTGAATGCCGACGACGCCGGACCCGCCGCCGACGTCGTAATCGGCCCCTGGGACACCTGGCCCTGGTCGCTGCCGGGGATCGCACCGGCAGCGACCGCCGCCGTCGTCGACGACATGCCCACCCTGGTCGTCTGGCACTTCCAACTGGACGGGTGAGGACGACACTTCCCACCGGACGGGTGAGGACGACACGTCCACTGGACGGGTGACGACGACACTTCCCACTCGACGGGTGACGACGGCACGTCCCACTGGACGGGTGAGGACGGCGCCGCCGTGACCGGGACGCGGATCGGGCGCGGGTCGACGCCGGGAGGGTCACCGATCCGCAGGGTGCCGGGGACCGGCGGGGAGTCAGGAGGGTCGGCGGAAGGCGCGGGCCAGCCGGCGGACGGCCTCGTCCATCAGCTCGGCCGGGGCGGCGGCGTAGCTGAGGCGCAGGTGCGCGGCCGGGGGTTCGGCGGCGTACCAGGGACGGCCGGGAAAGACGAGGACCCCCTCGGCGGCCGCGGCGGCGGCCAGCGCGACGTCGTCGGTGCCCTCGGGCAGCCGGATCCACAGGTGCATGCCGCCGCGCGGAACGGGCTGCCCGGCGAGTTCGGGCAGATGCCGGCGGAGCGCGGTCAGCAGCGCCTCCCGACGGGTCCGCAACGCGGTACGCAGCATACGGCGGTGCCGTGCCCAGGCGGGGGCGCTGACGAACTCCAGTGTGGCCTGTTGCAGTGGGCCGGCGACGAAGAGGTCGTCACGCAACCGGGCCGTACGCAGCCGGGCGCCGGCCGGGCCGCGGGCGCCGATGGCGGCCACCCGCAGCCCGGGAGCCGTCGACTTGGTCAGCGAGCGCAGGTGGACGACGTGTCCGTCGGGGTCGTCGGCGGCCAGTGGTGGCGGGCTCTCCCCGTCGATGGTGAGGTCGCGGGCGTAGTCGTCCTCGATCAGGAACGCGCCCGCGTCGCGTACGGCCTCGACGACCCGGGTCCGGCGGTGCGCCGCCAGGGTCGCGCCGTGCGGGTTGGCGTGCAGCGGCTGGCAGTAGAAGAGCCGGGCGCCGGTACGGGCGAAAGCGGCGGCGAGCTGGTCGGGGCGTACTCCGTCGACGTCGACGGGCACCGGCACCACCCGCAGGCCGGCCGCCCGGGCGGTGGCCAGCGCACCCAGGTAGGTCGGCGACTCGACGAGCAGGGTGTCGCCGGGCGTGCCGAGTGCGCGCAGCGCCGTCGACAGCGCCGCCTGTCCCCCGGGGCAGATCACCATGTCGTCGGCGCGCAGCCCGCCGCCGGCCTCCCGGGCGAACCAGGCGCGCAGGTCCTCGCGCCCCTGCGCCGGTCCGCGCTGCCAGGAGGCGGGCTGCCGGGCGGCGCGGGTGAGCGCGGCGCCGAGCGCGGCGGTGGGCTGAAGATCCGCGTCGAGATAGCCGCCGGAGAGCGGGATCGCGCCCGCGGGCGGTAACGCCAGTAACGCCTGCATCTCCGCCTCACCCGGTCGGCTGGGGCCGAGCGCGACGGTCTGCCAGGAGAGGTCGGGTGCGGCCCGCCGCTGCGCCGGTTCGGCGACGAAGGTGCCCCGGCCGGATCGCGCCTCGACCAGCCCCTCCGCCACCAGCTGCCGGATCGCCTGGGCGACGGTGACCGGCGAGGCCTGGTGCCGGGCGGTCAGCTCGCGTACCGAGGGGAGCCGGGAGCCGGGGGCGGCGACAGTCACGAGGTGACGCAGATCTTGGATAACCCGCTCCGCGGCGTTACCGTAATTCATGAAAGGACAGAGTAGCGTTACTGCCACCAGCACGGTAACGGCGGAGCGGCTGGTCGGCCTCGTCCTCGGCGCCCTGGGCGTGCTCGCCTTCAGCATGTCGCTGCCGGCCACCCGGGTCGCGGTACAGCAGCTCGACCCGTGGTTCGTCGCCTTCGGCCGGGCCGTCGGCGCGGCGCTGCTGGCCTGGGCGTACCTGTGGATCACCGCCGCGCCGCGCCCCACCCCCGACCAGTGGCGACGGCTGTCGGTCGTCGCCCTCGGCGTCGTCGTCGGCTTCCCGCTCTGCACGTCGCTGGCGCTGGTCACCCAGACCTCCGCGCACGGCGCGGTCGTCATCACGGTGCTGCCCGCCATGACCGCCGTCTTCGCGGTACTGCGGGCCGGCGAGCGCCCCCCGCCGCTCTTCTGGCTCGCCAGCACCGCCGGGCTGCTGGCGGTGCTGGCGTTCCTCGTCGCCAGCGGTGCGGTGCACGGTGCCCTCTCCCCGGCCGACCTCCTCCTGCTCGCGGCGGTCGTACTCTGCGGCCTCGGGTACGCCGAGGGCGGCGCACTCGCCCGCGAGTTGGGCGGCGCCCGCACGATCTGCTGGGCACTGCTGCTCTCGCTGCCGGTCACCGGCCCCGTCACGGTCGTCGTCGCGGTGGCCGATCCCCCGCGGGCCGACGCCGTGAACTGGTCGGCGTTCGGCTACCTCACCCTGGTCTCCATGTTTCTCGGCTTCTTCGCCTGGTACGCGGGCCTGGCCCGGGGCGGCATCGCACAGGTCGGTCAGATCCAGCTCGCCCAACCGGTGCTCACGCTGGTCTGGTCGGCACTGCTGCTCGGCGAGACCGTCACCCCGGCATCGATCGGGGCCGCGCTGGTGGTACTGACCTGCGTCGTACTGATCCAACGCACCCGGTCCCGCGCACCGGCCGTGCCGGGTCGTTGAGAGTGGACCGTACCGTCCGCGCCGTTCCGGGACGGATGCCGCGTCCTAGACGCGGCGCCCGTAGAGCCCTGCGGCCAGGCTGACGCCGATGGCGGCGAGACCGACCTGGAGGGCGAGTTCGATCCAGTCGATGCCGGGGGTCTCGGCAACGTCGAAGGCGGCGGCGAAGACCGTGCCGAGCAGGGCGGCGAGGATGCCGATGAGCAGGGTGAGCCAGATCGGGATGTTCTGCCTGCCGGGTACGACGAGCCGGCCGAGGGCACCGATGATCAGACCGATGATGAGGGCGGTGAAGATGCCGCTGATCTCCATGCTGAGTCTCCTTCGCGTGTCGTTGAACCGGGGACGCAGTGCCCGTTGGCCGGCTCGCAGAAACCTTCCGCCGGCCGGTACCCGCCTGCCGGGCGCCGCGTCCGGTCTGCCGCCGAGCCTCGCTCGACCCCTCCCCGGTTATCGCCGGGCACCCGCCGGCGGTGACGCGGTCCTATGCTGACCGGATGCGAATCGCCTTCGGCGCCGACGACGAGAACGAGGCGACCAGAGCGGTGCTGGGCTACCTTTCCGAGCTCGGCGAGGTGGTTCGGGTCGGTGCCGACGCACCGTGGCCCACGATCGGCGCCGAGGTGGGCCGCGCGGTGACCGGGGGACGGGCGGACTTCGGCGTCGTGATGTGCTGGACGGGCACCGGCACCGCGATCGCGGCGAACAAGATTCCCGGGGTACGGGCCGCACTCGCCTGGGAGCCGTGGATCGCGACCGGCGCGCGACTCTGGAACGACGCGAACGTGCTGGCGCTGAGCCTGAAGCGGCTCGCCCCGGACGTCGCCGTCGAGGTCACCCGGGCGTTCTTCGCCACACCCCGGCCCGACCCCGACGAGGCCGGGAACATCGCCCGGATCTCCGAGCTGGAGCCGGGGCAGAACCCGCCCCGGTGAGCTGGTCCACCGGCCGGGCGCCCCGCTCCGGCCGTCCCTCTGCTGTGGAAGGTGACGCCGAGTGCCGGCACGGGGGTACGACGTCATCGTCGTCGGCAGCCGGGTGGCCGGTGCCGCGACCGCCATGTTGCTGGGCCGGCGGGGCCTGCGGGTGCTCGCGGTCGACCGGGCCCGGTTCCCCAGCGACACCCTCTCGACGCACCAGGTCCAGGTGCCGGGGGTCGCCCGGCTGCACCGGTGGGGTCTGCTGGAGCGGCTGGCGGCGGCCGGCACTCCGGCCTCCCGCGACATCCGGCTCGACACCGGCGACGTCGTACTCGCCGGCCGCTACCCCGGCTACCAGGGCGTCGACGCCCTCTACAGCCCGCGCCGCACCCTGCTGGACGCGCTGCTGGTCGACGCGGCCCGCGAGGCGGGTGCCGAGGTGCGCGAGGGGTTCGACGTCGACGAACTCGTCCGGGACCGGGACCGGGTGGTGGGGGTGCGCGGACGGCAGCGCGGCGGCTCCCCGGTGACCGAGACCGCGTCGCTGGTGATCGGCGCCGACGGCAAGCGTTCGACGGTCGCCGCCGGGGTACGGGCGGCCGTCTACCGGGAGCGCCCGGCGAGTACGTTCGCCTGTTACACGTACTGGTCGGGGGTCGCCGTCTCCGGCGGAGAGTTCTACCAGCGCCCCGGGCGTACCGTGGCGGTCTTTCCCACCAACGACGGCCTGACGATCGCCTACGTCGCCGGCCGGGCCACCGACTTCCCGGCGTTCCGGGCCGACGTCGAGGGCCAGTACCTAGGCACCCTCGACGGCTGCGGTGATCTCGGCGCCCGGGTCCGGGCCGGCGAGCGGGCCGAACGCTTCCGGCTGACGCCGGACGTGCCGAACGCGTTCCGGGTGCCGCACGGCCCGGGCTGGGCACTGGTCGGCGACGCGGGCCTGGTGATGGACCCGATCACCGGCCAGGGCATCGGCAACGCCTTCCGGGACGTCGAACTGCTGGTCGAGGCGGTCACCACCGGCCTGGACAGCGGCGGCCGGCTCGACGCCGAACTCGCCGGGTACCGGGCCCGCCGGGACGCCGCCGCCGCCCCGATGTACGACCTCACCCTCGACCTGGCCTCCTTCCGGCCGCCCCGCGCGGTGGACCGGGAACTCTTCGCCGCGCTCGGCGAACGGCCGGCCGCCGTCGACCAGTTCCTCGGGGTACTCTCCGGGGCCGTCCCGATGTCCCGGTTCCGTTCGCCGGGCAACCTGCTGCGGCTGCTCGGCCCCCGGGCCCTGGTCCGGATCGCCGCCGCCGACCTGCTGCGCCGGTGATCCCCCGCCCGCTCAGCGGTAGGAGCGTTCCTGGATGGTGTACAGCTCGGCGTAGAGTCCACCGGCCGCCATCAGCTCGTCGTGGTCGCCCGCCTCGACCAGCCGACCGGCCGACAGCACCAGGATGAGGTCGGCCATCCGCACCGTGGAGAACCGGTGCGAGACCAGCACGGTGATGGCGCCGGTCTTCGCGGCGGCCCGGCCGGCGCTGGCGGCGTAGCGGGCGAAGAGCCGGTGTTCGGCCTCGGCGTCCAGCGCCGCGGTCGGTTCGTCGAGGACCAGCAACAGCGGCGCCGGCCGCATCATCGCCCGGCCCAGCGCGATCTTCTGCCACTGCCCCCCGGACAGCTCCCGCCCGTCCCGGTGCGAGCCGCCGAGCGGGGTGTCCAGTCCCCGGTCCAGCTCGTCGACCAGGTCGACGCCCTCGGCCCGGTCCAGTGCGGCGAGCACGGCCTCGTCGGAGTCGACCCGGGGCAGGTCGCCGACCCCGACCGCCTGCCGGGCGGCGAGTTCGAACCGGACGAAGTCCTGGAAGCCGACCGCGATCCGGGCCCGCCAGTCGTCGAGCGGAAACCGGGCGATGTCGACGCCGTCGGCCTCGATCCGGCCCCGGTCCGGCTCGTACATCCGACTCAGCAGCTTGACCAGGGTCGTCTTGCCGGCGCCGTTCTCGCCGACCAGGGCCACCGTGGAGCCGGCCGGCAGCAGCACGTCCACGCCGTCGGCGACGGTACGCCCCGTGCCCGGGTAGTCGAACCCGACCTCGCGCAGCCGGATCCCGTGCCGCAGCCGCGCCGGTACGGCGGCGTCCGCCACCGGCCGGGGCGCCCGGGCGGTCAGCTCCCGCAGCCAGCGGAAGCCGGCCAGGGCCAGCGCCACCCGTTGCAGGTCCCGCAGCAGGCCCACCATGGCACTCACCTGCTGGTTGACCAGCGCCGCCAGCGCGATGACGAGTACCACGTCCCCGACGCTGCGCCGACCCGCCACCGCGTCGCGCAGCACCAGCAGCGCCGCAGCGGCGTACCCGAGGGCGAAGCAGGACTGGCCGGCCGTACGCAGCAGCGCCGCCCTGATCTCCGCCGGCCACAGCTCGCGGATGGTGGCCCGCCACAGGGTGCGGTGCCGGCGGCGGATCTCGGCGGTCATCCCGGAGACCCGCAGTTCCTTGGCGGAGCGGGGGTCCGTGGCGAGGTCGAAGAGGTGCCGCGCGCGGCGGGCGGTCTCGGCCGTGCCGTCCCGGGCCCGGGAGAGCAGGATCTCCGCCCGCTGCCCGAGCAGCATCGGCGGTACGGCGGCCAGCGGCAGCAGGAGCAGCGCCGGATGGAGCCGGGCGAGCAGCACGGCGGTGACGGCCACCGCGACGGCGGTACCGAGCCCGGACAGCAGTGACTCCATGCTGCGCCAGCCGACCCGCTGCAACTCCTGGGTGAGCGTCTGCATCCGGTCCGCGTAGTCGGGGCGCTCGTGGTGCTCGATCGACGGGGAGCCGGTGACCACGTCGATGAGCTGCCGGTCCTTGGTGAGGAGGTTGACCTCGCCGAGTTCGAAGTAGGCGATGTGCGCGAAGTGCCCGAGGGTGAGCGCCGCGACGGTCCCGGCCGCGGCGGCGCAGCCGGCGAGTACGGCGGTCGCCCGGTCGCCGCGCAGCACCGCGTCGGTCAGCGCGCCGAGCGCGGCGGCGACCAGCGGCAACGCGGCTGCCTCGGCCAGTTTGAGGAGTACCGCCAGGATCAGCTTGGCCGGCCGCTGCCGCCAGGAGAGCCGGACGAGTTCGACGCAGCCGCGTACCGTCTCGGTCATCACCGGTCACCGCCGTCCGGCGCCGTACCGCTGGGCTCGGCGGCGAACCGTTCGGCCTGCAACTGGAAGAGTTCGGCGTACCGGCCGTCGGCGCCGACCAGCGTCTCGTGGTCGCCCTCCTCCACCACCCGGCCGTCGGCGAGTACCACGATGTGGTCGGCGTGCCGCACGCTGGAGAAACGGTGCGAGATGAGCAGCGAGGTCACCCCACGGGTCAGCGCCACGAACCGGGAGAAGAACGCCGCCTCGGCCCGCACGTCGAGCGCGGCGGTCGGCTCGTCCAGGACGAGCAGCCGGGCACCGCACTCCACCCCGTAGAGGGCGCGGGCGATCGCCACCCGCTGCCACTGTCCACCGGAGAGGTCGACGCCGTCCGGGTAGGTGCGGGACAGCGGCGTCTCCAGGCCGGCGGGGAGCCCGTCGAGCAGGTCGGCCAGGTCGGCCCGGTGCAGGGCCCGCCGGATCCGGTCCGGGTCGCGCGGCGCGTGCACGGCACCGAAGGCGACGTTGTCGGCGATCGACAGCTCGTACCGGACGAAGTCCTGGAAGACCACGCCGATCTGCCGGCGCCAGGCCGCGACGTCGAAGTCGCGGATGTCGACGCCGCCGAACCGGACGGTCCCGGCGGTCGGTTCGTGCAGCCGGGCGAGCAGTTTCACCAGGGTCGTCTTGCCGGCTCCGTTGAGGCCCACCAGGGCGGTGCAGCGGCCCGCCGGCAGCGTCAGGTCCAGGTCGGTGAGCACGTCGTGCCCGCCACCCGGGTAGCGGAACGTGACCCGGTCGAACCGGACGGTCGGCTCCGCCACGTCGGCCGGATCCGGCCCGTCGACGCGGGGGCGGCCGGCGTCGGGTCGGTCGCTGCGAACCCGGGCGGGCCCGGCCGGAGCGGCGGCGACCGGCGGGAGGGCGGCCGGGCCGGCGACCGGCGGGAGGGCGGTCGGCCTCATCGCGTGCTCGAACCGCGCCACGGCACCGGCGACGAGCATGCCGAACTGGCTCGGCGAGTCCGCCTCGGGGTAGTACTCGCCGAGCAGCAGCGCCGCGACCGTCGCCTGGAGGGCGAGCGCCAGCTCGGTGAGGGTGATCCCGGCGGTCGCGGCGTCCGCGATGGCCGTGAAGACCCCGACCGCGATCACCAGACCGACCAGCGTGTACCCGAGATAGGGCCAGAGGTAGACCCGGCGGCGGGCCCGCCACACCGGCGCCAGCCAGTCCCGGTAGGTGCGCTCGTAGCGTTCGGCGAGCCAGCTGCCGAGCCCGAACACCCGCAGCTCCTTGGCGGCCCCCGGCCCGAGGACGAGCCCGCGCAGGTAACGCCCCCGCCGGATCAGCGGGGTCACCGCCACCCACACCTGCGAGTACTTCCGCAGGCCGCCGCGCTGACCGTACCGGAACAGCAGCGTGGTGACCGCCAGCAGCACCGCCGGGAGCCAGCCGACCACGACGCCGACGAGCAGCGCGAATCCGGCCAGCCGGACGTACCGGGCCAGCAGGGCGAGCAGCCCGGCGCAGCCCATCCCCGGCGTCTCCCAGTTGCTCTCCAGCCGGCGGGCCGCGTCCGCGAGGGCGTCCAGCGCCGCCGGATCCTCCATCCGGGCGATCCCGGCGCCGCCGAGCGCCGCGCCGATGACCCGGTCGTGCACGGCACCGTCCACCCGCAACCGGACGAGTTCGCCGAGCGCGACCTGCACCGGCGTGAGCGCCTGCTGGGCCAGGAACAGGGTCGCCGCCGCCGCGAACGCCGAGAGCAGCCCGGTCGCGGCCGGCGAGCCCGGGCCGGCGTCGATCGCCGCCGGAAGCCGCCCGACCATGACGCTGCTCGCGACGACGAACGCCACCGGCAGCACCCCGAGGGCCAGGTTGACGCCGATCAGGGCGCCGACCAGCCCCGGGCCGGCCGACCGCAGCTCGCCGAGGAGCAGCAGGCGCGGCCGGACCGCCTCCGCCCGCCAGCTCACCGGGTCGCCCCGTCCAGCGCCGGCAGCGCCGACCGCAACCGGTAGGCGTACGGCAGCGCCCGGAGGAAGAGCCGGACCTCGTCGCGGACCCGCGCGTGCACGCCGGCGGCGAACCGGGTACCCGCCGCAGCCCGGCTCCGCTGGTCGGGCGGTTGGTCGGCGGGCGCCGGTGCCAACCCGAGTTCGGTGTCGATCTCGCCGATCAGTCGACGGGTCCGGGCCGCCTTCGCGGTGACCCGGCCGGCGAGTTCGACCGCCGTCGTGGCGCCGTCCGCGAGGACCGGACCGGCCCAGCGGCCGTCGGACCAGCCGGCCTCCCGCTCCAGTACGGCGATCGCGGCGGCCCGCTCGTCGGCGGTCAGGGTACGCAGTCGTCGCCGGGTCGACCTGACGTCCATGAACGCGATGATTCCCTCCGGGACGAGTACCTGCACGCAGGCGGTGAGCACCGGTGCCGGCAGTGGACGGCGCTCCCGCAGCAGCCGGGCGGCGGTACGCAGCAGCGCGGCGGCCGGGGTGGCCTGGTCGGCGTACCAGCGGGACCGCAGCCGGGTCAGCGCCCGCCCGGCCGCCGGCACGCCGATCCGGGCCTCGACGGTCGAGAGGAACCGCAGGTGCGCCACGGCCCGCCCCCGGTACGCCAACCCGTCCCGGAACAGTTCGGCGGCGAGCCGCCCGGTCGCGTCGGGCAGGTCCCCGTCGAGCCGGGCCAGGCCGTAGCGGCCGAAGGCGTCCGGGTCGAAGCGGTCCGGTGAGGTCTCCGCGTACCCCCGCCGCACCTCTTCGAGCAGCCGGTTGACCAGGTCGCCCTCCCGTTCCTGCCGGTGCGCCAGGAACGGGCCGGTGTGCCGTGGCCCGCGCTCGTGCAGCAGGAAGGCGGCACCGGACTCGCGCGGCCGCAGCCGCCCCCCGGTGCTGACGACCAGGCTGAGCGCGAGCGCGAAGTCCTCGTTGCGTCCGTGCCGGACCGCGAACTCGACCCCCTCGTCGGTGCCGCTGGTCACGAACGCGCCGCCCCGGAACTTCCGAGACCCGCCGGCCAGCGCCGCCTGCCGGACGTGCCGCACCGGCGGATCGCTGTCGCAGACGTCGATGCTGCGCTCCGAGGCCACGAAGAACCGTTCCAGCAGCAGCGCACTGCGCCGGTCCGGATGTCCGGTGTACGCGGCCGAGACCAGGGTCGGTTCGGTCTCCTCCAGGATGCCGAGCAGGTCGGTGGGGTACGCCCGCAGTGCCGCCCGGGTCGTCCGGCCGGTCAGCCGCCCGGCGAGCAGCCGCCCGGCCGGCAGTGCGCTGCCCCGCTCCCCGGTCGTGGCCGTACCGGCATCCGGCCGGGCGGTCCGCTCGACGTCGCGTACCACCGCCTCGGCGGCGCGGCGCTGCTCGGGGAGCGGGACGTCGAGCGCCGCCGGCCGTACGTCGTCGTCGCAGACCAGTACCCGCCGGCCGGCGGCGGAGAGGATCGCCCAGTTCCGCTGTTCGGCGGCGGACCCCGCCCAGGTGCCGTCGGCCCGCCAGGCGCCGAGCAGTCGGTCGAGGACCGGCCGGTCGACGTCCCCGCCGGGAAGGCTCCGCTCGAACGCGGCCCGCACGGCGTGCTTCTCCGCCGGCCCGACGTAGCGGATCCGCAGGCCCGCCGATCCGGCCTCGTGCACCACGGACCGGACCCGGGGCCGGTGCACCGGACCGGAGTCGTCGTAGACCACCACCTCGACGTGTTGCCGCCCGAAGCGGCGCAGGTTGTCGTGCAGGGCGGCCAGGCAGCCGGCGAGGGTGTCGGGGCGGTCGTGGGTGATCACTGCGATCCGGTCGATCCGCCCCGGCCAGGGCCGGTACGGCACCGCCCGCCCCGCAACGACCCGGTCCGCGAGGTCGTGCACGAGCGACCGGGGCAGCGCCGGAGTCACCGTCGAGGCGTCGCTGAGCCGGTATTCCCGGCCGCCCCGGGGCGTCACGAAGAGCTGCCGCCCGCCGTACAGGGCAAGCTGGTCGAGCAGCACGAACAGCTCGGCGGCGACGCGGGCGTCGGGTACCCGGACCACCGCCTCGCCGCGCGCACCCGCCAGCAGTTCCACGGCCTCGCCGTGGTCGCGCAGTCGGGTCGCCAGCTCGGGTGCGAGCACGCCGGCCAGGCAGGTCCAGCCCCGGATCCGCCGCAGCACCGCGTTCACCAGCGCGGCGTGCGGGGGTACCGTCGATCCGGTCACCGTCATCGCCGCGCCGTGCCCCGACCGGCCGGCGCGGCCGCCGCACCGCCCCAGGCGACCGGGTCCTCCGGCGAGAGGCAGGCCGGATGGCTGAGCAGGGCGCGATAACTCTCCATACTGGACGACACCGCGTGCTGGGCGACCGGCGGCAACGTGCGGGGATCGCACGGCACCGGACGGGACGCGTAGAGGCGGGTCGCCGTCCAGGCGCGGCCGACCCACCGGCGTCCCTCGTCGCGGTCCAGGCCCTCCTCGAACCACCGGCCCGGCGGCTGCCACGGCCCGGTCACCATGCGCTCGTCGAAGCGGACCGCCAGCCGGTCACAGACCTCGGCGATCCGTCGCGGCCGGGTCTGTAGGTCGCCGAAGTCGACGACGGCGAGCTTACGGACGCCCGCCCGCGTCAGCGCGGCGACGAGGTCGACCGCGCGGAGCCAGCAGAGCACGCCGACCCGGAAGATGGCCCGGTTGAACCACTCGGTGTCCGAGGCACAGCCCTGCCGCTGCGGCTGCACGTCGTAGAGGTCGCCGATCAGCCGGTGCACCGGACGGAAGTCGCGGGTCCGCCGCAGGTATGCCAGCACGTCCTGCCAGCAGCCGCGCACCCCGGAACGGACGATCGGGAAGTCGGCGCAGGCGGCGACCGCGTACCGGTCGAGCAGCCGGGCCGTCTCCCGCCGTCCGACCGGGACGCCGGTGCGTTCGACCAGCTTGTCGCGGAGCAGTTCCCGGTTGCCGAGTACGGCGAGCAACTCCGAGGCGACCTGTTGCACCGGGTCCCGGACGACGACCAGGAACCGGTCGTACGGGGCGAAGAGCTCGTCGGGATGGTCGGGCAGGAACGCGGCCTGCTCCTTGACGTACGGCAACCGGCCCGGCGCCTCCCGCTCGACCTCGCGCAGGGCCCGGAACAGCCCGTCCCGGCCGTCCTCCAGCAGTCGGGACCGGAGTACCGCGGCGACGTCCGGGCTCTGGCCCATCATCCGGGCGACCGCGTTGGAGCCGCCGCGCGGCACCGAGATCTGTAGGACCTTCGGGCTCATCGGCCCACCGCCGGCGGGCACAGCCATGGTGCGTCGCACACCCGTCTCACGCTCCCCCGTGACACCCGCGCGACGGCCTGACCGGCGTCGGCGGCAAACACCGAGACGATCTATGCGAGTCTATGTACCCCGTTCGACGTCCGTCCATGCGTTAAGCTCCGGTCACATGGCCGTCGATGATCGGAAGTCCCCCGGGTCCGCCGCCGAGGAGCCCGTGCTGTCGGCCGCCGTGATGACACACCCGAGGCGGCTACCCCAGGCCCGCGCGGTCGCGGCCGGTCTCGCCCCGCTGGATGCCGCGCTCGCCGTCGACCCGGAGCCGGACGGGCCGCCGAGCACCGTCCGCAGCGCCCGGCTGGCCTACGCCGCCGTCTCCCCGGCGGCCACCCACCATCTCGTGGTGCAGGACGACGTCCGGCTGCCGGCCGGCTTCGCGACCGCGGCCCGGCAGAGCCTGGCCCGGCAGCCCCGGGCGGCGGTCAGCTACTTCGTCGAGTGGGGCTCCCGGACCGCGTCGCTGGTCCGGTTCGCGGCGCTGACCGGCGCCTCCTGGGTGCCCATGGTGAATCCGTACGTGCCGACCCAGGCCCTGGCGCTACCGGCCGAGACGGCGCGCGAGTTCGCCGCCTTCCTCTCCACCCAGCCGGAGACCGGCAGGGCCGACGACGAACTGGCGCTGGACTTCCTCCGCCGGGCCGGGGTGCCGTGCCTGGTGACCGTGCCGAACCTCGTCGAGCACGACGACCGGTCCAGCCTGATCGGCAACCACGACCACGGCGTGCGGCTCTCCGCCTGCCTCCTCCCGGACGGTCCCGGGCCGGCCGGCGAGACCGCGCCGCTCACCGGGCCGGTACTCGACGTACCGGCGATGCTGCCCTTCCTGGCCTGGACCGACGGCACCGCCACCACCATCGACACCACGGACGGCTCCTACTCGACCCGGCTGCCCACCGGCCGGGTGCTCGCCGCCGAGGGCTGGGACGAGACCGGGCTGACCGGCGCCTACCGGGCGGCCGTCGACGGGATCCCGGCCGGCGACACGGTGCGCGCCGAGATCGGCGACCGGCACCTCTACGCGCTCTGGCAGACCTCGGTGGCGATGGGAGCGGTACTCCGCAGCACCTGGCCGGGCACCGCCGCGCGGCTGGCGGCCCGCCTGGAGACCCCGCTGGTCGAGCGCGCCCTGCGCACCATGGGCCCGGGGGCACTGCGGACGTTCCACGACTTCGACCTGTTGACCGGCCGCGAGGAGGAGTTGGCCGCGCTGGTCCGCACCGGCCTCCGGCACGGCGCCGCACGACCGCCTGGCTGACCGGCGCGGCAGCGGCGCGGCGAGGCGGTCGGGCTGACCGGGGCGGTAGCGGCGCGGCGAGGCGGTCGGGCTGACCGGCGCGGCAGCGGCGCCGCGAGGCCGTCGTTCGCTACCGGCTGCGCCGGGCGACCCGCACGCCGTAGGCGATCGTGCCGACGACGAGCAGCACGCCGATGAGCTGGAGGCCGGGCGAGTCGTCGGCTCCCCCGTACAGCACGGCGGCGACGCCGAGGGCGACGACGAGCAGGGCGACGACGACGAGGACGTACTTCATGGGTTCTCCGTTCCGGGGCCGGACCCTCCGCCGATCCCGACGGTGCGCGGGTCGACGTGGTCGGTCTGTTCGGTGTGTTGGGCGCCTGGCAGGCGGGCGGCGCCACGACGGTTCATTCCTCGACCCACTCGAGCAGGTCACCGGGCTGGCAGCCGAGCACCCGGCACATGGCCTCCAGGGTGCTGAACCGGACGGCCTTGGCCCGGCCGTTCTTCAGCACGGCCACGTTCGCCGGGGTGAGCCCGACCCGCTCGGCGAACTCACCGACGCTCATCTTGCGCTTGGCCAGTTCGACGTCGATGCGCACGACGATGGGCATCAGATCACCGCTTCCATGTCGGTCCGCAGCGTGGTGGCCTGTCGCAGCAGCGCACGCATCACGACCATCAGCAGTCCGAGCACGGCGACACCGATCGACATCAGGAAGAGCAGCAGAGGTAGCCCGGGGTCGTCCGACCTGAAACCGACGTAGAGGAGCACGCCGACCAGGACGATCCAGGCGGCGGCGATGGCCCAGAGGATCGCGTCCACCCAGGCCAGCGACGCCTCACTGAAGATGCGGTCGTTCTTGACCATGGTGAGCAACTTCCAGGTGGCCACGATCACCACCTGGACGCAGAGCACCCAGAAGACCGAGACGGCGGTCATCGGCCACCTCAGGTACGCGAGTTCCGGGGACTGCTCGGCCATGTACGCGAACTGTCCGGGCAGCGAGAAGGTCTGGAACATGACCAGCACCCCGAACAGCAACACCAGGAGGACTCGGAGTGGGGCGACCGCTCGATGTTCGGTAAACATGCATCGACTATCACTCGCTACCTATCGAATGTCAATAGGCTTGGAGTCGTCCGGGCGCCGGGGAACGGTCGACAGGGTGTGGGAGGGGCCGGCCGACGACGTCGTACTCCACCAGCACCGGGGCGTGCTCGGAGCCGGTTCGGGAGCTGAACGGGTCACCGGGGGGGGCACGCAGCCCGGCGCGGTCCGGGGTGCTGCCCCGGTTGCCGACCTCGATCAGGCAGGCGTGCTCGTCGATCACGATGGTGATGTCGACCGTGCTCTCCGGCTCGGCGTGCACCACCGCGTTGGCGCATGCCTCGCTGATGAGTACGGCGAGGTGCCCGCAGGCCTCCTCGGTCGCGTCGGTCAGGCTCAGCAGGGTGGTGAGGACGTGACGGGCGCGGGTCACCGAGGACGGCTGCCGCGGAAGCGACAGCGTCGTGGTCACGCGCATTCCGCAGCTCCTTCTCGGTCCAGCCGTGACCCCGCTGGACCTGGGTCACAGGCTGGCCGGGATGTACAGGTCGTGATTGTGATCAAAACTACCCGAGGTTGCCGAGCTGAAACGGTCAGGGTGCCGACTCACGGTACGGCTCGCCGGCGGCGGTTCGGCCGTCGGCCGCATAGGGTGGGTTCGGATCATCGGAGTGGGGAGGCTGTCGTGAATCTGCTGGTGGCGGTCCGGCCAGGCCGGGGTTGCACCGTACTGGAGGTGGCCGGTGACCTGGACATGGCGACGTCTCCACAGCTGCGCGACAGCCTGCAACAACTCGTCGACGCAGGGCACCGCCAGGTGGTGGTGGACCTGTCCGGGGTCGGATTCATGGATTCCAGTGCGCTGGGCGCACTGGTGGTGATGTTCAAGGCGTTCCGTGACCTCGGCGGCCGGTTGTGCGTCGCCGCGGTGCAGCCGGCGGTGCGGAGCGTGCTGACGATCACGTCGGTCGACCAGGTGCTCCGCGTCTACGACAGCGTGCAGGCGGCTGAGGACGACGTGCCGACCGAGGACGGCACCGCACGCGGGTAGCACGGGCACCCGGGTGGCACCGGCACGGGCACCGCACCCGGGATGGCGCGCGGGCAGCCGGGGCGGTACGGCAGCCGGGACGGTACGGCAGCCGGGGCGGTACGGCAGCCGGGACGTCAGTCGGGCAGCGGCGTGCTGACCCGGGTCTGGTCGGCCCCGGCGCTGGTTCGCCGGTTCTCGCCGTGCCCGCCGTGCCAGTCGAGGATCAGCAGGGTGGCGTCGTCGGCCAGGGTCGGTCCGCTGACCTCGATCACGGCATCGGCCAGCGCCCGGACGGCCTCGCGCGGGTGCAGTTCGACGAACGACCGCAACAGGGCCGGCAGGTCGAGGCTGGCGGCGTTGCGCTCCCGCATGCCGTCGGTGAGCACCACCAGCCGGTCACCGGGTCGCAGCGCGAGTTCACCGGCGCGGTAACCGGCCTCGGCGAACATGCCGAGCGGGAAGTTGCCCGGCAGCGGCAGCGGCCGGGTGGCACCGTCGCGGACCAGCAGCGGCGGCACGTGTCCGGCGTTGACCAGGGCGCAGACCCCGGTGCGCAGGTCGAGCCGGCCGAGCAGCGCGGTGATGTAGCTGCCGGGCACGATGGCGTCCTCGGCCACGGCGGCGTTCGCGGCCTCGGCCTGCTCCACCAGGCCAGCCGCGCGGCGGCGGCTGTTACGCAGGCTGCCCACGCCCAGGGTGGCGGTCAGCGCGCTGGTCACCCCGTGTCCCATCGCGTCGGTGACGCTGAAGTGCAACAGGTCGCGGGCGAGGCTGTAGTCGAAGGTGTCCCCGCCGATGCTGGCGGCCGGTTCGAGCCAGCCGGAGAGGGTGAAGGCACTGGCCTCACAGGTGAACGCGCCGGGCAGCAGGCGGCGCTGGATCTCCGCCGACAGGGTGAACGGGGTGGTGCGCTGCCCCCATTCGAAAAGGTCGGTGTGCCGCCGGTTGGCGATCACCACGAAGGCCAGCGCGTGCGCCGTACGGGCGATCTCCGCCAGCGCGGCCTCGGCGGGTTCCTCCGGCAGCACCATCTCCAGCAGGCCGATCGCCTCACCCCGGTCGGTCACCGGCGCCAACACCGTCCAGCCGTCGGGCTTCCCGGCGACCTGCACCGTCTGGCTGCGTAGCGCCTGCTCGGCGGGACCGCCGTCGAACGGCATCACCGTGGCGGTCTCGTCACCGTTGCGGCGCCCCTCGCCGGTGCCCCCGATCGGCACGTGAGCCAGCCGAACCAGCGCCCGGCCGCTGAGGTCCGCGATCAGGAACGTGACCGTACGCGCCCCGAGCGCCATACCAAGTTCCCGGGTGACCGCCTCGACCGCCTCGACCGGCGAGGCGTTCTCCGCCGCCTCCAACAGGTCGGCGAGAACCTGCCCTCGACTAGTCTGCACGCCGGAAGCCTACGAGACCGACCGCGACGGGTTCGACGACCCTGCAACCGGAGGCAGTCGGGCCGGGGGTGGGGTGCCGGCACGCCCGGCCAGCGATCGGCGCATCGAGTCGACCAGCGCCCGGGCGGAGTCGGACCAGCCCGGCACCGGGAAGCCGGCGGCGGCCGGCGGCAGCGTACCGCCCAGCGCGGAGCCGACCAGTTCGGTCAGCCGGCCGGCGTCGGCCAGCGGATAGAAGTGCGCGTGCCCGTCGACCGTCTCGCGCAGCGGCGCGATGTCGGTGCAGATCACCTCGCAACCACAGGCCAGCGCCTCCAGCGGGCCGAGGTGGTTGCCCTCGTTGCGGGAGGCGACCAGCAGGGCGGCGGCACCGGAGTAGAGCGCGGCCAGGGTGTCGTCGTCGATCCTGCCGGTGAAGACCACCGAGCCGGCTGCGGGCGCGTCGCGGAGCAGCGCGACGACCTCCGCACGCGCCTCGGCGTACCCGCCGACCACGACGAGCCGGGCGCCGGCCGGGAACCGGGGCGCGGCGTCCAGCCAGCGGGCGAGCAGCCAGTCGAACCGCTTGATCGGACCGGCGAGCCCGACGTAGAGGCAGTACGGGCCGGAGAGCGCGTATTCGGCCCGCACGGCGGCCACCTCGGCGGCGGGGCGCCGGTGGAACGTCTCCGTGCGTACCGCGCACGGCACCAGGTCGATCCGGTCGGCCGGGACACCGAGCAACTCCACCAGGTCGTGACCGGTCGCCCGGGACACCGCCACGATCCGGGTGGCATCCGCCGCGAGCACCCGGTTCAACGCCCGGAAGTAGCGCTGGAACGGCCCGCCCCGCCCGTCGTCCCAGTCGGCGAGCGCGGCGAGTTCGGCCCGGACCGCCGTCCACTGCGCGGCACCGAAGTGCCGGACGAACTGCTCCCGGCCGTAGTCGTGCTCGGGGAAGCGCAGCCGGGTCAGGTCGTGCACGGTGAAGCTGTACGGAACCGGACAGTGCCGGTCCACGGTGTAGTGGGTGGTGTGGTAGAGGTCGAATCCGCCCGTCTCCAGCAGGCCGCGCAGTTCGGCGCTGCGGCGTACGAAGCCGTCCGGCTCGGTGGCCACGAGCAGCCGTACCGGTGCCGTCCCGACCGCCTCCCGCGCCGACGTGACCTGCACCGGGTCGACGAAGGCGGTCAGCCGTGGCGTGTCGCCGGCCCCGGCCGACACGGCCAGCTCGCGCAGCAGGTTGGTGCCGTAGCGGGCGATCCCGGTCTGCTGGTTGGCGCGAACATCGACAAGGATTCGCGTCATGCCGCCTCCCCCGCGCCGTACGTCTCCACCGGATCAGTCGATGTCGACCGATGTAGTCAGATGATTACATGACGAAGTGGACCTCGACGACTACTTCGTTTTCGGTGCCGCCGGACCGTACCGGCGCAACGAGGTGTTCACCGACCGGGAGGACTACACCCGGATGCTGTTGAACCGGGCCCGGGACCTGGCGGCCGAGCCGCTCGGCACGGCGGACCTGCTCGACTTCGGCCGGCCCGCGCAGAACGTGATCGTGATTCACGGCCAGGGCGGCATCGGCAAGACCACACTGGTCAACCAATTCTGCGCCGAGCTGACCGGGTCGTCCGCGCCGGAGTTGCCGAAGCGGCGAATGGTCGCCAGTTTCGACTTCGCCGACGGCAGCAACCTCGGCTTCGAGACCGTCGTGCTGCGGGTCCGCGCGGCGCTGGGCAGGCTCGGCCGGCCGTTCACCGCCTTCGACACCGGCCTGTCGGTCTACTGGGAACTCAAGCATCCGGGCGTCAGCCTGACCGACTTCGTCGAACGCAGCGGCTTCCTCGGCCAGGAGGATCGGGAGCAGACGGCGCAGCAGATCGCCGGGGTCGTCGACGAACTGCTCGGCTCGGTGGCGGTGGTGGAGGTCGGCTACCGGATGGCCTCCGGGCTGGTACGCCGGCTGCGCGAGGCCACCGAGGTGCGCCGGCTCCAGCGCGAGTTCCCGCCGTTCGCCCTCATCCTCAAGGAGAACGACCCGGACCGGATGCTCGGCTACCTGCCGATCCTGCTCGCCTGGGACATCGAGCGGATCCGGGCCAGACGGCCGGCGCTGGCCGTCTGCCATCTGGACACCTTCGAGGCCGTGCAGGGACTGCCCCGGGAGAAGGGGCTGCTGGAGGACCTGCTCGCCCGGATGGTCTACCTCATGCCCAACGTGCTCTTCGTGGTAACCAGCCGGCGCCCGCTGCGCTGGCACGACCCGGTCCGCGCGGTCACCCTGACCTACGGCGGCACCCAGCGCTGGCCGCGTCTCGCCGGGGCGGACGGGCGCGGCGACCAGCACGCCCTCGCCGGGCTCACCCCCGACTACGCCGACACCTTCCTGCGGGAGAGGCTGACGGTCGCCGACGGGGAACCGGCGATCGAGGAGGCGGTACGCCGGCGCATCGTCGACGCCTCGGCGGGCTCCCCGCTCTATCTGGAACTGTCGGTCAGCCAGTACCGCAGCGCGGCGCTGCGCGGAGAGCGGCCGGACCCGGCCCAGTTCGGCGGTCCGCTGCCCGAGCTGGTTCTGCGGATCATGCGCGACCTCTCCCCCGCCGAACGCAACCTGCTGCGCGCCTCGGCACTGCTGGCGGCGTTCGACGCCGACATCCTCCGCGCGGTGCTGCCGGACGTGGCGATGGCGACGATCCACCGGTTCCTCACCAACAGCTTCGTCCGGCACGCGGCGGGCACCTGGCCGGAGTACCGGATCCACCAGACCCTCCGGCAGAGCATCAACGCCTGCGACGAGTACACCGACGACGGCTGGGTCGGCGCCGAGCGCGCCGAGCGGGCGGCCCGGGCGACGGCCCGGGTCACCGAACTCGGCCTGGAGGTGTGGCGACCCGACGACGGCGACACCGTGGTCTCCGCGCAGCGCAGCCAGTGCGCGGTGGCGGCGATGCTGCTGGTCCTACAGGCGGCGGTCGAGCACGAGCTGCTCCCGGACCGGCTGGGTGACCTGACCTACACGCTCAGCCAGCTCGGCCACTGGCAGGTGCTGGCCGCGCTGCCGCCCGCCGACGGTGCCGCGCCGGCACTGCGCCGGCTGGTCGAGGCGGCCCGGCTGGCGTCCACCGCGCAGGTCGACGCCCGCCCCAGGTACCAGCGCCTCAAGACGCTGGCGCAGGCGCCGTGGCAGCACCCCTACGACGCGTACGTCGCCTACGAACTCGGCTCGCTGACCCAGTCGACCGGCCACCACGCCGAGGGCGACGCGTTCTTCGCCTCCCTGGAGCAGGCCGGTCCGCTGCTGCGCAGCGCTGGTGCGTGGGGCCGGGCCGGGGTGGCGCTGCGCCGCAGCCGGCTGGCCGAGGTACTCGGCTACGCGCCCCCGTCGGCCGGCCAGCCGCTGGAGGACGCCCGGACCTGGGACCTGCTCGGGCACGTCTACCAGCACGGCGGCGACTTCACCCGGTCGGCCGGCTTCTTCCGGCAGGCCCTCGACCAGGCCCGGGCCACCGGCGCGCCGCTGTGGGGGGCGCGGGCCGCCCGGCACCTGGCCCTGGCCACCATGTGGACCGACCCGGAACTCGCGGCGTCGATGCTGCCGGAGGCCCGGGAACTCAACCAGTCGCTGGGTGACCTGATCGGGCTCGCCCAGTGCGACCTGGCGGCGGCGGTCGCGGCGGCCGCCCGGGGCGACCGCGCGGAGGTGGACGAGCTGCTCGCCCGCGCCCACCGGCTGACCGAGGAGTCCGGGGTGGTCGGCCAGCTGCTGCCGGTCGACGCGATCACGGTACTCGCGGCGCTCGCGACCGACCGCCCGGAGCTGGCCCGGACCGCGGCGGCCGCGCTCGCCGCCGACGCCCGGGCCGACCAGCTCGCCCCACCGGTCTGGGCGGCGGTCGCCGGCCTCTGGCTCGGCGACGACGAGCTGCACGACTTCGCGGCGGTCGGCTGGTACGACTCGGCCGAGCTGGCGCGGGAACGCTGGCGCGGACCGCTGCGGATGCTCCGGGCCCGGCGGGCATCGGCCGAACCAGGTGGATGAGCAACAGGTGGACGAGCGGCAGGCGGACGAGCGGCCGGCAGGCGAGCGGCCGGCAGGCGAGCGGCCGGCAGGCGAGCGGCCGGCAGGCGAGCCACCGGCGGATGAGTGGTCGGCGGGCGAGCCACCGGCGGGCGCGCGGAGGGCGAGCGTGCCGCCCTGCGGGCCGCTCGACCTGAGCGACGCGGCGACGCCGTCGGCCGGCGAGCTGCCGGGCGAGGTGGTCGACGCGCTGGTCCGGGCGGCGGCGCGCAGCCCCGCCTACGACGGTCCGGCGCCGGACCGTACCGGCGTGGCCGTGGTGCCGGGCCGCCGTACCCTGATCAAGGTGCAGCACCGTCGGCACGAGACGCTGGCGGTCTGCCTCGGCTACGAGCGGGTACGCGTCGCCGCCGGCATCCCGGCACCCGCCCTGCTCGACCACGGCGAGATCCTGGC
The DNA here is from genome assembly GCF_003030345.1 of Plantactinospora sp. BC1. Taxonomy (NCBI): domain Bacteria; kingdom Bacillati; phylum Actinomycetota; class Actinomycetes; order Micromonosporales; family Micromonosporaceae; genus Plantactinospora; species Plantactinospora sp. BC1. The sequence continues at coordinate 1,660,093 of NZ_CP028158.1, forward strand.
CGGCGGCGAACGCCGGTGGTGGACCGTGCTGGAACGGGTACCGGGGTCGCACGGCGGCGCCGGTCCGCTGCTGCCCCGCCGCCAGCGGGCGGTCTGCGCGGCGATGCGCCGCTGGCACGACCGGGCACCGGTGCTCGGCCGTCGGCTGGACGCCCCGGGCACCGCCGCGATGTTCTTCGGCGAGATCCGGCTACGCGACCCCGCGTGCGCGCTGCGCCTGGTGGCGGCGCTCGACCGGGCCTGCCACGGGGCGCCGATGACGGCGATCCACGGCGACATGGCGGTCGGGCACAACGTGCTGTTCACCGGTAGCCGGCTGCGGGCCGTGCTCGACCCGGGCGCCATCCAGGTCGGGCCGCCCATGCTCGACCTGGCCTGGTGCATCGCGGTCGACCTCGGTCTCGGCGGCACCGTGGAATCGGCCGTCGCCGGTTACGGCGCGGGGGTCGACCACGAGCAGCTCGACCGGCTGCTGCCGCTGATGCTGGCCCGACGCCGGTTCGACCTGCTCAACCAGCGCCGCCCGGCGGCCGCCCGACGGCTGGCGGTGCAGTTGCGGGCCCGTCGGCCGGAGCTTTTGACCTGGCTGCCGGCGCCGGATCCGATGCCGTCCGGTACGCACCGCTGACCGCGCCGTGCCGAGGCTCGACCGCTGGCAGCCGTACCGTACGCGCCAGGCCCTCGCGGAGCGGAACCGGCCGCCACGCCGGCAGCAGCGCGCGGAGCCGACGGATGTCGGCGACCACGGTCGGGCTGTCCGACACCCGGGTACGGGCCGGATCGCGCGCGACCGTGCCGGAGAGCCCGAGCACCTCCAGGATTCCGGCCACCACCTCCCGGCCGGTGCTGCCCCGACCGGTGCCGACGTTCACCCGGCCGGTGGCGCCCCGGGCCAGCAGCGCCACGACCGCGTCGGCGGCGTCCTCGACGAAGACGTAGTCGCGTACCGTCCGCAGGTCGCCCAGGTGCAACCCGCCACCGGCCCGGGCCTGGGCGATCGTCGTCGGGACCAGATGGTCGGCGGTCGGGGCCGGGCCGTAGAGGTTGAAGAGCCGGACCGAGAGCGCGGCCACCCCGTGCCGGGCCGCGTGCCGGTGCACCAGCCGCTCCCCGGCCAGCTTGGTCTCGCCGTAGACGGTGCACGGCGCGCACCGGGAACGTTCGGAGAGCGGCCCGGTGGAGTCGGCGTAGACGGCCGCGGAGGAGGCGAAGACGAACCGCCGGGGACGGTGGGCCCGCCAGGCGGCGAGCAGGCTGGCCGTACCGGAGACGTTCACCCGGGCGGTCTCCTCCGGATCGCGCTCGCAGTCCGGGATGAAGTGCTTCGCCGCCAGGTGGACCACGGCCCAGGGCCGTACGGCACGGTGCAGCTCGGCCACCGTGTCGGCGTCGCAGATGCTCGCCCGGTGGTGCACCACCCCGGCGTCGTCGGCGAACGCGTGCAGCCGGCGCAGCGTGCCCGCGCTGCCGTCGTCGAGGATGGCGACCGACTGGCCGGCGGCACGCAGCCGCCGGACCACGGCGATGCCCAGAAAGCCGGCTCCGCCCGTGACGAGCACCGGAGAACCGGCGACGGTCACCGGGCGGGCCGTGCTGGCGCGACCCGGCCCCATGCCAGGAAGGATAGATGGCCATGCATTCGTTCGCACCATGTCCAGTGAGGTGGCGGCGGTGATCCGGGTGCTGGTGGACGGGCGGATCGACGCTCCCGACGGCATCGGTCGCTACACCCGCTGCACCGTCGCGGCGCTGCGGTCCGCCGGTCGGATCCGGCTCGACGTCCTGGCGCCGACCGGGACACCCCGGTACGGCTCGGCGGAGGCGGACGAGCTGCTCGACGCCGCCCGACGCTTCGACGCGGACGTGATCCACCTGTTCGACTACCGGATCCCGTGGCCCGATCCCGGCATCCCGCTGGTGGTGACCGTGCACGACGTCGTCCGGCTGCTCGATCCCGGTCTCTGCTATTCGGACCAGGCGTTCGCCGCGCGGTTCGGTGCCGCCGACCTCGCGGCGCTGCGCCGGGCGGTGGCGGAACTGCGCGTACTGACCCCGCCGGCACCGGCCGCCCGGACGCGCCCCGCCTCGGCCCACGAGGAGTACTACGGCCTGATGATGGCGCACCTCGCGGCGACGGCGGCCCGGATCGTCGTACCGACCGAGACGGTCGCCGGGCAGTTCCGGGCCAGCGTACGGGCGGACGCGCCACTGCGGGTCAGCTCCTGGGGCAGCGACCATCTGCTGGCCGCACCGGCACCGCCGGACGGGGCGGTACCGCCGCTGCACGGGTTCGTCCTCTACGTCGGGCTGGCCCGGGCGCACAAGCGGATCGGTGCCGTGCTGGACGCGTACGCCCGGACGACCAGCCGGCGTCGCGGCGTACCGCTGGTCCTGGTGGGCGGCGACTTCGCGCCCGGCGGTACCGGTGCCGATCAGGTCGCCGAGCATCCGGTCGGCACCGACGCGGTGCTGCTCGGCGCAGTCCAGGACGGCGCGTTGCAGGCGCTGTACCGGCGGGCCGGTGCCGTGGTCAGTCTCTCGGCCAGCGAGGGTTTCGGGTTTCCGCCGCTGGAGGCGCTGGCTGCCGGGGCGCCGGTGGTCGCCGCCGACATCCCCACCTACCGGGAGCTGCTCGGCGCGGCGGCGCGGCTGGTCGACCCGGACGACGTGGAGGCGACGGCCCGGGCGATCGACGAGTCCCTCGCCGCCGGCCCACCCCCGGCGGCGGCCGGTGTCGCTCCCCGGTCCTGGGCGGCGCACGGGCGGACGCTGGTGGAGCTCTACCGGGAGGCGGTGCAGGAGCGGGCACGGTGAAGGGATCGGCTCGGGGCGCCGCCGGTGGTGCCGAACGGGCGTGCGCCACCCCGCTTCGCCGGTGGCAGGATCTATCGGATGGAGCAGGTTCTGCCATCCGAGGCCGCCGGGCTGCTCGCCCGGGCTCGTCGGGTCGTCGTCTTCACCGGTGCCGGGATGTCGGCCGAGAGCGGCGTACCGACCTTCCGGGACGACCTCACCGGGTTGTGGGCCCGCTTCGCTCCGGCGCGACTCGCCACCCCGGAGGCGTTCCACGCCGACCCGGACCTGGTGTGGGGCTGGTACGAGTGGCGGCGCGCCCGGGTACGCCGGGCCGAGCCGAATCCGGGGCACTTCGCCATTGCCGCCCTCCAGGCGCTGGTCCCCGACACGGTGGTGGTGACCCAGAACGTCGACGACCTGCACGAGCGGGCCGGCTCCGCTTCCCCGGTGCACCTGCACGGCAGCCTCTTCGCTCCCCGGTGCATCGCCGCGGCCGCCCACCCGGCCGCCCTGACGGAGCCGGAGGACGGCGGGACCGTCGATCCGGGCGAGGACGCCGGGGCCGTCGATCCGGGCGAGGACGCCGGGGCCGTCGATCCGGGCGAGGACGCCGGGGCCGTCGATCCGGGCGAGGACGCCGGGGCCGTCGATCCGGGCGAGGGCGGCCGGCTGCCGCCGCCGCGCTGCACCCGCTGCGGTGCGCTGGTCCGGCCCGGCGTGGTGTGGTTCGGCGAGGCGCTCCCGGAGGCGGCGTTGAGCGCGGCGATCAGGGCCGCCGCCGGCTGCGACGTACTGCTGGCGGTCGGCACCTCCGGGGTCGTCTATCCGGCCGCCGAGATCCCCGGGATCGCGGCACGCTCCGGTGCCACCGTGATCCAGGTGAACCCGGAACCGACGCCGCTCGACCCGGTCTGCGCGATCAACCTGCGCGGAACCGCGGCCGAGGTGCTCCCCGCCCTCATCGCCGCCGCCCGGCAGTACAGCGGAAGCACCTGATCCGCCGCGCGTGCTGAGCGGTGGTGTCACATGACGTAGGTGAGGCTGACCCAGAAGACCAGCGCCGAGGCGGCGAGCAGCCCGCCGAGGGTGGTACCGGTCATGATCAGCGCTGGGGCGATCCGGACCCGGTCCCGGAGCAACAGGTAGACGCCGATGGCGGCGATGAAGGCGATCACGGCGAGGTAGACCACGAAGAGGAAGCTCACGGTGACGACGGCCGCCGAGCCGGCGGCGGCCACACCGGCCCGGCGGGGACCGAGGTCGCGGCGGAAGACCGGATAGGCGACGGCGGCGGCGAAGAGGGCGACGAATCCCAGCACCGCCGGAAGCGCCACGCTGGCGAGGAGAAGCATCAGCAGGAAGCTCCCGGTGACGCCGACCGCGACGGCCACGGCGGCGTGACGCGGCCCGAGGGCGCGCGGTGGGACCAGGTAGCCGACGGCGCCGGCACAGACGGCGGTGGCGCCGATGAGGAGCGCGAGAGACGAGTCCACGGCCTGCCTTCCGATCCGGTGTCCTCGGACGATGGGAATCGTACGAAAGCCGCGCACCCCCGCAGGTCCCCGCCCGGGCGTCGCCGGCCACCCGGCACCGCACTCCCCGGCCGCGCACCGCTAGGAAACCGGTGCCGACCGGATCGCGAGTACGGCCTGCACGAGTGCGGCGTGGGTGAGGGTCTGCGGATAGTTGCCGAGGTGGGCGCCGGTCACCGGGTCCATCTCCTCGGCGTAGAGACCCAACGGGCTCGCCCGGTCGAGGAGTGCCCGGAACAGCTCGACCGCCTCGGCCCGCCGCCCGGTGCCGGCGAGCGCCTGGACCAGCCAGAAGGAGCAGGGCAGGAAGGCCGCCTCGGAGCCGGGCAGGCCGTCCCGGCCGGGCGGGTAGCGGTAGAGCAGCGGACCGCCCGCGCCCAGGTCGCTCCGGATCGCCTCGATGGTGCGCTCCACCCGGGGCGAACCGGCGTCCTCGATGCCGAGCAGTGGGAGTACCAGCAGCGCGGCGTCGACTTCCCGGGATCCGTAGCCGCGGACGTAGTTGCCCCGCTCGGGGTCGACGCCGTGCACCCGCACGTCGTCGACGATCGCCTGTCGGGCGTCGCGCCAGCGTCGCCGCTGCCGGTCCGGGATCGGATGGGTCTCGGCGATCCGCAGCGCCCGGTCCAGCGCGAGCCAGCCCATCAGCTTGGAGTGCACCTGCTGGGTGGGGTGGCGCAGCTCCCAGATGCCGGCGTCGGGTTCCGGCCAGCGCCGGGCGACCACGTCGGCGAAGCCGCGTACCGCCCGCCAGGTCTCGGCGTCGAGGCGGTGTCCGCCCCGCGCGTATACCCAGCCGGCGTCGACGATCCAGCCGTAGCCGTCGAGCTGGTGCTGGCCGGCGGCACCGTTGCCGACGCGTACCGGGATGCTGCCGGCGTAGCCGGGCCAGCCGTCGAGCTGCCGCTCCGCCGGCACCCGCAGTCCGTCCAGGGTGAACAGTGCCGGCAGGCGCGGTCGCTGCAACCGGCTGGCCCGCAACAGCCAGGCGAGGAAGCCCCGGGCCTGGTCGGGCTTGCCGACGCCGAGGAAGGCGGCGATGCCGATGCTGGCGTCCCGGGGCCAGACGTAGCGGTAGTCCCAGTTCCGTACCCCGCCGGGCTGCTCCGGCAGCGAGGTGGTCGGCGCGGCGACCGGGGCATGCGACGGCGAGTGGGTCAACAGCCGCAGGGTGAGCAGGCTACGCGCCACCGCGTCCCGGAACGGCAGTTCGGGGTCGAGGTCGGCGACCCAGGTCCGCCAGTACGTCTCGTCGGCGCGCAGCAGTTCCCAGGCCGCCTCCGGATCCACCTGGACCAGTGGTTCCCGGTGGGCCACCACCAGTACGAAGGTGACCGGCCGGCCCGGGTGGACGGTGATCGGGGCCGGCCGGCCGGCTTCGACGACCGGCCCGGGAGCGCAGCTCAGCGAGACCGCGAGTCCATTCCACTCGCAGACCGAGACCGGCCCGTGCCGTCGTGTCCGGGGCGGCCGGTGGCCGGCGCCGAGCCGGGGGTCGAACTCGACGACGGCGTCGGCGGGGCCGCCCTCGGCGTGGAGGCGCCGGACCAGCAGGGTCGTCGGCAGCAGTCGACCGGTGACCTCGGCGACCATCCCCTCGGTGAGGGTGAGGCGTCGCTCTCCGATCGCCCAGGTGGTCCGCAGGGTGGTGCTGTCCGGCCGGTACCGCCGCTCGACCAGCTCGGCGGGTCGGGCCGGGCCGATCCGGTAGGTGCCGGCCGCCGGACCGCCGACGAGCCTGCCGAACAGGGGCGCGCCGTCGAAGCGGGGTACGCACATCCAGTCGATCGCGCCGGCGCTGGAGACCAGGGCCGCCGTGCGGGTGTCGCCGAGCAGCCCGTAGTCCGCGATCGGCGGTGCCGGCCCGGCCGCGCCGACCGGGCTCATCGGGCCTGGAGGAGCAGCCCGAGGACGGCCCCGTAGAGGAGGTGCACGGCCACCGTGACCGTCGGGGTCTGCATCCCGTAGTTCAGGGCGAGCAGGCCGGGCGGCTCCAGCACCGCCGTACTGGCCGGGCCGGCCCTGGCCGAGGCCATCCGGGGATGTACGCCGGGCAGCAGCGGCAGCAGTACCGTCAGCGCGATGCCGACGTGCACCATGCCGAGCAGCGCGCCGAGCCACCAGGTGGCCCGTCCGAGCAGGGCGAACGTCGCGGCGTAGCCGAGCGCGAACCCCTGACCGGTCAGCAGGTGGATGAAGAACCCGGCCACCCGGGCCCGGTCGGGGTCCTCGGTGACCAGGGTGCCGAGGATCAGCGGCAGGTCGACCCGGGTGAGCCCGGCGAGTTGCGCGGCGATCATCGCCGCGGTGAGCGCGGCGGTGGCCACCACCCCGAAGAGTGCCCATCCCGCCCAGTCCATCTCAGCCGGCGCGGCCGACCGCCGGGACACGCCGGCCGGGCCCGGTCGCCGGGGCGCGTACCGGATCGACCATCGACCTGCCTCCTGCCTCCTGCGCGGGGATCGCGGCGCAGCGGGGCGCCCGGCGCCTCGACACGCACCCGACCCGAATTCGTCCGGATATCTACCGTATGCGGCAGCGTGCTCCCGGACGGTACGGCTCGCCGGGCGAGCACCGGGGAACGGCAGCTCGGTCCGGCGAGCGAGTTACCGGGAGGCTCCGGCGCGGCGCTTGGTCCAGACGTCGAAGGCCACCGCGGCGAGGAGTACGGCGCCCTTGACCAGCATCACCCGCTCGCTCGGCGCGCCCATCAGCGACATGCCATTGTTGATCACGCCCATGATCAGGCCACCGGTGATCGCCCCGACCACCTTGCCGACGCCACCCTGCACGGCCGCCCCGCCGATGAACGCCGCCGCGATGGCGTCGAGTTCGAAGGCGTTGCCGGCGGTCGGGCCGGCCTGGTTGAGCCGGCCGGCGAAGATGATGCCGGCGAGCGCGGAGAGCACGCCCATGTTGACGAAGATCCAGAAGATCACCGACTTGACCTTGACGCCGCTCAGGGTCGCGGCCTGGAGGTTGCCGCCGACGGCGTAGATCTGCCGGCCGAAGACGGCCCGGCTGGTCAGCAGCGAGTACGCCAGGATCAGCCCGGCGAGCAGGATCAGCACCCAGGGCAGGTTCTTGAACCGGGCCAACTGCACGATCACCGTCATCACCACGACGCCGGCCAGGGCGAGCTTGAGGACGAAGAGCGGCAGCGGCTCGACGGTCTGCTGGTAGCCGAGCCGGGCCATCCGGCCGCGCCACTGCACCAGGACGATGCCGGCCATCGCGGCGATCCCGACCAGCAGGCTGAACAGGTCGGCGCCGCCCAGCGGGCCGAGCCCGACGTTGCCGAGGTAGCCCTCGGTGAAGCCGTTGGCGAGGGTACGCACCGGGTCCGGGAACGGGCCGATGCCCTGGTTGCCGAGGACGGTCAGGGTGAGCGCCCGGAAGAGCAGCATCCCGGCCAGGGTCACGATGAAGGCCGGGATGCCGAAGTAGGCGATCCAGAAGCCCTGCCAGGCACCGATCAGGCCGCCGACGACGAGGGTGATCAGCAGGGCCAGCGGCCACGGTACGTCGTGTTCCACCATCAGCACGGCCGCGACCGCCCCGGTGACCGCCACCACCGAGCCGGCGGAGAGGTCGATGTGCCCGGCGATGATGATCAGGATCATGCCGATCGCCAGGATCAGCACGTACGAGTTCTGCACGACGATGTTGGAGATGTTCTGCGGCTGGAGCAGGGCCCCGTCGGTCAGCACCGAGAAGAGCAGCACGATCAACGCGAAGGCGACGTAGATGCCGCTCTGCCGCAGGTTGATCGACAGCCGTCGGCCGGGACCGCCGGCCGGGGCGGACGGTTCACCGAGACCGGGGCCGCTCACCGCGACATCGGCGTTGGTGGGTGCGGTGGCGCTCATCGAGGTCTACTCCTGTCCGTTCGTCGGTCCGCTCGGACGTCCGGCGGCGTCCGCCGGGTCGGGGTCGTCCGAGGTGGTGCGGGCGTCGCCGTGGTCGGCCTGGCCCTTGGTCATGTACCGCATCAGGTGTTCCTGGGTCGCCTCCGCGCGGGGCACCTCGGCGGTGACCCGGCCGGCGGAGAGGGTGTAGATGCGGTCGCAGAGGCCGAGCAGCTCGGGCAGCTCCGACGAGATGACCAGGATGGCCTTGCCCTCGTCGGCGAGCCGGTTGATGATCGAGTAGATCTCGTACTTGGCGCCGACGTCGATGCCCCGGGTCGGCTCGTCGAGGATCAGCACGTCCGGATTGGTGAAGATCCACTTCGAGAGTACGACCTTCTGCTGGTTGCCGCCGCTGAGCTTGCCGGTCACGCTCAGCACGCTCGGCGCCTTGATGTTCATGCTGGCCCGGAACTCGTCGGCGACCTGGAACTCCCGGTGGTCGTCGACCCAGCCGCGCCGGGCCAGCCGGCTCAGACCGGCGGCCGAGACGTTCCGCTTGATGTCCTCGATCAGGTTGAGGCCGTACCGCTTGCGGTCCTCGGTCGCGTACGCGATGCCGTGCCGGATCGCGTCCCGCACCGACCGTACGGTGATCTCCCGACCGTCCTTGACCAGCCGGCCGGAGATGTCCGTCCCGTACGACCGCCCGAAGACGCTCATCGCCAGCTCGGTACGGCCGGCCCCCATCAGCCCGGCCAGCCCGACGATCTCGCCGCGCCGCAGCGTGAGGTTGGCGTTCGAGACCACCACCCGGCCGTGCTGGTTGGGGCTGTGCACCGTCCAGTCCTCGATCCGCAGCACCTCGCTGCCGATCCGCGGCTCGCGCGGCGGGAACCGGTGGTCGAGGTCCCGGCCCACCATCCCGGAGATGATCCGGTCCTCGGTCACCACGTCGGTGGCGGGGTCCAGGGTCTCGATCGTCCGGCCGTCCCGCAGGATGGTGATCCGGTCGGCGATCGCGGCGATCTCGTTCAGCTTGTGCGAGATGATCACGCAGGTGATGCCCTGGTCGCGCAGGCCGCGCAGCAGGTCGAGCAGGTGCGCCGAGTCCCGGTCGTTGAGCGCGGCGGTGGGCTCGTCGAGGATGAGCAGCCGGACCCGCTTGGAAAGCGCCTTGGCGATCTCGACGAGCTGCTGCTTGCCGACGCCGATGTCGCTGACCTGGGTCACCGGGTTCTCGTGGAGTCCGACCCGGGCCAGCAGCTCGGCGGCCTCGTGGTTGGTCCGGTTCCAGTCGATCAGCCCACGGCTGGCCCGCTCGTTGCCGAGGAAGATGTTCTCGGCGATCGAGAGCTGCGGGCAGAGCGCCAGCTCCTGGTGGATGATGACGATGCCGCGCCGCTCGCTGTCCCGGATGTCGGCGAACTCGCAGGGCTCGCCGTCGAAGGAAATCTCCCCGGAGTACGAGCCGTGCGGGTAGACCCCGGAGAGCACCTTCATCAGGGTGGACTTCCCGGCGCCGTTCTCGCCGCAGATCGCGTGGATCTCACCCCGGCGCACCGAGAGGCTGACCTCGTGCAGCGCGCGTACCCCGGGAAAGGTCTTGGTGATGTCCCGCATCCGCAGAATGTCGTCGGTCATGCCAATGGATCGCCTTTTGGGTCGGTGGGTGGGCCGGGGGCGCCGGTGTCGGGGCCGGCATGGTGCGGCGGGCGCCTCGCGGGGATCGGACCCGGGGCGACCGCCGCGACCGTACTACTGGAGCTGCTCCGGCTTGTAGTAGCCGGTGTCGATCAGCGCCGCCTTGTAGTTGGCCTTGTTGACGATCACCGGGTCGAGCAGGAAGGAGGGCACGACCTTGTTGCCGTTGTCGTAGTCCTTCTCGTTGTTGACCTCGGGCTTGCTCCCCTTGAGCACCGCGTCGGCCATCTTGATCGCCACCTCGGCGAGCTGCCGGGTGTCCTTGTAGATGGTCGAGTACTGCTCACCGGCGATGATGGACTTCACCGAGGCGACCTCGGCGTCCTGCCCGGTCACGATCGGGTACGGCTGCCCGGTGGTGCCGTAGCCGTTGCTCTTCAGCGCCGACAGGATGCCGATCGACAGCCCGTCGTACGGCGAGAGCACGCCGTCGACCTTCACCCCGCTGCTGTACGTCTTGGTCAGCAGGTCCTCCATCCGGCGCTGGGCGGTGCCGGCGTCCCAGCGCAGGATCGCGACGGTCTTGAAGTCCTTCTGCCCGCTCTTGACCACCAGGGTGCCCTTGTCGATGTACGGCTGGAGCACCGACATCGCGCCGTTGAAGAAGAAGGTGGCGTTGTTGTCGTCCGGCGAGCCGGCGAAGAGTTCGATGTTGAACGGGCCCTTGGCGGTGCCGTCGCTGCCGTCCTCGTTCTTCAGCTTCAGCCCGACCAGCAGCGAGGTCGCCTGCTGCACCCCGACCTTGAAGTTGTCGAAGGTGGCGTAGTAGTCGACGTTCGGGCTGTTGCGGATCAGCCGGTCGTACGCGATGACCGGGATCTTGTTGTCCGCCGCGTTCTGCAACTGGGTGGTGATGGCGGTGCCGTCGATCGAGGCGATGATCAGCACCTTGGCGCCCTTGGTGATCTGGTTCTCGATCTGGGCCACCTGGGTGGGGATGTCGTCCTGGGCGTACTGGAGGTCGACCTTGAAGCCGAGCTTCTCCAGGCCCGCCTTGACGTTGTTGCCGTCGTGGATCCACCGCTCGGAGGACTTCGTCGGCATGGTGACCCCGACGAGCGCCCCGGCGTTGTCGCCGGAGCCGGCCTCCTGGTCCACGGTCTTGGTGCTCGATCCGCACGCGGTGAGCGCGACGGCGAGCGTGGCGGCGCTGGCCACCGCCGCGAGCCGGACGAATTTCATCTGGTCCTCCATTTCCTGGTACGGCGTGCGGGTCCCGGTCCGCCGCCGGCCCGGGTCACGGGACGGTCGGCGGGCCGGTGCGGGTGACGGTCTCACGGCCGCCCGGGCGACGTGCCCCCGGGTGCGTGCCCCGCCGGTCGGGTCAGCCCCGGCCGGGCAGACCCTGGGCGAGTCGGTGGTATGCCTGGTTCCAGCGCAGCCGGTCCCGGAAGTCGGCGGTCGTGGTCCGCTCGTCGATCAGCACCAGCTCGGTGTGCAGCATGTCGGCGAAGTCGCGCAGCGTGGCCGAACCCACCGCCTGGGTCAGCACCGTGTGGTGCGGCCCCCCGGCGGTGAGCCACGACTCGGCCGAGGTGCTCAGCGACGGCGCCGGCTTCCACACCGCCCGGGCGACCGGGAGCCGGGGCATCGGCTCGTCCGGCGGCACCACCTCGATCTCGTTGGCGACGAGGCGGAACCGCTCGCCGAGATCGGCCATCCCGATCACCACCCCGGGGCCGGGGGTGGCGTCGAAGACGAGCCGGACCGGATCCTCACGGCCGCCGATGCCGAGCGGATGGATCTCGCAGGACGGGCGGGCGCTCGCGATGCTGGGGCAGACCTCCAGCATGTGCGCGCCGAGGATCTTCGGCTCGCCCGGCCCGAAGTGATAGGTGTAGTCCTCCATGAACGAGGTGCCCCGGGGCGATCCGGCACCCATCGCCTTGACTGCGGCGAGCAGGGTCGAGGTCTTCCAGTCGCCCTCGCCGCCGAAGCCGTAGCCGTCGGCCATCAGCCGCTGTACGGCGAGTCCGGGCAGTTGCCGCAGCCCGCCGAGATCCTGGAAGTTCGTGGTGAACGCCCCGAACCCGCCGTCGACGAGGAACTCCCGCAGGCCCGCCTCGATCCGGGCCGCGTACCGCAGCGACTCGTGCCGGTCGCCGTCCTTGGCCAGCTCCGGGGCGAGCCGGTAGGTGTCGGCGTACTCGCCGACCAGGCGCTCGACCTCCTGGTCGGCGACCCGGTCCACCACCTCGACCAGGTCGTTGACCCCGTAGGTGTTCACCGAGACGCCGAAGCGCAGCTCCGCCTCCACCTTGTCGCCCTCGGTGACGGCGACGTCGCGCATGTTGTCGCCGAACCGGGCCAGCCGGAGGTTGCGCAGGTGCGCGTAGCCGAGCGCGGCGCGGGCCCACTCGTCGATCCGGGTCACCACGGTCGGGTCGGAGGCGTGTCCGGCGACGGTCTTGCGGGCCAGCCCGAGTCGGGTCTGGATGAAGCCGAACTCCCGGTCACCGTGGGCGGCCTGGTTGAGGTTCATGAAGTCCATGTCGATGGACTCCCAGGGCAGCGCCTCGTTGAGCTGGGTGTGCAGGTGCAGCAGGGGCTTGCGCAGCGCGTCCAGGCCGGTGATCCACATCTTGGCCGGCGAGAAGGTGTGCATCCAGGCGATCACGCCGAGGCAGCCGGGGTCGGCGTTCGCCTCCAGCAGGACCGCGCGGATCGCCGACGCCTCGGTGAGGACGGGTTTCCAGACGATGTCCGCGACGATCTGACCCGAGCCGGTGAGCGTACGCAGGATCTGCTGCGACTGGGACGCGACCTGGTCGAGGGTCTCCGGACCGTACAGGTGCTGGCTGCCGGTGAGGAACCAGATCTGCGGATGCGTGGCCGGCGGCATGTCCACCTCTCCTACTTGGGGCATGGCTCCTGCCAGCCCCGACGGTCTGGTCGCGATCACGTCGCGAGCCGAGTGTTACCGCTAACATTGGAGCAGTCAAACCGTACACCGTAACGCTTCAGTAACGGGAGACCGGGGAATCCGCAGGTAGTACGTCGAGGCGTCGAGCGGTCGATCCGGCACGTCGAACGGTCGACGTGAATGGCTTCGACACCCCGCCTCGATGCCTTTCGGCGCTCGGTCCCGGGTCGTTCGGCGCTCAGGCCCGGGGTGTCGCCGGGTCGGGCGGGAACGGCGCCGAGGCGTCGTACTCGTGGTGCGCCACGACCCGGAACCCGTTGCGCAGCAACAGGGCCGCCGTGACACCCTGGCCCGCCACCCGGTTGCGCCGGAACGTCCCGTCACTGATCTGCCGGCAGCCGCAGGAGGGGCTGTAGTCCTGGAGTACCGCCCCTGCCGCCCCGGTGGCCCGGGCGATCCGCAGGGTCCGCCGGGCACCCGCCAGGTACTCCTCGGTGACGTCCTCGCCCCGGTGGGTCAGCACCCGGGCACGGCCGTCCAGGACGTCGAAGCCGTCCCCGCCGACGATCTCCGCACGGTCGCGCGGGGTCGGCAGCCCACCCATCACCTCCGGGCAGACCAGTCGGACCCGGGCGTCGGCGGCGGGCGCGACCTCCTCCTTCGCGGCGCCGCCGTCGTAGGCGCACCGGGTGCCGGCCAGGCAGGCGCTCATCAGGAACGGGGCGCCGCCCTCCGGCACGGGCCCGGACGGTCGGTCGTCGTCAGCACCGGTTGCGGCGTCCATATCCGGTCCTCCGCGGTTCGCTCGACAGCTCGGCACGGAACAGCGCGATCCGGTAGCGATTCTAGGCGGCGCAACCGACATCAGGCCGGACCCGGACGCCCAGGCCGGGCAACCGACGTCACGCCGGGCAAGCAACGTCAGGCGGGGCAGCGACGCCGCGACCGGGCGACCGAGCGGGCGGCGGGAGCGGCCGGCACCGAGGGGACACCGGGGACCAGAGCACGGGTACGAAGTCGAGGGGCGCCCAAACGGGGCAGCTCGACAGTCCCAGCCGGCGAGACTGCCCGCCCGGTCGCGCCCCGAATGAACCTCGGCGGCACCGGGTATCGGCAGGTGGACGGCCCACGAACGCGGAGCCGACCGCCGACGCGAGGAGGCGCGGAGATGACTGCCGCCACCCGACCCATGCTGGCCACGTACCCAGGAGAGATCAACCTCGACCGCGACCTGCTGGCCAGGTCGATCGACGCGCTGCTCGCCTGCGCCCAGGCCTGCACCTCGTGCGCGGACGCCTGCCTGAGCGAGGCGGACGTCGCCCAGCTCGTCAAGTGCATCCGGACCGACCTGGACTGCGCCGACGTTTGCTCCGCCACCGCCCGGGTGCTGTCCCGGCACACCGGCTACGACGCGAACCTCAGCCGCAGCCTGCTCGAGGCGTGCGCGACCGCCTGCCGGTCCTGCGCCGAGGAGTGCGAGCGGCACGCCAAGATGCACGAGCACTGCCGGATCTGCGCCGAGGCGTGCCGGGTGGCCGAACGGGCCTCCCGGGAGCTGCTCGCGGCAATGGGCTGACACCCGATTCGTCCCCGGGACCCGACCGAGCGGACGGTCGTCCGGGCACTGTCCACTTCGTCCCCGTCGCGCCGAACACCCTGAGTCAGTACCCATGTACTATCACCGGACGACTGCGGCGGGCACTACCCGACCACCGGACCCCTTGGAGGGGCCTCGGGCGCACTGGTCTCGCCTCGCTAGGATCCGCACAGGGCGAAGCGGAAGTGGGTTGGGATGCAGCCAGTGGGTCCGTACCAGTTCATCGAGGCGGTCAGCCTCTGCCAGGTCGGCAGCGTCTGGTCCGCCATCGACGGGCAGGGCAACTCGTACACGGTGGCTGTGCTGGACGCCGCCGTCGCGAGTGACCAGCGCTGGCGGGACGCCTTCGTCGGCACCGCGCACGCACTGGCGCAGCCCGGTTCGAGCGGTCCCCGTTACGTGCACGCAGAATTCGCCGCCCCCGCGCCCTGGGTCGCCTACGCCGCCAGCGAGGCCAACGGCGCCGAGCGGCTGTTCGCGGCGCTGGGCATGGAGTGCCGGCCCGCCCAGGAGCAGCTCGGAGACGACGAGTCGCCGACCATGAAGACCGCCGTCGTCGCGCCGAACGCCACCGGCTCGACGGACGGCTCCGGCTCGACCGGCTCCGTGACGGCCGACGACGAGGAACTGGCCAGCCCCACCACCCGGCTCACCCCGGGCGTGCCGCCCCCGACCCCCTGGCAGGCCGGGCCACCACAGTCGACGCCGCCGGTGAACGCCACCCCGACGTCGGCGCCGCCGCACCAGACCTCGGCACCGCCGCACCAGACCTCGGCGCCGCCGCACCAGACGTCGGCACCACCGCACCAGACCTCGGCACCACCGCACCAGATCTCCACTCCGCCGTACCAGAGTTCGGCGCCGCCCTACCAGAACTCCGGGCCGCCCTACCAGGTCTCGGTACCGCCGGACTCCATCTCCGGGCCGCCGCAGCCGCTCCCCGAGATGCCGCAGGCGTACCCGGCCGACCCGTCGCCGAGCCCGTCCGGATACGACCCGCTCTATTCGCCGGTGCGGCACATCGTCCCCTCCGAACCGAAGCCGCGCCGCAACCGGCTCTGGATCGGCATCGCCGCACTCGTCGTGCTGCTCCTGGTCGGCGGTGGGACGATCTTCGCCCTGGCCGCCAACGGCGACGACCCCGAGCCGCGACCGACCGCTGCCCCCGAGTCGGTCAGCCCCACCCCGTCCGCCGTGGCGATCCCCACCGCCCCGCCGGTCGCGCCGGGCAAGGAGCCGCCGAAGGAGGTGAAGTGGCCGGCGGACTGGCCGAAGTTCAATCCGAGTTTCCCCTTCCACACCCTCGAACTCGAAGGTCTCGGCTTCCCGCTCAAGACTCCGCAGGCCTGGCAGTGCACGCCGGCCGGACAGGCCGAGGGGTACGCGAAGTACAACTGCGGGGTACCGCCGGGTTCGGGGCCGGAGATCGGCGGCGAGTTGGTGGTCCGGTCCTGCTCGCCGTGCGACGGCGACTCGCGCTACCGGATGCGCCTGGCCGAGGAGGCCTGGGGGCTGCAATGGAACCGCGCCGGAGGGTCCGCCCTCTACGCCGAGTCGTTCCATCTTGAGGGGACTCCGGAGCGACGCTACGGGCTGGTCCTGATCGGCTACTACCGCACCGGTGCCGATGTCGACCGCCAGATCGTGCTCCGGATGACCTCGCCGGTGGACGGCGCCGGCCAGATCCGTCGGGTCGCGAACTACCTCCGTGATACGTTGATCTTCTGATTGCAGATCGACAATCTTGAATCGCATGTGTGCGCAGCCGAGAACGGATCCGGGCCGGCAGTGAGCAGAGACGTCCATCGCGGCGCAGCGCCGACCTCGTCGCACCGGGACACCGACGCCGGCCGGCGTGCCTGGTCGGGTCGACGGCGAATCCCTCGGGCCAGCGTAGCCGGGCCGGCTCGGCCGGGCAGCGCGGCGATGGCGTCGGCGGCGGCGGTCGCGCTCGTCGCGGTCGCCATGGCCGGCCCACCCGCGAGCGCGGCACCGGGACTCACCCCGAACGAACCGGCAACCGCGGTCGCCGGCCGGAGCACCGTCTATCTGGAGGCGACGTTCACCGGCTACCTGCGGTACGCCGAACCGGACGGCACGAGCCGACAGGAGCGGGTGACCGTACACCGCCGGTGCAGTGGCGTGATCGTCAACCCGGACGGACACGTCGTCACCGCCGGCGGCTGCGTACGGCCCGACGAGCGGGAACTGCTGGCCGACGCCCGGTACGCGCTGGCACAGACCCTCGTCGGGGCGGCGCGACTGCCCGCCGACGGGGTGGAGGGTTTCGTCCGCAGCATCGGCGAGACGGCCACCTTCACGGGTCTGCGTCCCGGCCAGCAACCCGCGTCGACACTCTGGGGGCAGCTCGGCGTCGCCCGGCCGGGAAGCACCGCCACGCCCGCGATCCGGACCACCCTGCTCGGCGTGGAGCAGGGCCTCGCCCTGGTCAAGATGTCCCGGTCGGGCCTGTCGGCGATCGAGGTGCACGCCGGTGCCGACCCGAAACCGGGCAGCCAGGTCGTGGTCCTGGGGTACGGACCCGACGAGCCCGACACCGGCTCCGACGAGTACCGGCAGCGGGCCCGACCGGTCGAGGTCGCCGCCGCCGCACCGGATCGGCTGGCCGGCGACGGCCTGGGGCCGAGCTTCCGGGGCAGTCCGGTGCTGGACCCCGAGGGTCGGCTCCTCGCCATCGCCGACCGCGACCCGTCGGCGACCGATGGCCGGAACCGGCGACTCGTCCCCGCCACGGCCGTCGCCGCACTGCTCGCCGGTACCGGAGTCGCGAACCGGTTGAGCGAGGTCGACCGCGCCTACCGGGACGGGCTGCACGCCTACTTCGCGGGACAGTTCTCGACGGCGATCCGACGGTTCGACGACCTCCTCCGGCTGGCACCCTCGCACAGCTCCGCGCAGACGTACCGGGAGCGGGCACAGCACCGGCTCGACGTCGACGGGGACGCGGTCGAGAATTCCGCGCAGTGGCTCCGCTATCTGCTCTCGGCGGCCGTCGGAGTCCTCCTCGTCGCCGTCGCCGGCCGCGTCCAACGGTACGCCCGGGGCAGAGCGGGTTAACGACCGCGAGAGTCGCCGGTACCGGACGGAGTGGAACCGGACCGGTACCGGTGAGGCCCGTGCCGCAGTGAGCGCCTGTACTACTATCTGGCGCGGCTCGCCGCACGGCCAGGGCTACCGCCAACGCCACGTGCCGGCGCGACCGATGCCGGGTGCACTCCGGGCGGCTCACCGACGGCTGCGCGGCCGTGCCCGGGGTTCGAGGGGAGGAACGGAGATCGCCGCGTCATCTGCGGAGACATCAGGGGCCCGGACCACACCGCTGGCAGGACGCTCCGTCGCACTGGTACACGAGTGGTTCGGCGCGACGGGCGGCTCGGAGAACGTCTTCCTCTCGCTGCACGGGATAATCCCGCACGCCACCGGTTTCGTCCTCTGGCGGGACCGGGACGCCCGGCGTGGACTCGAGTTCCGGGAGTCCTGGCTGGCCCGTACGCCGCTGCGCCGGGCGAAGGCGCTGGCCCTGCCGGTGATGCCGCTCACCTGGCGTACCCTCACCCGGGAGCGGTTCGACGTCGTCATCTCCTCCAGCCACGCGTTCGCGCACACCGTGAAGCTGCGGCAGGACGAGGACACCCGCTATCTCAGCTACGTGCACTCGCCGGCCCGCTACCTGTGGAGTCCCGACTTCGACGGGCGCGGCTCCGGCGGGCTCCTCGCGCTGCCCCGTACCGCGTTGCGGCGTACCGACCGGCGACTCAGCCGCCACGTGCACAGTTACGCCGCGAACTCGGCCGAGGTGCGCTCGCGCATCCAGCGGTTCTGGGGGCGGGACGCCCGGGTGATCAACCCACCGGTCGACGTGGACTACTACCGGGACGCGCCCGCGTCGCAGCGCCGGCAGAACCGGGACTATCTGCTCGGGGTGGGGCGCTGGATTCCGTACAAGAACTTCGATCTGATGATCGAGATCGCCGACGCCGCCGGCCTGCCGCTGGTCATCGCCGGCTCCGGGCCCGCAGAGGAGTCGCTGCGGCGGGCCGCCGCCCGGGTACGGGTGCCGGTCAGCTTCGCGCACCGCCCGTCCCAGGAACGGCTCCGCGAACTGTACTGGGGTGCCAGGGCACTGCTCTTCCCCGCGCACGAGGACTTCGGCATCATCCCGGTCGAGGCGATGGCCTGCGGCACACCGGTGCTCGGGGTCCGGCGCGGCGGTCTGCTGGAGACCGTCGTCGACGGGGAGACCGGCTTCCTGCTCGACTCCTCGGACCCGCGCCGGTACGCCGACGCGCTGCACCGTCTCGACGAGCTGGACCCGTCCCGGATCACCGCCCGCGCCGCCGCCTTCTCGGCGGACGTCTTCGCGGCCAACGTGACGTCGTGGGTCAGCGATGAAGCGCGCTGACCGGAAAACCGGCTCCGGCGCGACCCTCCGCGCCGCCCGCTGGCGTACCGGTCCCGTCGTCGCGTCGGTGGCCGGGGCCGCGCTGGTCGTGTTCCTCGGCGTCACCACCGTGCTCCCCCGGCCCACCGTGGCCGGGCTGCTCGGCCTGGTCGTGGTGGCGATCTGCCTGGCCGCGCTCTACCACGCCACCGTCGCGGAGTCCTTCGCACCGGTGGCGGTGACCTTCTGGGCGTTCGTCGGGGTGTGGGTCGGCTTCGCGCCGCTGCTACAGATCCGGGACCGCCGGCTCCCCTGGCCCGACCTGCCGCTGTATCAGCACTACGTGACGGCTCAGGTGATCCTCATCCTGGCCGTCACCGCGTACTGGGCCGGTTACGCCCGCCGGCTGCCCGCACCCCGGCAGGTCTCGTCGGGCCGGCTCCGGGTCACCGTCGAGAAGGCGATCGTGCTGACCGGGCTGGCCCTGGTGATGGCGGTGGTCTGCCTGCCCCGCACCGGCGGGCTGGCGGTCCGGTTCACCAGCCGCGACGACCTGCAACGCGCCATCGAGCAGGCGGGGCTGCGCGGCGGCCAGGACCTCGCGCTCCTCGGGCTGTTCAGCACGCTGCCGGCCGCGACCAGCGTGGTCGCGCTGATCCTCTGCCTGCTCTGCTGGCGCAACCGCGGCTACGCCGACGCGCGGGCCCGACTGATCCTGACCCTCGCCACGGCCGTCGCGGTCGCGCTGAACCTCGTCTACAACAACCCGCTGACCGCGAACCGGTTCTCGTCGTTCAGTGTGATGCTCGCCGCCGGCCTGGCACTGGTCAGGCTCCGGCGGCAACGCTGGCGGACGTTGTTCTCGGTCGGGATGCTGCTCGGGCTCGCCGTCCTCTATCCCCTGGCCAACCTCTTCCGCAACGACCGGTCACGCGGCAACCTGCGACTGGGGCTGGACGCCTACTACACCTGGGACTTCGACGGGTTCCAGCAGACCGTCAACGCCGCCTTCTACGTCGACAGCCAGGGCCACACCTGGGGCCACCACCTGATCTCGGCGCTCTTCTTCTGGGTGCCGAGGTCGCTGTGGGAGGGCAAGGCGATCCCCGCCGGGAACGTCGTCGCGGACAGCCGGGGTTACGAGTTCCAGAACCTGGCCCTGCCGTTCTGGGCCGAGGTCTTCGTCGAGTTCAGCCTGGTCGGCGTGGTGGTGCTGTTCTTCTGCTACGGCAAGCTCGCCCGGCGGCTCGACCGGGCGTTGAACAGCTCGCCGGCACACCTGCCGGTCGCGCTCGCCGTCATCTTCGCCGCCTGCCAGATCGGGCTGTTGCGGGGGCCGCTCGGCGCGCAGATCCCGTTCGTCGGTGCCGCGTTCGTGGTGCTGCTGGTCGGCGTACTCGGCTGGCGCGGCCGGATCTGGGGCCTGACCAGGCCGGACGAGACCGCCGCGACAGCCGGGGCGACCGAGCCGGCCACGGAACCGAGCGAGCCGGCGGCGGAGTCGAGCGAGCCGACCGAGCCGGCCGAGGTGCCGAGATGAGCCGGCCCAGGGTCGCCGTCCTCGCCGACTGGTGGTGGCCGAACCTGGTCGGCGGGGCGGAGCGGTCCGCCCGGTCCGCCGCGCTGGAACTCGCCCGGACCGCCGAGGTCGCGGTCTTCGTACCGGCGCCGGCCGACGAGGTGTACCGGGACGGGCCGCTCGTCGTGCACGCCGTGCGGCGGCCGTACGCCCGGCGGGTGCACGCCGACTCGGCGCTCCGGCGGGCGCTGGAACTGCTGACCGCGTGGCTGCTGCCGGCGGTCGCGTCCGGGCAGATCCGCGCGCTGCGGGCGTACCGGCCCGACGTGGTGGTGGCGACGAACATCTCCCGTACCGGTCCGTGGCTGCTGCGCTGGGCCCGGGCGAACGGGGTCCGGCTGGTCCGGTCGTACCACGACCTGAGCGACACCTGCTGGCGGCGCTCCCGCCGTCGGGGCAGCGGGAACTGCGCCGACATCTGCGCCGACTGTCGGGTCAAGACGGCGGTGATGCGCCGGGCGACCCCACCCGGGACGGTCGCCGTCTGCGTCTCCGGCTTCGTCCGGGACGAACTGCAACGGGCCGGACTGACCAGCCCGGAGACCAGCCTGGTGGCCTATCCGCTGCTCGGTGCGGCGACGGTCGCGCCGGAGGGGTACCGCCCCGACCCGACGCGCCGGGTCCTCGGCTATCTCGGCCGGATCGCCCCGGTGAAGGGCGTCGAGGCGGCGATCCGCACCGCCGCCGCGTACCGGCGGAACACCGGCACGGCGGTCACCATGCTGGTCGCCGGTGAGGGGCAGCCGGACTACCTGCGACGGTTGGCGGACCTCGGCACCGCGCAGGGGATCGAGGTGGACTTCGCGGGCCGGCTGGACGTCGAGGCGTTCTGCGCCCGGATCGACGCGGCGCTGATCCCGTCCACCTGGATGGAACCGTTCGGCCGGGTGGTGGTGGAGGTGGGCAGTCACGGCCGGCCGATGCTCGTCTCGCGGGTCGGCGGGCTGCCCGAGGCCGCCGCCGTCTCGGGTGGACGGTTCGCCTTCACCGACTTCGCGGACCCGGAGGCTGCCGCCCGTACCCTCGACGAGCTGCTCGCCGGGAAGGCGGAACCGGCGAACCCGCCCGGCCGGGGCGCGGCGATCGGCCTGGAGCAGGGCGTGGTGACCGCCGTCGCGCGGGCGCTGGAGGGTCGGCCCGGTACCCGGGAGGAGCGACCCGCGTGACGGAGACGGCGACGACGACCGGCGAGCCCGCCCGCTCCGCCGGACGGTCCTGGTCCACGCCGGCCCTCACCATGGGCCAGCTCGGGCTGATGGCCACCAGCCTGGTCTTCAGCCTCTCCCTCGGCTACGCGGGCGGACTGGCGGCGATCGGCGCCGTCGCTCCGGCGATGCTGGTCTTCCAGCTCAGTTGCGGCGTCCTGCAACGTACCCTCGCCGAGGCGACGCTGCTGGCCACCGCGAGTGAGGGCCGGCCGGCCGACCGGGCGACCTGCCGGTGGTCGGTGGCTGCCGCGCTGGCCGGCGGCCTGCTCGGCGCCGTCGTCGCGTTCCTGTCCAGCCTCGCCGTCCCGGACGTGCCGGTGGAGCTGGCCCTCGGCTACGCGGCCGGCATCCCGTTCGTGATCGCGCTCGACATCGGCCGCTCTGCGGCGGTGGCCGCCGGTACGGCCCGGTCGGCGTTCCTGGAGTCGACGCTCTGGCTGGCCGCCCAGGTGGCGGCGGCGCTCTGCTTCGCGGCGTTGCGCTCGCCGCTCGGCATCTGCCTCTCCTGGGCGGTGGTGAACGCCGTCTTCCTGCTCGCCGCCGCCCGGCAGCCGGACCGCCGGCCGGCCCTGCGCGGCCTGCTGCGGTGGATCCGGTCCCGCCGGGCGGTCATCGGAGCCGCCTCGCTGGACGCCTTCGTGCTCGGCGTGACGCCGGTACTGGCGATCCAGGTGACCGCGTTCGTCAGTACGGCTGCCACGCTCGGCGTGATCCGGGTCCTGCAACAGGTACTCGCACCGCTGGCGTTCGTCTCGATAACCGTCCGGCGGGTGCTCATCTACCGCCGGCGCGACGACAGCGGCCGTACGGTCTGGCAGGATCTCCGCGACGGTCTGCTGTCACTGGCCCTGATGGCCGTCGGTGCGGTGCTGCTCGGCCTGGCGGTGCTGCTCGGTCGGCGGATCGTGCCCGCCCTGGCCTTCATCCCGGTCGGCGCCGCACTTGTCGCGGCGGGCGCGGAGAAGGCGGCGCTCGGTTTCTCCTACGGCTGCTCGTTGAGCAGGTTCGTCCGGGGCGAGTTCGACGTCCTGCTCCGGGCCCGCTACGTGATGCTCGGCCTCACCGTGGTCGCGGCGCCGCTGCTGACACTGCGCTGGGATGCGACCGGCTATCTCGTCGGCTCGGCGCTCGGCATGGTCGGCTACTCCCTGGCGCTGCTTGGCCTGCGGGACGGTCGGCGGGCCGCCGCGGCCGGCTCGCGGCCCGGGTTTTCCTGACCGGAGTCCGTCCCCTATGTTTGCTACATGACCGACGTCGTCGCGCTCCTGCTGCGTCGGGCCGGTTTCGGTCCCACCGCCAGCGAGCTGTCCGCGGCGAAGCAGGCCGGTTACCGGGCGACGATGTCCGCCCTGCTCTCCCCCGCCGGCCCGGACGTCGGCGCGACCAGTGCCCCGATTCCCGTCCTCGCCCGGGATCCGTACGCGGGACAGCGCGATCCCACGCCGGAGCAGAAGGTCACCTTCGAGCGTCGCCGGGAGATCGAGACCGAACAGATCACCCGCTGGTGGGTGGACCGGATGACGGTCGCCAGCCACCAGGCGGTGGAGAAACTGATCTTCTTCTGGCACGGCCACTGGGCCACCTCGATCAAGAAGGTCCGCAGCCCGCAGCTGATGATGGTGCAGCACCGCACCTTCCGGCAGTCGACGGACTTCGTGACGATGGCCCGGCAGATGGTGGTCGACGCGGCACTGTCGCTCTATCTGGACGGCAATCGCAACACCCGGCGGGCACCGAACGAAAACCTCGCCCGCGAGCTGTTCGAGCTGTTCATGCTCGGGATCGGCCAGTACACCGAGAAGGACGTCAAGGAGGCGGGCCGGGCGCTGACCGGCTGGCGTTACAGCCTCGCCCAGGAACGCTCCGTCTTCAACCCCGCCGAACACGACGGTGGCAGCAAGACGATCCTCGGCTCGACGCAGGACTTCACCGCCGGCACCCTGATCGACCTGCTGCTGGCGCAGGAGGCCTGCCCACGGTTCATCGCCTCCCGGCTCTGGTTCCGCTACGGGTCGTCGACCCGTCCGCTGCCGGACGCGCTGCGGGACAGGATGGTCGCCGCGTTCCCGATCCCGATGGCGATGCTCAAGGTGATGTTCTCCGACGACGCGTTCCAGGCGACCAACGGCGAGATGGTCAAGCAGCCGATCGAGTGGTTCATCGGCGCCCTGCGGCAGCTCGGGCTCCGGCCGGCGGCGCTGCCGACGGAGACCCACGACGAGCTGCTCAAAATCTTGGAAGACCTGGGCCAGCTACCGTTCGCACCGCCCAACGTCGGCGGCTGGCGGGCCGGTGGCGCCTGGCTGACCTCCGCCGCCGCCCAGGTCCGGCTCCGGCTCGCCGGCAAGATCGCCGAACGGGCCGCGGTCGACCGGCTGACCCCGGAGAACCTGGCGTACCTGCTCTGCGTCGACACCTGGTCCAACCGGACCTACGCGGTGCTGCGCGACGCGGCCGGCGATCCGCGCCGGCTGCTGACCCTCGGCCTCGTGAGCCCGGAATACCTGGTGGCCTGAGATGATGGACATTCAGACGCGGCGGCGGTTCCTCCTCACCTCGGGGGTGGTCGGTGCTGGCGCGCTGGCCGCCGGTGCCGGCACGTTGGGGCTGGTCGAACTCCTCCGCACGGCGGACAGCGCGCGGGCCGCCACCGACGGCAAGCTCGTGGTGGTCACCCTCTACGGCGGCAACGACGGCCTCAACACCGTCGTGCCGTACGCGGACCCCGCCTACCACTCGGCCCGGCCCGAGCTGGCCTACGATCCGGCCGAGGTGTTGCACCTCGACGACCGGCTGGGGCTCAATCCGAAGCTGCGGGGGCTGAAGAAGCTCTGGGACGAGAAGCGGCTCGCCATCGTCCTCGGCGTCGGATATCCCCGGCCCGACCGCAGCCACTTCCGGTCGATGGACATCTGGCAGACCGCCTCGCCGACCAGTCCGGTGCCGACCGGCTGGGTGGGACGGTGGCTGGACGGCACCTCGGCGTCGCCGGAGACGGCGGTGAGCTTCGAACCCGTACTCCCGCCGCTGCTGGCCGGGGAGAGCCGGGCCGGTGCCTGCGTCAGCCCGGCCGGACTCAAGCTGCCGAACGGGATAACGCCGGAGATGATCGCCGCGCTGGGTCGGTCCGAGTCGGGCGAGTCGGCACTGCGTGGCCGGGCCGCGTCCGCCTACGCGGACCTGCTGCACGTGGAGCACCTGATCCGGGAGGCGGAGCAGGCGCCGAGAGACCCGGCCGGCCAGGAACTCGAACTCCTCACCACCGGCACCGGCCGGACGAGTTCCCTCGGTACCCAGCTCGCGCTGGTGGCGCGCTGTGTCGAGGCCGGCGTACCGACCCGGGTCTACTCGGTGAGCCTGGACGGTTTCGACACCCACGCCGACGAGATCGGCGCCCACGAGAGCCTGCTGAAGCGGCTCGACGACGCGCTGTCGGGTTTCGTCGCCCGGATGTCCCGGACCGAGGCGGGCCGGCAGGTGACGGTGGTGGTCTACAGCGAGTTCGGCCGGCGGGTCAGGGCGAACGCCTCGGACGGTACCGACCACGGCACCGCCGGCCCGGTCTTCGTGCTCGGTCACCGGGTGGCCGGCGGATTCCACGGCGAACAGCCGAGCCTGGCCGATCTCGACGACGGCGACCTCAAGTCCGACCTGGACCTGCGTACCGTCGTCGGCACCCTGCTCGAGTCGGTGTTGGACGCCGAACCCGAGCGCTATCTCGACGGCTTCCAGGGCAGGTGGCTGCCGCTGCTCCGGGCCGCCGCCTGACGGACCGGTGCCGACGGCTCAGCGACCACCGCCGCGGAACACCTCGGCGATCGTCCGGACCAGCACCTTGGTGTCGAGCCAGAGCGACCAGTTCTCGATGTAGTAGTTGTCGAACCGGGCCCGGTCGGAGATCGGGGTGTCCCCACGCAAGCCGCTGACCTGGGCGAGGCCGGTCAGACCGACCGGTACCCGGTGCCGCATCGCATAGTCGGGGTGTTCGGCGGAGAACTTCTCCACGAAGTACGGGCGCTCGGGGCGGGGCCCGACGACGGTCATGTCGCCGCGCAGGATGTTCCAGAGCTGGGGCAGCTCGTCCAGGGACGTACGCCGCATGAACCGGCCGATCGGGCCGACCCGGCGGTCGTCCGCGATGGACCAGTTGGTCTGTGACTCGTGCTCGTCCCGGGGGCGCATCGTACGGAACTTGATCACCTTGAACGGTTTGCCGTACTGCCCGATCCGCTCCTGCCGGAAGAAGATGCCCCGGCCGCCTTCGAGGAACGTCAGCATCGCGCAGAACAGGATGACCGGGCTGAGCACGACGATCGCCACCGAGGCGAGCACGAGGTCGGAGGCGCGCTTCACCGCCCAGCGCGGCCCGGAGAGGGTGGTGTACCGGATCTGCACGACCGGGATCGCTCCGATGTGGTCGGGCATCCCACCGGGTGAACGCGACCCCCAGAGCCGCTGCACCGCCCAGAGGTCGCAGCCGGCGCTCGCGGGGCGGCTCAGCAGCTCCATCAGCGCCGGTTCCGGGCACTCCGGATCGGCGATGATCAGGACGTCGCACTCCGTCATCGCGATCCGCTCCTCAAGGTCCTCAAGGGTGCCGATCAGCGGCACCGAACCCGGGAGGTGGCGGCGGGTGGAGTCGACGCATCCGGCGAACCGGAGGCCGTACCGGGGGTTGCGCCGGAGCAGGCGGGCCAGCTCCAGCGAGAGGGGGCCGCTGCCGATGATGATGGCGTTGTGCTCCACCCAGCGGCGTTGACGTGCGAGTACCACCGCACGTCGGGTGATCGTGCGCCCCACGATGACCAGTCCGGCGGAGAGGGCGATGCCCCGCATGAAGCCGGCGACGTACTCCACCGAGCCGTGCCGCATCGCGGCGATGATCGCCACGGTGCCGGCCGAGGCGAGCAGCCGGCCGCAGAGGGTGGGCAGTTCGTCGAGGATGCTCATGTGCCGCCGGCCCCGATAGAGCCCGCCGGCCGCGAAGATGGTCACCGTGAGACCGGCGGCGAACAACGTCCCCCGCCAGTAACGGTCGCTCAGCAGCAGCGGTACCAGCAGGGCGACCAGGTCGACCGGGGCGGTCACCATCCAGGCCCGGAGGCTGCGGGTCCGCTTCGAGGTGGCCGAGACGGCGTACGGAAGCACGGCGGTGGTGTCGAGCCCGGGCTGGAGCCGCTGCCCCATCGGCTCGTCCGCCGCACGAGGGCGTGGGATCGTCCGCTGGTCGTCCTCGGCCGGTCGGGACTGCTCCACCGGCTGCGGCGCCAACAGACCGGCGTCGTGACTGAGCGCACGTTTCATCGCCGCGCCGGGCTGCACTGCCGGCCATCTCGTCATCTCCATGACCTCCCCCGGTACACGGTCGCGGGATCCCGAGGCCGTGCGAAGTCGCCAGCAGGATACGGCCCGGCCGCGCGTGTTTCCAGGGCCACCCGTGCGCCGTCCGGCGCGACCGGGCCGGTGGCGACCCGGCGGTACGCGCCGTCGCGGCCGTGTTCCGGCGGCGCGTCGAGCCGGTGGTGGTGGCCGGGGCTGGCTCCCGGTCACCGATCCGATGTGGACTGCGAGACACCGCGGCTGTGTGCCGGGCTAGTTCTTGGCGTTGCTCAGGATCTCCGGCACCGCGTCCCGGCGGACCGCTTCGTAGAACTTCTTGGCCCTGTCCCGGTCGGCGAAGACGACGCTCTCGCTGCCGACCCGGCCGGTGCCCTGGGTCGGACTCGTCACGAAGGTGAGGTTGCCGCTGCGCAGATGCCGCAGCTCCATGCCCATGTCGAGCATCGAGAGGGTCTTGTCGACCGAGACCGCGTCGGCGGAGGCCCGGACGAAGGAGTTCAGCTTGGCCGGGTTGGCCAACGTACCGCCGGAGGCGGCCTTGTCCAGGATGGCCCGGATGACCTGCTGCTGGTGCCGGATCCGGGCGAAGTCGCCGTCCTTGAACGCGTAGCGCTCCCGGGCGTAGTCCAGCGCCTGCGCGCCGTCCATCACCTGGGTGCCCTTCTTGAACTCGCGGCGTCCGCTCGGCAGCAGCGAGTGCGTCGAGGTGAACCCCTCCTCGACGGTGATCTGCACGCCGCCGAGCGCGTCGACGATCTCCTTGAAGCCGGCGAAGTCGACGAGCGCCACGTGGTCGACGCGGACCCCGGTGAACTTCTCGACCGTCTGCACCATCAGCGGGATGCCGCCCCAGGCGTAGGCCGCGTTGATTTTTGCGTCCCGGCCGCCGTGCTTGCCGTCCTTGGACTTGGGCACGTTGACCCAGGTGTCCCGGGGGATCGAGACGAGTTGGGCGCTCGACCGGTCCGCCGGCAGGTGGGCGAGGATGATGGTGTCGCTGCGCGAGCCGCCGGTGTTGGACGGGTCACGGGTGTCACTGCCGAGGATCAGGATGTTCTTGGCGTCCTTCGCCACCTTGACCGGGCGGGACTCCTCCGGCACCGCGTCGAACGCCTCGACCCGCTCGATGCCGGACTCCAGCGAATGGACATAGATGCCGGCCGCGACCGCGCCACCGCCGCCCAGCAATGCCAACACCAGCAGGGTGATCAGGACTATCCGCCTGGTGCGTCGCCGCCGTTTCGGAGCCGGTGCGCCCGGGGACCTCCCGTCGGGAGCCACCGCGATGACCTCGGTGGAGTGGGACTCCGCGAGTTGGGGTTGGTGTGGCATGGCTCGATGCTACTGACCGGTGCAACAGCGTAGTGGCCGGGATCCGGGCCGCCACGGCCCGTCCGACCGGTACTGCTGCGTCGCAGGTCAGCGCAGCCACGGTCGACGGACGGTCCCGGATCGTCCCGATGACCTCGTCGGACGAACCGCCCGCCCGGGACGGCGGCACGGAGCCCGACCACGTTCGTGTCGGGGTCGACGCGGTGGTCGGGGGCCGGCGGGAGCGACTGTCGCATAGCCGTCAAGCCCGACATCCGGTCGTGCCGGTGCCGGTGCCGGTGCCGGTGCCGGTGCCGGCCGTGCCGTACCGGGTTGTCGACGGTTCCGGCCAGCTCGGCGGCCTCGTACTTTCCGGCCGAGTATCGCCATTCCCGTGCCGTGGGCCAGCCGGATCGGTGACAGTGCGAGGCGGACGCGGGCAGGACGAGGCGGAGCATGGTGGGGCGGCAGGAGCGGAACGGGCACGGCGGCACACCGCCGGAGCACCCGACCATCACCTTCAGCCCGTCGGCCGAGTTCCCGCCGCTGAACGAGACCGAGCTGGCCGCCCTGCACGAGGTCGGCCGGCGGTGGCGGTCGGACCTGCGGGACCGTCCACCCCGGGACGCCGTACTGCCGCTGGATCCGAGCCTGGAGCAGTACCGGCATCCGCCCGCGCCGAGTCGCTTCCACCGGCTGGGCCGGATCGAGATGTTCCGGACCGAGCGACGGGGGCAGTTGACCGCGACCGGCCCGACGAGCAGCACCGACACCCGGTTCGGCCGGATCAGCGGCGCCCTCCGGCGTGCCCTGCTCGGACCGCCGCTGGCGAGCGCGGCGGTGCTCCAGGAACGGATGCGGAAGCTGATCGCGCTTCCGGTGCTCTCCTCCGACCTGCTCTCCTCGGTGGCGTACGGGCCGGAGGCGATGCTCGCGATCCTGGTACTGGCCGGCAGCGGCGCGCTCGGGCTCTCCCTGCCGATCGCCGCCGCGCTGGTGATACTGATGATCACGGTCGGCACGTCGTACCGGCAGACGGTCTACGCCTACCCGCACGGCGCCGGCTCCTATCTGGTGGCCTCCGACAGCCTCGGTCCGCGGTTCGGGCTCACCGCCGCGGCCGGGCTGATCCTCGACTACGTGCTGACCGTCTCGGTCTCGGTGGCGGCCGGGGTGCAGGCGATCACCTCGGCGCTGCCCGGACTGACCCCGTTCACGGTCCCGTTCGGGCTGCTGGTGATCGCCGGGCTGCTCGCCGGCAACCTGCGCGGGGTACGGGCGGCCGGGAAGATCTTCGCCGCGCCGACGTACCTCTTCATCGCCGCCATCGGACTGCTCTTCGTCGTCGGCGTGGCCCGGGCGGCGGGCCGGGGCTTCGAGCCGGTCCCGCCGCCGCCGGTCGGCGCGGTGGAGGGGCTCGGCCTGCTGGTGGTGCTCCGGGCCTTCGCCTCCGGCGCGTCCTCGATGACCGGGATCGAGGCGGTCGCCGACGCGGTGCCGGCGTTCCGGCCGGTCGAGTGGCGCCAGGCGCGGACCACGCTGACCTGGATGGTCGCCATCCTGGTGGTGCTCTTCGCCGGGCTGACCCTCCTGATCCACTTCAACGGGCTGGTCCCCCGGGCCGACGAGACGCTGCTCTCCCAGCTCGCCCGGGAGACCTTCCGCACCGGACCGTGGTACGCGTTGATCCAGGCCGCCACCACCCTGGTCCTGCTGCTCGCCGCGAACACCGCGTTCAACGACTTTCCCCGGCTGCTCTTCTTCATGGCCCGGGACAGCTACGCCCCCCGACGGTTCCTGCACATGGGAGACCGGCTCGCGTTCAGCAACGGGATCATCGCGCTGGCGGTGGCGGCGGCCCTGATCTTCGTGGCGTTCGGCGGCTACACCCAGTCGTTGATCCCGCTCTACGCCGTCGGCGTCTTCCTGGCCTTCACCCTCTCGCAGAGCGGCATGGTCATGCACTGGCGCCGACACCGCGCCCCGGGCTGGCGCTGGCGGGCGGCGCTGAACGCGACCGGCGCGGTGCTCTGCGCCCTGGTCCTGGTCACCGCCGCGATCACCAAGTTCGTCGAGGGCGCCTGGGTGGTGGTGGTCGCCGTACCGCTGCTGGTGCTGCTCTGCCTGCACATCCGGTGGCACTACGACGCGATGCGGCAGGCGCTGACCCTGCCGGCCACCACGCCCGGCACCGACACCGCCGCCACCCGACCCGACGGCCGCACCGGGGCCGAACGGACCGGCGCGGCGGAGCAGCGCCGCCGGCCGAACGAGGTGGCCGAGACGACCGGACCGGGCGACCTGCGGGTCGACCTGACTCCGGGCGAGGTACGACACCTGGTGGTCGTACCGGTGGCCCGGCTGAACCTGGCGGCGTTGCGGGCGCTGGCGTACGCCGCGTCGCTCGGGCAGCCGGCCTTCGCGGTGCACCTGAGTCCGGAGCAGGAGGAGGCCGACCGGTTCCGCCGACAGTGGGAGACCTGGGGCGACCACCTGCGGCTGGAGACGATCATCTCGCCGTACCGGACCGTGATCGCGCCGCTGGCCCAGTACGTCGAGGCCCTGCACTCGGTCCGTCCGGAGGTCACCCTGACCGTGGTGGTACCGGAGATCGTGGTCCGGCACCTGTGGCACCAACTGCTGCACACCCGTACCGAGCTGCGGCTGCGGCGCGCGCTGCGGGACGTACCCGGGGTGGTGGTCACCAGCGTCCCCGTCCACCTGCCCGAATAGCGCCCGGAGCCGTCGTGGTCTGACGTCCTCGGCATGCCGCTCGGATGATCGCATCCACCCCGTCGACCACCGCCCAATCCCGCCCTCGACCGTTCGGTCGAGTTGTTGCCCGATCGAGGACAATCACCGCCGGGAACCGGCGTGTGGGCCGGGTGGGCGCATCCGGCACAGAGCAGACTGTCCCCGTGGAGGCGCAGCAGGTACTCGGCGGCCGCTACCGGCTCGAAGACCAGCTCGGCCGGGGCGGCATGGCGGTCGTCTGGCGGGCCCGTGACGAGGTGCTGGGGCGCCCGGTCGCGGTCAAGCTGCTGGCCGGCCCGCACGCCCGGGACCCGGTGTCGAGACGGCGGATCCGGCACGAGGCGCGGGCGGCGGCGGCACTGTCGCACCCCAACATCGCCCAGGTGTACGACTTCGGCGAGTCGGTCACCGGCCTGACCTGTGTCCCGTACGTGGTGATGGAACTCGTCGAGGGCGGCACCCTCGAACAGCGGCTCGCGGCCGGGCCGCTGCCGCCGAAGGCCGTCTTCCGGATCTGTGCCGAGGTGGCGGCGGCACTGGCCGCCGCGCACGACCGTGGCCTGGTGCACCGGGACATCAAGCCCGGCAACGTGATGGTGACGCCGTCCGGGGCGAAGGTCGTCGACTTCGGCATCGCCGCCGCGGTCGGACCGGGTGACGCGGACGAGTGGGGTGACGAACTCCTCGGTACTCCCGGATATCTCGCCCCGGAACGGATCAGCGGCGACGCCGTCGTGCCCGCCTCGGACGTGTACGGCGTCGGGGTGCTGCTCTACCGTCTGCTGGCGGGGCGCCCGCCGTGGAGCGCCGAGACCGCGACCCAGATGCTGCGGGCGCACGTGTACGTCGAACCGGCGCCGCTGCCGCCGCTGCCCGACGTACCGGCGAAGGTCGTCGAACTGTGTGGACGCTGCCTCGACAAGGACCCGGAACGGCGTCCGGCGGCCCGCGAGGTCGCCGCCGTGCTCGCCCGGGCCGCCGGGGTGCGGATCGTCGACGACGAACTCGCCCACTCGCTGGCCCCGGCCGCGGTCGACGGCGAACCCTCGACGGTGCTGGTGCCCCGCGCCTCCGGCGGTCGGGGCGCCCAGTTCCGCGCCGGGGTGCTGGCCACCGGGGCGGCGGCGGTCGCCGTCACCGTGCTGCTGCTCTGGCTCGCCGACCCGCTCGGCTCGGGGCTCGGCGGGCCCAGCGGCGCCGCGGAGCCCGGTCCGAGCGACCGGCCGACCGTGGACACCGGCGGGCCGGGGCGCACCGGTGGCGGCTCCGGCACCCCACCGCCGGAACCGGGACCGGTGACGCCGCTCGTCGGCGGCCCGGGGACATCGCCCAGCGCCGTGCCCGGTCCGGTGACCGGGTTTCCCCCCGGCGGACAGCCGGGTGGGGGGCCGGTCACCGGTGACCCGGTCGGCGAGACACCGAGCGGGCCGGGCGAGCCCGCGCCGTCGACCCCGGAGTCGCCGCCGCCGTCGACCCCGGCACCGGACGGGCGGACCCTGACCTCGGACGGCGGATCGGTGGAGGCGACCTGCACCGACGGCGGCGCCTGGCTGCTGTCGTGGACCCCGAACCGCCCCTACCGGACCGACGAGGTCGAGCCGGGACCGGCGGCGGCCACGATGGTCAGGTTCCGGCACGGCAACCGCCAGGTGCGGATGACCATCACCTGTACCGACGGGGTGCCCTCGACCACCAACACCTCGGAATGACCGGTCGGGGCACCTCGTCGGAACGATCCCTCGGGGAGAGGGCGCCGGCCGCGCTCAGATCCGGCCGGCGACGGTACGGGCCACCTCCTCCAGCGGTTCGCGGCTCTCCTTCGGGTCGTTCAGCAGTACCAGCTTGACCGCCACCCACCGGCCACCCTTGGCGACGAAGACGGCGCCGTCCTCGGCGTACGCCTCGTCGCCCACCCCGGGCAGCGGCCAGATCTCGTGCCCCAGTTCGCGTTCGATGTCGAGGAACTTCTTCGCGCCGTCCCCGACGTAGATCTCCACCTGGGCCGTCGGGCCGGTGACCGGTCCGGTGTAGCTGCACGTCTCGCGGACCGGTACGGCGTCCTCCAGCGGCGTACCGGCCAGCTTCTCGGCCTCCGCCCTGGTGACCAGGGCGCAGGCGTCCACCGGGGCGGCCGCCGGTTCCGCCGGGGTCGGCTCGGCCGCCGGGTCGGTACCGGTCGCGGCCGGTTGGACGTCCTGCGGGGCGGCGACCGGCGGGTCACCGCCGCCGAAGCGGCCGCACCCGGTGCAGAGGGCGAGCGCGAGCACGGTCAGGGTCACCAGCACCGGGCGGCTACGGACGATCATCAGCGGTTCCTCTCAGCCCACACAGAGCGGGACGTTCGGCAGGGTCTGGGCCGCCCGGTGGATCGGCCAGAGCTTCTCGCTCTCCAGTTCGAACTTCAGCTTCGTCGGCAGCAGCTTCTGTAGCGCCTCGACCGCCACCGAGGATGCGGTGATCCCGAATCCGCCGCCGACCTTGGCGTTCAGGCTCGCCGACACGCAGCGGGCCAGTGGGGCGCCCAGCGCCGAGCCGTTGGTGACGCCGAGGTCGACCACGAGCTTGGCGTACGGGCCGGCGAAGGCGGCCGGGATGCCGATGCCGAACTGGATCTTCGTCTCCACCGCGAAGGCGAGCCCGCTGGGTCCGATCGAGATGCCGGTGATCGAGTCCATGATGCTGCGCACCACGGAGAGGGTCGGCTTCTGCAACGTACCGCCGATCACGCCGAGGGTGCCGTTGACCGCCCACTCGCCGGCCGCCGTGACCGTGGTGTTCCGGCCACTCAGCCCGGTGGTGACGATGAACTTCCAGGTGTTGCTGTAGACCAGCGGCTCACCCGCGATCGGAATATTGATCTCGACCGGCACCTCGACCCGGACCTTCCGGTTGTCGTCCGCGCCGTTCGCGGCCCCGGCCGAGACGTCGACCGAGATGCTCCGGATGCCGTCGACCGCGAAGGTGCTGCTGCCGATCCGCCCATTCGAGATCGGCACGTCGGCCCGGATCCGCAGGTCGGCGACGTTCATCGCGAAGTCGATGTAGACCTTGAGGTTCTCGTTGGCCGCGTACCCGATCTTCAGGCCGAGCTTGCCCGGCGTCCGGTACGGCTGCGCCTCCCAGTCCCCGACGCTGACCGCGAAGTTCCGCTCCCGGGCCGGCGGCAGCCGGCCACCGCCGGCCGGGGCGAGCCGGATCGGCCGCATCGCGACGACCGTGCTGCCGTCGTCGTCCCGCGGCGCCGCCGCCAGAGCCGGCACGGTCAGCCCCGGGGCTCCGCCGCCGCCGTCGAGCCCGATCGGGGTGTCGGCGGTCTCCGGCGACCGCGTCCCGGCCGGCACGCTCACCGCCCCGGGCAGGTTCGGCACCTCCTGGTACGCCAGGTCGGCCTCGTCGAACCGCCGCTCGGTCCGGAAGTGCGCGTTCCGGAACACCTCGGTCAGGGTCACCGGGGCCAGGGTGACGGCGAGTTCGTCCCCGCTGCGCCGCGCCTGCACCACCCGGCCGACCGCCCGGCTGGTGGCGTACATGATCCGGCCCGGTTCGAGGTCGTCGGCGCCCGGCGCGCCCGCGTCGAGTACCCAGGTCGTACCGTCCGCGCTGGCCGACCGGATCGCCTCCGGCCCACCCTCGACGAGCACCACGTCCGGCTGGTACCTGATCGACCGGTCGCGGCTCGGACCGTACCCGTAGGTGCGGCCCGCCTCGCTCGCGGCGGTCCCGCCGGCCGGGGCGCCACCGTCGTCACCCGGATCGAGCCCGCACCCCGCCATGCCGACCAGCAGGACGGGCACCACCAGCAGCGAGCCACACCACCGCCGCCAACCGCACATCCGCCGCCTCCGCCCTCGACCCGCCGAGTCGGGCAGGCCGCCACCGGCGACCCGCGCCGCCCGGCGCCCCGCCGTCCGGGCTCCATGATGGGCGGCGATGTTCGGAGGCGGTTCAGGAATCGTTCAGGGGGCCGGCCTCCCCGTGGTGGCTCCGGGAAAGGCCGCCGGTTCCACCTCGATCTCCCGCATCCGGTCCAGGTAGTCCTGGTAGCGGCGCGCCGCCTCGCCGTGCCGACCGGTCGCCGAGAGCGCGGCGACCAGTCCCAGGTGCGCCGATTCGTCGTAGCCGTCCTCGGCGGTCAGCCGCAGGTACCAGCCGACCGCCGCCTCCGGCCGGCCGTTGCGCAGGCACCGGCGGGCCAACCGGCGAACCAGCTCGCGGTGCAACTCGGCCAGCGCGGTACGCGGCCGGCTCACCCAGTCGCCGGTCACCTCGCCGTCGTCGCAGAAGTCCCCGGTGTACATCCCGACGACCGCCTCCAGCCGGCCCAGTAACTCCACGCCGCCGGCCTCCTCCGGCACCGGCGGCACGCCGTCGGCTCCGGTACGCCCCCGCGCCGGGCTCGCGCCCTCCGCCGCGAGCGCCGAGCGGGCCGCGTCGTGGAACCGCACCGCGTCCACCGAGACCCGGTCCGGGTCGATCCGCACCGTGGCCGGGTCGGTGTTCAGGTATCTGTCGGCCGGGTGCCGCCGGTCCGGGTCCAGCACGGCGCGGACGGTCGAGACGAGCACCGACAGCCGGCGCAGCGCCACCTCCGACGGCGTCTCCGGCCAGAGCAGGGCGGCCAGGGTCTCCCGGCCCAACGGCCGGCCGAGCTGACCGGCCAGCACCTTCACCAGTTCACGCGCCTTGCGGGACTGCCAGGCCGCCGCCGGTACCGGGACCCCGGCCAGCCGTACCACGAAGTGTCCCAGGGTCTGCACCTCGACCTCGGGCACCGGCGTCGGCCCGATCGCCGCCAGCGGACCGGCGACGTGCCAGGCACCCTCGCGTACGCCCAGCCGGTGCAGCCGCTGGCCGGCGACCTCCTCGGCCGGCCGGTCCGCACCGAGCCGCGCCCGCAGCAGCGCGTTCGTGGCCAGCGCGACCTCGTTGCCGCCGTCGGCCCAGATCTGCGCCGCCTCGGCCAGCGCCACCGCCGGACGGTTCGGGAGCCGGCCGGTGCCGGAGCCGCTGACGCCACCGGTCGGATCCGGCGGTCGGGCTGGCCGGGATCGCCGACCTGCCGCAGCAGCCGGATCCGTCCTGTCGCCCAGTGCGGTGGCGAGCGCGGCGAGTTCGATCGCCTCGGCGAGCCCGGCCGGGTCGCGCCGGGGCCCCGCCTCCGCCCGAGCCCGCTCGGCGTGCCGGTGGGCCGAGTCGACGTCCCCGGAGCAGAGCGCCACCCAGCCGGCGGCGAGTTCGGCCACGGTCGGACCGTTGGCGCTCGGCATCGCCAGGGCGCGGCGGGCGTACTCGGCCGCCAGGGCCGGATCGTCGGCGTACCGGGTACGGGCCAGCCCGGCGCACGCCTCCGTCAGCACCTGGGCGTTGCCGTCGGGTTCGGCCATCGCCAGCGCCGCCTGGTAGCCGGCCACCGCCTGGCTGGTCGAGCCGCAGACCCGGTGCACCCGGGCGGCCAGCAGCAGCCCGAACGCGGCCAGCGGCGAGCCGTCGCGCTGCCACAGGCTGAGCGCCGCGTCGGAGTCGGCCCGGGCCCGGCCGAGTTCGCCGAGCCCGAGCCACGCCTCGGCCCGGTTGTGCAGGGCCAGCGCCAGCAGCAGCCGCTGCCCGGTCCGCTCGCCGAGCCGGATCGCCGCGCCGAGTTCCTCGGTCGCCGCCCGGTACCGGCCCTCCTCCACCAGCCGGGAGCCGACGTTGCAGTGGATCCGCAACTGCTGGGCCAGGTCACCGGCGCGGACGGCGGCGGCGAGCGCCCGGGCGTACGCGTGTTCGTTGCCGGCCCGGTCCCCGGCGCTGAACGCGGCCAGCGCCCGGGCGACGTACGCCGCCGCGATCGCCGCGTCGTCCCGGCTCCGCTCGGCCAGCCGGACCGCCTCGTCGGCGAGTTCCCGGGTCCGGGTCCGGTCGCCGCGGGCCCAGCGCACCGCCGCCCGCCCCGCCACGACCTGCGCATGGTCCGCCAGCCCGCCCGCCGTCGCGGCGCCCGGTGCGGCGCGTTCGAGCAGCGCCTCCGCGTCGTCGAACTCGCCACGCCGGTGCAGCAGCGCACCGAGTTGCCAGGCCAGTGCCGCCGGCAGCGGCATGCCGGCCGGTACCGCCGCCAGGTAGCGCAACGCCTCGTCGGGCTGCCCGTCCCGTACCGCCGACTCGGCGAGCACCAGGTCGACCTCGGGGATCCCGGCCGGTCCGTCGAGGACCAACCGGGTCGCCCGGAGCGGGGCGAGGTCACCGCCGCCGAGCCGGGGCCGATCGGCCAGCCCGCGCAGCGCCCGCTCGTACGCCGCCACGTGCCGATGCTGTGGCGCCGGACCGGCCCGGCGCAGCGCCGAGAGCACCCACAGCGCGGCGAGGTCGGCCTCGTCGAGGGTCGACGACACGTCGGCCGGGTCGGTCAGGCCGGCCAGGCCGGGCGGCACCGGCGCGCTGGTGCCGCTGGGCCAGGGCATCGGGGTCGCAGTGATCGTCCGACCGCGGCCGGCGGCGGAGGTGGCGGAGGCGGCGGGGGCGGAGGCGGCGGGGGCGGCGGGAGCGGCGGGGGC
The DNA here is from genome assembly GCF_003030345.1 of Plantactinospora sp. BC1. Classification (NCBI taxonomy): domain Bacteria; kingdom Bacillati; phylum Actinomycetota; class Actinomycetes; order Micromonosporales; family Micromonosporaceae; genus Plantactinospora; species Plantactinospora sp. BC1. Next base: position 1,697,563 of record NZ_CP028158.1, read on the forward strand.
GGCGGCGGAGGGCACGGCGGTGGCGGAGGAGGAGGTGGCGGAAGGTTCCGTTTCGGCGGCGAGGCCGGCGATCGCGGCGACCACTCCCGGCCAGGCGGCACAGTCCAGCGCGGCCCGCCGGATCGCGGAATGCTGCGCCGCCGCGCCCGCCGGGGCCAGCAGTCGCCGTACCTCGGCCGGGGTGAGCGCGAGGTCGGCCGGGCCGATCTCACCCAGCCGGCCGGCGGATCGCAGCGAGTCGACCGGGAAGGGCACCGGCTCACGTCCGGCGAGTACCAGCACCGTGCCGGGAGGGAGTCCGGCGGCCAGCGCCGCCAGCAGGGTGGCGGCCGGCCCGGCACCCAGCAGGTGTACGTCGTCGAGGACCAGCCGGACGGGACCATCCCCCGTACCGGGACCATCCCCCGTACCGCTGCCGGCGCTGGTCAGCGCCTCGACGAGCAGCCCGGCGAGCCCGGCCGGCCCGTCCGACGCCCGCGCCGGGTCCCGCGCTGCCGCCGGTACCTCGACACCCACCGCCCGAAGCGCCGCGCCGACGGCGTCGAAGAGCTGTCGCGGGTCGCGGTCGGCCGGCAGCACGGTGTGCCAGGCCGCCGGTCGCCGGGTCGCCCACTCCCGCAGCAGGGTCGTCTTGCCGGTCTCCGGGCCGGCGACGACGGCGACGAACCGGCGGGCGGCCAGCCGGTCGAGCCGCCGGACCAGTCTCGGTCTGGGCGCTCCGACCCGACCGGGCCCCTCGTCGCCAACCGGTGCCCGTCCCCCACCGGTGATCACGGCACGAGGTTATCCGCCGCCCGCCATACCGGCTCCTGCACCCGCGGACCGCGTCGCCCACCTGGTCCTGCCGGCATGGCCGACGGCACCGGTGGTGTGCGTGCCTGCGCCGAGCGGCGGCCGAGGCGCGGCTCGACCCCGGCCGGTGCGTCAGTTCGGCGGCAGGGTGTCCATGAAGGAGCTGACCGAGAAGACCGCGTTGCCGGCCCCGGGCGGGCCGTAGCCGGGCGGGCTGCTCAGGCCGTTCGCCTCCATCGTCGCCCGGTACGCCTCCAGCAGCCGGATGTGGTATTCCAGCGGCGCGCCCTGCGGGTTGGTCCGGCCGAGCGGGGTGGTCGGCTCGGGGCACCAGGTGGTGAACCGGGGGGTGATCCCCCGGGACATGAAGAACTGCAACCCCTCGGTGGTCGACTCGATCGCCTCGTCGACGGTGGTGAAGCCGAACGGCTCGGCCATCTCGATCCCGGCCACGAAGTTCGGGATGACGTTGCGCGGCCCGAAGATCTCGGCGGAGTCGAGGATCCGGCGGTGCCACTCCTCGCGACCGACGTACCGCTCCTTGCCGGGGCAGTAGAGCTCGAAGAGCCGCTTGTCCCAGACCTCGTAGTTCGGGTGGTAGATCCGGATCCCGTAGTCGTGGAACCGCTGCACGTCCGCCTTCGGCAGGGCCTGGGCGACGACCTTGCCGATCCACCGGCCCGGGAACCGCTCCTCGATCGCCTTGGCGTACCGACCGTAGAAGTCGGCCTCGCCGAGCCCGTCGACCTTCGAGGTGACGCTTCCCCCGGTCAGGGTGTACGCCTTCGAGGCGCCGAGGGTGTCGTGCCGGTCGATGATCTCCATCGCCTCCAGCACCTCGTCCACCGGCTTCACCCCGGTGTACGGCCGCCCGGCCGCCTTGTGCTGGCGCCAGTTGTGGTTGATGTCGCAGTACTGGCACTCCTCCTTGGCGCCGAAGTACTGGCAGACCCGGAAGACGGTCAGGTAGATCAGGTAGCCCCACTGGATGGTGGGGGCGACCTCCATCACCGACTTGCCGCCCGCGAGGGTGTGCCGGTAGTACTCCGGCATCGGCGGCAGCCCGACGTCGGCGATAGGCCGGTCGTCCAGGTAGAGCCGGAGCACCCCGTCGCCGCCGTCCTTGACCCGGTACGGCGAGTCGGGGTTGACCCGCACCGAGACCACCGTGCGGCGCAGCTCGTACGGGCCGCCGGTCAGGACGATCTCCTCCGGTGGCCGGCGCAGCGCCGCCGAGCCCAGCTCGGGCAGGGTCCGGTGGTCGAAGGAGAAGATGAAGTACGACTTCGGCTTGACCTCGCCGTTCTCGTTGTCGGTCAGCGCCGAGTCGTCGAACGCCATGCCGCCGCGGAGCAGGTCCTCCTTGAGGACCGCCTCGCGTGGGATGTGCGGGAAGCGCCCCATCAGGTCCTCGACGAGATCAGTGCGGGTCTGCACGCGCGCTCCTCCGGTCCGCTACGACGCCGTCGGATCTCCCGACGAGCCTGTCGTCACCATGGCACCCCGCACCGGCTGGCCGGTGACCGCCTCCTCGGCGGTGTGCCCCCGACCACGCTACCCGCGCCCCGACCGGGCCCGGCGAGTGGATCAAGATCGACGCGGCGGCCGGCGGGCGCGGGCCCGGGGAGACCGGATCCGGGCGGATCGGCGGACCCCGCCACCCGTCCGGGTCAGCCCAGCAGTTGCCGCTTCTGCACCTTCCCCATCGCGTTGCGCGGCAGCGCGTCCACCAGGTGCACCCGGCGGGGCCGCTTGTGCCGGGACAGCCCGGTGGCGACGAAGTCGATCAACGCCTGGGCGGTCACGCCGTCGCCGACGACGTATGCCACCACCTCCTGGCCGAGGTCCGGGTGCGGGGCGCCGACCACCGCCGCCTCCCGGACGCCGGGGTGGGCGAGCAGCATGTTCTCCACCTCGCCGGCCCCGATCCGGTACCCCCCGCTCTTGATCAGGTCGATGCTGGCCCGGCCGACGATCCGGTGCTGACCGTCCGGCCCCACCGTCGCCACGTCACCGCTGCGGAACCAGCCGCCCGGGGCGTACGAGGCAGCGGTCACCTCCGGCAGCCCGAGGTAGCCGGTGAAGAGGGTCGGGCCGCGCACCTGAAGCTCCCCGATGCTCTCCCCGTCGGCCGGCAGCACGGCACCGGCGTCGTCGACCAGCCGGGTCTGCACCCCGGGCAGTGGCAGCCCGACGTGTCCGGGCCGGCGGTCGCCGTCGACCCGGGTGCTGACCGTGATCAACGTCTCGGTCATGCCGTACCGCTCGATCGGCCGGTGCCCGGTCAACCCGGCCAGCCGGGCGAAGACCGGCTCCGGCAGCGGCGCGCTCCCGGAGACCAGCAGCCGCGCGCCGGACAGCGCCCGCGCCGACCCGGGATCGTCCGCGATCCGCGACCAGACCGTCGGTACCCCGAAGAGCAGCGTCCCGCCGGCCGCCGCGTACCGGTCGGGGTGGGGTCGGCCGGTGTGCACCAGCCGGCAGCCGACTCGCAGCGCCCCCAGCACCCCGAGAACCAGCCCGTGTACGTGGTACAGCGGCAGCCCGTGCACCAGGATGTCGTCCGGGGTCCACGCCCACGCCCGCGCCAGGGCGTCCAGGTCGTGCGCGATCGCGTCCCGGGTCAGCAGGACGCCCTTGGGTGCCCCGGTGGTGCCGCTGGTGTAGAGGATCAGGGCGGTGGCCGTACCCGGTGGTTCGGGGAGGCCGCCGGGGAGTGCGGGTCCCGCCGCGCGGACCGGCTCGACCGGCACCGGCACCGGGTACGGCGGCGGGGTGTCCGCCAGCAGCAGCGCGGCCCCGGAGTCGGTGAGGATGTGCGCCAGTTCCACCGGTCCGGCGTCGGCCGGCACCGGCACCACCGGTACGCCGGCGATCAGCCCGCCGAGCACCCCGACCACGCCGGAGAGCGAGGCGGTGGCGTACACGGCGACGGCCGGTGCCCCGACCAGCCGGCCGGCGACCCCGGCGGCGGCGCCGCGCAACTCCTCCCACGAGGTCGTCTCGCCGTCGACCCGGACCGCGTCCGGACGGTCCGGCAGCACCCCACTCAGCGCCGGCAACAGCATCTGTCCCTCCCGCCCGTCGGTTGCCGACGATCCTGCCAGCCGCTCCCGGTCGCGCCGAGGTGCGGAACCTGCCTTCCCGGCGACAGAACCTGCCTTCCCGGCGGCGGAACGTACTTTCCCGGCGGCGGAACCTACTTTCCCGGCGACGGAACCTACTTTCCCGGCGGCTCAGACCGGAGGGTTCGGCTCGATCGCGAACTGCCGCCGGTCGCGCAGCACGTCGGCGACCACGACCCCGGCCAGGACCGCGGTGGCGAGGAACGGCACGGCCAGCATCGGCAGCACGGCGGCGACGGGGGTGAGCAGGACGAAGGCGAGCAGCCCGTACCACCGGGTGACCGCGACCCGGCGCTGCACCTCGTACTCGCACCACACCCGGCCGAGCAGGAAGAGCACCGGGCCACCGAAGATGACCGCCACCCAGGCCGGGTCCGGTTCGGCGTACGGGTCGTTGATCAGCAGGCCGTAGCCGACCGCGCTGCTGACGATCCCGCAGACCATCACCAGGTGGGTGTATCCGGCTGCCCGGCTGAACCTGACCTGGTCGCGGCTCTGGTCGAACGCCTCGGCCAACGGCCTCTCCGGCTGGTAGAAGTAGATGCGCCAGAAGAGCACGGTGGTGACGAAGGTCGCCACGAAGGTCGCGGTCCGCTCGACCGCGAAGCCGACGGCACTGAGTACGAACCCGCTGACCAGGATCGCCTCGCCGAGCGCGATCAGCAGCACCTGCTGGTACCGCTCGGCCAGGTGCGCCGGGGCGATGCTCCAGCCGTTGACGTCGGTGCGGCCGAGCCCCGGTGTCGGCCAGCGCAGGGCGGCGCCGAGAAACTCCAGGACCACCGCCACGGTCCAGAAGATTCCGCGCCCGGTGCCGCCGCTGAGCGCACCGGCGATCCAGCCCACCGAGGAGATCGTCGACCAGAACAGGATCCGGATCGACGCCGGTTGCCGGGGATGCCCGCGCAGGGTCAGCACCAGGAAGAGCGGGCGGCCGATCTGGATCGCGACGAAGGTACTGGCGAAGACCAGGCCGCGCTCGCCGAAGGCCTGCGGCAGCGACACCGCCATGATCATGGCGCCGAACATGGACCCGATGACCACGAGCTGGACCTCGATCCGGCGCGGGTCGAACCGGCTGGTCGCCCAGGCGGTGAGCAGCCAGACCTGCCAGAGGGCGAGCAGGACCAGGAGGGTCTGGCCGAGTTCGGAGAGCAGGGTCCGGCGGCTGACGGTGAAGTCGTCGGTCAGCCGCTGGGAGAGCCGGGTGAGCGCGAAGACGTACACCAGGTCGAGGAAGAGTTCCAGGAAGGTGGCGCGGCCCTGGCTCCTGGAGTCGCCGAGGTGGCCGACCCGGTCATCGGCCGCCACGGGCGGTCCGCCTTGTCCCGATCTGCCCCGTCACTCGGCAGTCATACCACGGCCGCCGCCCCCCGGATGGGCATAATCCGGGCACTGGCGGACCGGTGGGCGACCGCCCGGTAAGGTGCGGTCGCCCACCTGCGGCACGGACGACCCCTGCGGCACGGACGACCCCGGCGGCCACGCGACCGGGCCGGGTCAGCCGACGGGGACGTCGGGCCGGGTCAGCGCAGCGGTCAGGCCAGGGCGGCGCGGGCCGCCACGGCGGTGTCCGGGTGGTCGCTGAAGACACCGTCCAGGCCGAGGCCGTAGAAGAGTTCGTACTCGGCGACGATGTCGCCGCGGGCGTTCGGATCCGCCCCGATCCGGAAGTCGGCCGGCAGGAACTGGTTCTCGGCCCGGAACGTCCAGGCGTGCACCACCAGGCCGGCCCGGTGCGCGTCCCGGACCACGCCGGTCGGGGCGAGCAGCCGGCCGGCCGCGTCCCGGGGCACCAGCAGGTTCTTGTGCACCCCCACCCCGTCGGCGTAACCGTCGATCCAGCGCAGGTTCGCCGGCTCGACCAGGTCGAGATAGGTGCGCGGGTCACCGGCCACGGTGAAGTCGTACGGCCGGCCCGCCGCGTCCAGCAACTGGACCAGCCGTACGTCGGTCAGCTTGTTCAGCATGCGCAGGTTGGCGGTCTCGAAGGACTGGATGATCACCGGATCCTTCTTGCCGGTCATGCCGTTCTTTCCGAGTACCCGCACCAGCGGCTCCTCCAGCGGCAGCCCGATCGACCGGAAGTAGCTGGGGTGCTTGGTCTCCGGGTAGATCCCGATGCTCCGGCCCAGCCGGCGGCTCTCGCTCCGGGCCAGGTCGATGACCTCCTGGAGGGTCGGCACCGGCAACCGGCCGTCGAACGCGGTGTTGGTCACCCGCACCTGCGGCAGCCGCTCCTTGGCCCGCAGCGTCTTCAGCTCGGCCAGGGTGAAGTCCTCGGTGAACCAGCCGGTGACCGCCGTACCGTCGATGGTCTTGGTGGTCTTGCGGGCGGCGAACTCGGGGCGGGCGGCGACGTCGGTGGTGCCGGAGATCTCGTTCTCGTGCCGGGCCACCAGCACCCCGTCCCGGGTGGAGACGAGGTCGGGCTCGATGAAGTCGGCGCCCATCCGGATCGCCAGCCGGTAGGCCTCCAGGGTGTGCTCGGGACGGTAGCCGCTGGCGCCGCGGTGTGCGATCACCAGCGGCCGGTCACCGGCCACCGGCCGCGACCGGTCGTCGTGCGCGGCGGCCTGGCTGGTTGGCAGCGCCACGACGGTCGCCAGCAGCGCGCCGGCCAGGCCGAGCGAGGAAAGGGTACGTGCCAAGGTCGTCTCCCGTCGGTCGAGGCGGGGCCGTGCCGCCGGGCGCGGCTCCGCTCGTGGATCGACCTGGAATCCAACCCCGTCCGGGCGACCAGCAGTCGGGCGACGGCTGTCCGGACGGTGAACCTCCGGGGTGTCGACACCCGGCACCCAGCCCCGTCATCGGGCCCCCTCTCCCCGGCTACGCCCGGGTCGACGGAATTATCGCCGACCGTCCACTCCGGCGGGCCGGGTACGGGTCGAGCGCACCCTTGACCACCGATGCCTAACCGTTAAGCTCTAGCCGCTAGGCATCGGAGGTCGGTGGATGAAACACCTTCTGCTCGGGCTGCTCGCCGCCGGCCCGGCCCACGGCTACGAGCTGCGTCGGCGCTACGACGAGCTCTTCGCCGACGCGGGCGGCGAGGTCAACATCGGTCAGATCTACGTGACCCTCGGCCGGCTGGAGCGGGACGGGCTGGTCGCACACACCGCCGAGTCCGGTGGCGACCGACGGGACCGCAAGGTCTACCGGCTCACCGAGCCCGGCACGGCGGTACTGCACGAGTGGCTCTCCGCCCGTTCCGATCCCCCACTGGTCAAGCCGGACGTGCTGCTCCGGCTGGTCGCCGCCCGGCTGGCCGCGCCACTGCTGCCCGACGTGGATCCCCGGACGGTCATCACCGACCACCGGCAACGCTGCCTGGAGGCGCTCCGGGCCCTCGACCAGCAGGCGGCCCGCACCGCCGCCGGGAGCGTCAGCGGCCTGCTGGTGCAGGCGTCCGCGCTGCACCTTCAGGCCGAGCTGCGCTGGCTGGAGGCGTGTCAGCAGCAACTGGCGCAGATCGAACTCAAGACCTCCTGGGAGGGGGACGGCGATGAGTGACCCGCTGCTGCACGCCCGCGGCCTGGTACGCACCTACCACGGCGGCGTACGCGACCTCGCCGCCCTGCGGGACGTCTCGATCGAGGTGGCGGCCGGCGACTGGGTGGCGGTGACCGGGCCGAGCGGCTGCGGCAAGTCGACCCTGCTGCACCTGCTCGGCGGGCTCGACCGTCCCGACCGGGGCGAGGTGTGGCTGGCCGGCCGGCGGCTCGACACCGGCTCGGAGAGCGAGCGGGCCCTGCTGCGACGCCGGCACGTCGGCTTCGTCTTCCAGTTCCTCAACCTGGTGCCGACGATGACGGTCGCCGGCAACGTGGAACTGCCGCTGGTGCTCCAGGGCGTCGGGCGGCGCGACGCCCGGCGGCGGGCGCTGGAGGTCCTCGACGAGTTGGGCGTGGCCGAGGCGGCCGACGCCGCGCCGGCCGAACTCTCCGGCGGGCAGCAGCAGCGGGTGGCCCTGGCCCGGGCCGTGGTGCACCGCCCCGACGTGCTGCTCGCCGACGAGCCGACCGGAGCACTGGACTCGGCCGCCGCCGAAACCGTGCTCGACCTGCTGCGCCGCCGTCACGAGGAGGGGCAGAGCATCGTGCTGGTCACCCACGACCACCGGGTCGCCTCGGCCGCCGACCGGGTGGTGACGATGCTCGACGGGCAGATCGTCGACGAGCGGGACCTGACCGGCCCGGCCGGGCGGCCGACCTTCGGCAACCTGATCAACCTGGAGGGCTGAGTGTCCGCCATCCTCCGGCTCGCCCGCTCGGGGCTGCGTGGCGGCAACCGGGCCACCGCGATCGCCACCGTACTCGTCGCCGCGCTGGCCACCACCGGCGTGGTCGCCGGGCTGTCGGTGCAGGGACAGGGCGGTGCGGAGGTGGACCGGATCTACCGCGACGCCGGCCGGCCGGACCTGGTCGTCTACGGCACCCCGGAAGCGCTGGAGGCGGTACGCCGGGACCCCGCGTTCGCGGCCACCTCCCCGGTGAGCCCGTACCTCGACGCGGCGGTCGCGCTCGGCCGGGACTCCGTCGACGCCCGGATCACCGCCCTCGTCGCCGGCACCTCCCCGCCGGGCCGGCCGCTGCTGCGTACCGGCGGATGGCCGGCGAGCGGCGTAGCCGGGGAGGTGGTCTTCGACCAGGCGGCCGCGACCGAGGCCGGTGTCGGGGTCGGTGACCAGATCCGGCTGACCGTCGGCGGTCGGCCGGCGACGCTGACCGTGGTCGGCACGGCGATCGACCTGACCGACTGCTTCTATCCGGACTGCGACCCGATCCGGCTCTTCGTCGATCCGGCCACCCTCGCCACCCTGGCCACGCGCGCTCCCACACCGCCGGCCGGCAACCCCACACCCCCTTCCGCCAGCCCGACACCGCCGGCCGGCAGCCCGACATCACCGGCCGTGGGTGAGCCGGTCGGGGCGTCCGGGGGCGGTCCGCCGGGGGCGGGCGCGGCGAGCGCGCTGCTGGTCGCCCGGCTGGTCGACGCCGACCGGGCCGACGCGGTGGCCGCCAGGCTCGGTGTCCGGGCCGGGGTCCAGGGAGTGCAACCCTGGCCGGACACCAGGGACGACATCCTCGTCCGAGACCGGATCTTCGGTGCCTCGCTGGCCGGCTTCGGCATCTTCGTCCTGCTCGCCGCCGCCTTCGTGGTGGCCGGCACCGCCACCGCCCGGCTGCTGGCCCGGCGGCGGGAGCTGGCGCTGCTCCAGACGGTCGGCTACACCACCCGACAGCTGATCACCGGACTGGTCACCGAGGCGCTGCTGCTCGGCGCGGTGGGCGTACTCGCCGGCTGGGTGGCCGGCACCCTGCTCGCCCCGTACCTCCAGGTCGGTCTCGGCGGCGCACTCGGCCGGCCGGGACCGCGGATCACCCCACTGTCGTTGCCCGGCTCCGCCCTGCTGGTCGGCACGGTGCTCGCCGCCGCCACCGTACTGCCGGCCTGGCGGGCGGTCCGGCAACCCGTCTCCGGCGTACTGCGTGACGCCCCACCGCGCGGCTCGGCCCCGGCCCGGACCACCCGGCTGCTCGACCGGCTCCGGCTCGGCCCCGCCTACCGGTACGGCCTCGGCGCCGTACTCAGCCGTCCCGGGCGCTCGGCGTTGACCGCCGCCGCCCTGGCGGTCGCCGTGGCGGCGGTGGTCGTCGGGGTCGGCTTCACCGCCACCGTGGACCGGATGCTCGCCGAGCCGGCCCGCAGCGGTGACCCGTACGACGCCGTCGTGGTGGCGGGCGGCACCGATCCGGCCACCCTGGCCGCCGCGCTGGCCGGTACGCCCGGCGCGGCCGGCTGGTACAGCCAGGTCGACCGGCGCAGCACTTTCCGCGACCAGACGTTCCTGTCCCGTGCGATCGGTGGGGATCCCGCCGACGCCCGCTTCCTGGTCCGGGAGGGTCGGCCGTTGCGGGCGCCCGGCGAGGCGATCGTCGGGTACGGCCTGCTGCGCCGGTTCGGCCTCCAACTCGGCGACACGATCGAGATCAGGGCCGGCGAGACGACGCTGCGGTTGACCGTCGTCGGCTGGTACAGCGAGACCGAGGACACCGGAGAACTGCTGATGTACCGGGCCGAGATGCTGCCCGGGGTGGCACCGGACGCGTACCTGGTCTCGGCCGCCCCGACCGGTACCCCGGAGGCGCTGGCCGCCGCGTTGCGGGACCGGCTCGGTCCCGGCGTCACGGTGCACGCCCGGTCCGCCGATCCCGGTGACCTCGGTACCTTCACCGTGGCGATGCGGTTGCTGGCCCTCCTCGTCCTGCTGGTCAGCCTCGCCAACCTGGCCGCCGCGCTGCTGACCGGCGCCCGGGAGCGGGCCCGGACCCTCGGCGTGCTCCGCGCGGTCGGGTTCACCGTCCGGCAGACCCTCGCCCAGTCCGCGATCGGCGGTGCCGCGCTCGGCCTCGCCGCCGCGCTCGTCGGCCTCCCGGTCGGCCTGCTGGTGTTCCGGCTGCTCACCGACCGGGTGATGGTCGGCATCGGTGCCGGCCCCGGCCTCGCCGAACTCCCCTCCGCCGGGCTGCTCGCGGCGATCGTGCCGGCGACCACCCTGGCCGGCGCGCTCGCGGGCGTCCTGGCCACTGGCCGGCTGGCCGGAACCGGGGCCGCCCACCTGGTCCGCTACGAGTGACCGCCGCCGCCCACCTGGTCCGTTACGAGTGACCGCCGCCGCCCACCTGGTCCGTTACGAGTGACCGCCGCCGCCCATCTGATCCGCTACCAGTGACCGCGCCGCTCAGAAGGTGACCGGCAGGCTGCTCAGCCCTCGGGTCCGGAACGACGGCCGCCAGGCCAGCTCGGCCGGGTCGACCGCCAGGGCGAGCTTCGGAAACCGACGCAGCACCGCCCCGATCGCGATCTGCGCCTCCAGCCGGGCCAGCGGCGCACCGACGCAGTAGTGGATGCCGTGTCCGAGCGTCAGGTGCGCGTTGTCGGGCCGCTCCAGGTCGAGTGCGTCCGGGTCGGCGAACCGTTCGGGGTCCCGGTTCGCGGCGGCGAGGCAGAGCAGCACGGTGGCCCCGGCCGGAATGGTGGTCCCGCCGATGGTGAGGTCGGTGACGGCGAATCGGCGCAGCGCGACCGTACCCGGTGGTTCGTAGCGGAGCAGTTCCTCGACGGCGGCCGGCGACGGCTCGGCAGCGTTACGGGCCAGCGCCAACTGCTCCGGGTTGCGCAGCAGGGCGAGCAGGCCGGTACCGATCACGTGCACCGAGTTCTCGTAGCCGGCGAAGAGCACCAGAAAGGCGAGCGAGGTCAGCTCGTCCTCGCTCAACCGGTCGGAACCGTCCTCACCACGGGCGGCGTCGTCGACACCGGGCGCGGCATCCTCGTCGCCGGTGTCCCGGGCCGCGATCAAGGCGGTGAGCAGGTCGTCGCCCGGGTTCCGGCGCTTGTCGGCGATGAGCCGGACCAGGAAGTCCTGAATGGACAGTATCGCCCGACCGGCTGCCCGGGGATCGTCCGCTGGCGGGGCGAGCATCGCGTCGGTCCAGCCGCGCAGCGCGGCCCGGTCCGCCTCCGGCACGCCCAGCAGGTCGCCGATGACGGTGACCGGCAGCGGACCGGCGTACTCGGCGACCAGGTCCGCCCGCCCGGCCGGGGCGATCCGGTCCAGCAGTTCCTCGGCCGCCGCCTCGATCCTCGGTCGCAGCCGGGCGATCCGCTGCGGTCCGAAGGCGTACCGGACCAGCCGGCGGATCCGGGTGTGGTCCGGTGGATCCATGTTCAGCAGGTTGGCGTCGAGGGCCGGAGGCAGCGAGAATCCCTTCCACCCGTCGGTGGAGTTCACCTTGTCCAGCGACAGTCGAGAGTCGGCGAGCCCGGCCCGGACGTCGGCGTAGCGGGTCACCAGCCAGACGTTCGCGCCGTCGGGGAGGGTGAGCCGGTGCACCGGGGCGGCCGTGCGCAGGGCCGCGAACCCGGGGTACGGGTCGGCGATGAACCGCGCGTCGAACAGGGAGGCGGCGTGCAGGGGCGCTCGGTCTCGCGTCGATGGTGTCCCGGTCACCCGGACAGGCTACCGGTGGCCGGTCGCCCGGCACGGCGGCACGCGCCCGGCACGGTGGCACGCGCCCGGCACGGCGGTACGCGCGCGGCGCCGCAGTGGCACGCCGCGCGCGTACCGGTGGGTCAGAAGTCGTCGTCGAACCGGACGGTGCCGGTCACCCCGAGCTGGTACGCCGAGACCCGCCGCTCGAAGAAGTTGGACAGCTCCTGCACGTCCTGCAACTCCATGAAGGGGAACGGGTTCGTCGACCCGTAGAGCGGGGCGATGTCGAGCTGGGCCAGCCGGCGGTCCGCGACGTACCGGAGGTACTCCCGCATGTCCGGGAGGGAGAGTCCGGAGACCCCGTGTTCGAGCAGGTCCTCGGCGAACTGCACCTCGCACTCGACCGCCTCGGCGAGCATCTCCCGGACCTGGCCGCGCAGCTCGTCGTCGAAGAGGTCGGGCTCCTCCCGGCGTACGGTGTCGACGACGTCGAAGGCGAACGCCATGTGCATCGACTCGTCCCGGAACACCCAGTTGGTGCCGGAGGCGAGCCCGTGCAGCAGCCCACGGGACCGGAGAAAGTAGACGTACGCGAACGCGCCGTAGAAGAAGAGCCCCTCGATGCAGGCGGCGAAGCAGATCAGGTTGAGCAGGAACGTTCGCCGGTCGGCCCGGGTCCTCAGCTCACGCAGTTCGAAGACGGAGTCGATCCACCGGAAGCAGAACTCGGCCTTGCGGCGGATCGACGGGATGTTCTCGATCGCGGCGAAGGCGGCGAACCGCTCCTCGTCGTCCGGCACGTACGTGTCGAGCAGGTTGAGGTAGAACTGCACGTGCACCGCCTCCTCGTAGAGTTGGCGGGAGAGGTAGAGCCGGCCCTCCGGCGAGTTGACGTGCTGGTAGAGGTTGAGCACCAGGTTGTTGGCCACGATCGTGTCGCCGGTGGCGAAGAACGCCACCAGCCGGCCGACGAGGTGCCGTTCGGCCGGGGAGAGCCGGTCCAGGTCGGCCAGGTCGGCGTGCAGGTCGACCTCCTCGACCGTCCAGGTGTTCCGGATCGCGTCCCGGAACCGGTCGAAGAAGTGCGGGTAGCGCATCGGGCGCAGGGTCAGGTCCATTCCGGGGTCGAGCAGCATGGGTCCCTCACGGTCGCTGGTGGATCGGTCGGCGGCGCGCCGGCCGTTGACGGCGGGCGCGGTGGAAGGTGCGGCGGCGGTGGTCACCGGCAGGCGTCGCAGGACTCGGGTCACTGGCAGGCGTCGCAGGACTCGGGGTTCTCCAGCGAGCAGGCCAGCGCCGCGTCCGGGGAGCCCGGGACCGCCAGCGTCGCGGCGGGCAGCGTCGCGGCGCGCAGCGCGGGTCGGGCACCCGGCGGCACCGCCACCGTCGCCTGCTGGATCCGGGTGGCGGGGCGGGACCGGAGGTAGTAGGTCGTCTTCAGTCCGGACTTCCAGGCGTACAGGTACATCGAGCTGAGCCGGCCGATGTCCGGCGCGGCCATGAAGAGGTTCAGCGACTGGGACTGGTCGACGTAGGGCGCCCGGGCGGCGGCCAGGTCGATCAGCGCCCGCTGCGGCAGCTCCCAGGCGGTACGAAACACCTCGCGCAGCCGCGCCGGCAACTCCTCGATGCCCTGCACCGAACCGTCCGCCCGCTTGATCGCGGCCCGGATCCGCTCGGTCCAGAGCCCGCGCGCCTTCAGCTCCGCCACCAGGGCCGTGTTGACCTGGAGGAACTCCCCGCTCAGCGTCTCCCGTTTGAACAGGTTCGAGACCTGCGGCTCGATGCACTCGTAGCAGCCGGCGATGGAGGCGATGGTGGCGGTCGGGGCGATCGCGACCAGCAGCGAGTTGCGCAGCCCGTACGTCGAGATCCGCTCCCGCAGCGCCGCCCAGCGCCCGGTCTGGCGGCCGGTCACGCCCCAGAGGTCGGGGTGGAGCTGCCCGGCCGCCGCCCGGGTCTGCGGGTACCCCGGATGGGCGCCGAACCGCTCGGCCAGCCCGGCCGAGGTCTCCAGCGCGGTCAGGTAGATCTCCTCGGCGAGCCGGGTGGAGAGTTCCTTCGCGGCCGGCGAGTCGAACGGCAGCCGCAGCGCGAAGAAGACGTCCTGCAACCCCATCACCCCGAGTCCGACGGGTCGCCAGCGGGGATTGCTCGCCGCCGCCTCCCGGCTCGGGTAATAGTTGATGTCGATCACCCGGTCCAGGAAGGTCACGGCGGTCCGGACGGTCTCGCGCAGCCGTACCCAGTCGATCCGGTCCTCGGCGGCGGACGCGCCCGGGTCGGCCGGGCCGGCGACCAGGTGCGCGGCCAGGTTGACCGAGCCGAGGTTGCAGACGGCGGTCTCGGTGTCGCCGGAGACCTCGATGATCTCCGTGCAGAGGTTGGAGAGGTGCACCACGTTGCCCGGCTCGGCGGTCTGGTTGCAGAGCCGGTTCGAGGTGTCCTTGAAGGTCATCCAGCCGTTGCCGGTCTGGGCCAGCGTCCGCATCATCCGGCCGTAGAGGTCCCGGGCCCGGACCTGGCGGACGTAGCGGCCCTGCTCCTCGGCGGCCCGGTACGCCGCGTCGAACTCCGCCCCCCACAGGTCGGGCAGCTCCGGCACCTCGTCCGGGTCGAAGAGCGACCAGACCTCGTCCGCCTCGACCCGCCGCATGAACTCGTCCGGGATCCAGTTGGCCAGGTTCAGGTTGTGGGTCCGCCGGGCCTCCTCGCCGGTGTTGTCCCGCAGTTGCAGGAACTCCTCGACGTCCGGGTGCCACGGTTCGAGATAGACGCAGGCCGCGCCCTTGCGCCGGCCGCCCTGGTTGACCGCCGCCACCGACGAGTCGAGGGTACGCAGGAACGGGACGATCCCGTTGGAGGCGCCGTTGGTGCCCCGGATCAACGCGCCCCGGGAGCGGACCCGGGACCAGGCGATGCCGATCCCACCGGCGAACTTGGACAGCCGCGCCACCTGGGCGTACCGGTCGTAGATCGAGTCGAGTTCGTCGCGGGGCGAGTCGACCAGATAGCAGGAGGACATCTGGGTGTGCCGGGTGCCCGAGTTGAACAGCGTCGGCGAGCTGGGCAGATAGGCGAGCGACGCCATCAGCCGGTAGAAGCCGACCGCCTCGTCCGGGGTACGGGAGAGTCCACATGCGACCCGGAGCAGCCAGTACTGCGGGGTCTCCAGCACCAGCCGGTCGACCGGGTGCCGCAGCAGGTACCGGTCGTAGACCGTACGCAGCCCGAAGTACTCGAAGCGCCGGTCGGCGGCCGGGTCGACGGCGTCGTCCAGCTCGCGGGCGTACGTCCGGACGAACTCGGCCGTCTCGTCGCCGATCAGGCCGTGCCGGTGGCCGAGCCGGATCGACTCGCTGAACGATTCGACGCCCTGTCCCCGAACCTCCTGTTCGAGGTATCCGGCGAGCAGTCGGGCGGCCAGCCGGGAGTACTGCGGCTCCTCCCCGATCAGCTCGGCGGCGGTCTGCACGCAGAGCCGGTGCAACTCGGCCGCGTTGGCCCCCTCGGGCAGGCCGTTGACCACCCGGGTCGCCAGCCGCACCGGGTCGACGTCGGGGAGGTCGTCGGCCTGGCGGCGCACCGCGCGGGCGATCGTGTCGACGTCGGCAGGTCCGGTCGCGCCGCCGCCGCTCGGACCGACCTGACCGGGCTGGCCACCGCGAACGCCTCCATGCTCGACGAGCGGCGGCGGGCCGGCGCGCCAGTCAGGCCGGTGGGCGGTTCCCCGCGTCGTCGACCGTTCGCCGTCTCCCGCCGCCGACCCGTTCGGCGTGGCCCCGGTGACCGTCACAGCTCTCTCCTCGCACTCGACTCCTCCGGTCCGTCAGGAAGTCGCGCGGGGACGCCGACGGGCACGCGTCGACGTGCGTCGGTGGCGTCGGCCGTCCCGCGCGGCCTCGGACCGCCGCGTACGGGCTCGTACGCGGCGCGCTGGCAGGTCTTCGGACTCGTGGACGGGCCACGGGCGTACCCGGGTTCGCCTACTGGCCGTCGCTTCCCAGGCGGATCCGGCTGTAGGGGCCGGACGACCCAGTGCGTGATGACGGCGATCGTTTCCACTCACCGCTGCGGGGCAGTCCCGGACTCCCACCGGGTTCCCTCTTGCCTCGACCGCCGGGCGGCGCTCGAACCAGCTGCGATCAACACCATATATAGGGTTGGCCCGAAAGTCATACCCCAAGATGTCGTGTCGGCGTGTCGGCAACCTCACGGCCGCGTCCGCTCCCGGGTCACAACGGCCGGCCCTGCCCCGTCCTTGCGATGCCACGGTGCCCCGGCCGCCGACCCGTCGGTCCGGCCTCGGCCCGGTCCGACGACACACGGAGGGGACGATGGACATCCTGATCACCGGGGCGACCGGGCGGCTCGGCCGGGTACTCACCCCGGAACTGGCCCGGGCCGGGCACACCGTGCGGGCCGCCAGCCGGACTCCGGAGCCGACCGGGAAACCCGCCCCGGACCGGCCGGCGGAGGAGGGCGGCCGGGTGCGCCGGGTCCGGCTCGACCTGGCCACCGGGGAGGGGCTACCGGCGGCGGTCGACGGCGTCGACACCGTGGTCCACCTGGCGTCCGCGCCCTACCAGGGCGGTTACACCCGTCAGGTCGACGTGACCGGCACCCGTCGGCTGGTCGAGGCCGCCGGCCGGGCCGGGGTACGGCACCTGGTGTACCTGTCGATCGTCGGCGCCGACCGGGTGCCCTGGCCGTACTTCCGGATCAAGATCGAGGCGGAGGCGGCGGTCGCGGCCGGCCCGGTGCCGTGGACGGTGCTCCGGGTCACCCAGTTCCACGAGTTCCTGGCCGAGGCGATGGGCCGGCTGGCCCGGCTGCCGGTGCTGCCCCTCGATCCGGGAATCACCGCGCAGCCGGTCGACGTCGCCGACGTCGCCGCGCACCTGCGCCGGCGGGTGACCGCCGCGCCCGGCGGGGCGACCGAGGAGTTCGGCGGGCCGGCGGTACTGGACGCCGGCACGCTCGCCCGGGACTGGCTGGCGGCGCGGCAGCTCCGGCGTCGGCTGCTTCGGCTGCCGGTGCCGGGTCGGCTCGGCCGCGCCTTCCGGGCGGGTGCGCTGGTTTCCCGGACCGGGGACCGGGGACGGATCACCTGGGCGGAATACCTCGCCGGCTCGGCGCAGCAGGCACGCTAGGGCGCCCGACCGGGCGTCCAACCACCACCGGGTCGGTCACCGCCGCTGCTGGCGGTGCGGGAGTCGGTCGCTGCCCGGGGTCCCGGGTGGAGTGACTGTCTCACATAGTGAACGGTCGGGCTGGCCTGCGGGCAGCGGCGTTCCGCACAGCGGAACGACGAGCGATGACATTTCCGGCGAAAAAGGCTCGACACCGATCCGATGCGTGGCGGGGAGACAGCGCCGCACCACCCCTGGTAACGTCGGCGACACTCGGCGTCGAATCATGGATCTCCATGTTTGCGTCCGGCGTCGCCCTCGTACCGGCAGGTGCGCGAACAGGGAGTTGTCACTGCCCAGATGAGCCTCTCAGTTCTTCTCGCGTCCCGGGTGTCCACCGCGCCGGGCCCGCTGGTCGTCCCCGGCTCTCCGGCCATGTCCACCCGACCTCAGGAGGTGACGGGATGACCAGTTCGGTCGACCTACGGGGCAGCTACCCCCTCTCGCCGGTCCAGCGCGACCTCCTCCGCCCGGTCTCGGACGAGGCGGACCCGGCCCGCGACCTCCAGCAGGTACGCCTCGTCATCCGTGGTCGGCTGCGGGTTACCGAGTTCCAGCAGGCCTGGGACCGGGTGATCAACCGCCACGAGGTGCTGCGCACCGGGTTCGTCCGGGGCGACGACGGGGACCACGTCCAGGTCGTCGCGGCGGCGGCGCCGGCCGAATGGCACCTCGACGACCTGCGGACCATCCGGGCGTGCCAGCGTCGACGCGGACTCGCCGAACTCCTCGCCGCCGACCGGCTCCGCGACTTCGCGCTGGACGTGCCGCCGCTGTGCCGGTTCGCCCTGCTCCGCGTCTCCGAGACCGAGCACCTGCTGGTCTGGACGGCCCACCACCTGGTCGTCGACGGCTGGAGCCTGCCGATCCTGCTCCGCGAGGTGCTGACCGAATACCGGGCGGCCGTCGAGGGGCGGGAGGCCGAGTTGCCGGCTCCGACGCCGTTCCGCGACCACGTCGCCTGGTCGGCCGCGCGTGACCTGGCCGAGGCGGAGGAGTTCTGGCGCGCGGAGTTGTCCGACCGACCCGTGCCGGGACCGCTGCAGAGCGATCCGCCGGACTGGCGGGGCGATCCGGCGGACGCGTTCGACGAATACCCGCTCGAACTGACCAGCGAGGACACCTGTCTGCTGCACGAGACCATCGGTCAGCAGCGGCTCGCGTTGGAAGCGGTCGTCCAGGGCTGCTGGGCCCGGCTGCTCGCCGCCCGCACCGGCACCGACGACATCGTCATCGGTTCGACGGTCGCCGGCCGGGCGACCGGGCCGGGGGCCGAGACGCTGGTCGGCCCGCTGGCCAACACGGTGCCGGTCCGGGTCCGGATCCGACCCGACCAGCCGGTCGGGGTGTGGTTGCGGGGGTTGCAGGCACGTCAGGCCCTGGCCCGCCCGTTCGACCACGTGCCGCCGGCAATGCTCCGGTCGTGGGCCGGGCCGCCCGCCGAGGTGCCGCTCTTCGAGACCGTACTCGACTTCGAGACCTACCCGATGGACAACGACCTCTTCACCGGTACGGCCGACGCGTCGACCCTCTCCGTACGCTTCGACGGCCGGTGGTCGGCGTCGCACCACCCGCTCAACCTGCTCGTCGTACCGGGTGAGCGACTCGGACTGCACGCCAGGTACGACCTGCGGCACCTCACACCGGAGACGGTCGAGAGCCTGCTCACCGATCTCGCGTTCCTGCTCAGCCTGGTCGCCACCAACCCGGAGCGTCCGGTCTCGACGCTCCGCCCGCCGGACGAGGAGCCCTTCCCCGCCGACTGACCGCGCTCAGCCGGATGCCGGGCGGAGACCCGCCCGCAGGCCGCTGGCGTGCCGCTCCCGGACCGCCCGGGACGCCTTTGCCGGTGACCCGGCGTCGAACGGCGGCTGTGGGTCGTATTCGATGGCGAGCTGGATTGCCTCGGCGGTGGTCCGGTCGGCGAGCCGTGCGGCCAGGGTGAGTGCCATGTCGATTCCGGCGGAGACCCCGGCCGCGGTGAGCAGTCTGCCGTCCTCGACCACCCGTCGCGCCGAGTAGGTCGCGCCGAAGGAGGCCAGCCGCTCCGCGCTCCGCCAGTGCGTGGTGGCGGTACGGCCGCGCAGCAGTCCGGCGGCGCCGAGCAGCAGCGAACCGGTGCAGACCGACGTCGTCCACCGGGTGCCCTCGTGCACCCGCCGGATCCACTCCGGCAGTGGCCCGCCGGCCAGGTGAGCGTCGACGCCGGGGCCGCCGGGCACCACGAGTACGTCACAGGAGTCGACGTCGTCCAGCGCGACATCGGCCGTCAGGGCGAGGCTGCCGACGTTGTTCCGGACCGGTCCGGTACTGGTCGCCGCGAAGACCACCTCGGCCCCGGGCAGCAACTTGAGTACGTCGTACGGCCCGACGGCGTCGAGGGCGGTGAACCGGTCGAAGAGCGGGATCACGATACGCATCGCGGAGGTCCTCTCAGCCGAAGTGTTGGCGGTACCGGCCGGGGGTGACCCCGACCGTGCGCCGGAAGCGACGGTGCATCGTCTCGACGGTGCCGAATCCGCAGCGCCGGGCGATCGACCCGAGCGGGGTGTCGGTGGTTTCCAGCAGGCGACGGGCGGCCTCGACCCGGGCCGCCTCCACGTACGCGGCCGGGGTCTGCCCGGTCTGCGCGCTGAACACCCGGGCGAAGTGCCGCTCGCTCATCCCGACCCGGGCGGCCAGGATGGGCACCGTGAGGTCGTCGGCGAGGTGCTCGACCACCCAGTCCTGGAGCTGGCGCAGCCCGCCACGGGCCGGCCGCTGCGCGGCGAGCTGGGTGCTGAACTGGGCCTGGCCGCCGGGACGCTGGACGAACATGACCAGTCGGCGGGCGATGGCCCGGGATGTCTCGGCTCCCCGGTCCTGTTCGACCAGGGCGAGCGCGAGGTCGATTCCGGCGGTGACCCCGGCGGAGGTCCAGACGGCACCGTCCCGGACGAAGATCGGATCCGGTCGTACGGTCACCGCCGGATACCGGCGGGCCAGTTCGGCGCAGCTCCCCCAGTGCGTGACCGCCTGCCGACCGTCGAGCAGCCCGGCCTCGGCCAGCAGGAACGCCCCGCTGCACACCCCGGCCACCCGGCGGGCCCGGCCGGCGGCCGAGCGGAGCCAGTCGGTCAACCGACGGTCGGCGCACGCCCCGACCCGGCCGGCGCCACCGACCAC
Organism: Plantactinospora sp. BC1; assembly: GCF_003030345.1. NCBI lineage: Bacteria > Bacillati > Actinomycetota > Actinomycetes > Micromonosporales > Micromonosporaceae > Plantactinospora > Plantactinospora sp. BC1. Next base: position 1,717,836 of record NZ_CP028158.1, read on the forward strand.
CACCAGTGTGTCGATTGGCCCGACGCACTCGTCGATGCCGAGGTCCGGCGTCACGGTGAGGCCGCCGCTGGCGGTGACCGGCCCGGGCAGCGGTGCGACGGTCTCCAGCCGGTAGCCCGGCGCCAGCCGTTCGGCCTGCGCGAACACCTCGTGCGGACCGGTCAGGTCGAGCACCTGGAACCTCGGGAAGATCACGAAAACGATACGGCGGTCGTCCACCCGTCCATCGTTTCCACCGGGTGGACGTGGCGGCAATGACACGGTACTGACGATTTCGGCCATCCCCGCTGGTGGGCGACGGCGCGCCACATCGCCCCCAACAACTTCCCAAATTTTGGGTCGGGGCCCGTGTCAGCGGTCGGCCGAACGGATTCGCCCGCCGGTCCGATCGGCAGTGGTCTGACCTCCGAAAGGTCGCTCTTCGACTCGCCGGCGGGCCGGTCCCGACTGGGGCCACGCTGTCGACGCCGGGCGATTCCCGCCGGGCCACGGCTTTTACCAGCAGATTTCTGACGCGTCGGTGACGAGGCGCGGCAGATAACGGTCAGGTTACGAGATCTTCCCAATGCGCAGCGAGTTCACGTACGGTCCCGGAAAGGCAGGAGGTCAGACCTCCATCCTCATCCCTCTGAGTGTTCCGAGGTGAGCTGACCAGTGCAGGAACGTGCTTCCCGCTATACGGGATACCGGTCGTTCGACTATCTGACCCCGCAGGTCGACTTCAAGGTGTTCGACCTCGCCCCACAACTCGGCCGGGTGCCCGCGCACGACCTCGGCCTGACCGACGAGCAGGCCGACCGGGTAGCCCGGCTGCTGCGCGAGCAGACCGCGATCTCGCTGCACGAGCACCCGAAGATCCTGCCGGCCGACGTGACGCAGTTGCGGGACTACAACCGCACCGGACGCAACTCCTTCGGCTTCGAGGGACTGGCCCGGTCCGGGATGACCGCCGTGTTCGACAACTTCATGAACGGCACCGGCTGCGTCACCAGCGAGCACGCCTGGAAGTGGGACGACGTCATCTACGACATCGGGCTGCGCTTCGCCGACATCGCCAAGCAGGACTACGTGGTGGTGGCGACCAGCCTGGAAGAGATCTTCACCGCCAAGCGGAACGGCCAGCTCGCCCTGGTGGCCGGGCTGGAGGCGGCCACCATGATCGAGAACGAGCTGGACCGGATCGACATCCTCTACGGCTTCGGCGTACGCCAGATGGGCATCGCGTACAGCCAGGCGAACATGCTCGGCTCGGGGCTCTCCGAGGATCGCGACGGCGGGCTGACCCACTTCGGCCGGCGCGCGGTCGACCGGATGAACAAGCTCGGCATCGCCATCGACGTCTCGCACTCCGGCGACCGGACCTCGCTGGACGTGATCGAGGCGAGCCGGGTACCGGTCTTCATCACCCACGCCGGCGCCCGCGCCGTCTGGGACACCCCCCGGATGAAGCCGGACGACGTGATCCGGGCCTGCGCGGAGCGCGGCGGTGTGATCGGCATCGAGGCCGCCCCGCACACCACGCTCTCGCAGGCGCACCCGCACCACTCCATCGAGTCGGTGATGGACCACTTCGTCTACTGCGTCGACCTGGTCGGCATCGACCACGTGGCGTTCGGCCCGGACACCAACTTCGGTGACCACGTCGGGCTGCACGACAGCTTCACCGGCCACCTGGCGATCGGCAAGGCGCACGGCGCCGTCGACCACCCCCGGGTGCCCTACGTCTCCGGCCTGGAGAACCCGGCCGAGTGCTTCAGCAACATCGTCGGCTGGCTGGTCACGCGCGGCTACTCCGACGACGAGATCGCCAAGGTCATCGGCGGCAACATCATTCGCGTTCTTCGGGAGGTTTGGTGAGCAGGACATTTTCCGGCCGTACCCGCCGGTGGCGGGTCGCGGTCGCGCTCGGCGCGGCGGTCGCACTCGGCCTGTCCGGGTGCGGGCTCAACGAGGACAACTCGTCGTCCGGGGAGAACTCCGGCGGCGGTGACGTGCTGCGGATCGGCACCACCACCGACGTGTCGAACTTCAACCCGCTCCAGTCGCTGAGCAAGACCGACTCCTGGATCCTCAACGCGATGTACCCGCACCTGCTGCGGATCGACGAGAACGCCAAGAAGGCGCCGGAGCTGGCCAAGGAGTACACCTACGAGAACGGCGGCAAGACCGCCGTGTTCCACCTGCGCGACGACTTCACCTGGACCGACGGCAAGCCGGTGGTGGCCGAGGACGTCAAGTTCAGCGCCGAGTCGATCATGAAGTACAAGCTCGGCAACGTGGCCGCCAAGCTGACCTGGGTCACCTCGATCGAGGCACCCGACGCGACCACGGTGAAGTTCCACCTCTCGCAGCCGTACGCGCCGTTCGCCGAGGGCGTCGGGTTCTGGATGTCGATCGTGCCGAAGCACGTCTTCGAGGGCGCCGGTGACCTGTCGAAGTTCGCCAACGACTCCGACTGGGTCGGCGCCGGGCCGTTCGTGCTGGAGAGCGCCACCAAGGGCCAGCGGTACGTGATGAAGCGCAACGACAGGTACCCGCTGGCGCCCGGCGGCAAGCCGGCGGTCGGCAAGGTCGAGTTCCGGCTCTACCCGGACGTCAACACGATGATGCTGGCGCTGCGCAACGGCGACATCGACCTGATGGGCACCCCGGTCCCGGCGTCGGCGGCGAAGACCTTCGCGAACGACTCGAAGATCAAGCTGGCCAAGGTCGGCGCCCTCGGTTTCGCCCACCTGACCTACAACATGAACAACAAGGACCTGGCCAAGCAGGAGGTCCGGCAGGCCCTGTCGATGGCGGTGGACACCAAGTCGATCATCTCGTCGGTGCTCCAGGGTGACGCCCAGGAGATGTCCGGGCCGATCTCGCCGATCTTCGCCGACTACGACAACACCGAGATCCAGCCGTACCCGTTCGACCCGGCCGGGGCGAAGGCGAAGCTGGCGGCGGCGGGCTACTCCGACCGCGACGGTGACGGCCTCTTCGACGGCCTCGACCTCGGTGTCGCCTGCGACCAGTCGAACGCCAACATCACCCGGGTGGTCCAGCTCTTCCGGGAGAGCGCCGCGAAGGCCGGCATCAAGCTGACCAACGAGTGCGTGGAGCGGAACACCTTCCTCTCCCGCACCAAGGACGGCGAGTACGACATCGACGCGTCGCAGTGGGGCGTCTTCGACAACCCGATGGACCAGTTGCGCAGCACCTACCTCTCCAGCAACCCCGGCGGGATCAACTACAACCTGCTCAAGTCGCCGGAGATGGACCAGCTGATCAACGACGCGGCGGCCACCACCGACCCGGCGGCGTTCGCCACGAAGATCAAGAACATCGACAAGGTGGTGCACGAGCAGGCGTACCTGACGCCGCTCTACGTGGAGAACTTCCAGTTCGCCTACAACGCCAGCAAGTTCACCGGCTTCGTGGCCTCGCCGTCCGACCTGCTCGGCATGGTCACCGCCTACTCGCTGGCCCAGGTCAAGCCGGTCGGCTGACCGGCGCGACGAGGTAGAAGGGAGGGGTCCCCCACGTGGCACGCTTCATGCTCAACCGGGCGCTGAAGGCCGTACTGACCGTCTGGATAGCGATCACCGCGACGTTTTTCCTGCTCCGGTTGCTGCCGGGGGACCCCACGACCCTGATGGTCGAGGGGGACATGACGCCGGAGATGCGGGCGGCGCTGCTCGAGACGTACGGGCTGGACCGGCCGCTGCTGGAACAGTACGTCTCGTACCTGCGCGAGCTGCTGCACGGCAACTTCGGCATCTCGTTCCGGCAGATCCAGCCGGTCACCGACATCCTGCTCGACCGGCTGCCCTGGACCCTGCTGCTGGCCGGGGTGGCGTTCCTGCTCACCATCGCCGTCGGCATCCCGATCGGGGTCTCCGCGGCGGCACACCGGGGCCGCTGGCCGGACAAGCTGCTCCAGGGCTTCGGCATCGCCGGGCACGCCCTCTTCGTGCCCAGCGTGGCGATGCTGCTGCTGGTCTGGCTCGGCGCCCGGCTCGGCTGGTTCCCGATCGGCGGGGCGATCGACCCCGACACCCGGGGCCTGGCCGCGTACCTGAGCCTGGCGCACCACCTGGTGCTGCCGGTCGCGTCGCTGGTGCTGGTGCAACTCGGCCCGTACGCGCTGACGCTGCGGACCAACCTGATCGACGTACTCGGCGAGGACTACATCCGGGCGGCCCGGGCCCGGGGGCTCTCCGGCCGGCGTCGACTGTGGAAGCACGGCCTGCGTAACGCGATCCTGCCGGCGCTGACCCTGATGGGGCTGCAACTCGGCACCCTGGTCGGCGGCGCCGTGCTCACCGAGACCGTCTTCGCCTATCCCGGCGTCGGCCGGCTGATCTTCGAGGCGGTCGGGCAACGCGACTATCCCGTCCTGCAAGGAGCGTTCATCATGCTCGCCATCACCGTGGTGGTCGCCAACGCGCTCACCGACCTGCTCTACGCGGTCCTCAATCCCCGGATCCGGCTATGAGTGCGCCGTTGGTGACCGAGGCGGAGGCGGCGGCGACCGCCCCGGCGGCGGAGCCGACCCTGGCCCGCTCGGCGTGGCGGACGTTCTTCCGGCAGCCGTCCGGGCTGCTCGCCGCGATCGTGCTGGCCGTGATGGTGCTGCTGGCGGTCTTCGCGCCGCTGATCGCCGACGAGCCGGGCGGGACCAGCCCGGACGTGCTCCAGTCCCCCTCCGGCGGGCACCTGTTCGGCACCGACGACCTCGGGCAGGACATCTTCGCCCAGGTGGTCTGGGGCACCAGGACCAGCCTGCTGATCGGGGTGGCGGCCTCGCTGATCGCGATCGTGCTGGGTACGGCGATCGGGCTCGCCTCGGCGTACTTCCGCCGGGTCGACGCGGTCGGCACCGTCGTCACCGACGTGATGCTGGCGCTGCCCACACTGCCACTGATGATCATGTTGGCCGCGATCGTCAACCCGAGCGTCTGGACGCTGACCGTGATCATCGGCGTCTTCGCCTGGCCCGAGGTGGCCCGGCTGATCCGCTCGCAGGGGCTGGTGGTCAGCGCGATGCCGTACATCGACGGCGCCCGGGTGCTCGGCGCCACCGGCTGGCGGATCGTCACCCGGGAGATCATGCCGGCGGTGGTACCGCTGATCGTGGTCAGCGTGCTGCTCACCGCCTCCCGGGCGGTCATCTCCGAGGCCGGGCTGAGCTTCCTCGGCCTCGGTGACCCGGACGCCTGGTCGTGGGGGCGGATCCTGCTCAACGCCCAGCGCAGCGGCGTGGTCGCCATCGCCTGGTGGCAGACCCTCTTCCCGTCGCTGGCCATCCTGCTGCTGGTACTCGCCGCGACGGTCGCCGGCATGCGGTTCAACGACATCCGAGACCCCCGCCGGAACGGAGGCTGACCCCGTGCGTCTGCCCGACAGTTTCTACTCGTCCGTCCGGGCCCGGCTCGCCGACGCGCTCGACGCGCGCGGCCTCGACGGGTTCCTGGCCACCTCCCCCGCCGACGTGGCCTTCCTCTCCGGGTTCTTCTACATCGCCACCGAACGGCCGGTCTATCTCTGGATGCCCCGCCAGGGCGACCCGCTGCTGGTCATCCCCCGCCTCGACGAGGAGTACGCCGCACAGCAGGGCGTCGGCGTCGAGACGCTGAGCTACTTCGAGTTCCCCGGCGTGGTGAGTGCCGAGCAGACCCTCGGCACGGCGCTGGCCGGCCGGATCGCGAAGCAGATCGGGGTGAGCGCCGGACTGTCGATCGGGGCGTACCGGGCGCTGTCCCGGGCGCTCGGCGGCAGCACGCTGGTCACCACCGACGCGGTGGCGAAGCTGCGGCTGCGCAAGTTTCCCGAGGAGATCCCGTTCCACGAGGCGGCGGCCCGGATCTGCGACGAGATGCTCGCCGCCGGCCGGGAGCTGATCGCCGACGCGCTGCGCCGGGGCGCGGAACTCCCCCGCGAGGACGAGATCGCCCGGCACGTGATCGGCTACGGCACCGACCGGATGTACGCCGACTACGACCTGGTCGTCTACACCACCAAGCTGGCCGGCGGACTGGTCTACGCCGGCCCGAACTCGGCGCTGCCGCACGGCCTGCCGACCCGGCGACGGGTACGGCCCGGCGACACCCTGATCCTCTCCCTCGGCGCGGCGGTGGCCAGCCGGTTCGTGGAGAGCGAACGCACCTTCGTCATCGGCGAGCCGACCCCGGAACAGCGGCGCTACTACGAGGCGGACCGGGAGGCGCAGGAGGTGGGCACCCAGGCGATGCGGGCCGGCCGCACCTGCGCCGAGGTCAACAGGATCTGCCTGGACGTGCTGCGCGGGCACGGGCTTGGCGAGTACATCCGGCACCGGCAGGGGCACGGGATCGGGTTGCAGAACCACGAGGCGCCCTGGGTCGCCGACGGCGACGACACCGTGCTGGAGCCCGGAATGCTGCTCTCCAGCGAGCCCGGCGTCTACGTACCCGGGCACGCCGGCTACCGGATCTCCGACACCGTACTCGTCGAGGAGGCCGGGCCGCGCCGGTTGACCGGATATCCGCGCGATCTCGCGTCCAACATCATCGAGGAGGTCCGATGACCGTCGACAGCACGCCCAGTTTCGCGGGTCGACTGAAGATCAATGGTGCCGAGCTGGTGGTCGAGGCGTTCGGCCCGGAGGACGCACCGGCGATAATCGTGCACCACGGGGCACCCGGGCTCGGCTCCCGGTCCGAGCCGAAGCGGTCGTTCGGACCCTTCGCCGACCGGTACCGGGTGATCGTCTTCGATGCGCGCGGCTCCGGCGAGTCCAGCGACGACGAGCCGTTCACCCACGCCCAGTGGGTCGCCGACGTGGACGCGATCCGGGAGCACTTCGGCTACGAGACGATCGTGATGGCCGGCGGCTCGTACGGCGGCTTCATCTCCCTCGAATACGCCGTCGCGCACCCGGACCGGGTCGCCGCGCTGATCCTGCGGGACACCGCCGCCGACAACGGGCACAACGAACTCGCGGTCGAGAAGGCGAAGAACACCGACCGTACGACGATTCCACAGTGGGCGATCGACCGGATCGGCACCGGGCACTTCGAGAGCAACGAACAGCTCCGGGAGTACTGGAAGGCGATCCTGCCGCTCTACGACCACCAGCACGACCCGGCCAAGGACGCCGCGAAGCTCGCCGCCACCCGGTTCCACTACCGGACCCACAACGCCGCGTTCGGGCAGAACATGCCACGCTACGACCTCAAGCCGCAGCTCCCCTCGATCACCTGCCCGACCCTGGTCACCGTCGGCCGGCACGACTGGCGTACCCCGGTCGCCGCCTCGCAGGTGATCGCCGACCTGATCCCGAACGCGCGACTGGTGGTCTTCGAGCACTCCGGGCACTCGCCGCAACTGGAGGAGCCGGAGCTGTTCCAGCGCACCGTACGCGACTTCCTCGACTCGGCCGGGATCCGGTAATGGCCCTGCTGGAGGTCGAGGAGCTGCGGGTCAGCTTCCCCGGGCCGGGCGGCGACGCCGGGTCGGCCGGCGCGGTGCGCGCGGTCAACGGGGTGTCGCTGGCGCTGGAGTCCGGCCGGACGCTGGCGATCCTCGGCGAGTCCGGCTCCGGCAAGAGCGTCACCGCGCAGGCCGTGATGGGGATCCTCGACGCGCCGCCGGCCCGGGTGAGCGGCTCGGTCCGGCTGCGCGGCCGGGAGCTGCTGACCCTGACCCCGAAGCAGCGGGACCGGGTCAGCGGCGAGGAGATCGGCATGGTCTTCCAGGACGCGATGGCCGCGCTCAACCCGGTCTACACCGTCGGCGAGCAGCTCGGCGAGCTGCTCCGGGTCCGCCGGGGGCTCTCCCGGTCCGCCGCCCGGCGCCGCGCGATCGAGCTGATCGACCGGGTGCACATCCCGGCGGCAAAGGATCGGGTACGCGACTATCCGCACCAGTTCTCCGGCGGGATGCGCCAACGCATCATGATCGCGCTGGCGATCGCGCTGGAGCCGGACGTGCTGATCGCCGACGAACCGACCACGGCGCTGGACGTCACCGTGCAGGCGCAGGTGATGGAGCTGATCGCGGAGATCCAGCGGGACAGCGGAATGGCGCTGCTGCTGATCACCCACGACCTGGGCGTGGTGGCCGAGGTCGCCGACGACGTGGCGGTGATGTACGCCGGCCGGATCGTCGAACGGGCCACCGTACGGCAGATCTTCGCCGGCCCGGCGCACCCGTACACCGAGGGACTGCTCGCCTCGATGCCCCGGATCGACCGGCGCGACGAGGAGCTGTACGCCATCCCCGGCGCCCCGCCGAACCCGGCCCGGCTGCCCAGCGGCTGCCCGTTCCACCTGCGCTGCCCGCGCGCCGACGACGTCTGCCGGGCCACGCTGCCGGCGCTGGAGCCGGTGCCCGAGGGCCGGGCCAGCGCCTGCCACCACCGGGAGGAGTTGCTGCATGTCAGCCGATGACGAGCTGGTGCTCCGGGTCGACGACCTGGTCCGGCACTTTCCGGTGAAGGGGCGGCTGCCGTTCACCTCCGGCGGGGTGGTCAAGGCCGTCGACGGCGTCTCCTTCGTGCTGCGCCGGGGCGAGACCCTCGGCATCGTCGGCGAGTCCGGCTGCGGCAAGAGCACCCTGGCCCGGATGCTGGTCGGGCTGGAGCGGCCGACCGCCGGCTCGGTGCGTTTCGGCGACGCGGTGGTGCACGCCGCCCGGGGCCGGGACCTGCGGGCGCTGCGCCGACGGATCCAGATCGTGCTCCAGGACCCGTACACCTCGCTGAACCCGCGCCGGACGATCCGGGAGATCCTGCTCCAGCCGTTCGAGATCCACCCCGACGTGCTCGACCGGGGGCGCCGGCTGGACCGGATCAGGGAACTCCTCGACCTGGTCGGGCTCGATCCGAGCGTGCACCTGGACCGCTATCCGCACCAGTTCTCCGGCGGGCAGCGGCAGCGGATCGGCATCGCCCGGGCGCTGGCCCTGCAACCCGACGTGATCGTCTGCGACGAGCCGGTCTCCGCACTCGACGTCTCGGTGCAGGCCCAGGTGGTCAACCTGCTGGAACGGCTTCAGCGGGAACTGGGCGTGGCGTACGTCTTCATCGCGCACGACCTGTCGGTGGTCCGGCACATCTCCGACCGGGTGGCGGTGATGTATCTCGGCAAGCTCGTGGAGAGCGGCCCCGAGCAGTTGCTGTACGACGCGCCGGCACACCCGTACACCAAGGCGCTGCTCTCGGCGGTGCCGGTACCCGAGCCGGTCGGCCGGGGTGAGCGGAAGCGAATCCTCCTCGCCGGCGATCCGCCCAGCCCGGTCGACCCACCCTCCGGCTGCCGGTTCCGGACCCGCTGCTGGCAGGCGACCGAGACCTGCGCCATCACCGAACCACCGCTGGCCGGCGGCGACCGCGCGGTCGCCTGCCACTATCCGCTGGCCGCCGCCTAGCCGCTCGCACCGTCTGCGTTTCGTAAGGAGAAAGTCTTGCTGCAAGAACCCGCTTCCCGGTACCAGGGCCACAAGTCCTACTCGTACCTGGAGCCACACGCCGACTACCGGGTCTTCGAGCTGGCCCCGGAGATCGGTCGGGTGCCCGAACACGACCTCGGGCTCTCCGACGCGCAGCGGCAGCGGGTCACGCGCCTGCTCGCCGAGCACATCGCGATCTCCCTGCACGAGCACCCGGTGATCCTGCCGGCGGACGTCACCGAGCTGCGCGCCTACAACCGGACCGCCCGGCAGCGGACCGGCTACGAGGGGCTGGCCCGGTCCGGGCTGACCGCCGTCTTCGACAACTTCATGGCCGGCGCCTCCTGCGTCACCAGCGAGAACGGCTGGAAGTGGAACGACCTCATCTACGCCCTCGGGATGCGGATGAGCGACCTCTACCAGCAGGACTACGTCACGCTGGCCACCTCGCTCGACGACATCCGGGCGGCCAAGCGGGACGGCAGACTCGCCCTGGTCGCCGGGCTGGAGTGCAGCAGCCCGATCGAGAACGAACTCGACCGGATCGACATCCTGTACGGCTTCGGGGTGCGGCAGCTCGGCATCGCGTACAGCCAGGCGAACATGCTCGGCGGTGGGCTCTCCGAGGCCCGGGACGGCGGGCTGACCCACTTCGGCCGACGCGCCGTCGACCGGATGAACAAGCTCGGCATCGCCATCGACATCTCGCACTCCGGCGACCAGACCTGCCTGGACACCATCGAGGCGAGCCGGGTACCCGTCTTCATCACCCACGCGGGGGCCCGGTCGGTCTGGAACACCTCGCGGATGAAGCCGGACGAGGTGATCCGGGCCTGCGCCGAGCGGGGAGGGGTGATCGGCATCGAGGCCGCCCCGCACACCACGCTCTCCGAGGCGCACCTGGATCACTCGCTGGAGTCGGTGATGGACCACTTCACCTACTGCGTCGACCTGGTCGGCATCGACCACGTGACGTTCGGCCCGGACACGATGTTCGGCGACCACGTCGGGGTGCACAAGACGTACGCCGGCAACTACGGGCACGACTCCGGCAACAAGCCGGAGCACCCCCGGGTCGAGTACGTCTCCGGGGTGGAGAACCCGGGCGAGGCGTTCGGCAACATCGTCGGCTGGCTGGTCAAGCACGACTACTCGGACGACGAGATCGCCAAGGTGATCGGCGGCAACACCATCCGGGTACTGGAACAGGTCTGGTAACGACGTCGGGTGGTTGGGGTGCACCCGCTCGGACGTCGATCCGGCGGGTGCCCAGCTACTACACTCCGTACGCCGTAGCTGGCGCGGCGGAGCGAAGAGGTGAGGGTTGATGGCTCGGCGCGAAACCGCGCTACAGACCGCGCAGGTCCAACTGCGCGATCTGATCGGCAGCGAGTTCCGGACCGGTGACAAGCTGCCCAACGAGCGGGAGTTGGCCGAGCGGCTGGCGGTCAGCCGGGCCACCGTACGGGAGGTGCTGGGGCAGCTCGCCGCCGAAGGCGTACTGACCCGGACCTGGGGGGTCGGCACCTTCGTCAGCGAGCCGGCCGAACGGGTGCCGGTGTCGATCGGTGACGTCACCGCGCTGCGGGACCGGATCACCGCCTCCGGGCACCGGCCGGCGTTGCAGGACGCGGCGGTGAGCCGGGCCGAGTGTCCGGACGACTGCGCGAAGATCCTCGGGCTGGACGTCGGCTCACCGGTCTGGCGGGTGGACCGCCTCTTCGCCGTCGACGGCGTCGCGGCGGCCTGGATCCGCGACCACCTGCCGCTGCGGGTCGGCGAGCGTGACCTCGACCCGTCCGGCCTGGTCAGCATCGACCTGGACATGTTCGAGTTCCTGGCCGGCGCGACCGGGATGCCGGTACGCCGGGCCGAGATCGAGTTCGCGGCTGTGCTCGCCGACGAGGCGGCGGTCGACCGGCTCAAGGTGCCGGTCGGGCATCCGCTGGTCAGCGCGACCCAGATCGGCTACAACGCGGAGGGGTTGGCGCTGTTCCACGGGCACATCACGGTCCGGACCGACGTGCTGACGCTGCGGATCACCCGGGGCGCCTGAGCCTCCCCCGCACGCCGAAGCCTCCCGGGTCTCGTAGCGGGAGGGCGTCGGGGTCAGCCAGCGCCCAGACCGAGAGCGGTGAGCCCGGTCGTCAGGTCGGCGGCGGTGACCAGATGACGTAGGGTCCCCTGCTCGCGTACTCCGATCCGGCAGTCGGCGCCGCTGAACCGGACGGTCACCCACTGTCCGGCACGGTGCGCGCCGAGCCGGCGCAGCATCGGCTCCGGGTCGGCGATCGGCTCCGACATCGGCGCCTGCGGCACCGCGATCGGTTGCGCGGGGTCGTCCGGTACCGCCTCGGCCAGCACGCTGCCCAGGTAGTCGAGGGCATAGGCGATCGCCCCGACCAGCGTCGGCCGGCTCGCCGGCTCGGCCTCCGGCGTCGTAGGTGTCGGGGCGACGGTGAACTCGACGTACCAGCAGATGCCCTGCGCGCGCAGCGGGTCGTCGGCGTTGTGCCGGTTGTCGCGTACCGAGACGTCGACCGCCAGGCCGAGGCCGGGGGCGAGCCGGATCAGGTGCGGCAACGGCGGCACCTCGGGTGGTGCGGCCAGCACGATCAGCCGGCCGCCGGGCCTGCCCCGGCCGGACTGGGCGAGGTGCTGGGTCAGCGGCTCGACGCCGGTCACGTGCAGCGTGACGTACCCCTCGCGGAGATCCTGGTCGACCGGCCAGCCGCCGTCGGCCTCGGTGAGGTCTTCCGGTCGTACCCCGAAGGTGCTGGCGTGGGTGGCCAGCCGGAAGCACTCCGGTAGCTGGACCACCGGCTTGCCGCCGGGTTGGGTCGCGACCAGCCGCGCGGGCGCGGCGTCGCCGGCCCGCCAGTTGAGGTGTACGACCTGGTGGTCCAGGTCGGTGAGGGTGACGACCATGCCCTGGAAGATCCGGTGGCTGTCCAGGCAGGTGTGGCAGGTCAGCATCCCGGCGCGCAGGCCGCTGCCGGCGCAACTGTCGCAGTCGGGATCGACCGCGGTGGCGCCGACGGTGCAGTAGCAGGGCCGCAGCCCGTTGCCGGGGTCGCAGGCCGGGCACGGGGTGTGCGCGATCGCGTCGCCGAGCCAGTCGGGGTCGGGTGGTTCCCAGCCCCGCCGCAGCACCTCGGTGCGGCGGCGCAACAGCTGGCCGGTCTCCCGCTCGACCAGCCGTTCGGTCCGGTCGGCGACCCGCAGGCCGGTGTACCACCAGCGCCCGTCCCGCCAGATCGCGCAGGCGCCGGGCAGCGGCTCCCCGGTGCGCAGATCGACACACTCGGAAACCACCCGACGCTCGACCTGGTCGAGGTCCCGGACGGGCCGTGCCGGGTCGGGCGCCGACTCGACCGAGGGGACGAGGTACCGGGCCGGCGCGGCCAGGCCGCGCGCCGCGATACCGGAAATCGCGGACGAGACGGTCACGGTGCCGAGCGCCTCGGTCAGGCTGTACGCCGTTCCGCGCCGGGTCGCCGGCACCGCCGCCCCGGGTACGTCGAAGCGGATGTCCCAGAGCAGATCGTCGTGGCCGTGGCACAGCCGGCGTGCCTCCAGCACCAGGTCGAGGCAGAGCCGGTCGGCGAGCTCGCAGAGCTGGCCGAGCCGCCGCTCCGGGACGACCGCCGGCGGGGCGATGCTGCGGCCGAGGTACACCTGCCAGCTCTCGCCGGGGTGGCCGGCGATGGCCCGGATCTCCAGCGCCAGCCGCTGGTCGTCGGGTAGCTCCGGGCTCCACTCGCGGGGCAGCAGCACGGCCGACCCGTCGCCCGACTGCCCGTGGCAGTCCGACCAGGTGGCCGCGCCGACGGATTCGGCCAGCTTGTTCACCAGCGGTTTCAGTGGCAGATGCCAACCGCCGCCGGGCGCCGGCCGGGGCGGCACCGCGCCCGGGACGACACTGGCCGAGGCGACCTCGCCGGTGTCCACGTTGGCCACGGTCAGTACGAGCTGCGCCCGCCGCTCGCCGCGCTGCCCGCACCGATGGCAGGCGGTCGCGACCTGTCCGACGCCGCGACACACCTGGCATTCCCGGTACGGCTCGCGGGGTGCCGGATCGTCGGTGACCAGGATCCGGTTGCCGTATCCGACGCAGAGGCAGGCGCCGACCGTGAATGTCAGCCCGTCGCAGCTCGGGCAGGTGATCACCACGGCCCGGCCGGTCATCGGCCCGCCCGCCACTGCCCGGTCTGGCGTGAGCCGTCGGTATCGCGATCGGGTCGGTGGCGGTAGGTGGAATGAATACGACAGAGATTTGCACGCACGGCGGCATCATCCTTTCGCCGAGGATTGTTGATCAGCGCGGCGACCCAGCCGAAAACTTTATGGACGGTCGCTCTCGGAAGCCATCTTGTAGCGTGTGACGGGTGGGTGGCAACGAATTCTCGCGAGAAATCGCCATCGCCTGTTGACTTATTTTCGGTCAACGGATAAACGTTTTATCGGAGGCGGCAGGATGTTGCAGAATCGAACGCGGGGAGTGATCAAATGACCGAGGACATGGGTTCGACCGTGCCGCGCCGCCAGCTCGGCCGCACACTCAAGCAGCTCCGCACCGAGGCCGGGGTGACCCTGGACGCAGCGGCCGACGCCCTGGAGTGCAGCCGACAGAAGGTCTGGCGGATCGAGAGTGGACTCGGCGTCGTCCGCTCGCTCGACGTCAAGGCGATGTGCGCGCTCTACGACGTCAAGCCGGAACTGGTCGGCGCCCTGGTCGGGCTGGCCAGCCAGACGAAGGCCAAGGGCTGGTGGCACGCGTACGGCGACGCCATCCCCGAGTGGTTCGAGCTGTACGTCGGCTTGGAGTCTGTGGCCTCGCGACTGCGCTTCTTCAAGAACACGCTGATACCGGGCATCGTCCAGACCCGTGGATACGCCTCAGGGATGTATGGCATCGACCAGCCGGAGATGAGCGACGAAGATCGGGAGCGCGCAGTCGAAGTGCGACTGCAACGGCAAAGCCTGCTGACCCGGCGCCTGCCGCCCGCGCCCAACGTAGAGATGGTCCTCTCCGAGGCGGTGCTGCTGCAGCCAGTCGGTGACCGGTCCCTAATGGTCGAACAGCTCCAACACATGATCGAGGTAGCTGACCTGCCCAACGTCTCGGTTCGAGTGCTACCGCTGGCTGCCGGCCCACACCACGGCACCGTGGCGGGTGAGTTCGTCCTGCTCGACTTCCCGTCCGGTAACCGCAATACGCCCGAGCCACCGATCGTCTACAGCGAGTCACTAACCGGAGCCCTCTACCTCGACCGCGCAGCCGAATACGCCGCCTACGAGAAGGTCTGGGCCAGCCTTAGCCGGCTGGCGCTGGATGAGGGACAATCGAAGAACCTGATCAACAAATTCATCGGGGAGCTAACCCATGGTTGACCTGACCGACGCCGAGTGGCGCAAGAGCAGCCGGAGCGCTGGCAACGGTGGCGAGTGCGTCGAGGTCGCCGACAACCTGACACACGTCGTCGCCGTACGCGACAGCAAGGACCAGGCCGGGCCGGTCCTCGCCTTCTCGCCGTACACCTGGTCCGCCTTTGTCTCCGGAGTCAAGACCGCCAGCATCGTCCGCTGACCGACCCGCTCCAACCAGTGCCCTCGGCCTTCGGCCGGGGGCATCTGCTGTTCTCCCCATTCCCGAAGCGCAGGACCTGACCTAGTCGGACGCTCAAGTCTCTCAGCCCATGCTGTCGGCTCCAGGGCAGCGACCGATCGATCACACCCGATAGGGTCCGGCCATCGGCCAGACGTGGAGCTTGAATCGGTTCGTGTCCCGACGGCTCGCGCCGATGGCTAGACGACGACGGCGATCTGGAGGACCAGCGTGGCCAGCAAGGATGGCGTGAGGGTGGCACTCGCACGAGCGGCCGACCAGGTCAGCGGCACCGTACCCCAGACCACTGGCTGATCCGGGGCAGGCAGTGACGATCGATGAGGTCAAGGCCACCCTCCGCGCCGGCATCGAGGCAATCGAGCGCGGCCGCTCCACATTCGAGCAGGCTGCCTCCGACGCCGCCGAAGCCATCGCGCGTGCCCACCAGCTCCTGCACGACAGTCAGGATGGCGAAGTCCAGAAGGTGCGGAAAAACCTGACCGAGGCGGAGGGCGAGGTGAGGCCGACGGTCGGCCGATTCCTCGCCGCCGAGAACAACGCCACGTCCTACCTCGCCGACCTCGGATGACCGGCAGCGTCGGCGATGTCGTCGCCCAGTTGCTTGCCGTGCTCCGAAGCCTGGACGCCGCCGCCGTCACCGCATTGCGTGCCCAAGCCGACGCCGACCAGGCCGAAGCACACTTCACCGAGGTCGCCAGGGGCACCAACCACAGCCACATCCGTCAGGCCGTCACGGCCAGCCACACCGCGAGCGAGAAGGCCGCCCGGTACGCCCGGCTCCTCTCGAAGGCAAACGAGAGCCTGACCACCTACATCAACAAAATCGCACCAGGCTCAACCCCCACCCACCAGGCCGTCGAAGCCGCAGCACCGTCGGGCGAGCGACTCGTGGCCGAAGCGGAGAGTGCTGGGAGCAGAGCGGAGACCTTCCTTCGGAGGCATGTGAAGAAGGCTGACGACACCGAGGATGCGCTCAAGCAGACCGAGCAAGCCGTCACGACTGGTGTCAAGGAGATGTTCGGCGGTTTCAAAGGCGGGCCAGGCACGACCGGCACCCCAGGTTCGACCACACCGAGCACCAACGCGCCGGTCGAACGGCCGCAGTTGGAACATCCGGTTACGGCCGTCATCATGGCTGCTGGCGCAGTTGTAGTTGGAGTCCGGGCAATGTGGAAGACAGGCAAGAGGCACCGCGAGAGGAAACGCCATGACGATCAGCCCTGAGATGGTCGAATACATCCGCACGATGGTGAAGGGCGACCACGCGGCCAACGACCGGATCGAGGCCGAGCTGGATGCGCAGGGATGGGATGACTTCCCGACCTTGCTCGGCGCTGTCTTCTACTTTGCGGTCAACCGGCGCTTCAACGCGAGCGCGACGGCAGGCGAGGTCATGCTGTTCGTTGCGGAGATGCGGGCTGCCGCACCCGCCGGAGCGCCAGAGATCGACGCGAACGCTGCGGAAAGTTTGGTCCGAGCCGCCCTCGACCCAAGTCTCGACCTTGACGTCGACCCCCAGATGGCCGGTCGCATCCAAGGACTGGCCATCCTGCACCTTCTCGGCGGCCGGCACACCACCGACAAGGATCTGGATGACCTGCTGGCGAACGCCGTCGAGGCTGCGGAGCGGGCCTGAAGATCAGCCTGATCACGCCGGACCACACACTGCGGGAGAGCGGCGTCGGGCGGTCCGACTCACGTTGCACCTGGAGATCGTGCTACTTCAGGGAAACAGTGCCCTCCGACGCCGAGCGAAGGCACTACTTCCCTGAAGTAGCACGACCTTTCCCGGAAGTAGTACGACCTCCTCCGGCCGAAGCCGGCGTACCCGTGGTCAATGCCGCCTGGACGATCCGGATGGCCTCGTCCGGGTCAATGCCGAGGCTGGCGACCACGGCCGCGTACTCGGCGGCGGCGCGTCGTACCCGCTCACGCCCCTGCGCGCCGGCCGCCGACACGAAGGAGCCCGCCCGCCCCCGGGTCTCGATCAGCCCAGCCTCCTCCAGCTCCCGATAGGTCCTGGCCACCGTGTTGGCGGCCAGACCGAGATCGGTCGCGAGCTGGCGGATCGGCGGCAGGCGGGTACCCACGACCAGGGCATGATCCTGGATCTGCCGGGCGAGCTGTGCACGCAGCTGCTCGAACGGCGGCACCGTCGACGCCGTGTCGATGACTATCCCTGGTACCGCGTCCAGCGCGCCCCTTCCCACCATGCCTCCACTCATGTAGCAACCGTTGTAGCAGGACAATACGCCATAATCCGCAGCGCGACCGGCGAAGGATCGGCGACCAGCCGTGAGATGAGTCATTGGTTAGAATGCGCCGTCCGCTACGGGGAGGACGCGAGACGCTGTGGTCGAGGTTCCTGACGAAGTCGTCGATGTTCCTGACGAGGTTCTGGCGGAGTTGGCCGGAGCGGTCGCCGCCGCGTTGCCGCTGCTCGTCGCCCGCGTGCCGCCGGCACCGGCGGCCGAACTCGGTCGGCTACGGGCGATGGCCGACGACGACTGGCCGATCCGCGAACCGACCGCCCCGCACGTGGCGTTCGCCGGGATCCCTTCCGGCGGTCGGGCCCGAGCCTTCGCCGGGGTTCGTCCCGGCGGCCAGGCCGGGGCGAGCCGCTCGCCGGTACAGGACGCACTGGGCACACTGCCTGCGTTGCTGACCGAACGCCTGCTCGGTGCGCTGGAACTGGCCGTTGCGGAGCTGGACCTGACCGGCGCCCCGGACCTGACCGGCTTTCTGCCGGAGCCGTTCACCGGCAACGTCGCCATCGCCACCATGGGCGGGCAGAGCGAGGCGGTCAGCGGTGCCGCCCTGCTGGGGCAGATCCGGCCCGGTGCCGTACCGCTGGTCGTCGCGCTGGCCCGCCGGCTGGCCGCGCATCCGCAGGTGTCTCCGCGGCTGGAGGTCGCGCCCGACATCACCGACGAGTCCGCTGTCGCTGCCGCGCACGGCGCGGCATGGCTCGGGCTGGCCGTGGCCACCGCCGCCGCCGTCCTGCCCCGGGTGGGCATCCCCCGCTGGGCCACGGCGCCACCGGCCGTGCTCGGCGTCGGGATCGGCACGGCGGTACTGCTGCTGCGCGACACCCCGATGCCGCCCGGTTACGCGGCGGCGGTCCTGGCCCGGGCCAGGGCGGAGTACCTGCTGCCCTGCCGGTCCAGCGGATCGGTGCCGGTGTCGGGACACCGGTTCGCGCTGCTGGAGGGCGATCAGGTTCCGGAGGTCGGTTTCGGCGGCAACGGGCTGGTGACCGTCGTCCCGGGCGGCGCGGTGATCCGCACCGGTGCCGAGAGCGGACACGTCCGGCTGCTCCTGACCATCCTGGACGGACCGCCGCCGGAGGTCGCGACCGGTTGGGAGGAGATCGTCGAGGTCAGCTGGCGGGCGGCCGTCGGCGGCGCCTCGGTGATCGGACCCGACTCGGGTGAGCCGGGGCTGCGCCGGGCCACCCCACCATGGCCGGGCGACTACCGGCTGCGGGTACACGCCCGAGGCAGGGACGACACCGACGAACCCGACCGTGAGTACTACGAACTCGTGGTGTGGCAGGCACCCAGCGCACCCGAAATCGTGTACGCCCGCACCGACCGGCTCGGCCACCGGCTGCGCGGCGAACCCGAACCCGTGCGCCCCGAACGGCCGGAGGCCGCCTACCGGTGGGTGCGCCGCAGCGCCCTCGCCGAGGCCGCCACGGTCACGGTGGTGACCGGGGCGAGCGCCGACGAGGTGCTGCGCGCCTTCGGTGCGGACCCGGACCGGCCGGAGTCGCTGCGGTCCATCGGCGAGGAGCTGATGAGCCGGCAGTCGATCGATCCGTGGGTCGCGGTACTGGATGTCGGCGATGCCGTGGTCGCCGTCGAGTACAACGGCTGGCAGGGTTCGACCGAACCCGTGCTGACCCGGGCCTCCGCCAGCGGGCGGGCCGCCAGCATGTACTGGAACGTCAACGCGCTGACCCGGCTGTCGTTCGCCGAACAAGGCGAGGTGCTGCTCTCGGTGGAGCCGTTCGGCGCGATCGAGGCGCCACCGCCGGTCGCCGTGACGCTCGCCGACCTCGACTTCGCCGACCACCACCGTGGCAAGCGGCTGATGGGGCTGGTCGCGGTGGAGCGGTTCACCGGCCACGGCATCACCGCCGAAGCCCTGGCTCGGATCGAGGCCGCCGACGTCGCCTTCCGGATCGTGCCGGACCTACCGACGCTGTACCCACGCCGGTCGGGACCCGGTGACCTGCTCGCGGACGTCGCCGAGACGCTGACCGGACTACCCGAACCGCAACTGCGGGACCTGGCCTGGCAGGTCGCCGCAGAGGCCGCCCGGTACGCCGGCATCGGCGCCGACCCGGACATCGTCGCCAGCATCGCCGCCCGTGCCCTGACCACGGACGCGCACCTGCGCGCCCGCCGATCCCAACTCAACGACGGTACGCACCGATGGGTCTGGCTCGCCCTGCACCGGGCGACGAACCCGGACCCGGTCGCCGCCGTCACGGACACGGTCGACGCGGCCCGCTACGCCGCCGGCCCGCACGCGGCGGACCTGCTCGCCGAGGCCCGGACCCGGATCGCCGAAGCCCGATCCGGTGCCGGCGGACCCGGGTGCGACGACATCCTTGACGTCAAGCACGGTTGAGCTTCTAGCGTCGTCGGCGACGAGAGGGGTGCGACTATGACGACGCTTGTTACCGGGGCCACCGGCAACACCGGACGACACGTGGTGGCAGAACTCGTCCGCCGGGGAGAACGCGTCCGGGCCCTGACCCGGAATCCGGCCGCTGCCACCGGCAGGTTTCCGGCCGAGGTGGAGCTGGTGGCCGGTACGCACACCATGCCGGAGAGGTTGGACGCCGCCCTCGACGGCGTCGACCGATTGCATATCACGGTGACGACAGGGCTCGCCGAGGTCGGACCGGAGTTGGTTCGACGTGCGGTCGCCGCGGGGGTGGAGCGGATCACCGTGCTGTGGGGTGGCGAGGTGGGGCCGGTCGAGCGGGCTGTGGCGGACTCGGGTGTGGGATGGACACGCCTGGAACCGCAGGAGTTCATGTCCAACACGTTGACCTGGGTCGAATCGATCCGGACCGAAGGGGTCGTGCGCGAGCCGTACGACTTTCCCAGTGCGCTGGTCCACGAAGCCGACATCGCGGCAGTGGCTGCGGTGGCACTGCTCGACGACGGCCATGCAGAGCGTGTGTACAACCTGACCGGACCCGAAGCGCTGACGACGCGCGAGCGGATCGCGATCCTGTCCCGGGCCATCCACCGCGACATCACCTTCGTCCCGATCACGCATGAACAGGCCGTCGACAGGCTGATCGCCACCGGCGTACCTCGGGCGGAGGCCGAATACGTCGTCGGCTGGTACGCCGCTCCCGACGAGGCCGCCAGGACCGTCGTGGACACCGTCGAGCAGGTGACCGGCCACCCGGCACGCACGTTCGCGCAGTGGGTGGCCGAGCACGCGGAGAGGTTCCAGGCGCCCCCGGTCGAGCCCGGCTAGCTGTGCGAGCCAGCCAGCCAGACGGACCGGGCGGGCCGGGTGGCGGCGCTGGCGATCAGCGGCCGAGGCGCTGGTACTGGCGTACGGCCAGCGGGAGGAAGATCGCGGTGATCACCGCCGGCCAGAGTACGGCGGTGGTGACGGCGTGCTCCTCGATCCAGTACCCGCTGGCCACGGCGGGAGACTCGAAGAGTTCCCGGATCGCGCCGGCGGTGGAGGAGACCGGGTTCCAGGCGGCGACCGCGCCGAGCCAGCCGGGCATCAGGTCCGGTGGTGCGAAGACCGAGGAGACCATGCCGAACGGGAAGGCGAGCGCGAAGAGGTTCCCGGCCGCCTCGGTGTTCTTCAGCATCAGCCCGAGTTGGATTCCGACGAAGATCAGGGCCGTACGCAGCCACAGCAGCAGCGCGAAGGCGGTCAGGGTCGCGGCGAGGCTGCCTCCGGGACGCCAGCCGAGTACCAGCGCGATGACGACCAGGATGGCCAGGTCCACCGTGGCGTGGATGACGTCGGCCAGGCCGCGTCCGGTGACCACCGCGGACGAGGCCATCGGCATGGAGCGGAAGCGGTCGATGAAGCCCCGTTCCTTGATCATGGTGACGGCGAAGGCGGTGTTCATGAAGCCGAAGGCCATGGTCATGGCGAAGAGACCCGGCATGGCGAACTCCAGGTAGCCGGCGCCGGCCCCCTGCCCCGAGACGTCCATGGCGCTGCCGAAGACGTAGACGAACATCAGCACCATGACGATCGGGAAGCCGAGCTGCCAGGCGAAGTTGGAGGGCTGCCGGACGAGGTGCACCATCTCCTGGATCAGGATGGTCCAGCAGTCGACGACCGCCCACTTGAGTCGGCTGCCGAGGGTGTCGGTGGTCTCCGGTGCGAGAGGGATCGTCGTCATCTGCTGGCCTCCAGCTGCGCGGTCGGGCGGATCGTGCCGGTCTGCGTGTCGACGCCCCGGCGTTCTTCGGTCAGGTGCAGGAAGGCCTCGTCCAGGGTGGGGCGGCGCAGCCCCAGGTCGGCCACGGCGATGCCCCGCTGACGCAGCTCGGCGGCGACCTCGGTCAGCGCGGCGACGCCGTTGTCCACCGGAACGCTGACCGCGAGTACCCCCTCGTCCACGGTCGCCGTACGTCCGGCGGCGGCGACCTTCGCCACGAGGGTGCGGATCGTCGGCAGGTCGGCCGGTTCGGCGGCGACGATTTCGAGTCGTTCGTTGCCGATCCGGCGCTTCAACCCGTCCGGGGTGTCCTCGACGACGTTCCTGCCGTGATCGATGACACCGATCCGGTCGCAGAGCCGGTCGGCCTCGTCGAGGTAGTGGGTGGTGAGCACCACGGTGGTGCCGCGCGAGGCGAGGTCTCCGACCGCCTGCCACACCTCGCGTCGTCCGGCCGGGTCCAGCCCGGTGGTGGGCTCGTCGAGGAAGAGCACGTCGGGCGCGAGGATCATGCTGGAGGCGAGGTCGAGCCGGCGACGCATCCCGCCGGAGAACTTCTTCGGGGTCTTGTCGGCGGCGTGGGAGAGGCCGAACTGGTCCAGCAACTCCTGGGCGCGTTGCCGGGCGGCGGCGGTGCCGATGTGGAACAGCCGGCCGAACATCACCAGGTTCTGCCGGGCGGTGATGTTGTCGTCGACCGCCGTGTTCTGCCCGGTCAGGCCGATGCGGCGGCGCACCAGGCGGGGCTCGGTCCGTACGTCGTGGCCGGCGACCTCGGCACGGCCGCCGTCCGGGCGGAGCAGTGTGCACAGGATGCGTACGGCGGTGGTCTTGCCGGCTCCGTTGGGGCCGAGCAGGCCGTAGACCAGACCACGCGGCACGGCGAGATCCAGCCCGGCCAGTGCCTGGGTGTCGCGATATCGCTTCTGTAGGCCCTCGGTGACGACGACGTGGCCGGAACTGGGCACGGAAAACCCCCTAGACTGGGTACGGTGTACGGAGATTAGCGTACGCCGTACCCAGATCACAACCGACTTGTAAGATGACCGCACCATGACGAGCGAGCTCAGCCCCACGGAGCAGTTGCGACGCAGCATCGACCTGCTCTGGGGCGGCACCGAGCGCCCCGCCCGTGGACCGAAACCGACGCTGACCCTGGACCGGATCGTGGACGCGGCGATCGCCGTCGCCGACCGGGACGGCACCGCCGCCATCTCCATGCGTCGGGTGGCCGGCGAGCTCGGGGTCGGCGCGATGACCCTCTACCGGTACGTCCCCGGCAAGGCGGAACTCCTCGCGCTGATGCTGGACCGGGTCAGCGGTCCGGGCGAGGAGGCGGTTCGGGCCGCCGAGAAGGGCTGGCGGGAACTGCTGACGGCGGTGGCCCGCGACTCGTACCGACTGCACCTGGCGCACCCCTGGCTGCTACAGGTCAACTGGACCCGCCCGGTGATGGGCCCGAACAGTCTCGCCGGGGCGGAGATCGTCGTCGCCGCGCTGGCCGACCTCGGTCTCACCAGCCAGGAGCGGATCAGCGTGATGGTCACGCTCGACGGCTTCGTCACCGGCTACGCCCGGCATCGGATCCTCTACGACGCGGCGGCCGAGGAGACCGGGGTCAGCGACGAGGAGTTCTGGAGCCAGCATCTGCCGGTGCTGGAGCGCGCCATGACGTCCGGCAACTATCCGGCGATGGCCGCACTCGCCGAGGACGCGTTCGACGCCGGTTGGGACGAGACCTTCGAGTTCGGCCTGAGCTGCCTGCTCGACGGCTTCGCCACGTTCTTCGCCGCCCGCCGCTCGAACCCGCCGGCCGGTACGACCGGGACCGATCCGTCCGCCGGCTGCCCGTGACGTCCTCGGGCGACCCCGGCACCTCGTACGCGACCGCCGGCCACCTGCCGACCGCAGGATCGGCATCGCCGGCACACCACCCCGACTCCGGTGGCCCGGGGCTCGTGGGTGTACCGAGCCCCGGGCCACGGCGAGCGGGTCGCCTCCGCGTCCCCGGCTACCGTCGCTGCTGCCCGGTGCCGTGCTCCGCGTCCCCGCCGCGCTGGATCGTCTCGGCGATCCGCTTGATGCGCCGGAGACGGGAGTCCCAGGCGGCACCGACGTCGGCGAGCTGGGCGACGGCGCGGGCGAGTTGATCCTGATCGACGCGGAACTGCTTCTCGCGGCCGGCGGCGGTGGCGTGCACCAGACCGACCCGGTGGAGGACGACGAGGTGCTTCGCCACCGCCTGCCGGGTCACCGGCAGGTGCTCGCTCAGGCTGGTCGCCGTACCGCCGCCCTCGCTCAGCAGCAGGTCGAGCATCCGGCGCCGGGTCGGGTCGCCGACCGCCGACCAGAGGTCGTCGTCGACCGTCACGCCTACGCCCCCGCCCCGACCTTCGCCGCGTACGTCGGCAGGCGCGGCAGGTAGAAGTCCCAGCCGGTGACGTGCGCGGAGTACTCCGCGACGACCTTGGCCTCGTCCCAGCCGCGCTCGCGGAAGCCGCTCTCGGTCATCCGCAGCAGCGTCCCCGTGCCGGCGGGTTCGAGCTCGAAGACGACCAGGAAGGAGTTGCCCGGACCGGCCACCTCGCCCTCGGCGTGGGTCCACCGGAAGGAGAAGAGCCGCGACGGTACGGCGTCGACGACGGTGAACTGCTCCCAGGTGCCATCCTGCGACACGTCCCCGAAGCCGATCCGCCCCGCTCCCCCGGGCACGGCCGGGAACTCCGCCTCGTCCGGCCACCACCCGCGCAGATGCTCTGGACTGCTCACCACGTCGAAGACGACCTCGGGCGAGGCTTCGATGTGGATCTCTCGTTCGATCGTTCCCAGTTCCATGCTCGTCACCCTCTCGCAACGTTTGGTTGCACATCAGGTTAGCGAACCCACCGGACATGCGCAACCGTTGGTTGCATGACGGCCGTCGGCTCAGCCGCCCGACCGCGGCACCCACCGGTCGCCGAGGGCATCGTGCAGGAACAGCAGCACGGCACCGACCAGGATCGCCGCGAGAACGCCGAGGCCGAACCCGAGAGCGCCACGGTCCCGCCGCTCGCCGCCGCCGAGCATGCCGACCGGCGCCGTCGACCGCGACCACGGGCGGTCCCGGCCCAACCAGAAGAGCAACCCGAGACCGTACGGTGCGATCGCCACCAGCCAGAACCAGAACCACCGGGTGCCGTGTACCGGGGCGGGCCCGGCGACGAGAACACCGAGGAAGACGGCGCTGAGGAGCAGGCCCAACCCGGTGACGGCGGCGGCTCCCAGCGGGTGGACGTCGCCGGCCCGGTGCTCCAGGCCGGCCGCCCGGAGGTGCTGGGCGATGCCGACGGCGCCCGGTCCGGAGTAGTCCGCCGGCTCGACGGTCCCGCCGAGGGTCACCTGATCGAACCTTCCGGTGTCGGTCCAGTGCACCCGGCCGTCGGGCGTCCGCCACACGAACAGCGGACCGAGGGTGCCGGAGGCATGCAGGGTGGGAGCGTGGAACCACGGCAGTGGATCGACATCCCAGCCGTCGCCCCACTGGTACGCGCTCACCCGGCCGTCCAGCACGTCCGCCCTCGCCCGGTCGTAGCTCTGCTCCCGGGGCGCCGCCCACCAGGCCGTGCCCGCCGCGAGCAGCCAGAGCAGGACCAGCGCGACCCGCAGCGGACCCCACCAACGCCAGGTCGGCGCGGCCGACACGACCGGCGCGTTCTGCCTCATGGACACATCGTCCCAGCACGCGAGCCGGGACGAGTGCCACCGCTCTGCGTCGGGTACCAGACTCTCCGACCGGGGGCATCGGAGGGAGTGACCGCATGAGCAGGGTACCGAGGGCCGTCCAATGGCTGCTCCTGGCCGCTATGACGTGCACGTTCGTGGGCCAGGTCCTAACTGGATTCGGCCGACCGGTCAACGTTGTCGCGGCATGGTTGTCGGGCGTCCTCGCGCTCTGGTGCGCCGCCAGCCTGTACGTCGGACGCCGGGACCGTCCCACCCGGTGAACGGCCCGCCGGAACCGGCGACGTACCGCCGCTGTGGACCTGCGGGCCGGAGGTACCGCGAGGTTCAGAGGAAGCCGGGCCTGGTGAGCCGCCAGGCCGCTCCGATGAGGCCGACGTGTGACAGCGCCAACGGAGTGTTGCCGAGGTGCGCGCCGGTGCGCGGGTCGATCTCCTCGGCGAAGAGTCCGAGGTCGTTGGCGAGGGCGGCGGTGCGTTCGAAGAGCGCGACGGCACGCTCGGTCTCGCCCGCCATCGCCAGGCACTCGACGAGCCAGAACGTGCACGCCACGAAGCCGGCCGGATCGTCCGGCCAGCGCCGGACCAGGCCCTCGGTGCTGAGACCGGTCGCGATGGCCTCGATCGTCGCCCGCATCCTGGGATCCGTGGCCGCCACCATCCCGGTGCCCGGCAGCACCAGGACGGAGGCGTCCAGCTCCGCCGAGCCGAGCACCCCGGTGTAGGCGCCGACCCGCTCGTTCCAGCCGTCCCGCAGTACCGTGCTCCGGATCTCGTCGCGGACGGCGGCCCACCGCCGGGGGTCGGCACGCGGGCCGAGGATCGGGGCGAGCTTCACCGCACTGTCCAACGCGCCCCAGCAGAGCGCCTTCGACGCCAGGTAGTGCCGCCCGGGACCGCGTTCCTCCCACATCCCGGAATCCGGTTCCCGCCAGTGTGTGGCCTGCTCGGCCAGGCCGACCAGCAGCGCCTTGGACTCCTCCGACAGCTCACCCAGCGCGTCACGGAGCAGGTACGCGCTGAGCAGTACCCCGGGTACGTCGTGCTGCCGCTGCCGCCAGGCGTCGTTGCCGACCCGCACCGGCCGGCTGTCGGCGTACCCGCGCAGGTGGTCGAGGGAGTACTCGGAGAGGTCCCGCTCGCCGGCCACCCCGTACATGATCGGCACCGGCTCGTCACCGGTGCGCCCCGCCGAACGGGCCGCCCAGCCGAAGAGCCGCCCCGTCTCCTCCGGACACGTGGTCACCCAGAGCGCCCGCATGGTCAGGAAGAAGTCCCGCAGCCACGCGTACCGGTAGTCGTAGTTGTCGGTACCGCCGAGCCGCTCCGGCAACGAGGTGGTGACCGCCGCCACCACCGCCCCGGTGGGCCGGTAGGTCAGGCCCTGCACCACCAGCGAACTGCGCCGCACCGACTCGGGATAGCGGCCGTGGTAGGGGTGCAGGTCCCGGATCACCCGCCACGCCTCGACCGTCTCCGCGAGCGCCGACACCGGCTCCAGGTGCCGTGGCGGCGGGCCGTAGGCCGGCGCGGAGACCAGGTCGAACCCGAGCACCTGACCGGCGACCACGTCGAACTCGGCGTGCGCCCGGCCGTGCGCACACGCCAGCGGCACCGGGCTGCGCAGGGCCAGGGTCAACGGGCCGGCTTCGGCCAGTACCTCGTCGCCGCGACAGTGCAGGTACGGAACGACCAGCCCGTACTCCGGCCGCGGCACGTACTCGCAGCGCATCCGTACCCGGCCGGTCAGTCCCTCGACGACCCGGGCCAGCAGCATCGGGGAGTTCTGCCCGAGCTCGTGCCCGCGCGCTCCGGGCTCCGCGACCAGAGCCTCGGTGACCGCGACCTCGCCGCCTCCGGTGTGGTGGACGGTCCGCAACACCAGCGAGTCGTCGAGGTAGGCCCGCTCCGCCTGCCCGCCCGTCCCGTCCGCCGGGCAGATCCGCCAGTGGCCGGCGTCCGGATCCAGCAGCCGCCCGAACACCGACGGCGCGTCGAACCGGCCCGGGCACCACCAGTCGACCGAGCCGTCCCGGCTGACCAGCGCCGCCGACGCGCAGTCGGAGAGCAAACCGTAATCGGCGATCGCCGCCTCGGACATTCCGCGCGACTACCCGGTTTCGGCCCGGTTAGTGGTCCGGGGCGGAGGGCCGGGCCCGGGACGCGTCTCCCCCGGCGCCGCCAAAAATCGGCACGGACCGTCATGATCGGGCACGGGCGTCGATCCGGCATAGTGGGTTCGGATCGGGGTCGACGGGGAACCAAGCGCCGACCTGCGCGTCACCGGTCACGGCAGGTGTCATTATGATGCGATGACGGACGGAAGGTGGGAGATGTCCCCGGATCTCGAATCCACCGCCGCCGAGCTGTCCTTGACGGTGGTACGCGACGGCGCCGAGGTCCGGGTAGCAGCCGACGGCGAAGTCGACATGAGCACCGCCGACAGCCTACGGGACTGTCTGGACGAGCTGCTGGACCAGAAGCCGGAGAAGGTCGTGGTCGACCTGGCCGGCGTCACCTTCCTGGACTCCAGCGGTATCGCCACCCTCGTCCGTGCCTACAACCGCGCGATCAACCAGGGTGCCGGGCTGAACGTGGTGAACTGCCAGGCGAACGTTCGCCGGGTCCTGGAGCTGACCGGCCTGCTCGCCGTCATGACCGAGGGCACCTGAGCCGGCGGGCCGGTCACGTCCCAGGTTCGCCCGGTCGAGTAGCCCGGGCCGGTTCTGGGTAGCTGGACGTCCGTGAGCGCTATCCCGCAGGTTCTGGTGATCGGACAGCTGGCCCGCGATCTCGTACTGGTGGTCGACCGGATGCCCCCGGCCGGCAGCGCCGCCGACGTCCGGTGCCGGCGCGAGCTGCTCGGCGGGAAGGGCGCCAACCAGGCGGTCGCGCTGGCCCAGCTCGGCGCGCGGCCGATCCTGCTCGCCGTGGCCGGCGACGACCGGGTCGGCGACGATCTGCTGGCCCAGGCGCGTCGGGACGGTGTCGACGTGTCGCAGGTACGCCGTCGGGTCGGAACGCTCACCGGGCTGATCGTGGAGGCGCTGGACGCCGACGGTGGCTGGCGCTACCTGCAACACCTGCCCGACGAGATGCTGCTGACCGAGGCGGACGTGCTGGCGGCCACCGAGGCGTTCGCCGCCGACGCCGTACTCGTGCAGCTCCAACAGCCACCGCAGGCGGCGCTGGCGGCGGCGCGGCTCGCCCGGGAGTCGGGCCGGCTGCTCGTACTCGACGGGACCCCGGCCGACGACGAGCACCGCCGGCCGCTGCTGGCCGCCGCCGACGTGCTGCGGGCCGACGACCGGGAGACCGGGCTGTTGACCGGCGTCTCCGCCGACGACCCGGGGCAGGTCCGCGCCGCCGCCGAGAAGCTCCTGCACGCCGGCCCCGGTCTGGTCGTGCTCGGCCTCGGGCCGGCGGGAAACCTCTTCGTCTGGGCGGACCGTCGCTGGGGCCAGGGACATCTGCTGGTGCCGCTCACCGAGGAGCGGGTCGTGGACACCACCGGCGCGGGAGACGCCCTGACCGCCGCCCTCACCGTGGCACTGCTCCGCGGCGATCCGCCGCCGGACGCGGCCCGGTATGCGGTGGCCGCCGCCGGAGCCAGCGTCGGGCATCCCGGTGGCCGCCCGGCGCTCGACGGCAGCACGCTGCGCAACCGGGTGTCGGGGCTCGACCCCGAGCCGGGCGGGGACCCGCGGATCGGCGGGCCGGCGTGACCGTCGAGACCGGCCCGACCAGCGGACGACGGCACCCGACGATGCCGGTACCACGAGCCAGGACCGGCCGGCCGGCCCCCGCCGCAGAACCGACCTGGGAGATCCGCGAGGAGGGCCTCGGGCACCGGGCCCTGGCCGACCTGGAGTCCGTCTTCGCGCTGGCGAACGGCCGGCTCGGGGTACGCGGCACGCTCGAGGAGGGCGGCGTCAGCGCCAACCCCGGCACCTACCTCAACTCGTGCTACGAGGAATACGACCTCAACTACCCGGAGAACGGCTACGCCTTCCCGGAGCAGAACCAGGTGCTGGTCGGTGTGCCGGAGGGGACCCGGTTCCGGCTCTTCGTCGACGACCGGCCGGTCGAGCCGACCGCCGGCGGCACGCACCGGCACGAACGGGTCCTCGACCTGCGCGACGGCACCCTCCGGCGATCGTTCGGCTGGACCGCCGAGTCCGGCGCGGCGGTGGAGGTGCGCAGTACCCGGCTGGTCTCGTTCGTCCACCCCGGGGTGCTGGCGATCCGCTACGAGGTCGTCGCCGCCGACCGACCGGTCCGGATCCGCCTGCACTCGGAACTCCGGGCCAACCCTGCGCTGCCGGAACGGGACAGCGACGACCCGAGGAGCCCGAACGTCCTCGAACGCCCGCTGCTGCCGCGGCGGCACAGCATCGACGGTCTCGGCGGCCTGCTGGGCCACCAGACCCGGCGCAGCGGACAGCGGATCGTCGCCACCGTCACGCACCTGCTCGACGGCGCGCGGGCCGAGGCCGACGTCGACACCGGCCCGGATCTGGTGCGGGTCGCCGTCGAGGCCGAACTCGCGCCGGGGCAGCGGCTCCGGGTGACCAAACTCGTCGGGTACGCCTCGTCCGGGCAGCGGCCGTTCGACGAGCTGGTCGCCGAGGCGACCACGGCGCTCGCGGAGGCGACCCGACGTGGCTGGGCGGGGCTCCGCGCCGACCAGCGGGGCTATCTCGACCGGTTCTGGGACGACGCGGACGTGGTCGTCGACGGCGACCCGCAGCTTCAGCAGGCCGTACGGTTCGGGCTCTTCCACGTGTTGCAGGCCAGCGCCCGGGCGGGACAGCGTCCGCTGCCGGCCAAGGGCCTGACCGGCAACGGCTACGACGGCCACACCATGTGGGACGCCGAGACGTTCGTGCTGCCGGTACTCACCTACCTGCGGCCGGAGGCGGCCGAGGCGGCGCTGCGCTGGCGGCATGCCACCCTCGACCGGGCCCGGCAGCGCGCCGGTGAACTGCGGCTCGCCGGCGCGGCCTTCCCGTGGCGGACCATCGACGGCCGGGAGTGTTCCGGATACTGGCCGGCCGGGAGCGCGGCCCTGCACGTCAACGCCGACATCGCCGCTGCCGTGCTGCGGTACGTCGCCGCCACCGACGACCTCGCGTTCCTGCGCGACGCCGGTCTGGAGCTGCTGGTCGAGACGGCCCGGCTCTGGAACCGGGTGGGCCACCACGACGACGCGGGCGGATTCCACATCGACGGGGTGACGGGCCCGGACGAGTACACCGCGCTCGGCAACGACAACCTGTTCACCAACGTCATGGCCCGGCACAACCTGCTCGGGGCCGTCGCCGCCACCGAGCGGCTGCCGGAGCGGGCCCGACAGCTCGGCGTCGAGCCGGCGGAGCTGTCCGCCTGGCGGAGGGCGGCCGAGGCGATGCACCTGCCGTACGACGCCGAACGGGGGGTGCACCAGCAGTGCGCCGGGTTCACCGCCCTGCAGGAGTGGGATTTCGCCGGCACCCGATCCGACGAGTACCCGCTGTTGCTGCACTACCCCTACCTGGAGCTGTACCGGCGGCAGGTGATCAAGCAGGCCGACGTCGTACTCGCGATGCAGCACTGCGCCGAGCTGTTCACGCGAGAGCAGAAGGCCCGCAACTTCGACTACTACCACCGGCGTACCGTCGGCGACTCGTCGCTGTCGGCGAGTGCACAGGCGATCATCGCCGCCGAACTGGGGCACCTGGAACTCGGCTACGCCCACCTCGCCGACTCGGCCCTACAGGACCTGCACGACTTTCCGGAGCAGAGCCGGGACGGCCTGCACGTCGCCGCCCTCGCCGGTGTCTGGCTCGCTTTGGTGGCGGGCTTCGGCGGGCTCCGTGACCAGGGCGACGAACTCGCGTTCGCGCCCCGGCTGCCGGCGGCGCTGACCCGGCTGGAGTTCTCGCTGCGCTGGCGGGGTCACCGGCTCCGGGTCACCGTGACCGGCGACTCGGCGACGTACCTGCTGCGGGACGGTACCGACCGGGACGATGCCGACCGGGACGATGCCGACGAGGCGGGGATCCGGCTGCGCCACCACGGGACGCCGCTGCACCTGCGGCCGGGCCGATCCCGCCGCCTGCCGCTGCCGGCACTCCCCGACCCCGGGCCGGAACCCCCCGCACCGCCCAGCCGGGCTCCCCGGCGCCGCCCGGCCGGGAAGCCGGTGACCGCCATCCGGCCGGCCGGGTCGGACGCGGACGAGGCCGCGCCGCCGCCGGCCCGGCCCGGTCCGGCGGCTCCGGTACCCGGGTGACGCCGCTGCCGACCGCCGGTCCGGCACCGCTGCCGGCCGCCGGTCCGGCACCGCTGCCGACGGCCGCTCCGGCACCACTGCCGACCGCCGGTCCGGCACGCCGAACGCCGTCCGGGACCCGCCGGATCAGCCGGACAGTTGCCGGCGGCGGGTCCCGGACGGCGCCGGGTGGACGTTACGACCGGGACCCGGAGAGGTCACCCGGGCCGGTGGGCAGCTCGGTGGCCTGGCCGGCGGCCAGCGGGGAGGCCACCCGGTCCTGGGCGTCCTCCGCACCGGAACTCCCGCCGTCCGGCGCCACCTCCCCGTCGTAGTTGTAGACCAGGTACGTGCCGTCGCCGACCTCTCTGGTCGCGGTCGTCCGGATGTACCGGTGGATCAGTCCGTCGATCTCCAGTTCGATCAGCCCGGTGTCGCCGGCCGCCACGAGGCTCTCGTCTCGCGGGCCGCCTATCAGGATCGAGTCGTCATGTGTCGTCATGACTGCCCACTACCCAGGGTCGGATCCGTTCACTCACCCGTCGCCCGGCCGACGAACCAGGAATGACCTGGGCGGTACGGGGGCAGAGTGACGGCATGGACGAGCGGGCGGGCACAGGGAACGAAGCCGACCTGGTGGTCCAGGGGCAGCGGTCCGCGGAGTGGGGGCCGCTGCACCGCGCGGATCAGGACGACCGGGGCGGGCGGCGAGGCTCCTGACCGACGTCGTGCCCGCCGCCCGCCCGTGGACGACCTGTCCGGCGGCGGTTCAGCCGTTGCCGCCGACGGCGGGCAGGACATGCTTGGCGTAGAGCTCGAAGAGTCCCTGATAGTGCGGCCCGGTGTTGGCCACGTAGACCTCGTCGAAGCCGGCCTGCGCGTACTTGTCGATCATTTCGAGGTGCGCCTCGGGGTCGTCACCGCAGACGAACGCCTGCTTCACCTGCTCCTGGGTCACCAGTTGGGCGGCCTGTTCGAAGTGCCGGGGCGAGGGCAGCACCTGGGACAGCTCGCCCGGTACCCCGGCGTTGGGCCAGCGTTCGTAGGCGATCCTCGCGCCCTCCTCGACGCTGCTGGCGTACGCCGCCTTGAAGCCGGCCTGGCACGGCTTGTCGCCTCCGCCGTTGGCGCGGAACCGGCTGACCATCTCGGCGTCCGGGCTGATGCTGATGTAGCCGTCGCCGATCCTGGCGGCGAGGTCGATGGCCTTCGGCCCGAACCCGGAGATGTAGATCGGCGGCGGGGTCTCCGGCCGGGTGTAGATCCGGGCGTTCTCGACCCGGTAGTGCTTGCCCTGGTGGTCCACGAACCCGCCCTGCCACAGTTCGCGGATCACCTCGACGGCCTCCTCCAGCATCTCCAGCCTGGTGGCGGCGTTCGGCCAGGCGTCGCCGAAGATGTGCTCGTTGAGCGCCTCGCCGCTGCCGACGCCGAGCACGAACCGGCCGGAGTGCAGCACCGCGGTGGTCGCGGCGGCCTGGGCGATCACCGCCGGGTGGATCCGGACCGTGGGACAGGTGACGGCGGTGGTGACCGGCAGCGAAGAGACCTGGCTCAGCGCGCCGAGCATCGACCAGACGAAGCCGCTCTGCCCCTGCGCGTCCACCCAGGGGTGGTAGTGGTCGGAGATCCAGAGTCCCTGGAAACCCGCCGCCTCCGCCCCGCGTGCCTGCTCCAGCAGTTCGGCCGGGGTGTACTCCTCACTGGACAGGAAGTAGCCGATGCGCATGCCGTCCTCCTCGAATAGGGGTGACCTCGCCCTACCCGGATCGTCGGAAAATCAGTCATCGCGACCGGAGAGTCGGCACCGGCCGGAGCACCGGCCGAGGCAGAGGGCGGGACACCGGGCGAGGGCAGGGCATCCGGTCGAGAGCAGGGCATCCGGGCGAGGGCAGGGCATCCGGGCGAGGGCGGAGACGCCGGTGGGCTCGACGGCGCCGGTACCGTCGAGCCCAGGTGTGGGGCGGGCGGCCGGCTCCCGGAGGTGCCGTCCACCCGGTGTGCTGCG
The DNA here is from genome assembly GCF_003030345.1 of Plantactinospora sp. BC1. Taxonomy (NCBI): domain Bacteria; kingdom Bacillati; phylum Actinomycetota; class Actinomycetes; order Micromonosporales; family Micromonosporaceae; genus Plantactinospora; species Plantactinospora sp. BC1. The sequence goes on from NZ_CP028158.1 coordinate 1,751,301, forward strand.
TTCGGGTCAGCCCTGCGAGATGGCGTCGACCAGGTCACCGACGGGCCGGTCGGGCAGAGCCCGCGCGACGTCGGCCACCGCGACCACCCCGACGAGGTCGTGCCCGTCGATCACCGGCAGCCGGCGTACCTGGTGGCTGCCCATGGTGCGCAGGATCTCCTCGGCGTCGTCGTCCGCGCCGATGGTCACCGGCTTGCCCTGGGCGAGTTCCCCCGCCGTCACGCTGCCCGGGTCACGGCCCTGGGCGAGTACCTTCACGACGATGTCGCGGTCGGTGAGCATGCCCTTGAGCCGGTTGTCACTGCCGCAGATCGGCATCGAGCCCACCCCGAGTTCCGACATCCGGCGGGCGGCCGTCAACATGTCCTCACTCTCGCCGACGCAGGTGGGATTCGGCGTCATGATCTCCCGTGCGGTTGTCATCACAGATCACCTTCTCTTGGGACGGGGCTTGTCGGTCCTCCTACCCAGAAGCTGGGGATTCGATGCCGGTCTTCGCCTCCGCGACGGGCGATGTGACCCAGCCGTGCCGGCCGGTGGTCATCCCTTGCGGCCGGTGGTGGCGATGCCCTCGACGAAGTGCCGCTGGGCCAGGAAGAACAGAATGATCATCGGTACGGTGGCGATGACGCTGCCGGCGAGGACGATCTCCCACTGCTGTTCGCCGCCGTACCCGAACCGGTCCAGCAGCACCTTCAGTCCCCGGGGCAGGGTGTAAAGCTCCTCGTCGCGGAGATAGATCAGCGGCTTGATCAGGTCGGTCCAGCTCGCCTTGAACTCGAAGACGAAGGCCACCAGCAGAGCGGGCCGGATCAACGGAAACGCCAGCCGCCAGAAGAGTTGCGGATAACTGGCCCCGTCGACCCGGGCCGCCTCGAAGTACTCCCTGGGCAGCGAGAGCAGGAACTGCCGGATCAGGAAGATGTAGAACGCCGACCCGAAGAGGTTGCCGGCCCAGAGCGGCACCTGGGTGCCGGTGAGGCGCAGTTCCGACCAGATCAGGTACGTCGGGATCATGGTGACCGCGAACGGCAGCATCATGGTGGCGAGGACCAGGCCGAAGAGCAGGTTCCGGCCGGGGAACCGGAAGTAGGCGAAGCCGAACGCGATCCAGGCACTGGAGACGGTGACCGCCGCCGCGGCGGCGACGCCGACCACCAGGCTGTTGAAGAGCCAGCTCAGCAGCGGTATCGCCGACCACGCCTCGGCGTAGTTCTCCGGGGCGAAGGGCACGGGCAGGAAGCCGGTGGAGAAGATGTACTCGCGGGGGCGCAGCGAGGCGGTGACGAGCCAGGCGAACGGGAGCAGGAAGAGCAGCGCCGCGCCGACCAGCGCCAGCACGAACGGCAGCCGGCGCCACCGGGAACGGCCGCTCGCCCGCTCCGGTGCCGATCCGGCCCGATCCGGGGGCAGTGGTCCCGGGCCGGCCGGCGGTACGACGAGGGCGTCGCCCGTCCGGGCCGCGGTCTCGGTCATCGGTCCCGCCCCTCGTAGTAGACGAACCGCCGGGAGAGCCGTACCTGCACGGCCGTGATGGCGAGGATCACCAGGAAGAGCAGCCAGGCCATCGCCGAGGCGTAACCCATGTGCAGGAACTGGAACGCCTCCTGGAAGAGCCGGATCACGTAGAACGTCGCCGCGTCGGAGTTGAACCTGTTCTGCGTCTCCCGGTTCCCGAAGTACATCGTGTAGACCTCGGTGAACATCTGGATCGAGGCGATCGTGTTCACGACCAGGGTGAAGAAGAGCGACCCCGAGATCATCGGTACGGTCACGTGCCGGAAGCGCGCCCACGCCCCGGCGCCGTCGATGTTCGCCGCCTCGTACAGGTCGCGCGGCACGTTCTGCAACGCGGCGAGGTAGATCACCACGGTCGAGCCGAGGCTCCAGAGGCTCATCAGGACGATCCCCGGCATCACCCAGTCCGGGTCGGTGGTCCAGGCCGGGCCGTCGACGCCGACCGCCGCCAGGCCCCGGTTGACGAGCCCGTCCTGGGTGTTGAGCAGCAGCAGGAAGAGCACCCCGATCGCCACCGCCGGGGTCATCACCGGCAGGTAGAAGACGGTACGGAAGAAGCCCTGCAACCGGCCCACCCGCAGCAGCAGCATCGCCAGCCCGAGCGAGACCGCCATCGTGAGCGGCACGTGCAGCACGGTGTAGTACAGCGTGTTGGTGAGACTGCGCAGCACCATCGGGTCGTCGGCGATCCGCCGGTAGTTGTCCAGCCCGGTCCAGGTCGGCGCGCTGACCACGTCGTACTCGGTCAGGCTGAGCCAGAGGCTGGCCAGCATCGGGCCGGCCTGGAAGACGAGGAGGCCGACCAGCCAGGGCGCGATGAAGACGTACGCCCAGCGCATCTCGTGCCGGGCCAGCGGCTTCATCCGGCGGCGTCGCCGGGTCCCGGCGGCCCGCTCGGCCGCGGGAACCTCGACGGTGGTGGTCGCCATCGTCGGCCTACTTCGCGGCCCGGTCCAGCGCGGCGGTCGCCTCGGACTGCGCCCGGCGCAGCGCCTCGGCCGGCTCGCTCTGCCCCGACAGGACCCGGTTGACCGCGTCCATCCAGGTCTTGTCGAACTCGGCGCCGGCCCGGGACGCCGGGATGGTGAAGGCGTGCTCCTGCACCGAGAGGATCGTCTGTACGGCGTTGTCGAACCGGGGGTTGCCGCTGGGCCGGTAAATCTCCGACATGATCCGGCGGTCCGCCTCCGCGTTGCCGGTGTAGAGGCCGGTGAAGGGCGCCCCGCTCGCCTGCCGGGCGGTGACCCGCGCCTTCGCCGCCGCCACCCAGGTCTCGGTCGCGGTCATCTGCTTGGCGAACTCGCAGGCGGCCTCGGGGTTCTTCGCGCCCTTCGGGATCGCCCAGGACTGACCGCTGACCAGGGTGAGCGGGTTGCCCTGCCGGTCGACGAAGGGCTTGACGACCAGTTGCGCGTCCGGGGTGTTCTTGGCCACCTGGTTGAGGAACCAGTCCTCCATCGGCCAGACCCCGATCTGGTGCCGGGCCAGCGGGCTGTCGGCGCCGAAGAAGTCGAAGGTGTCCCGGAAGCCCTTGAACCTGTCCCAGCCGGCCTGCCGCTGGAGCAGGCCGTAGGTGGTCTGCAACGCCTCCAGCACCTTCGGGTCGTCGAGTCGGGCGGTCCGCCCGTCGGCGGAGAGCAGGTCGGCTCCGTTGGCCTTGGCCCAGAGCGGCAGGAACTCGGGGATCTTCGGGTCGATGCCGATCCGGCTGAGGCGGCCGTTCGAGACCCTGGCCAGTCGGTCGGTCAGGGCCGGCAGCCCGGCCCAGTTCGCCAGGTCGACCTGGTCGGGGGTGACTCCGGCCTGCCGGAGTACGGCCTCGTCCAGGTAGACGACGCGGACGCTGTAGAACTCGGGGATGCCGTAGAGGACACCGTCCAGGGTGACCTGCTCGCGCGCCACCGGCCGGTACTGGTCGACGTCGATGCCGTGCTCGCGCACACAGTCGGTGAGCGGGGTGACCGCGCCCCGGGTGGCGTAGCTGCCGATGAGCTTCCGGTCCAGATAGACGAGATCCGGCGGGTTGCCGTCGGCGACCGCCGAGAGGAACTGCTGCTCGTCGAAACCACCCTCGGTGATCTCCACGCTGATCTCCGGGTGGGCCTGCTTGAAGGCGTCGACCCGGCTGGTCGCGATCTCGTCCGAGAGGCTGAAGCCGAGGGTGCTGAGCCGGCCGGATCCGCCGGTGCCGCCGCCGCCACCGCCGCCACCGACCCCGCCGCAACCGGTGAGCCCGAGGAGCAGCGCCAACGTCGCCGCCAGGCCCGAATGTCTCCGCATGATGCCCCCTCCCCCGCGTCTCCCGGCCGCCCCGGGCAACACGGCGGGTCACTACTTCCACTCGGCCGTCCGGTTGAAACGCTCGACCGGTTCATACCGCGTGATCTGCACCATCTGCCGTCGGCGGAGCCGCGACGGGCACGGCCACCGGTGACTCACGGCGACGTGCCATGACCGTGCGGAGTCGACCGCTCGGGTGTCACCCGGCGCCAGCGTGGACGGTCTACGTTGGTTGACGCAGCCGACACCCGGGTAGCAGTTCCACCATCCCCACTGTCGACGGGAGGCGGACACGGTGAAGGCGTTGACATGGCAGGGCAAGCGCGACGTGCGGGTGGCGGAGGTGCCGGACCCACGGATCGAGGAACCGACCGACGCGGTCATCCGGGTCACCTCGACCGCCATCTGCGGTTCCGACCTGCACCTCTACGAGGTGCTCGGCGCCTACCTGAAACCGGGCGACATCCTGGGCCACGAGGCGATGGGGATCGTCGAGGAGGTCGGCTCGGCGGTGGACCGGCTCCGTCCCGGTGACCGGGTGGTCGTACCCTTCAACATCTCCTGCGGCTCGTGCTGGATGTGCCAGCGCCAGCTCTACGCCCAGTGCGAGACGACCCAGGTCCGGTCCGAGGGCAAGGGTGCGGCGCTGTTCGGCTACACCTCCCTCTACGGCTCGGTACCGGGCGGCCAGGCCGAGTACCTGCGGGTTCCGCACGCGCAGTTCGGCCCGGTCAAGGTGCCGGCGACCGGAGCCGACGAGCGGTACCTGTACCTCTCCGACATCCTGCCCACGGCGTGGCAGGCGGTACGGTACGCCGACGTACCACCGGGCGGCACGCTCGCCGTCTTCGGGCTCGGACCGGTCGGGCAACTCTGCGCCCGGGTCGGCCGCCATCTCGGTGCCGCCCGGGTGATCGGGCTCGACCTCGTGCCGGAGCGGCTGGCGATGGCCCGGCGGCACGGCGTGGAGACCGTGGACGTCACCGATCTCGACGACGTGCCGGGCGCCCTCCTCGACCTGGTCGACGGCCGGGGCCCGGACGCGGTGATCGACGCGGTCGGGATGGAGTCGCACGGCTCCCCGTGGGGCAAACTCGCCCAGACCACCGTGGGGATGCTGCCGGACGCGGTGGCGCGGTCGATGACCGACCGGTTCGGGGTGGATCGGCTCAGCGTGCTGCACGCCGCGGTCAAGTCGGTACGCCGGGGCGGCACCGTCTCCCTCTCCGGCGTCTACGGCGGGGAACTCGACCCGATGCCGTTGATGGAGATGTTCGACCGTGGCGTCCAACTGCGGATGGGGCAGGCACACGTACGGCGCTGGACCGACGAGATCATGCCGCTGCTGGCCGAGGAGGACGATCCGCTCGGCGTGCAGGACCTGCGTACCCATCGGCTGCCGTTGCAGCGCGCGCCCGAGGGCTACGAGATGTTCCAGAAGAAGACGGACGGCTGCATCAAGGTGGTGCTGAACCCGTAGCGAGGTCGGTGCCGGCCCCGTGGCGACGCCGGTCCCGCAGCCGTCGGTACGGCTGACGGTTTAGCGCGGGGCCGGCGGGGCATCATCCGACCCGACCGACTCGCGGCGGGCTGCGCGGCCGGCGCCGACCGTCTCGGCGAACCGTTCGTCAGACCGAACCGTTCCGCAGACTGGATCGTTCCGCAGACCGGATCGTTCCGCAGACCAGCAGGGAGCACCGACATGACCGACACCTCAGGCCGGCCGCTCGCGCTGGTCACCGGCGCGTCCAGCGGTATCGGCTACGAGTTGGCGAAGGAGTTCGCCCGGAACGGCTTCGACCTGGTCGTCGTCGCCGAGGACGACCGCATCGGCCAGGCCGCCCGGGACGTCGAGGCGCTCGGCGCCACGGTCGAGGCCGTACAGGCCGACCTGGCGACGCCCGACGGCGTGCAGCGGGCGTACGACCGGGTTCTCGCGACGGGTCGCCCCCTCGACGCCTTGGTGATCAACGCCGGTATCGGCGTCAACGGACGGTTCGCCGAGACGGACCTCGCCGACGAGCTGCGGCTGATCGACCTCAACGTACGGTCGTCGGTGCACCTGGCCAAGCTCGGGATACCGCAGATGGTCGCCCGGGGCGCCGGACGGGTCATGTTCACCTCGTCGATCGCGGCCACCCAGCCGGGGCCCTTCGAGGCCGGGTACGCCGCCTCCAAGGCGTTCCTGCTCTCCTTCGCGGAGGCGCTGCGCAACGAACTCGAGGACTCCGGGGTCACCGTGACCGCGCTGATGCCGGGCGCCACCGAGACCGACTTCTTCGATCGTGCCGACATGCGCGACACCAGGCTCGGTGCCGGCCCGAAGGACGACCCGGCCGAGGTGGCCCGGCACGGCTTCGAGGCGATGATGGCGGGCAAGGACCACGTGGTCGCCGGTTCGGTGCACAACCGGCTGCTCGCCGGCGCGGCCAAGTTGCTCCCCGAGCGGGTCAAGGCGGAGCTGCACTCCAGGCTCTCCCGTCCCGGTTCGGCCGGCGACTGAGCCGCCGGCCGAACCGACCGAACCCACCGAACCGGGCCACCGAGCCGCCCGGCCGAACCGACCTGGCCGGGCCACGAGCCGCCCGGCGGGACCGGCCGAACCGACCGGGCCACCGGGCCACCGGGCCGCCCGGCGGCCTGAGCCGCCTGGCGGCGCTGGTCCGGCCAGCGGCACTGTCCTCGACTCCACTCCACATACCGCCGCCCACGAGCCGTTCGGGACAGAACGGATGACCGGTGTGATCGCGTCGACTATCACTGTCGCCCCTGGTCACGGGGCGCGAAAGGTCGGTAGCAGTCGGTATATCAGCCGATCGGCGGGGTAACCGGCCGCCGACACCGCGGGCGAAGCTGGGGGCGGATATGACACAGCACAGTAATGCCGACCCGACCGGTGACGGTCACCGGTCGAAGACCCAGGTTGCGCGGCATGGCGCCACCGAGACCGGACAGCGGTTGGCACAGACCGGAGGCGGTCTGGCGCACAACGCCGCCGATCGGGGCCGGGACGTCGCCGCCGAGGCGGGACGGCAGGCCAACGAGCTGATGGGGCAGGCGTCGGCCCAGCTCAAAGAGCAGGCCAGCGCTCAGCAGCATCGCGCGGCGTCCGGTCTGCGGGCGCTCGGCGACGAACTGCGGGCGATGTCCGAACGCAGCGAACAGCAGGGGGTCGGCAAGGACCTGGTCCAGCAGGCGGCCGACCGGGTCCAGCGGGCGGCGCAGTGGCTCGACCAGCGGGAACCCGGAACGGTACTCAACGACGTGCGCGACTACGCCCGCCGCAACCCGGGACTCTTCCTCGCCGGGGCCGCCGTCGCCGGTGTACTCGCCGGCCGGCTGACTCGGACCCGCGACGCGTTGCAGGGCGGCGGCGGATCCGAGCCCCATCCGGACGGACGGCAGACCGAAGCCGGCCATCCCGACGCGGGGATGCTCGGACGGCCGGCCGGGATGACCGGCCCGTCGCAGGCCGGGCAGCCGCACGGCAACCCGGAGGCGGGGCAGCGCGGCGGGTCCGGTGACGGACGAGCCACCGAGGTACGGCGGTGAGCGTCTCGGCGGGTGGTCTCGGCGCGGACCGGGAGCAGGACCCCACCCGCGCCTCGATCGGCGAGCTGCTCGGCGCCGTCACCCGCGACACGTCGACCCTGGTCCGCCAGGAGATCCAGTTGGCGAAACTGGAGCTGCGGCAGGAGGCGCGCACCGCCGGAAAGGCCGCCGGGATGTTCGGCGGCGCCGCACTGGGCGCGCTGATGGTGCTGCTGTTCCTGTCGTACGCCCTCTGGTGGGGGTTGTCGAACGTGATGGACCAGGGCTGGGCGGCACTGGTCGTCGCCGGAGTGTGGGCAGTGATCGCCGCCGTCCTCGTCGCGGTGGCCAGGCGCCAGGCGCGCAGTCTCCGGCCACTGCCGCAGACGTCCGAGTCGATCCGGCGGATGCCTTCCGCCATGCGTGACGGGACACACCATCGATCGGGGGGACAAGGATGAGTACGGACCCAGGCTCGATGCGGGCCGACGTCGACCGCACCCAGGATCGCCTGGGCGAGAACCTGAGCGCGCTCGGCGACCGGATGAACCCGCGCAACATCGGCGACCGGGTGAACCCGCGCAACATGGCGCAGCACCAGGCCGGCCGGGCCCGAAACGCCTGGCAGCGGGTGCGGGAGTCCGTGATGGGTACCGCCGAGCACGCCCGCCAGGACATGGCCGGCGCGGTCGATCGGACCCGGGAGGGTGCCCAGCAGGCGCGCGGCGGCATGCAGCGGGCCCGGGAGACGTCGCAGGCGGGGATCTCCTCGGCCGGCCACCGGATCCAGGAGTTCGGGCAGCAGACCCGGAAGATGCCCGAAGGGCACCCGCTGGCCGCCGGGCTCGTCGCGTTCGGGCTCGGTGTGCTCGCCTCCGCGCTGCTGCCGGCGAGTTCGGCGGAACGGCGGGCGGTCGGCAAGCTCCGCGACGAGGTCGTCGAACATTCCGACCAGATCAAGCAGCAGGCCGGCGGCATCGCCCAGCAGGCACAGCAGAACCTGCGGGGACCGGCCCAACAGGCCGTCGAGTCGGTCCGTTCGCGCGCCGGCCAGCACGCGGGCGAGATGCGGGACCAGGCGCGCTCCTCGGCGGAGGATCTGCGCGGGCAGACCCAGGAGACGATGGGCGAGGTACGTCGGCGCTGACCGCGTCGGCGTACCCCGCGCCGGGCCGCCGTGCCGGGGTGTCGGGTCAGTCGCCGAGCAGGGCGAGCACCGCCTGCTCGGCCGCCTGGCCGGACGCCCCTTCGAGGGGCCCGAGCCGACTGTCCCGATAGAGATCGAGCAGCCGGGGGTCGACGTACGACGCCCGGGCCACCGCCGGGGTGTTGCCGAGCAGCTCGGACACCTCCCGCATCACCCCGGCCACCACCCGTCGTCGCTTCGCCTCGGAGTTGCGCGGTCCGGCCGCGCAGAGCCGGGTGGCCGCGAGTACGGTGGCGTGCCAGGTACGGAAGTCCTTCGCCGTCATGTCGGTACCGCTGGCCTCGCGGAGGTAGTCGTTGACGTCCTCGGCGCGTACGTCCCACCAGCGCCGCCGCTCCCAGTAGCCGAAGAGCCGCTCCCGGCCCCGGCGCCGCCGCCGCAGGTTGCGGAGCACCTGGCAGACCTCCGGATCGGTCACCCGTCGGCTCTGCTTCACCCCGCCCTTGGCCGGGAACTCCAGCACGACGCAGCCGCCGGACCCCCGGGCGTGCTCCGGCCGGAGTGTGGCGACGCCGAACGTCGGTGCCTCCCCGGCGGCGTACTGGTCGCCGCCGATCCGGAACATTCCGAGGTCGAGCAGGCGGGCGACGGTGGCCAGCACCCGTGGCCGGGTCAGGCCGCGCTCGCGCAGATCGTGGTCGACCTGCTTGCGGAGCTGGCCGAGGTGTCCGGCCACCTCGAGGACGTGCGCGAACTTCTCCCGGTCCCGCCGCTCCCGCCACACCGGGTGGTAGAGGTACTGCTTGCGGCCGGCCTCGTCGATCCCGGTGGCCTGGATGTGGCCCCGGGGGTCGGGTGAGATCCACACCTCCCGCCAGGCCGGCGGAATGGCGAGTCCCCGCAGCCGGCGCAGCTGCGCCGGGTCGGTGACGGTCCGCCCCTCGGAGTCGAGAAACGTCACCCCGCGTCCCCGTCGACGGCGGCCGTAACCGGGCGCGCCCAGGTCAGCGCGACGTAGCTTCATGTCTCACCATCGCTGCCATGCCTGCTGTTCTACCCCCGGACCCACTCGGGCACGCCAGGTCGGTCGGGACCGCCGATCGGAACGGAACCACATCCATCAGAATGGATTTCCGGTTTCCCCTGCCGCCTCCTGGGTAGCTCCTATCCGAGAAGCAGACAGGAGGCGCAGAATGCCCGACCGGGCGCAATACCACGTGATCCCCGAAATCGACTGCTGGAAGGTGGAACGCGACTCGGCCGTCGTCGGGCGCTACGGCAGCAAGGAAAACGCGATCGTCGCCGGTCGCAGGGTGGCCCGGGCGAATCCGCCGAGCCGGCTCGTCGTACACCGGCCCTTCGGGCAGGTGGAAATGGAACACACCTACCAGCACGACCCCCTTCCGCCGCTCGGGCGCTGATTTCGTCTGCCCGCCGCCGGCAACCTCCATTCTGTTCGTTCGGCCACGACACGCCGTGACCAGGTTTTCCGCGAACCTGGGCCGGGAAGCATCGCCCGGGTAGGAGGGATTTCCCCCGACCCGGGAAGTGCACCTCCGGGGAAAGGAGGTCCCGGCATGGGACAGCAGACCCTCGCACCGGGGCGGCCCGGAGCACGCCCCGCGGGCGCGCAGCCGGTCCGCCGGTTCCGTCGCTGGCTGCGGAACAACGGGTTAGCCGTGACGATGTTCGGCGCGTTCCTGCTCTTCCTCGTGCTGCAGAGCCTCTTCGGCTGGCAGACCCGCAACGACGATCTGGTCCAGGCCGGTCTGCGGCCCGAGGGCTATCTCGGCTACCTGGGTACCGGGCACTTCGCCGAGGCGGTCTTCGAGAACTGGGAATCGGAGTTCCTCCAGATGGGCGCGTACGTGCTGCTCACGGTCTATCTGGTGCAGCGGGGTTCTGCCGAGTCCAAGCCCGACCCCGACCAGGACCGGCCCGGCGACAATCCGACGAAGGCGAAGTCGAACTCGCCCTGGCCGGTACGCGCCGGTGGCCTGGTGCTGGCGCTCTACCGCAACAGCCTCTCCATCGCGCTCTTCCTGCTCTTCGGCGCCTCCTTCGTGCTGCACCTGCTCGGCGGCACCGCCGAGTACAACGAACAGCAGATGCTGGACTCCGGTGCGTCGCCCGTCACGGCGTGGCAGTTCCTCGGCAGCAGCGAATTCTGGTTCCAGTCGATGCAGAACTGGCAGAGCGAGTTCCTCGCCGTCGGCACACTGATAGTGCTCAGTGTCTTCCTGCGCCAGCACGGCTCGCCGGAGTCGAAGCCGGTCAACACCCCGCACCACGAAACCGGGACGTGACAGCCCGGCGGTCCCGATCGGAGCCGACATCCTCTCCGATGGCGCAGCCACGGGTGTCATGATTCGCTCGACACGTGTTGTGGACCCGCAATTTCTCGTACTATCTGGTGGCCCGGGCGGTCTCGCTCTTCGGCGACGCGATGCTCGTGGTCGGCGCCGGATTGGCGATCGGAGGGATCTACGGCGCGAGTGGCGTCGGATTCGTGCTCGCCGCCTGGATGATCCCGTTCCTCGGCTGCATCCTCTTCGGCGGCGTACTCGCCGACCGGTTCAGCGCCCGCCCGCTGATGGTCGGCGCCGACCTGACCCGGATGCTCGCCCAGGCCGTCGTGGCCGCCGCGTTCTTCCTCGGCACGCCGCCACTGTGGCTGCTCCTGCTCTGTTGGGCGGTCAGTGGGGCCGCCGCCGCGATGTTCCAGCCGGGCGTGAACAGCATGGTGCCGATCGTCGCCACCGACCTGCAACGGGCGAACTCCACCATCAAGGTCGCCAACTCGCTCGCCGAGATGCTCGGCCCGGCAACCGCCGGCCTGCTCTTCGGCTTTCTGGGCGCGGGTCCGGTCTTCACCGTCGCGGTCGGCGCCTTCGCCGTCAGCGCCGCCTGCCTCGCCGGGCTGCGTCTGGGCCGGCTTCCGGTGGCCGGCACCGGCGGCTCCATGCTGCGCGACCTCGCCGACGGCTGGCGGGAGTTCCGGTCCCGTACCTGGATGTGGAACGTGATCCTGATCTGGGCGGTTTACGGGATCGTGCTGTTCGGCCCGCTGATCCCGCTCGGCGCGGTGCTGATCAGCCAGCGCCTGGGCGCCCCGGCGTACGGCTGGGTCCAGTCGGCCGTCGCCGTCGGCACCATCCTCGGCGGGCTCGGTGCGCTGCGCGTCAAGCCGCACCGGCCGCTGGCCGCCGGTGCGGTGATGATGTTCGGCTACGGGCTGCTGCCGCTGGCGATCGCCCTGCACGCCCCGCTGACGGTGCTGATGGCCGCGGCGACCGTCAACGGCCTGGCCTGGGCCTTCTGGTCGATCATGTGGCAGACCAGCGTGCAGACCCACATACCGCCCCAGCTGCTCAACCGGGTCACCTCGTACGAGGTGCTGGGCTCGAACGGAAGCCTGCCGATCGGTCAGGCGCTCTCCGGTCCGGCGGCCGGTCTGGTCGGTGCCGAACGGGTGCTCGCGACCTCGGTCGCGGTCGGCGTACTCGGCTGCGTCGCCCTGCTGCTCGCTCCGGCGGTACGCGGGCTGCGCCGCGTCTCCGGTCCCAGCCCGTCCGCCGAGGCACCCCTGGCTGCGGCTCGGGCAACCCCGCGCGCGGGTGTCGAGTCCGGCTGACGGTCGACCGGACCGGTGGCAGTGCCGGCCATCAGGGGGTGGAGACAGCCAAAAGCTTTTGTTAGGTTCCTACAAACAGGGGTGCGTACTGTTCGGTGCGTACGACATGGCGCCGCCAGCCGCCAGGCAGCAGGGTGATCACTGCCGGGGGCAGCCGTCCCGTGGCGAGTTGATCGTGGGTCTACCGGAGGGGTCGGTCGGGTGTTCAGCCGTATCGCCATCGTCAACCGTGGTGAGGCCGCGATGCGGCTCATCCACGCGGTCCGAGAGCTGGCTGCGCAGACCGGGACCCGGATCGAGACCGTCGCTCTCTACACCGACGTCGACCGTACCGCGACCTTCGTCCGGGAGGCGGATCTCGGCTACTACCTCGGCCCCGCCTCGGCGCGCCCGTACCTCGACATGGCGGTGCTGGAGCAGGCGCTCGTCCGGTCCGGCGCCGACGCCGCCTGGGTCGGTTGGGGCTTCGTCGCCGAGGATCCGGCCTTCGCCGAACTGTGCGAGAAGCTCGGCATCACCTTCGTCGGGCCGAACCCCGACGCCATGCGCCAACTGGGCGACAAGATCGGCGCGAAGCTGATCGCCGAGGAGGTCGGCGTACCGGTCGCCCCCTGGAGTCGCGGCGCGGTCGAGACCCTCGACGCCGCCCTGGCGGCGGCGGCCGAGATCGGCTACCCGCTGATGCTCAAGGCGACCGCGGGCGGCGGCGGGCGCGGCATCCGCGTGATCACCAGCGATGCCGAACTCTCCGACGCCTTCGAGCGGACCCGCCAGGAGGCGGCGCGGGCGTTCGGCAGCGGCGTGGTGTTCCTGGAACGCCTGGTCACCGGTGCCCGACACGTCGAGGTCCAGGTCATCGCCGACGGCCAGGGCACCGCGTGGGCGCTCGGCGTCCGGGACTGTTCGGTGCAGCGACGCAACCAGAAGGTGATCGAGGAGTCCTCCTCGCCGGTGCTCAGCCCGCCGCAGGCCGCCGAACTCAAGGCGTCGGCCGAACGGCTGGCCGTCGCGGTCGGTTACCGGGGCGCGGCGACCGTCGAGTTCCTCTACCACCCCGGTGACCGCCTCTTCGCGTTCCTGGAGGTCAACACCCGGCTACAGGTCGAGCATCCGATCACCGAGGCGACCACCGGGTTCGACCTGGTCAAGGCGCAGCTGCACGTCGCCTCCGGCGGGCGGCTGGAGGGCGGGCCGCCGGTGGAGCGCGGGCACGCCATCGAGGCCCGGCTGAACGCCGAGGACCCCGACCGGGACTTCGCGCCCTCGCCGGGCCGGATCGTCCGGCTGGACCTGCCCGCCGGGCCGGGCATCCGGGTGGACACCGGCGTCAGCGAGGGTGACACCATCCCCGCCGACTTCGACTCGATGATCGCGAAGATCATCGCGTACGGCCGGGACCGCGACGAGGCGCTCGGCAGGCTGCGCCGGGCGATGGCGGAGACCACGGTGGTCATCGAGGGCGGTGCGACGAACAAGAGCTTCGTCCTCGACCTGCTCGACCAGCCCGAGGTGATCGACGCGAGCGCGGACACCGGCTGGATCGACCGGGTCCGGGGCGAGGGCCGGCTCGTCGCGCACCGGCACTCCGCCGTCGCGCTGGCGGCGGCGGCCATCGAGACGTACGAGGAAGAGGAACGCGTCGAGCGGCGGCGGCTGCTGGCGACGGCGTCCGGCGGGCGCCCGCAGGTGCAGCACTCCAGCGGCCGGCCGTTGGACCTCAAGCTGCGTGGGGTCGGCTACCGGCTGCGGGTGGCCCGGATCAGCCCGCACCGGTTCCGGGTCGGCATCGAGACGGGCGGCGGCGTCCGCACCGCCGACGTCGAACTCGACCGCTTCGACCGGCACAGCGGACAGATCGTCGTCAACGGCAACCGGTACCGCCTGCTCACCGGCACGCACGGGCCGATCCACCTGGTCGAGGTGGACGGCGTGACGCACCGGGTCAGCCGGGACGAGGGCGGTGTCGTCCGCTCCCCGATGCCGGCCCTGGTCGTCGCCACGCCGCTGCCGGTCGGCGCCGAGGTCGAGGCGGGTGCCCCGGTACTCGTGCTGGAAGCCATGAAGATGGAGACGGTGCTGCGGGCGCCGTTCCGGGCGCGGCTGAAGGAATGTGCCGTGTCGGTGGGCAGCCAGGTGCAGGCCGGTGCGCCGCTGCTGCGGCTGGAGCCGCTCGGTGAGGAGGCCGCCGACGATCCGGCCGCCGCCTCCGTCGAGCTGGACCTGCCGGTGGCGCCCGGGGAGATCCCGGCCCGGCAACGCGCCCGGCGCGGCCAGGAGAACCTGCGCGGCCTGCTGCTCGGCTTCGACGTCGACCCGCACGACGACCGTCGGGTGCTCGACGACTACCTCGCCACCCGCCAGGTGGCGATCGAGGAGGGCCACCGGCCGCTGGCCGAGGAACTCGACCTGGTCAACGTCTTCGCCAACCTCGCCGAACTGAGCCGCAACCGGCCCTCCGGTGAGGACGGCGGCGGCGAGGCGCACGTGCACAGCGCCCGGGAGTACTTCCACACCTACCTACAGAGTCTCGACGTCGAGCGGGCCGGACTGCCGAGCGCGTTCCAGGCCAGGCTCGCCCGGGCGCTCGAACACTACGGTGTCACCGAACTGGAGCGCTCCCCCGCGCTGGAAGCCGCCGTGTTCCGGATCTTCCTCGCCCAGCAGCGCGCCTCCGCCGACGCCACGGTCGTCGCCACGCTGCTGCGCGCCTGGCTGCGCGAGCCGCCGCCGGACGAGACGCTGCGCGAGCCGGCCGGTCTCGCGCTGGAGCGGCTGGTGGCCGCGACACAGGTCCGGTTCCCGGTGGTCGCCGACCTCGCCCGAGGCGTGGTCTTCGCCTGGTTCGCCCAGCCGCTGCTGCGCCGCAACCGCGCCCTGGTCTACGCCCGGGTCCGCAAGCACCTGCGCCACCTGGACGCCCACCCCGACGCGCCGGACCGCGCCGAGCGGATCGCCGAGATGGTACGCAGCACCGAGCCCCTGGTCCGGTTGCTCGGCCAGCGACTCGTCCGCGACGACCTCGACAACGCGGTCATGCTGGAGGTGCTGACCCGGCGGTACTACGGCAACAAGGGGCTCACCGGCGTCGACACCCGCCAGGTCGGCGGCTGCACGTTCGTGGTCGCCCGGCGGGCGGACTCGAGCCTGGTCTCCGCGGCGGTGCGCTTCGACGCGCTGGGCGGCGCGCTGCGCGGGCTCGCCGAGGTGGCCGGCGGCGAGGACTCCGTCGACGCCGACCTCTACCTCGGCTGGGAGAACCAGCCGGCGGACTTCGACGCGATGGCGGCCGGGCTGCTGGAGGTCATCGGCGCGCACCCGCTGCCGCCGCAGGTCCGCCGGCTCACCACCACCGTCGCCGGGCGGCACGGGGCGGTGATGCACCACCACTTCACGTTCCGCCCGTCGACCACCGGGATGGCGGAGGAGCGGCTGATCCGCGGCCTGCACCCGTACATCGCGCAGCGGATGCAGTTGGAGCGGCTGCGCGAGTTCGACCTGACCCGACTGCCCTCCCTGGACGAGGAGGTCTATCTCTTCCAGGCGGTGGCCCGGCAGAACCCGTCCGACGAGCGCCTCGTCGCGTTCGCGCAGGTGCGCGACCTGACCGAGCTGCGCGAGCAGGACGGCCGGCTGGTCTCGCTGCCGACGACCGAGGACACCGTCGCCGCCTGCCTCGACTCGATCCGCCGGGCACAGGCGCGGCGACCGTCGAAGACCCGCTTCAACACCAACCGGATCGTGATCTACGTCTGGCCGCCGAGCGATCTCACCCGGGAGGAAATGGAGATGATCGCCGGGCGGGTACGCCCGACGACCGCGGGCGCCGGCCTGGAGGAGATCCTCTTCATCGCCCGGCAGCGCGACCGCAGGACCGGCGAGCTGACCAAGATCGCCGTACGGATCTCCTTCGACGCCACCGGCGGAGCCGAACTGACCGTCGGCGACCCGCCGGTCGACCCGGTCGAGCCGCTCGACGACTACCGGCTGAAGGTGCTCCGGGCGAGCAGCCGCAACACCGTCTACCCGTACGAGCTGACCGGCCTGCTCGGCGACTTCGTCGAGTACGACCTCGACGGCGACCACGCGCTGGTTCCCGTCGACCGGCCGAAGGGGCGCAACAGCGCGGCGATCGTCGCCGGGGTGGTCAGCACCCCGACCGCCGGGCACCCGCAGGGCGTCACCCGGGTCGTGCTGCTCGGCGACCCCACGAAGTCGCTCGGTGCGCTCTCCGAGCCAGAGTGCCGTCGGGTGATCGCCGCGCTGGACCTGGCCGAGCGGATGCGCGTGCCGCTGGAGTGGTACGCGCTCTCCGCCGGAGCCCGGATCTCCATGACCTCCGGCACCGAGAACATGGACTGGGTGGCCGCCGCGCTCAAGCGGATCGTCGAGTTCACCCAGCACGGCGGTGAGATCAACATCGTGGTCGCGGGGATCAACGTCGGCGCGCAGCCGTACTGGAACGCCGAGGCGACGATGCTCATGCACACCAGGGGCATCCTGGTGATGACCCCGGACTCGGCGATGGTGCTCACCGGCAAGCAGTCGCTCGACTTCTCCGGCGGCGTCTCGGCCGAGGACAACTTCGGCATCGGCGGCTACGACCGGGTGATGGGCCCGAACGGGCAGGCACAGTACTGGGCGCCGAACCTGACCGCCGCCCGGGACGTGCTGATGGCGCACTACGAGCACACGTACGTCGCCCCCGGCGAGGAGACGCCCCGGCGTGCCCCCACCAGCGACCCGGTCGACCGCGACGTCTCCGACTTCCCGCACGCCATGCCCGGCAGCGACTTCAGCACCGTCGGCGAGATCTTCTCGGTGGCGGCGAACCCGGACCGCAAGAAGCCGTTCGACATCCGGACGGTGATGCGGGCGCTGGCCGACCAGGACCACCCGGTGCTGGAGCGCTGGGCGGGGATGGCCGACGCGGAGACCGCGGTGGTGCAGGACGTGCACCTCGGCGGCATCCCGGTCTGCCTGCTCGGCATCGAGTCGCGTACGGTGCCCCGGCGCGGCTTCCCGCCCACCGACGGCCCGGACACCTACACCGCCGGCACGCTCTTCCCGGCCTCCTCGAAGAAGGCCGCGCGGGCGATCAACGCGGCCAGCGGCAACCGGCCACTGGTGGTGCTGGCGAACCTCTCGGGCTTCGACGGCTCGCCGGAGTCGATGCGGAAGCTGCAACTGGAGTACGGCGCCGAGATCGGCCGGGCGATCGTCAACTTCCGTGGCCCGATCGTGTTCTGCGTGATCTCGCGGTACCACGGCGGCGCGTTCGTGGTCTTCTCGAAGGCGCTCAACCCCGAGATGACCGTACTGGCGCTGGAGGGCTCCTTCGCCTCGGTGCTCGGCGGGGCCCCGGCCGCCGCGGTGGTCTTCTCCGGTGACGTCGACGGCCGCACCGCCGCCGACCCGCGGGTGCGGGACCTGGAGGCACGGGTCGGGTCCGCCTCCGGCGCCGACCGCGCCGCGCTGACCGCGGAACTCGACGAACTCCGCGCGTCGGTCCGGGCGGAGAAGCTCGGCGAGGTGGCCACCGAGTTCGACCGGGTGCACAGCATCCAGCGCGCCGTCGAGGTCGGCTCCGTCGACGCCGTCATCCGGGCGGCCGAACTGCGGCCACGCGTCATCGAGGTCATCGAGTCACGTCTGGGTCAGACCGGTCGGGGCGCCGCGAGGGCGGTGGCCGGGTGAGACCGGCGGCGGCGCCGGCCCGTCCAGCGCCGAGGCCCGAGCCCTCGCTCTGCCGAGCGCCCGCCGGAAACTAATCTCCGGCGGGCCGTTCCCGGTCACCGGTGACGCCCCCGGCCGGTGCGTCGCCGGGGCTCTGCCCCGGACCGGCGTCCCCCGCCTTCGGCGACCCCCGCGCGGCCGCGGCGCGATCGCTCGCCCTCGGCGCACGTCGGGCGAGCAGGAAGACGCCGACGACGAGTCCGCCGAGCGCGGCGAGTTCGCCGAACAGGCTCCAGGCGTCGCTCCGGATCCGCTCGTCCAGCCAGAGCAGCCCGACCGCCATGGAGACCAGGGGATCCGTGACGGTGAACGTCGCAAGCGCCGGCGCGCCGAGCGGCCCGGCCTGGTACGCGTTCTGGCTCAGCAGGACGCCGATCGGGCCGAGCACCACGATGCCGTACGTCTGCCACTGCCCCAGCACGGCGATGGGCCCGTCGCCGAAGGCGTGCGCGAGGCTGCTGACCAGGCCGGCCGTGACGCCGTAGCAGGTGCCGGCGGCGACCGCCAGCGGAAGTGGGCGCGACCGTCGGCCCAGGCGGGCGGCGAGCAGCAGGCATCCGGCGACGGTGCCGACCAGACCGGCGGCCAGCCACGCCGCGTCGTGCATCGAGTCCAGGCCCTGACCGCGGTTCCTGGTAGGAGCGGCGATCAGCAGGAACGCGGAGAGGCCGACGAGACAGAGCAGCGACTCCAGCAGGATGGGCCCGTCCGGGCGGTGGTGCTCCAGGGCGGCGAGCAGGAGGACGTACCACAGCAGACCGGTCACCAGGACCGATTGCACCAGAATCAGCGGGACGAGGGTGAGCGCTGCCGCCTGTAGCCCGAAGGCCGCCGCCGCCAGCGGGACCGACCACCGCCAGTTGCGCCGGTGCACCAGCCGCCACAGCAGCTTCGGCTGGGCCACCCGTTCCTGGGGTACCCCCTGGTTCGCCCGGTACTGGAGGACCGACGACGTACCGAACGCGGCGGCGGCGGCCACCGCGAGCGCCGTACCGAGCGCCAGTTGCGCGCCCTGGTTCACGGACGAGCAGGTCCGGGCATCGCATCTCCTCAACCAGGTATCCGCGCCATGGTCCGGGCCGGCGGCTGACGACACCGGGGCCGCCCCGGCGCCGGGCTGGCCGCCCGGGGCGTTCCCCGGCGCATCGCCGGCAAACCTCCGCGGAAGCGGCGCGGCCGGCGCCGGTTTACCCGTCCCGAGCACGGGTAGCCGGCTCGCCGGACGCAGGCGTGGGGCGGAACGGACGTGAGCGGGTGGCCGAGGCGGGCGGCGTCGGGCGGCGTTGGCCGCGGAGACCGGTGCCGCTGCTGCTCGCCCTGACCGCCGGTCCCGCCGCGATCGAGGCGGCGGTGCTGAGCTGGACCGCGAACCCGTCCGCGCTCGGGATGGCCCCGCAGGCCGCCGCCGCCAACCCGTTCGGGATCTTCCACGATCTGCGCTGGGTCTTCGTGTACCACAACTCCTGGCTCTCCTTCGCCGTCGCGCTGCTCGCCGCGATCGTGGTGCGGACACTGCTCACGGTCGCGATCGTGGTCGTCGCGTGGCCCCCGGAGCGGCCCCGTCCACCGGTACGCCGGCTGGCAGGTACCGGCCTGGTCGTCACCGCGGCGACCGTGTTCGCGCTCGCGCCGTGGACGGCGATCACCGTGGCGGCCGGTGCCACCGCGCTGTCCTGGTTCTCGGTCGGTACGGTGCTCGCGCTGTTCGTCCTGGCCCTGGTGCTGCAGCGAGGGCCGATGACGGGAGTGTGGTGGCGTGGGCTCCCGCCGCCCTGGACGGTGCTCTGGGCGGCGGCCACGTTCGCGGCGCTCACCGTGGGAGCCCTGGTCGTCGGCGTCGGCCCCGACTGGGCGGCCGTGCCGCTGGCCACCGCCGCCGGCGCCGTCAACGCACCGCTGTGGCGGGCGCTGGTCGCAAGCGCGGTACTGGGCCGATCGCGCCTGCCGCGGTTGCCGACGGTACCGGTCGTGGTAGTGGTGCTACTGCTCGCCCTCGCCGGCAGCGGGCTGCTGGCCCGGTCCGGCTCCCGCGCCGCGGCCCGACCGCCGCCCGCGCTGGTGCAGCGGGACGGCGACCTCGCGCCAAAGCAGGCGCTGCTGTACGTCGGCGGCTACGACTCCCGCTACGACGGCTCGACCGGGCAGCTCCCCGACCCGGCGGGCCGGACGTCGCTACCCGTCCACCGGTTCTCCTACGCCGGGCTCGACCGGCAGGGCCGGCCGCTGCCCTACTCCCCCGCCGACACGCACCAGCCGCTCACCCGCAGCGCGCAACTCCTCGCCGGCCAGGTGATCGAGGTACGTCGGCGGACCGGCCGGTCGGTCGCACTGCTCGCGCACAGCCAGGGAACCCTGGTGGTGCGCGCCTACCTGGACGACGACCCGCATCCCGACGTCGACGCCGTCGCCCTGCTGAGCCCGCTTCCGCAACCCGCCCGCGTCTACTATCCGCCGGCGGGGGCCCGGACCGGGTGGGGCATCGCGACCGGCTGGCAGTTGCGGATCATCTTCGCGGTGGTCGCCAGGATCGGCGGGTCGGACCTCGGCAGTGACAAACCCTTCGCCCGGTCGCTGCTGGACGAGGCGCCGCGGTACCGCGACCGGATGCTCCATCCGGTGGCCGATGTACGGATGATCGCGTTCCTGCCCCTGATCGACGCCATAACGAATCCGCCAGGCCCCGATCCGCGGATCCCGGTCGTCATCGTTCCCGAACGGCACGCGATGGACTACGGCAGGGCGAGGACCCAGCGGCTCCTGATCGCTTTTCTCGACGGCCACTCCCCCCGCCGGGGCGGGGACGGCGGGTACCGGGCGCTCCGCGCCGCCGGTGCCGCCTGGCAGGCGCCGAGCCTGGCTTTCTCGCTCAATCCGGTCTGGCAGACCCGTCCGGCTCCGCCGTGACAATCTGAGCATGGACGACGGAGGTCCCGTCGCCCGAGGCGATCCGCGCCGCCGACCTGGACCGGGCGGTCGGCCCGGGGCCGCTCGACGAGGAGACGGCATGACTGACAAGGGTGGCAGCGCGCTCGGTCGTGTGGTCAGCCGTCGGCTGCCGGACACGCCGTCGCACCCACCCGTTCCGGGGGCGACCCCGCGTCGGGTGCTGATGGTCTCGGCCGACATCGGCGGTGGACACGACGCGACCGGCCGGGCGTTACAGGAACGGATCCTGGAGTTGTGGCCGGGCAGCACGGTGCGGTGGCTCGACACTCTCGACGTGATGGGGCCCGGTGTCGGGCCGGCCTTCCGCCGCATCTACGTCACCAACGTGGAACTGACCCCCTGGCTGTACGAGTTCTTCTTCCGCTCGCTGTGGCGGTACCCCTGGCTGACCCGGGCGTCGAAGGCGTTCACCGGGGCCTGGGCCGGGCGCCGGCTCGGTCCCCGGGTCGAGGCCTTCGACCCCGACCTCGTCATCTCCACGTACCCGCTGGGCAGCGCCGGTCTGGCCTGGCTGCGTCGCCATCGCGGGCTCGGGGTACCGATCGGGGCCTGGGTGTCGGATTTCGCCCCACACCCGTTCTGGGTCTATCCGCAGCTCGACCTGAACCTGGTGGTCCACCCGCAGGCGGTACCAATGGCCGCCGCCGCCGCACCCGGGGCACCGATCGCGGCCTGCCCGCCGCCCGTGCTGAAACGCTTCCACCCCGGTGACCAGGCCGCCGCCCGAGGCCGGTTCGGGCTGGACACCTCCCGGTACGTCGTCGTGGTCGCCTGCGGTTCGTTCGGCTTCGGGGCGGTGGAGGAGGCGGTCCGGGGACTGGCCACGCTCGCCGGCCCGGTGCAGGTGGTCGTGGTGTGCGGGCACAACCGGCAGCTCGTCGACCGGCTCAACCGGCTGGGAGCACCGGCAGACCGGCTCATGGTGCTCGGCTGGGTCGACGACATGCCCGCCCTGTTGCGCGCCGCCGACCTGTTGGTGACCAACGCCGGCGGCGCGACCGCGCTGGAGGCGTGGGCGACCGGTACCCCGATGCTGATGTACCGTCCCATCGCCGCGCACGGTGCCGCGAACGCCGCACTGATGACGGCCTGTGGGCTGACCGACACCTCCCAGGACCTGCCGGACCTGCTGAGGCGGGTACGGCTGGCGGCGCAGGACCGGTCCTCCCCCCGCCCCTACGCCGGGCCCGACGGCGGTACCTGCCTGACCGAGTTCGGCCTGCTCGCCCTGGCCGCCGCGACCCCGCCACCGTCGGTCCCGGCGCCGCCCGCCCCCTCCTCGACCCCGCCGCCGGCCGCGTCGACATCACCGGTCGCCGGCCCCGGGGCCACCGACCCGCGGCGGCGCCGACCCCGGCGTCCCCCGAGCTGGCCGCTACGCGCCCAGGACGCCTTCTTCCTGCACGTCCAGTCCCCCACGGTCGCGCAGCAGATCGGCTCCGTGCTGGAACTCGGCCCGTTGCCGGAGGGTCGACCCGTCGAGCGCGACGAGATCATCGATTTGCTGGCCCGGCGGCTGCCCGCGATCACCACACTGCGTCGCCGGCTGTCGGAGCGCGGCCGGTGGCGACGGCCCGGCTGGGTCGTCGACCCCTGGGTCGATCCGGCGGAGCACGTGGACGAGCACCACCTGCCGCCCGGCTCGGGGGACGACGCCGCCGAATCGGCGATCGACGTCTTCTGGTCGCAGCCACTCCCGATGCACCGACCGTTGTGGCAGATGCTGCTGGTCACCGGCCTGCCCGACGGCCGTACCCGGCTGGCGATAAAGCTGCACCACAGCCTCGGTGACGGGCTGTCCGTGATCGGTACGGTGCAGCGCCTGTTCGATCCGGCCCCCGGACCGAACGGCCACGGCAAACTCCCCGGGCCGGCCCGCCGACCCGCTCTCCGGCACCCCGGGTCGGCACTGGTCGAGGCGGCCAGGACGGGCACCCGGCGCACCCTCGGCGTGATCCACGGACTGGCACGACTGGCCGTGGCCGGGCGGGCCCCCCGTACGCCCGTCAACCGCCCGTTCCGCACTCCGGGCCGGGTCTTCGTCTCGACCACCCTGCCCAGCGACGAACTGCGTCGGATGGCACGACGCAACGGCGCGCACGTCAGCGAGCTGATGTGCGCGCTGGTCGCCGACGCGCTGGGGAACACCTACCTGCCACCGGCGGCCCCGACCGGCCTGCGCGCCATGTTCGCGGTCTCGGTGGATCCCCGGAACCGCTCGCGGACCCACGGGAACTGGACCGGGGCCATCGCCCTCGACCTGCCGGTCGGGCCGCTGCCACCCCTCCGGCGTCTGGCCGCAGTACGTGATCGGTTGCGGAGCAGTGTGACCGCCGGACAGCCGCTCGCCGCCATACTCGTGATGAGGGCCATGGGTGCGCTGCCGGCACCGGTTCACGGTGCCCTGGCCCGCCGGGTCTACAGCCACCGCTTTCTCAACGTCATCGTCTCCTACCTGAGCGAGCGCTCGCCGCGGCCACACCGGCTGGCCGGCGCGCCCGTACGCGCCGTCACCCCGGTCGTCGCACTGGCCGACGGCGTGCCGATCGGTGTCGGCGTGCTGCGCTGGGGCGACACCACGAACGTGGGCATCCTGCTCGACGAGACCCTGGCCCACACCGCGAGCCCGTTCGTGGCGGCGCTGCACGCCGCCTTCGCCGAGATGTCGCGCAGCCATCCCGACCCGGCGCCCGGCAACGGGGGTTGACGGCCCGGCGTCGGCCTGCCTGTCGCGTGCACCGGGCCGGGGCCGGTGACGGCGCGGGGCCGCGGCTGCGTGCCGGGGTCGCGCGGTCTCAGCCGCCGGGCTGCCCTGGCGGCTCAGTGGCCGCGGTACAGCGCCTCGACGTCTGTCGCGTAGCGGTCCTGCACCACGTCGCGTTTGATCTTCAGGGTGGGGGTCAGTTCGCCGTCGGCCTCGGTGAACTCCCGGGGCAGGATGCGGAAGGTCTTCACCTGTTCCGCCCTCGACACCGTCCCGTTGGCCCGGTCGACCGCGGCCTGGATCTCGCGCCGGAGGTTCGGGTCGTCACGCAGCTCCGCCACGGAACTGTCGGGGCGACCGTGGGCGGCGCGCCACCGCGGCCATGCCTGCGGGTCGATGGTGACGAGCGCGGCGACGTAGGGCCGGTCGTTGCCGACGAGCATGCACTGGCTGACGAGAGGGTGTACCCGGACCTTCTCCTCGACGGGTTCGGGAGCGAGGTTCTTTCCGGCGGCGGTGACGACGATCTCCTTCCTGCGTCCGGTGATGCTCAGGTAGCCGTCGTCGTCGACGCTGCCCAGGTCGCCGGTACGCAGCCAGCCGTCGGTGAAGGTGTCCCGGGTCGCGTCGGGGTTGTTCCAGTAGCCGTGGAACACCACCTCGCCACGGGCGAGGATCTCACCGTCGTCGGCGATCCGGATCTCCACACCGGGCAGCGGGCGTCCCACAGTGCCGATCCGGGTCGCCGACGGCAGGTTCACCGTCAACGCGGGCGACGTCTCGGTCAGCCCGTACCCCTCCAGCACGGTCACGCCGGCGCCCCGGAAGAAGTGGGCCAGCCGCTCGCCGAGCGGGGCGCCGCCGACGATCGCCATCCGGCAGCGCCCACCGAGGGTGGCGCGTAGCCGGCGGTACACCAGGGCGTCAAACACCGGGCGGGCCAGCCGCAGCAGCGGTCCCGGGCCGCGCCGGGTCTGCACCGCCCGACTGTGCCGGACGGCGACGCTCTCGGCGGCGGCGAACAACCATCCGCGGCGGGCGTCGTCGGCCGTCTGCCGGGCCCGGGCGTACATCTTCTCGAAGACCCGGGGCACCGCGAGAATGAACGTCGGACGGTACCGGCGCAGTTGATCGAGTACTCCGGCGGTCTCGGCGCCGTGTACCAACGTGGCCCGGTTGTGCACCATGCCGACCTGGATCAGCCGGGGGAACGCGTGGGCGAGCGGCAGGAACAGCACCGTCGTCGCGCCGGGATGCAGCAACTGCGACAGCACCGCGGTCGCGGCGGCGACGTCGCAGGAGATGTTGCGGTGTGTCAGCACGCATCCCTTTGGCCGTCCGGTGGTGCCACTGGTATAGACGATCGTCGCCACGTCCGCGGCGGTGACCGCCCGACGACGCGTCTCCACCTGCTCGTCGTCGACGGCGCGGCCGTGTGCGGCCAGCTCGATCAGGTCACCGGAGTCGATCCGCCACGTCTGCCGCAACGCCGGCAGGTCGGGGCGGAGGCCGGCGAGCATCGCGGCGTGCTCGGCGGTCTCCACGACACATCCCACCGCGCCGGAGTCGGACAGTATCCAGCCGAACTGCTCGGGGCTGGACGTCTCGTACACCGGGACCGTGACCGCCCCGATCGACCAGAGCGCGTAGTCGACAAGCGTCCACTCGTAGCGGGTACGGCTCATCAACCCGACCCGGTCGCCGGATCCCACCCCGGCCGCGATGAGCCCTCGCGCGAGCCCCTGCACCTCATCCCGGAACTGGCGGCAGGAAACCGGGACAGCCCCACCGGTCCCGGTGCGCCGCACCGGCCACGACCGGGGATCCGGATCCGGGCGTACGAACTGCACGGCCTCCGGATCCTGCCGGGCGTTCTCCCACACGACCTCGGCCAAGCTCGACGGTCGAAGACCGGCGAGCGGCGGCGCCGCCGTCACGTCCCGCACCCGGCCACCTCGCAATCACCCTCGCCGGCCCGGCCACCGCACCGCGGCCAGGGTCCGCTCCGGCCATGATGTCGCACCGACAGCCCGGCACGGCGGCGAACTGGCGAAACCAGGCCGGAGCGCACGCCGTCCGGTCACATCGACCGTCGTCGACACCAGCCACCCCGCCGGACCGCGACCACCGGTGGCAGCCACCCCGCCGGACCGCGCCGGACGCCGGCAGGCCGCGGTCCGGTCAGCGCCCGGCGACCGCCCCTGGCCCCGTCCGCTCGACCTCCTCGACCGCCGCCAGGACATCCGCCACTCGAAGTGACGCCAACGCCGGGTGTGGCCCGGACCCGGTCGGCGCCGGTCCCTTCCGCCGGTGCGCAGGTTCCGGCTGTCCCGACGGCTCGCGTCCCGGCTGCCGGGCGGCAGGGATGTCGGGCGTCGGGAGCCGCCACCCGATCGCCGGCCCGGCCCAGAGGGCGCGATGGCAGAGGCGGTCGGCAGGCGGTCCCCACAGCGCCGGTGACACGGGCCCGAAGAGCAGTACCGACGCGGTGCCGTATGCGGTGGCGAGGTGGCCGATGCCGGTATCACCGGCAACCACCAGCCGGCCGTGCGCGACCAGCGCGGCCAGCTCGCCGACGTCGGTGCGCCCGGCCAGCACGGCCGACCCGGGCAGCCCGGCCCGGGCGGCGACCTCCTCGGCGAGGTCGCGCTCGCCCGGTGCACCGGTCACCAGCACCCGGTGTCCCCGGCGGGCCAGTTCCCGAGCCACGGCGGCGAACCGGTCGGGCGGCCAGCGCCGCTCGACGGCCTTCGCACCGGGGTGCACGATGCTGGCCCCGACGGGCAGTTCACCCGGCGTCGGCCGGTGCAGCGCCAGGTCGGACGGGTCGGTGGCGATGCCGTACCAGTCGAGCAGCCGACACCAGCGGGCGACCTCGTGCTCGTCGGGCCGCCACACCGGGCCGACGTGGTGGCCGGCCTCGGCGCAGGCGAAGGCCATCAGCTGCCGGGGCTGGGCGGCCCGCAGCAACCGGTGCGACTGCGGCCCCCGACCGTGCAGGTTCACCGCCCGTTCCGGAGCCATCGGCGGCCACCGGTACGGGCCCAGCCCGTCGACGTCGACCTGCTCGTCGATGCCGCCGACCAGCTCGACCAGGGGCCCGAGCCAGCGCGGTGCGGCCAGCACCAGCCGCTCTCTGGCGAAGGCGGCACGGAGGGCGCGGAGCGCCGGCACGGCGGTGGCGAGGTCGCCGATGCCGAGGGCGCGCAGCACGAGGATCACGGGTACGAACTCTCCCGCTCGGCGCAGACCACCAGCTCCCGTACGGCGCACCCCGGCGGCTGGGAGAGCGCGAAGAGTACCGCGTCGGCGACGTGCCCGGGGTCGTTGAGTACCGCGTCGGCGCCGGGCCGGTACTGCTCGTCCCGGCCGTCGAAGAACGCGGTACGCATGCCGCCCGGGACGAGCAGGGTGACGCCGACCGTGCCGGCCAGTTCGGCGGCGAGAGCCCGGGTGAAGCCGACGACCCCGAACTTCGCCGCGCAGTAGGCGGTGGCGTCGCTGACCGCCTTGACCCCGAGGGTGGAGGCGACGGTGACGACCGTGCCGTGCGAGCGTTCCAGCGCCGGCAGGGCGGCGCGGACGACCGCGGCGGTGGCGAAGAGGTCGACCGTGACGACCCGTTCCCAGACCTCGGCGGGGACGTCGGCCAGCCGTCCGGGCGTGTCGACACCGGCGGCGGTGACCACGCCGTCGAGGCCGCCGGCCTGCTCGGCGAGCTGCCGGGTGGCCCGCTCGGCGGCCCGGGTGTCGGCGAGGTCGCACTCGATCCACGGCACGCCGTCGGCCGGTGCCTGCCGATCCAGCACGTACGGCCGTCCGCCGGCCTTCTGCACCGCGGTCACGACGGCGGCGCCGAGTCCGCTGGCGCCGCCGGTGACCAGGATCGCCTTGTCGGTCAGGTTGTTCATCGTCGTCCTTCCGCGAGTTGACGATCGCCGGCCCGGGCGGCGGCGATGGTGCCGGAGGTGGAGCGGCCGTCGAGGTACGGCACGAGTACCGTCTCGCCGCCCCAGCGCCGGACCTGCTCGGCCTCGGGCAGGTCCGGCTGGTCGGGGTCGGCGCCCCGGGCGTAGTCGCCGCCCTTGACCCAGATGTCCGGGCGGAGCCAGGAGAGCACCGCCTGCGGCGTCGGCTCGTCGAAGATCACGACGGCGTCGACGCAGTCCAGGGCGGCCAGCAGGCCGGCCCGGTCGGCCTGCGGGGTGAGCGGTCGCCCCGGACCCTTCAGCTCGGCGACGCTGCGGTCGGAGTTGAGGCAGACGACGAGGCAGTCGCCGAGCCGCCGGGCGGCCCGCAGGGTGGCCAGGTGACCGGCGTGCAGGAGGTCGAAACAGCCGCCGGTGGCGACCACCGTCCCGCCGTTCGCGCGGGTCCGGGCCAGCACGGCGGAGGCCGCCTCGCGCCCGTCACCGTCGACCCCGGGCGCGCCGACCGGATGCCCGCCGTCCGCTACCGCGCCTGCGACGTCGCGCGCCCCGCCCGGACGGGCTGCGGCGTGCGATCCGGCGGCGGCGTGCGATCCGCCCGCTCCGGCGGCGGCGTGTGATCCGCCTGGGCCGGCCGGTCCAGGGAGCGTGGCGGCACCGGTCGGTCCAGGGAGCGTGGCGGCGCCGCCGGCCGCGACATAGGTCGAGGCGACCCGGACCGCCTCCTCCACCGCCTCCGACAGGAGCGCCCCGTCGGCCAGGGCCGCCGCTGCGGCGACGGCGAACCGGTCACCGGCACCGCAGGTGTCGCCGGTGGCGGCCACCGGCGCGGGTACGACCAGCGGGGCCCCGCCGTTGTGGCAGAGCAGGCTGCCGTCGCCGCCCATCGTGACCGCGACCGCGGCGGCCCGCCACCGGTCCCGCAGCAAACGGGCCGCGCGGGCCACCCCGGACAGTCGCGGCCCGGAGCCGGCGTCGCCGGTGAGCCGGAACAGCTCTCCCTCGTTCGGGGTCACCAGACGGCTGCCGGGCACCGCCGCCGGTCCGCGCGGATGCGGGTCCCACACCACGGGTGCGGTGCTGCCGGCGAGTGCCTGGCGGATCGCCGACAGTCCGGCCACGCCCCGCCCGTAGTCACTGACCAGGATCGCGCCCGCACCGGCCAGGATCTCCAGCGCGGCGTCCGGTGGTTCGCCCGGAGGTTGCGCGTCACCGCCCCGGTCCAGCCGGAGCAGCGTCCGGCCGCCGGTCCGCAGCCGGATCTTCTCCGGAGTCGCGCCGGGCAGCGGCAGCGGATAGAGCCGTACGCCGGCGGCGGTGAGCAGCGCGGTCAGCCGGGCCCCGGCCGGGTCGTCGGCGAGCGCGGTGACCAGCGCGACGTCGTGCCCGTCGGCGGCGGCGAGCAGGGCGGCGAGCCCGGCCCCACCCGGCCGGTCGGTGGCCGACTCCTCCGCCAGGACCGGCACCGGGGCGTCCGGGCAGAGCCGGTCGACCCGACCGTCGACGTCCCGGTCCAGCAGCGTGTCGCCGACCACCACCAGTGGGCCGCTCACGAGCACGCCTCCTCGGTGGAGAGCACGGTGAGCAGCCGCCGCGCGCCGGAGGGATCCCACCCGTTCTGCGCCATGGGCGGCGGCGCCGTACCGTCCCGGGCGGCGACCGGCCGGCCGTTGCCGGGGTGGCGCGGCCGGGACAGGGCCTGGTCGACGTAGGAGCAGAGCAGGTGGGTGGAGACCAGGTGCAGCTCCTGCACCACCTGCGGTTCGGGCGACGGCACCGCCAGCACCTCGGCACAGGCGTCGGCGAGCGGGTTGGGCGCCGGGCCGGTGAACGCCCAGCAGGTCAGTCCGGCCCGCCGGCCGGCGTCGGCCGCCGCGAGCAGGTTCTCGCTGCGGCCGCTGGTCGACATCAGCAACAGGACGTCGCCGGGCCGGCCGTGTGCCCGTACCTGCCGGGCGAAGACCTCGGCGAAGCCGTAGTCGTTGCCGATCGCGGTCAGCGAGGAGGTCTCGGCGGTCAGCGCGATCGCGGAGAACGGGGCACGGTCGTCGCGGAGCTTGCCGACCAGCTCGGCGGTGAGGTGCTGGGCCTCGGCGGCGCTTCCACCGTTGCCGGCGGCGAGCAGCCGCCCGCCGTCGGAGAGGATCCGGGCGAGCTGGCCGCCCCACCGGCTCAGCCGCCGGGCCGCGTCACGGTAGCCGGGCAGGGCGCGGGACAGCTGGCTCAGGTGCGCGTCGAGAAGAAGCTGTTCGGACATCAGGCCACCGCCCCGCTGGTCTGGGGCGTACCGCAGACGGCGGTGTAGACGGCGCCGAGCCGCGCCGCCGTCCGGGTCCACGAGTAGCCGGTACGGATCCGGTCCACGGCGGCGAGACCGTAGCGGTGGCGCCGGTCCGAATCGGCCAGCAGATGGCGCAGCACCGCGCCCAACGTCTCCGGGTCACGGGGCGGTACGAGGTCGCCGGTGAGGCCGGGCACGACCGTGTCGGTGAGACCGCCGACGGCGGTACCGAGCACCGGTACCCCGCAGGCCATCGCCTCCAGCGGGGTCAGCCCGAAGGGTTCGTACCAGGGGGTGGCGACGAGGATGTCGGCCGACCGGTACCACCGGGGCATCTCCGCGCGGGGTACCGCCCCGACCAGGCGTACCCGGTCGGCGACCCCCTCCGACTCGGCCAGCGCACGCAGCCGGTTGGCGAACCCGTCCTCGCCGAGCCGGGCCGCCGGGGGGCCGCCGATCAGCACGTACTCGGCCTCGGGCACCATCCGCAGCGCCCGGACGACGTCGAGGAAACCCTTCCGTTCGACCAGCCGGCCGACGCCCAGCAGCCGGGGCCGGCCCGGTTCCCGGCTGACGGCGGAACCGTCCGGGGTGAAGACGTCCGGGTTGACCCCGGAGGGTACGACGCTGATGGCGGAGCGGGGTACGCCCATCCGGGTCAGTTCGGCCACCTCGTCGCGGCACTGCGCGACGACCCGGTCGACCCCTCGGCCGAGCATCCGCTCGTATCTGATCCGCTGTGGCGGGCTGGTGTCGGCGGCGCCCTGGTGGCGGCGCTTCACGGTGCCGAGGGCATGGTAGGTCTGCACCACCGGCACCCCGCTCTGCCGGCCGGCGACGAGGGTGGCGAGGCCACTCATCCAGAAGTGCGCGTGTGCGACGTCGGGCCGCCACAGCCCGTCCTGCCAGTGTCGGGCGAGCCAGCGCCCGAAGTCGGCCATGTACGGCAGCAGCTCGTCCTTTGGCACCGGCTCCGGCGGGCCGGCCGGCACGTGCAGCACGCTGACCCCGTCCCGCATCGGCACCACCGGGCCCTGGTGCGGCTGGTCGCGTCGGGTGTAGACGTGCACGTCGTGGCCCTGGTCGGCCAGCGCGGCGGCGAGTTCGGCGACGTGGGTGTTCTGGCCGCCGGCGTCCGGGCCGCCGAGTTCGGCGAGCGGACTGGCGTGTTCGGAGATCATCGCGATGCGCATCGTTCCTCCTGAAGCAGTCGGTCCCAGTCCGCGAGGAACCGGTCGAGGCCGTAGCGGGTGGTGGCGGCGTGCCGGGCCCGTTCACCCATGGCCCGCGCGGCGGCCGGATCGTCGATCAGCCAGGCGGCGGCCTCCCGCAGGGTGTCGAGGTTGGTGGAGAGGACGCCCGCCTCGGGCGGTACGGCGGCGACCGCCTCGGTGCTGGCGAGTACGACGACCGGCATCCCGATCGTCATCGCCTCCAGGAGGCTGAGCCCGAGCGACGTCCAGCGGCACAGGTGCAGGTAGGCCCGGCGTCGGGCGAGCTGCTCGTGCAGCCGCGCCTGGGGCAGGTCGTAGGTGCCGAGGCGGTCGGCGGGCAGGCCGACGGCGTCGGGGAGCGCGTCGACGCCCATGCCGAAGACGTCCAGCGGGGCGACCGTGGCGAAGTGTCCGAACAGGTCGGTTCCGGTGACCCGCCAGCGGCGGACCGGTTCGTTGGTCACCACCGCCAGCCGGTCGAGGCTGCCGTCGTACCGGACCGGGGGTGGGACGATGCCGTGTTCGATCACGGCGGTGCGGGTGGCGCCGGTGTCCCAGAACAGGTCGTTGAAGTGGGTGACGTGCGCGACGAGCAGGTCGTCGCGGTCGGCCATCGGGTGCCGGGTGTTCGGTACGTCGCCCTTCGGGGTGTTGTGCTCGACGTAGATCGCCGGTAGGTCCCGGCCGGGGCGCCGGCCCAGCCAGCGTTCGGCCAGCTCCAGTTCCTCCGGCCGTTGCAGGATCACCAGGTCGACCGGTTCGGCGGCGAGCCGCTCCGGGGGCAGTTCGCGTACCGTCGCCGGCCAGTCGTAGGTCCGGGCCCGGCCGAGGCCGTACGGCCCCCGGTCCGGCGTGACCGGTACCAGGTAGTGGTGCTTGCCGTGGACGAACGCGGTGGTCCACGAGCCGTGCACGTGCCACAGCAGGATGTTCACCCTGCGCCTCCTCCTGCTGTCGGGTGGCCGACCCCGAAGCCGGAGCCGGCCGGTGCTCGTGGTGGTGGCGGTCGGGATGCGAGCAGGTCGACGGCGGCGAGCACGGCGGCCGGGTCGAGTCGGTCCAGGCAGGGATGGCCGGGCAGCGGGCAGACGCTGGCGCGGCTGTCCCGGCACCCGGCGCCGGCATCGCCGAGCCGCACCACCGGTACCCGGTAGGGCGCCCACTGTCCGAACGGGACGGTGGGCGCGAAGAGACTGACCACCGGGGTGCCGACCGCGGCGGCCAGGTGCGCCGGCCCGGTGTTGCCGACGACCAGGCAGGCGGCCCGGGTCAGCAGCGCGGCCAGCTCGCCGAGCGAGGTACGGCCGCCGAGGTCGACGCCGCCGCTTGCCGCCACCCGTGCGGTCAGGTCCCGCTCCCCCGGGCCGCCGGTGACCAGTACCCGGTGACCGGCCCGGGTGAGCGCGGCGACGATGTCGGCGCAGCGCTGCGGCGGGCAGGCTCGGGCCGGTACCGACGCGCCGGGGTGCACGACGACGTAGCCGGCCGGCAGGTCGGCGGGCGGTCGTCCGGTCAGCGCGTCGGCCCGCAGCCGCAGCGTTGGCTCGTCGCCGGCCGGCAGCGCGAAACCGGCGGCGGCGGCCAGCGACAGCGCCCGCTCCGGCTCCGGCACCCCGGTCGGCACCCGGTGCCGCAGGTCCAGCAGGCTGCCCGGATAGTCGTCGCTGATCGCACCGACCAGCGGTACCCCGGCCATCCGCAGCAGCAGGGCGAGCGGCAGGGCGGACTGGTGGAAGGAGGTGAAGATCAGCGCCTGGTCCGCCTGCACGGCGGCGAGCCGGGCGGTCAGTTCCCGCATGTCGTCCGGCCGCATCGGGGCCGGTGCCGGGTCGATCCAGGGCAGCGGCCACTCGATCAGCTCGTCGACGCCGGGCAGCAGCCGGGCGGCGCCCCGGCCCCGGGGGCCGCAGAGCATGACGACGCGATCCGCACCGGCGGCGACCGCCCGGATCGCCGGCCCGGTGACCAGGACGTCCCCGGCCGAGTCGCTCCGCGCCACCAGCACCGTGCCCGCTCGCCCGCCGGCCCGGCGCGGCGCCGTCGACGTCCGGCCGGTGGTCGATCCGGTGGGCAGCAGTGCCTGCCGGCGGAGCAGTTGGTCGACCGCGTCGGCCAGGTCGGCGGCGACCGCCGGGGCGGCGGCGACCTCCTCCGGCCGGGTCACCGGGGTCGGTACCAGGATTCCGGTGGCGCCGGCCGCGAGGGCGGCGGTCATGTCCCGGCCGATGTCGCCGATCACCGCGCAGCGGCGCGGGTCGGTGCCGAGCGCCCGGGCGGCGGCCTCGACGAGTCCGGGTGCGGGCTTGCGGCACCGGCAGCCGTCGCCGTCACCGTGCGGGCAGATCTGCCAGGTGTCGAAGGGGCCGAGCAGTTCCTCCACCCGGGCGTTGACGGCGGCCAGCTCGGCGGCGGTGAAGAGGCCACGGGCCAGCCCGGACTGGTTGGTGACCACCCCGAGTCGCAGTCCGGCGGCGCGCAGCCGGGCCAGCGCCGCCCCGGCGCCGGGCATCGGGCGTACCTTTTCCGGGTCGCCGTTGTAGGGCACGTCCTCGATCAGGGTGCCGTCGCGGTCGAGCAGTACGGCGTCGAAGAGCGGTCCGGGCGGCCGTGCCGGCCCGGTCATCGCCGGTCACCGGGGTACCGCCCGATCGGGCGTGGCAACTCGGCGCGGTGCCGCCACCAGCCCCGCAGCCAGTGGGTGACGGCGAGCGGCGGGATGACGGCGCTGGTCACCAGCATCGTGCCGACCTCTGCCGGGGTACCCGGCCCGGGCGCGATCCGCGCGGTTGCGAACCGGGCGGTACCGGCCAGCCAGGCGGTGCCGGCCAGGGCGGCGACGGCGGTGAGCGGGCGGTGCATCCGGGAGCCCCGGGCGGCCACGGCACCGCCCAGGGCGGCGACGGCCAGCACCGCCGCGCCGGTCAGGGCCGCGTGCCGGTGGCGTCGTCCGGCCGGTATGCCGAGTTCGGTGCGCCAGCTCGGGCCGTAGAGCCGGCGCAGCAGGGCGTCGTCGGAGTTGCCCCGCTGGGTGCGCAGGCTGATCCAGCGGCTCTCCGGGCGTACCGGATGGCGGACGCCGCGGGTGCCCCGGAGCAGTCGCCAGCCAGCCAGGCGTACCCGGTGGGCCAGCTCCGCGTCCTCCCGGTAGGCCCGGGGGAACCGTTCGTCGAAGCCGCCGACGGCGGCGAGCGCGACCCGCCGGTAGGCCATGTCCGCGGTGATCCACTCACCGTCGGCGAGGCCCGCGGTGACCCGTTCCCAGTCGGTCGGCCGGCGACCGGCCGGCAGCGGCACGCGTATCCCGCCCTGCACCCCGCCGACCCGGTCCGGCACGGCGAGGTCCGTCCGCAGCCGCGCCAGCCAGTCCGGCGCCGGCAGCACGTCGTCGTCCAGGAACGCCACCCAGGGATGCCGGGCCGCCCGCCAGCCGAGGTTGCGGGCCGCCGCCGGGCCGGCGCCACGTCCGCGCAGGACCTTGGTGTACGGCGCGAGCGCCCCCGGTACGGCCAGCTCGGTGCCGCCGGTGGGCCGGTCGTCGACCAGGAGGATTTCCAGTTCACCGCCCTCGGTCACCTGCCCGGCGAGGATGCCGAGCAGGTCGGCGAGGCTGTCCCGGCCGAGGGTCGGTACGACGACGCTGATCACCGCCCCGCTCCGAGGTCGCCGCGGTGCACGGCGTACGGGCCGATGGCGAGCAGGTCCACCGGTGCGGAGCCGAAGAGTTCCATCGCCTCGCGCGGGGTGTCCACCATCGGCCGGCCGGCGGTGTTGAGCGAGGTGTTGACCACCACCGGCAGCCCGGTGAGGCGGTCGAACTCGGCCAGCATCTCGGCCACCAGCGGTTCGGTCCCCGGGTCGACCGTCTGCACCCGGGCGGTGCCGTCGACGTGCACCACTGCCGGGATCCGGTCCCGCCACTGTGGCGCGACCCGGTGCACGAAGAGCATGTACGGGCTGGGCAGTACGCCGTCGAAGATCTCGGCGGCCCGTTCGGCCCGGACCATCGGAGCGATCGGGCGGAACTGCTCCCGCCCCTTGACGTCGTTCATCCGGCGGGTCGTCTCGGGGTCGCCGGGGTGGGCCAGCAGCGACCGGTGACCCAGCGCCCGTGGCCCGTACTCGCTGCGTCCCTGGAACCAGGCGACGATGCCGTTGTCGGCGAGTACCCGGGCCGCCTCGGCGGCGATCGAGTCCGGTCGCCGGTACGGCAGCGCCGCGCGGCGCAGTTCGGCCTCCAGTTCCTCGTCGGTCCAGCCCCGGCCGAGGTCGACCCCGGGCATCGGCGCGGTGGTGTCGCCGAGCACGCTGTCCAGGTGCAGCGCCGCGCCGAGTGCGGTGCCGGCGTCACCGGCCGCCGGCTGCACCCACACCCGCTGGTAGGGGCCCTCGGCGGCGATCCGGGCGTTGGCCACGCAGTTCAGGGCGACCCCGCCGGCCATGGTCAGCGTGGTCGGGCCGTCGGCCGCCTCGTGCAGCCAGCGGGCGAGGTCGAGGATCACCTCTTCCAGCCGGGCCTGCACGCTGGCGGCGAGGTCGGCGTGCTCGCCGGTCATCTCCGCGTCCGGCGGGCGCGGCTTGGCCAGCGAGGCCCAGTCGATCCGGTCGACGGTGAAGCCGCCGTCGTCGGTCACCCGGACCAGTTCGCGCAGCAGCCCGAGGTGCCGGGGCTCGCCGTAGGAGGCGAGGGCCATCACCTTGTACTCGTCGCTGGAGTGCAGGAAGCCGAGGTGCCGGGTGAGGTCCTCGTAGAGCAGGCCCAGCGAGTGCGGCAACTGCTGGGCGGCGAGCTGCCGCAGCCGTCCCTCCCGGTAGACCCCGCCGAGGTGGCTCGCGGTCTCGCCCCGGCCGTCGAGCACGAGTACCGCCGAGCCGGTCGTGCCGGTCGGGTCCGGGGGTACGGCCAGCCCGGCCGAGGCCGCGTGCGCGACGTGGTGCGGTACGAACCGTACGATCTCCGGGTCGAGGCCGGGCAGCACCTCGGCGAGGAACTGCGGCGCCCGCTTGGCGTACTCGATCCGCAGCCAGTCCCACGGGTCGGTCAGGCCGAGTTCGGCCGCGTCCCGGCACAGGCCGGGGTCGAAGGAGTAGGCGACCGCGTCGAGGCTGGCGGCGTCGATGCCGGCCTGCCGCAGGCACCAGGCGGCGGAGAGTTCGGGCAGTTCCCAGGCGGAGAAGGCGACCGGACGCTTTCCGTGCTTACGCCGGCTGAACCGCTCCTCCTCGGCTGCGGCCACCACCCGGCCATCCACGACCAGTGCGGCCGCCGGGTCATGGAAGATCGCGTTGATCCCGAGTACGCGCATGCCGGCGCTCCTACCCGGCCCGGGGCGCCCTCACACGGAAGATCAGCAACTTCCCATAAGTGAGGGGTGTCCAAATAGTCCCTTGACCGCTCCGGCTGCCGGGCACCGCCACCGGCCTGGACTACGAGGCGCGGTGCTCCGGGTAGCCGTAGAGGTCGAGTAGGCGGGTGCGGGTGGCCTGGAGCCGGTCCAGCATCACGGCCATGAACCGGCGGTTGAGTTCGTACCCGAACGTCGTGTCGTCCGCCATCAGGTGCCGTACCCCGGACGCGTCGAACTCGACGGCCCGGACCGGCTCCACCGCCACCGCCCCGAACTGCCAGCGCTGCGGCGCGAAGAGCCAGGACCAGCCCAGCACGTCGCCGGGGCCGAGAGTCTCGATGACGACGTCGCCCCGGCCCGGCGTGGGCAGGTCCAGTGCCACCTGTCCGGAGCGCAGCAGCCAGAAGCGCGTCGCGGAGCGCCCCGCCGCGAACAGCCGGTAGCCGCGGTTGCGGTACACCGGGTGGGCGTAGGCGGTGAGCCGGTCGAGCCAGGCCGGGGCCAGGCCGTCGAGGAACGACTGCTCGACCAGCAGGTCGCGGGTGCTCGTCATGACTTCCCCAATCGCCGCTCGGGTACGCCGTTCCGTCCGCCGCGCGGTTTCCTCCCTCCATGACACGCCGACCGGCCGGGATCGGACAGGGCCGAAGGACCCGAATGTCACTGCCAACCGGCCCCGCTCTTCCGCATCGGGCCATACGGGCCCGCCGGGGCGGGTACAGGGTCCCCTACCGAACCGACCATCGGCCCTACGCCGCAGACGTCACGCACTGTTACGGTTTGTGATAGGAGCCCGGTAGGCGGAAATTTTCCGGGAAGTCCGGTTGGAGGAAGTCATGAACGTACGCCCCATCACCGTCGGCTACGACGGGTCCGACGGCGCCAGGGCCGCCCTCGGCTGGGCCCTCGACGAGGCGGCCCGTACCGGCGCACAGGTGTCGCTGCTCTTCGCGTTCGAGTGGCCGGCCGTCGCCAGCACGGTCGCCCCACTGGCGACGACTTGGCCGGACCAGGGTGTCCGGGACGACGCGCAGAAGATGCTCGACGCCGCGATCCTCGACGCCTTCCAGACCCACCCGCAGGTGCTGGTCACCCGCACCGTCGCGGACGGTCCGGCCGCGCTGCTGCTGCGGGAGCGTTCCCGACAGGCAGGTCTGCTGGTGCTCGGCAGCCGTGGTCACGGCGGCTTCACCGGTCTCCTCCTCGGCTCGACCAGCGTGGCCGTGACGGCGCACGCGCACTGCCCGGTCGTCGTGGTGCGGGGCGAGCGGGAGCGGCCGGACGGGCCGGTCGTGGTCGGCGTGGACGGCTCGGAGTGCGCACAGCTCGCCCTCGAGTACGCCTTCGCGCAGGCAGCGGCCCACGGCGCCGAGCTGCGGGTGGTCCGGGCGTACCAGCCGGTCGCCTCCGGCGAGCAGCCGTCCGGGTCCGGCCCGGACGAGCAGGCCGGCGCCGAGCGGGCCGAACTCGACGAGGTACTCGCCGACGGACGGAGCAGGTACCCGCAGGTCCAGGTGACCGTCGACGTGGTCCCCGGCCCGGCCGGTCGGGTCATGGTCGACGCGAGCCGGGACGCCCGACTGGTGGTCGTGGGCTCCCGGGGCCGGGGCGGCTTCGGCGGGCTGCTGCTCGGCTCGATCAGCCAGCAACTGCTGCATCACGCGCACTGCCCGGTCGCGGTGATCCGGGAACTCCCGACGACCACCGACTGACCACGCGATCGGGAGTTGGCGGGGGTGTTCCGGCACGCGGTGCCGGGGCGCCGGGGCCTTGTCACCCGCCGGCCGGCCGGGTGACAAGGCCCGGGTGGCTCAGCAGGACAGGTTGGCTCCGGCCGGCACGCCGAGAATGCCGACGAACTGCTGGTACCTGTTGATCCGGCTCTGCACCTGCGCGGGGTTGCCGCCGTTGCACTCGATCGAGCCGTTGATGCTGCGGATGGTCTCGCCGAACCCGGCGCCGGTGACCATGGCGTTGTGCGCGGTCATCCGGCCCGGACCGTTCTGGGTCATCCAGTACCAGATGGCGGTCTTCCAGGCCACGGCCGCGTCGTTCTGCACCAGCCAGGGGTTGGTCAGCAGCGGTAGCCCGAGGGCGTTCCCGGCGGCGTTGTAGTTGAAGCTCCAGCTCAGCTGGATCGGCCCGCGCCCGTAGTAGGCGGCCTGCCCGGCGGGGCAGCCGTAGGGCTGGCCGGCGTCACAGTAGTGCGGGTAGTTCGCGGTGTTCTGCTCGACGATGTGCACGAGTCCGCCGGTCTCGTGGTGCACGTTCGCCAGGAAGGCGGCCGCCTCCTGACGCTGGACGGTGGTGTTGCCGGTCCGGGTGAACGCCGGGTACGCGCTGAGCGCGGCGACCAGCCCGGTGTACGTGTAGAAGGAGTTGCGGCCCGGGAACATCTGGTTGAACTGCGCCTCGCTCACCGCGAAGCTGCCGCCCGGTGGCGGCGGCGTGGTGCCGCCGCCGCAGGTGCCGAGGTCCCGCCAGACGCCGGTGGTGCCCGGCGGCCTCTCGTTCTGGGTCCACCAGTTCGCCTGGTAGTTGCGACCGCCGTGGGAGACCTGGTCGCCTCCCCAGTAGACGGCCGAGGACTGCCACGGTGCCGCGCAGGCCGCCGCCGATGCCGGGGTCGACGGGACGACCGCCACGAGTCCGGCGGCGACGACCAGCGCCGCGAACGCGACCAGAGCGCGCAGTCTCGACATGGTCACTCCTTCCTGGGTACGTGCGGGCGGTGGACGCCGCACATCGATGGAGGTGACCGTAACACGTTCTGTTCACAAACTTTACTAATCTATCAACATGCTTTACTAATAATTCTCCTGACGGCTGGAGGCCGAGCGCTCGCGTCCTGCGGCCACGGGTTGGACCACCCCGGCCCGGTCAGCGCCGGGCGGGCTCCACCGGCCCGCCGGTACGCAGGGACTCGACGACGGCCTCGGCCGCCGCGACGCCCCAGCATGCCTCCTCGACCGGCATCACGTCGGGCTTCCGCCGGCCGGTGAAGACCGCCAGGGCGTACCCGACCTCGCGGCGCAACGCCCCGCCGACCACGCCGTCCTCCTCCGGCCAGAGCGACAGGTCCGGAACCTGGACCCCGGCCGGGGTCCACTCCACCAGCGCGTCGCTGACCAGCCGAGCCTTGAGGATCCCCTCCAGACCCAGCACCTCGACCTCGCCGACGATGGCGCCGTCCAGGGTCAACGGGCCGTCGTCCAGGGTGCCCGGTGCGGTCGCCGGCACCAGCCAGGCGGATTCCACCGTCGCGATCACCCCGTTGTCGAACTCGAGGAGGGCGCTGACCACGCTCGGCGCCGCGTCACCGGCCGCACCGCTGCACATCGCCGTCACCCGGCGCACCGGGGTACGGGCGAACGAGATCGCCAGGTCGATGTCGTGGATGCAGGATTCCCAGACCGGATGCACCCGGTCGCCGAAGCTGAGGAACCAGGCGCGGCTGAAGTCCCGGCGCAGCCGCAGCGCGCAGGGTGTGCCGACCGCGCCCCGCTCGACGCCGGCTCGCATCCGGGCCATCGGCGCGGTGAACCGGGAGATGTGCCCCACCACGACCTGCCGCTGGTGCGCGGCGGCGGTGTCGGCGACCCGCCAGGCGTCCTGGCTCGACAGGGCCAGCGGCTTCTCGACGAAGACGTGGCTCCCCGCCTCCAGCGCGGTCACCGCCAGCCCGACGTGCGATGCCTCGTCGGAGGCGATCACCACGACGTCCGGACGGACCCGGTCGAGCAGCGGGGCGAGGTCGCTCCCCGTCTCCGCCACGTCGTGCGCCCGGGCCACCTCGGCGAGCCGGTCGGGGTCCGGGTCGGCCAGGCCGACGAGCCGGGCGCCGGCCTCGGCCCAGACGCGGGCGTGCAGGGCGCCGAACCGGCCCACACCGGCGATGGCGACGGTCGGTCCGGTCATGAGTTCCTCCCGAGGGTGGTGCTGGACGGTTCGTGCGGGTCCGGGCCGGTGAAGCCGGTCGGGTCGTGCGGGCCGGGGCCGGTGCAGCCGGTCGGGTCGTGCGGGCCGGGGCCGGTGCAGCCGGTCGGGTCGTGCGGGCCGGGGTCGGTGAGCAGGTCGAGGGTGGACGGCTCCTTCGCGCCGTGCCCGGTGAGCACCGCGACGGCGCGCGACCCCGCCGGAACGGCGGAGGTGTGCAGGGCCGCCACGGCGGCGGCCGCCGCCGGCTCCACGAAGAGCCCCCGGCGGGCGAGCGTGCGTCCCGCCTCGGCGATCGCCGACTCGTCGACGGCGACGAGGGCGCCGGCACTGTCCCGGACGGCGGCCAGGGTGAGCAGGCCCTCGTCCTCGTAACCGCGCAGCGCGTCGGCGATCGCGGTAGCGGCGGTCGGGGCGACAGCCAGCGGCTCGCGCAGCGACGACTCCCAGTCCGGCACACCCCAGGCCCGCACCAGCGGCGCACACGCCTCGGCCTGCACCCCGACCATCCGGGGCAGGCCGGTCGTCACGCCCGCGTCCCGTAGGTCGGTGAAGCCGAGCCAGATGCCGCGCAGCAGCGGACCCGCCCCGACCGGTACGACCACCACCTCGGGTACGCCGCCGCACTCCTCGACCAGTTCGGCAGCGATCGGCCGGTACGCCTCGGTCAGCAGCGGGTTCCGGTAGGTGGTGGTGACGTTGAGCCAGCCCTCCTGCTCGGCGCGGGTCGCGGCGGCGTACGCGTCGCTGTAGTGGCCGTCGACCAACTCCACCTCCGCACCGTGCGCCCGGGCGGTCCGCACCTTCGCCCCCGCGTTCGAGCCGGTGGCGCAGAAGACCCGGCAGCGCAGTCCCGCCGCCGCCGCATAGCTGGCGGCCGAGACGGCGGCGTTGCCGGTCGAGGCGAGGACGAGCCCCTCCAGTCCCCGGTCCAGCGCGGCGGACGCGGCCAGCGCCATCGCGCGGTCCTTGAACGAGAGCGACGGGTTCAGCGACTCGAGCTTGACGTGCGCGTCGACACCGTCGAGCCGCAACGGCAGCAGCGGCGTGGCACCCTCGCCGAGGGTGACGGCGTGCCCGGTCCGGGGCAGCATCCCGGCGTACCGCCACACTCCGCTCCCGGAGCCGGGCCGGCAGGCGGCGGCGGAGACCGGGGCCAGCTCCAGCACCAGCGGCGATCCGCAGGCCGGGCAGCGGTAGGCGGGAAAGCCGGTGCTCCGGTGACACCGGAGACAGCCGACGGTGAAGTGCCTCATGGCGCCGTCACCGGCGCGGAGGGCGGCTCCGCCGGTGCCGGACGCGGCTGCGGGGTCCGGTCGACCGGGTCGGCCTGCGGGTCGGTGGTGTCGCGGATCGGCGCACCCGGCCAGCCGAGCTGACCGGAGAGGTCGGCGGCGGCGGCCCGGACCTGCGGGCCGAGCCGGCCGGCGGCCTCGGCGTCGAACCGGGTCGCCGGGGCGGAGATGCTCAGTCCGGCGACGACGTGCCCGGTGTGGTCGAAGACCGGGGCCGCGACGCAGCAGATGCCGTGTTCGCTCTCCTGGATGTCCCGGGCGTAGCCGTCGGCCCGCACCCCGGCCAGCAGCGCGTCGACCTCGGCCCGGTCCGTCCGTTCGCCGGAGAGCCGCCGGTGCGCGTCGACCACCTCGTCCAGCACGTGCGCCGGTGAGTGGGCGAGGATGGCCCGGCCGATCGCGGTGGTCAGCGCCGGGTTGGTCTGGCC
Source organism: Plantactinospora sp. BC1 (assembly GCF_003030345.1). Classification (NCBI taxonomy): domain Bacteria; kingdom Bacillati; phylum Actinomycetota; class Actinomycetes; order Micromonosporales; family Micromonosporaceae; genus Plantactinospora; species Plantactinospora sp. BC1. The sequence continues at coordinate 1,793,222 of NZ_CP028158.1, forward strand.
GACCCGGCTGTGCATCCGGACCCGGGACGGACTGTCGATCTTTTCGATGTAGACGACGTGCACCAGGGCGAGTACCCCGAGGTGGCAGGTCTCGCCCGTCCGCGCCGAGAGCGGCCGCATCACCCCCAGCGCCTCGTGCCGCAGGTCGAGCCCGTCCAGATAGGAGCGGGCCAGCGTCATCGTGCCGGCGGCCAGCGCGTACCGGCCGTCGGCCGTCTCCCGGACCAGCGCGGTACCGCGCAGCACACCGAGCATCCGGTGCAGGGTGGTGGCCGGGATCTCCGTCGCCTTGACGAGTTCGGTCAGCGACGCCCCCGACGGGGTCTCCGCCAGCGCCGCCAGCACCGCGACGGTCCGTTCGACCGCCCGTAGGCCGTCGGGCTTCCGCTCGTTGTTGACCATCTTCATGCCCTCACCCCGGCGTCGGTCTCCAGCGGGCGCACCGACAGCATCCGCTGCGCCATAGCACAGTAGACCTCGGCCGCGCCGCGCAACTGGTCGACGAGCACCCACTCGGCGAGGGAGTGCGCCTGGGCGATGTCACCCGGTCCGCAGACCGCCGCCGGGGTGCCGGTGGCGGCGAGCAGCGCGGCGTCGGTCCAGAACTGCAACCCGACCGGCTCGGGGTCGGCGGCGACGGCGCAGAGCATCCGCAGGTACGGGTCGTCGGGCGGGCAGTCCAGCGGGGCGTGCACGAAGGTCGACGTACCGGCCATCTCCTCGACTGTCGCGTCCACCCGGGGGTCCGCCCGGCGCAGCTCCGCCACGACCTCGCGCAGCTCGGCGAGTACCTCGTCGTGCCGTTCGGACGGCAGCCACCGCCGGTCGAGTTGGACCACGCAGGAGGCGGGAACCATCGGCGGGCGGTCGCCACCGGCCACCACCCCGACGTTGACGGTCGCGGGCCCGAGCAGCGGATGACGGCGCCGGTCGAGCCGGGGTACCAGGTCCCGCTCGACCGCCGCGATGAACCGGGCCGCGTGGTAGACGGCGTTCACCCCGTCCTGCGGCACGCTGCCGTGCGTGGCGACGCCGCGGAACGTCGCCTCTGCCCACATCGCGCCCTTGTGCGCCCGGCCGACCCGCAGCATCGTCGGCTCGCCCACGATCGCGAAGTCGGCGCGTACGCCGGCCTCCACCAGCGCCCGCATTCCCGGGCTGCCGTTCTCCTCCCCGGCCACCCCGGTCAGCAGCAGTTCACCGTCGAAGGTGACGTCCGGGGCGGCGAGCAGTTCGACGACGGCGATCATCGCCGCGAGCGCGCCCTTCATGTCGACGGCGCCCCGGCCCCAGAGCCGGCCGTCGGCGACCCGGGGCAGCAGCGCGTCCGGCATGCCGTACGGCGGCACGGTGTCCAGGTGGGCGTTGAGCATCAGCGTCGGGCCGGGCCGGTTGCCCCGTACCCGGGCGATCACGTTCGCCCGGTCGCCCCGCACCGGTTGCAGCTCCACCTCGGCGCCGCAGCCGCGCAGCCGGTCGGCGAGGTAGTCGGCTACCGGGCGCTCCTGCCCGGGATGGTCCTGGTGGCCCTCGATCGCGATCAGCCGGGCCGCCTCCGCCAGCACCGCGTCCGGGTCGATCCGCCCGATCATCCGGCACCACCACCTGCGAGGGCCGGGTCGCGGTGCAGCGCGGCGACGGCCGCCGAGGCGGCGGTGTAGCGGTGCCGGGCCCGCCGGTAGGCGCTCCGGTGCGCGTCCGGGGCGGTCAGCGGCGCGCTGTCGTCCAGCACCGCGCAGGCGGCGGCGACGTCCGGCCAGATCCCGGCGCCGATCCCGGCCAGCGCGACGGCACCGCGCGGCGAGGCGTCCTGGCCCAGCCGTCGCACCGGCGCGTCGCAGGCGGCGGCGAACGCCTCGCACCAGACCTCGGAGCGGGTCACCCCGCCGCCGACCCGGATCTCGGTCGCGGCACCGGCACCGTCGAGGAGTTGCTCGACGGCCGCCGCGCAGGCGTACGCGACGCCCTCCAGGACGGCCCGGGCGATGTCGGCGGGTCCGTGTTCCGGTGCCACGCCGAGCAGGGCGCCCCGGACCGCCGGGTCGTGGATCGGGGCGCTGGCGCCGAGCAGGTACGGCAGGAAGGTCAGCCCTGCGGCGCCGGGGCGGCTGTCCCGGGCGAGCCGGTCCGCCGTACCGTCCGGCACCTCCGGGGCGGCACCGGCGAGCAGGTTCCGCTCGGCCCAGCGGATCGCCAGCCCGGCCGCGTACGAGGAGACCATGCCGAGGAAGCCCTCCTCGCCGGCCCGGGCGAAGACGAACCGGTCGACGCCGGCCCTCGGCTCGGCGACCGGGGTGACGATCTGGGCGGCGGTGCCGACGTTGACGTAGACCCGGCCGTCGGCGACCGCCCCGGCGCCGAGCGCGGCGCAGGAGACGTCGCCGCCGCCGGCCACCACCGGGGTACCGGCGGGCAGCCCGGTCGCCTCGGCCGCCTCGGGTCGGACCGTTCCGACGATCTCCGCCGAGCCCTGCACCCGGGGCGCCAACCGCTCGTCCGCCCCGCAGCGGGCCCAGAGCCGGGGCTCCCACCGCCGCCGTCCCACGTCGTAGAGCAGGGTGCCGGCCGCGTCGGTGGGGTCGGTGCCCCAGTCGCCGGTGAGGTGGTGCCGCAGCACGTCCTTGGGCTGGACCAGCCGGACGGCCCGGCGTACCGCCTCGGGTTCGTGCCGGACCAGCCAGGCGAGCTTGGGGGCGCTGAACGCCTCGACCACCGGGTTGCCGGTCAGCTCGCCGAAGAGGTCGTCCCGGTCGCGCAGTTCCCGCACCTCGGCGACGGCCCGCCGGTCCGCCCAGGTCATCGCCGGCCGCACCGGCCGGTCCCGGTCGTCGAAGAGCGCCACCGCGTGCATGTGGCCGCTCAGCCCGACCCCGGCCACCGCGCCGGGGTCGAGGTCGGCGAGCGCCTCCCGGACGGCGCCGGACGTCGCCCGCCACCAGTCGGCCGGGTCCTGCTCGTGCCGCCCCGGCCGGCCGGTGTCCGACGGGTAGTCCCGGTAGGACCGGGCCGCCGTGGCGCCGGTCCCGGCGTCGACCACCACCACCTTCACCCCGGTGGTACCCAGGTCGATGCCGACCAGCAGGGCGTTGCCCGGTACGGCGCCGGTCAACGGCTGCGCCGGGGGACGAAGCCGAACTCCATCAGGTATTCCAGGGACTCCTCCGCGACCCGGTCGAAGTCGGCCAGTCCCACCCCGGCCGGCTCGCCGACGCCGATGTTGCCGCCGACCTGCCAGCCCTCCCACTCGACGCTGACGTACCCGTCGAAGTTGATCTCTGCGAGTGCCTCGTACGTCTCCCGGAAGTCGACCAGCCCGCCGCCGAACCAGATGTGGTTGCAGTGCACGATCGTCGGCAGCCCGACCTCGTCCTTGATCTGCACGATGTCGATGTACGGCCCGAGCCGCTTGATCGCCTCCTTGACGTTCATGAACGGCTTCACCGCGACGTAGAAGGCGCCGGTGTCCATCGTCATCCGCAGGTTGCTCGCGCCGACCTCGTCGAACATCCGCTCGATCAGCTCGACCCGGTTGAGGATGGTGCCCTGCAACAGTTCGATGCTGACGTTGAGCCCGAGCGTCGAGGCGTGCGCGGCCACCTCGGTGATCGCCTCCCGGCACTGCCGCCAGGCGTCCTTCCGGCTGAGCAGCACGTTCAGCGGCGGGTCGTAGTAGCCGTCGCCGATCAGCGTGCAGACCGACTTCGCACCGAGTACGGCCGCCGCGTCGAGGGCCTTCTTGAAGGACTCGATGCCGCGCTCCCGGTCGAACTCCCGGGGGCTGACGAAGGTGGTGTGGTGGCCGAGGTAGCCGATGTCGATGCCGACCCGCTCCGCCGTGGCCCGCACGTCCCGCAGTTGCTGGTCGTACTCGGCCTTCGGCGCCTCCAGCAGCTTCGCGAAGATGAAGTCGACGCCGTCGTAGCCGTACTTCGCGGTCTGCTCCACGCACCAGGTCGCCGGCTTGTCCCCCCAGGAGTTCCAGGCCGGGCCGGCGGCCTCCAGCCGACCCCAGGGCATGTTCGGCCAGACCTCAAAACTGATCTTCACCGGGTCTCTTCCCTTCCTCAGATGTGCGACGGGCTACAGGTGCGGGACGAGGTCGGACATCCGCCGCGCGGCCTCGCTGTTGTGCTCGGCGGCGCCGGGCATGTTCGCGCTCATGAACACCTCCGGCGTCTCGCCGCGCCGGATCTGGATGCCGAGCGCCTCGACGATGATCGCGTCGAGCAGGGCCAGACCGACCACACTGGACGACGGTCCGGCGGACGGCAGCCCGGGGCCCAGCTCGACGAGCGCGTCGCCGGGCGGGCAGTGGTTGTCGACGACCACGTCGGCGATGTCGTGCAGCCGTGGACCGGGCCGGGAGATCGCCGAGGCGTACCGGCGGGAGGTGATCGCGATCAGCGGCAGTCCGCGCGCCTTGGCCGCCTGGGCGACCTCGACGGGCAGCGGGTTCGCGCCCGAGTTGGAGGCGACCAGCAGGACGTCCCGCTCGCCGTCGAGCCGGTACCCGGCCAGCAGCGCCTCGGCGTGCCCGTGCTCCCGTTCCAGCACCGTGCTGCGTACCGCGCCCTCGTGCAGCATGTGCGCCGGCTTGAGGATCGGGCAGACCCGCACCGCGCCGCCGGCCCGGTAGAACGCCTCCTCGCCGAAGATGTGCGAGTGGCCGCTGCCGAAGACGTAGAAGAGTCCCTTCTCGGCGAACGACCGGGCGACCAGTTCGGCGGCCCGCCGTACCGCCGGCAGCTCCTCGGCCAGGGCGCGGCCGAGGACCTCCTGCACGCGTGCCGCGTACCCGCTGGCGGTGACGTCCTGTGGCGACCACGCCGCGCCCTCGGCGGGCGCCGCGCCGCTCACTTGACCGCTCCGGCGGTCAGCCCGCCGACGAAGTAGCGGCCGGCGAAGAGGAACGGGACGATGGCGGGAATGACCGTGCAGACGGTACCGGCCATCAGCAGCCCCCAGTTCACGGTGTACTGGCCCATGATCGCGCTGAGCCCGATCGGCAGCGTCTTGAGCTGGTCGCTGACGATGAGCTGCGAGGCGAAGACGAACTCGGTCCAGGAGAAGACGAAGGCGTAGACGGCGACGGTCGAGATGCCCGGCGCGAGCAGCGGGAGCACGATCCGCAGCATCATCCGGACCGGGCCGGCCCCGTCGACGGCGGCGGCCTCGTCGATGTCCCGGGGGATCGCGAAGAAGAAGCCGCGCAGCAGCCAGGTGCAGAACGGTGCGGTGAACGCGACGTTCACGATCACCAGCGCGTTTCTGGTGTCGATCAGCTCCACCGCCGCGAACGCCTGGTAGAGCGGCACCAGCAGCAGCGTCCCCGGAATCATGTACGCCACCAGGATCGCCCCGGCCAGCTTGTTGCCGCCCGGAATGCGCAGCCGGTAGAGCCCGTACGCCGCCGCGAACGACACCAGCACGGTGCAGAAGGCGGTGGAGAGGGCGATCACGAAGCTGTTGGTGAGATAGCTCGGATAGTCCGTCGCGGTGAAGAGCTGCCGGAAGTTGTCCAGGGTCGGGTGGGTCGGGATCAGCGTCGGCGTCGTACGCAGGATCTCCTCGCGGTCCTTGAACGCCGAGATCGTGATCCAGTAGAGCGGGCCGAGCACGATGGCGGTGAGCACGGTCCAGGTGACCAGGCGCGGCAGCCGCGCCCAGGACAGCCGGGACGTCACGGGTGGCGCGGATGTCACGAGTCCTCCTTCGGCTTCGCGACGCGGATGTAGAAGAAGGCGACGGCGGCCAGCAGGATGATCGTGATCACGCTGACGGCGGCGGCATCGCTCGCCTGGAACTGGTTGAAGGCCTTGTTGTAGATGAAGATCGGGGCCGTCGTCGTCGCGTCGGCGGGCCCGCCCTTGGTGACCAGGTAGATCGAGTCGACGATGTTGAACGACCAGAGCGACCCGACCAGCCCGAGCGCGAAGAGCACCGGCTGGAGCAGCGGGAAGGTGATCCGCCAGAAGATCCGCCAGGCGTCGGCGCCGTCCACCCGGGCGGCCTCGTAGATCTCGCCGGGAATCGTCCGCAGCGCGCCGAAGATGACGACCGCGCCGAGCGGGAACCAGTGCCAGCTGTTCATCAGGATCAGCGCCGGCATCGCCAGCGCGCTGTCCCCGAACGGGCTGCCCAGCCCGTCGATCCCGACCGCGGCGGCGAGCTTCGGCACGATGCCGTAGTTGCTGTTGCTCAGCCACTGCCAGATGACCGCGACCGCGACGGTGGGGATCACCCAGGGGATGAGCACCCAGGTCCGGGAGGCCCGGGCCCAGCGCCCGGAGCGGCCGATCAGCAGCGCGGTGCCGAAGGCGATGAGGGTCTGCACCAGCAGGTTGCCGGCCAGCCAGATCCCGGACCGTCCGATCGCGGCCCAGAACGCGCCGTCGCCGAACGCCTCGGTGTAGTTGTCGAGGCCGACGAAGTTCGAGCTGCTGCCGACGACACCCTGGTCCTGGAGGCTGAGCAGCACCGTGTTCAGCAGCGGATAGCCGATCACGCCGAGCATCAGCAGCACCAGCGGCGCGACGAGGCCGTACCCGAGCAGGTGCGTGTGCCAGGGCCGGCGACGGCGGGCGGCCGTCGCCGGCCGCCCGGCCGCCCGGGTACCGGGGAGGACCTCCCCGGTACCCGGCACCGCGTTGCGGCTGCTCACTTGGCGACCGCCGCACGCATCTGCTCGTCACCCCACTTGGCCGCCGCCTCCGGCGACTCTCCGCTGCTGTACATCCGCTGCACGACCTGGGCCAGGATGTTCTGCCCGGAGATCTTGCCGACGGAGTCGACGTACTGGCCGTCGACGAAGCCGAACAGGGCGCCGGTCTTCGACTGTTCGAGCATGGCGTCGACACAGCCCCGGTACTTCTGGATGACCTCGTTGCTGGTCCACGACTCGGCGGTGGCACCGTCGGCGGTCAGCGGCAGGAACAGCCCCGGCTCGGAGTTGAGCAGCGTGCCGTAGTTCTCCGGCTGGAGGACGTACTTCAGGAACGCCTCCGCACCGGCGGCCTTGGCGTCGTCGTTGGACATCACCATGGCGGCGTTGGAGTAGTAGATGCTGCCCGGCTTGCCGCCGGATTCCGCGACCGGGATCGGGGCGCAGCCCAGGTCGCTCGCCGGACGGCCGGACTCGGACTCGAACGGCGCCAGGTACTGCCCCTTCTCGATCGCCATCGCCGCCGCGCCGCTGTTGAACGCCGCCTGCGGCTCGCCCCACGAGTAGTTGCCGCTGTCCGACGGCGACTGCTTGAGCAGGTCCCGGTAGAGGGTGAGGGCCCGGACGGTTTCCGGGGTGTTGAAGTTGATCTCACCGGTCGGACCGAAGAAGTTTCCGGCTCCGCTGGTCAGCATCAGGCTGTAGAGCACCTGGTCGGTGGCGAGGTTCTTGCCGGCCGGCAGCGCGATCCCCTTCTGGTTGCCCTGGGTGAGCTTCTGGGCGGCCTCCAGCAGCTCGGCGGTGGTCTTCGGCGGCTCGTTGATGCCGGCCTTGCCCAGCAGGTCCTTGCGGTACCAGAGCATCTGCACCATGCCGTAGAGCGGGACGGCCCAGTACTGGTCGTCGTCGCGGTACGGCGCCTTGGCCGCCTCGCCGAAGGTGTGCGCCTTGTCGAGTTCCTCCACCAGCGAGGTCACCGGCCGGACGGCGCCGAGCGGGCGTACGTAGGTGGTGAAGTCGGGGATGGTGAAGAGGATGTCGGGCTGCGTCTTCGACTGCACCGCGCCCGAGATCTTCGTGTAGATCTGGTTCCAGTCCTGGACCTGCGCCTGGACCTTGTATTCCGGGTTCGTGGCGTTGTAGCCGTCGATCAGCTTCTGGAAGCCCTCGACCCGGTTCGGTGGCTGTTCCATGTGCCACAGGATCAGTGTCTTGTCGTCACCGGCTGGCCCACTCGAACCGCCGCACGCGGCGGCCGAGAGCCCGACCACCGCGGCCACGGCCACGGCGGTCAGCCGCTTGACCTTCCCGTACCTCATGAGCTGGTACTCCTCTCACGGCCTTCAGGTGTTCCGCGAGCTTCCGGATCGTCACGACTCTTCGTGCGGCTGACGACGACGCTGCGGACTAGACGGACCGAGCGGTGTTGGAATAATGTTCCGGACCATACCGAGGCGGTCTAGACCAGTCAAGAGCAAGGGAGTACCGGGTCTGGACCGGACCTGGCCGGGTACGGCCGCCAGCCGGAGATACGGGATGCTCACTTCATGTCAACGCCGAAACACGTCGCGATCACGAACGCTCTCCGCGAGCAGTGCCGGAACCTGCCGGTCGGGTCCCGGCTGCCCTCGGAGAAGGATCTCGCCGTGCGCTTCGAGGTCAGCCGGATGACGGTCCGGCAGGCGCTCGACGCATTGGCCACCGACGGACGGGTGGAACGGGTCCCCGGCCTCGGCACGTTCGTCCGCCGACCCACCGTGGCCATGGGCCCCAACCTCTCCTCCTTCACCGAGGACATGCGCTCCCGGGGGCTGCGGCCGAGCAGCCGGCTCGTCGCGATCGAGGAGGTCGCCGCCTCCCCCGAGGTCGCCGTCGACCTCGGCGTCGAGGTCGACAGCCCGGTCATCCGGCTGGAGCGGCTGCGCTTCGCCGACGACGAGCCCATGTGCCTGGAGGACGCCCACCTGCCGGCCCGGTTCCAGCGCATCCTGGAAACCGCCGAACTGGAGGGGTCGCTGCACGAGGTACTCGCCAGGGCCGGCGTGGTGGTCGCGGCGGCCCGACGTCGAGTACGCGCCGTGCCTGCACCGTCACGCGATGCTCAACTTCTCGGCCTGCCGGAACACGCCCCGGCGCTGGAGATCGTCGACATCTTCTACGACACCAACCGCCGCCCGGCGCAGCGTTCCCGGTCCCGTTACCGCCACGACCGCTACGAGGTCATGTCCGACCTGCACCGCCCCAGCACCGAACCGAGGGAGACCGTCAAGTGACCTGGACCGCCCACACCAGCCCGGACCTGCCCGAACCGGCCGGACCCTACAGTCACGTCGTCGACACGGGCACGCTGGTCTGGACGGCCGGTTTCGGACCGAAGAACCCGGCCACCGGCGTCGTCCCGGAGGGGATCACCGCGCAGACCGAGCAGGTGCTCGACAACGTCGAGGGCGCGCTGCGCACCGTCGGGCTGGGCCTCGGCGACGTCGTGAAGGCCACCGTGCACCTGCAACACCTCGACCGGGACTTCGCCGCCTACAACGAGGTGTACGCCAGGCGCTTCCGGCCGCCCTACCCGGTACGCACCACCGTCGGCAGCACCCTCGCCGGGATCCTGGTCGAGGTCGACGTCGTGGCCGTACGCCGCGACCCGACCCAGGCGGGCTGAGCGCGATGGGCGCGGTCCCCCTGCTCGACTCCGTCTGGCTGGTCGGCAGCGGCAGCCACCCCGACGCCCGCACCGACCCGCACGACTGCCACTGCTACCTGATCTGGGACGGCGAGGACGGCGTACTTGTCGACACCGGGACCGGTCTCGGTGCGCGAGCCTGGCTGGCCGCCGTCGCCGAGGTCTGCGACCCGGCCGCGCTCACCGGCGTCATCGTCACGCACTACCACGCCGACCACGCCGGTGGTGCCGCCGCCGCGCAGGCCGCCGGGCTGCCCCTGCTGGCCAGCGCCGAGACCTCGGCCGCACTGGCCACCGCCGACGAGTCCCGCAGCTCGCTGGCGGTGGCCCGGGCGGCCGGCGTCTACCCGGCCGACTACCGGCTCGCACCGGCCACAGTGGACCGGGTACTGGCCGGCGGTGACGTCGTCCGGGCCGGCGACCTCGACCTCCGGATCGTCGACGCACCCGGCCACTGCGACGGCCACCTCGTCGTACTGCTGCGGCGCGCCGGCCGCACCATCCTGTTCAGCGGGGACTGCCTCTTCGCCGGCGGGCGGGTGAGCATCCAGGCGATCCACGACTGCCGGCTCGACCGGTACGCCGAGACGGTCGTCGCCCTCGCCGGACAGGAGGTCGACGTCCTGCTCCCCGGGCACGGCGAGCCGGTGCTGACCGACGCCGGGGTGGAGATCGCCCGGGCGGCCGAATCCTTCCGCCGGCTCGTCCCGCCGCCGAACGTCCTCGGTTCCTGACCGTCCGGTGCTCCTGGCGCTGCACGGCCGACGCTCTGTCGGTGGGCCGCCCTAGACTGCGGCGCCATGGCGATGGTGAGTTTCGTCGACGAGACGACCGCGGGCGAGCGCAGCGCCGCATGGCACCTGGAGATCTTCGAGGAGCGCCTGCCGCTGCGCGAGGTGATCCGCCGACGTGTCTTCCAGGAGGTCGCCGAGCACAACGCGAAGGGCGGCGACCTCTTCCGCGGCCTGGTGCAGCCGACCGACACCGAGCGGACGCTCAACGGTTTCAAGCTCCGGCAGCCCCGCCGGATCGACCCGGAGGAGCAGGCCGACCGTGCCCTGGAGGCGTTCTCCCGCAACGGTTTCATCGTCCTCGTCGACGACCGGCAGGTCGACGAGCTGGACGCGGTGGTGGAGCTGACCCGGGGGACGCGGATCACCTTCCTCAAGCTCGTACCGCTGGTGGGTGGCTGATGTCGACGCCGCTGCTCTTCCCCGAGTACGCCGAGCGGATGGCGGCGCTGGCCCGGCACGGTGACGTCGAGGGCCTCGCCGACGAGACCATGGCCTACACCGCCAGATACACCGGCGACTGGGGCGCGGAGAGCCGGCACGTGACCGACGCGCTCGGGCTCGTCGCCGCCGAACGCAAGCCCGAGCTGCTGATGGCGATCCTCGACCGTTGCTGCCTGGTCACCGGGGCCGAGCAGCGCGACGCCACCAACGAGCTGTTGAAGATCCTCATCAAGCCCTACAGCAAAATCCGCGGCCCGGAGTCGGCCGAGGTCGCGCTCGCCTTCGCCGCCCGGCACACCGCCTACTTCGGCGGCGACGAGCTGCGGCGGATGGCCGAACTCCTGCTCGACGCCGGGCGGCCGTTGCCGCCGGAGGTCGTCGCCGTGATGCGCCGCACCGTCGCGCACGGCTACTGGGGCTCGGCCGACGCGCTCAAGCCGCTGCTGGCCAGGCTGGACGCACCGGCGCTCAACCCCGGTGAGGCGTGGGCCGACCGCGCCCTCGCCGACGTCGCCGCGCTCGACCCGGACCAGGCCCGTCGCTGGCACGAGCTGTTCCGGCACGCGGCGACCGCGACCAGCGCCAGACCGTCGCGGAAGTGGGAGGCGACCGCCCGCGAACTCCTCGGTGGGCTGGCCGAGCGCGGTGACCGGCTACGGAGCTGGCTCGCCCTGGTCGGGCAGCCGCGCACCCTCCGGCTCAACCGCACCCAGTGGGAACACGACGTCAACGAGTCCTTCGACCAGTTCAACACCACCCCGCTGCGGGGACTGGTCTGGCTGCTCTCCTTCCTGCCCGACCACCCCGAGACCGCACGGCTGCTCGGCGCGCTCGTCGAGACGTCACTGCGCAAGGTCGCCGGGCTCGGCCCGCGCAACCCCAAGATCGCCAACGCGGCGGTCCACGCGCTGTCGCGGATCCCGACCGAGGAGGCGCTCGCCCAGATCGCCCGGCTCGCCGCCCGGGTCACCTTCAAGGGCACGCTCAAGGAGCTGAACGCGGCGCTGGACGCCCGGGCGGCGGCGCTGGGCCTGACCCGGGACGAGGTCGAGGAGCTCGCCGTGCCGGCGTACGGGCTGACCGAGGTGGGTGTGCGGGTCGAACGCTTCGGCGACGCCTCGGCTACCCTGGACGCCACCTCCGGGACGGTCACGGTCACCTGGCGCAACGGCGCCGGAAAGACGGTCAAGTCCGTACCGGCCTCGGTGCGGTCCGCCCACCCCGAGGAACTCGCCGACTTCAAAGCCGCCGTCAAGGACGTCGAGAAGATGCTCTCCGCCCAGGCGGAACGCCTCGACCGGCAACTCCTCGCCCAGCGGGTCTGGCCGTTCGACGCCTGGCGCGCCCGCTACCTCGACCACCCGCTGGTCGGTACGCTGGCCCGCCGGCTGATCTGGCTCGTCGACGACGTGCCCTGCGCCTTCGCCGACGGCGCGCTGCGCACCCACGAGGAGAAGGAGATCGTGGCCGGCGAGACGGTCCGGCTCTGGCACCCGATCGGCCGCGAGGTGGCCGAGGTGCTCGCCTGGCGCGGCTGGCTGGAGACCAACCGGATCACCCAGCCGTTCAAGCAGGCACACCGCGAGGTCTACCTGCTGACCGCCGCCGAGGAGAAGACCCGGGTCTACTCCAACCGGTACGCCGCGCACGTGCTGCGCCAGCACCAGTTCCACGCCCTCGCCGCGGCCCGCGGCTGGCGCAACAAACTGCGGATGATGGTCGACGACGCGTACGAGCCGGCCACCCGGGAGCTGCCGCAGTGGGGGCTGCGCGCGGAGTTCTGGATCGAGGGCATCGGCGACGAGTGGCAGGAAGACACCACCGAGTCGGGGGCGTACCTGCGGATCGCCACCGACCAGGTCCGGTTCTATCCGATCGACGCCCCGGAGCACTACGCGCACGCCGGTGGCGGCGGCTACGAGCAGTGGGTCTCCCAGGAGGCGCAACCGACCGAACCGCTACCGCTGACCGAGATCCCGCCGCTGGTGCTCAGCGAGATCCTCCGCGACGTCGACCTCTTCGTCGGCGTCGCCAGTGTCGGCAACGACCCGACCTGGCAGGACGGCGGTCCCGGCGGACGGTTCCGCGAATACTGGGCGTCCTACAGCTTCGGCGAACTCAGCGGCACCGCGCAGACCCGCCGGGAGATGCTCGAACGCCTCGTCCCCCGGCTCGCCATCGCCGAGCGGGCGCAGGTCGACGGCCGTTTCCTCGTGGTCCGGGGCGACCTGCGCACCTACCGGATCCACCTCGGCTCGGGCAACATCCTGATGAGCCCGAACGACCAATATCTCTGCATCGTGCCGAAGCAGACGGGCGGCTCCTCGACCGGCGACGTCTTCCTGCCGTTCGAGGGCGACCGGGTGCTCGCCGTCATCCTCAGCAAGGCGTTCATGCTGGCGAAGGACACCCAGATCACCGATCCCACCATCACTGGGCAGCTCCGGCGCTGACGGACCGGCGTCGTACGGTGGTGCGGTGATCACCTGCGTCGTGCACTACACCATCGACCCCGCGCAGATCGAGGCGTTCGAACGCTTCGCCCGCGCGTGGATGCGACTCGTGGCCCGGCACGGGGGTGTGCACCACGGCTACTTCCTGCCGGCCGAGGGAGCCAGCGACCGGGCCGAAGCCCTGTTCAGCTTCGAGAGCCTGGCCGCCTACGAGCGTTACCGGGCGCGGTTCGGCGTCGATCCGGAGTTCGTCGCGGCCGACCGGATCCGCGACGAGTCGGGCTGTGTGCTGCGGTACGAGCGGACCTTCATGCGTCCACTCCTGCCGACCGACTGACCCTCGACCGGTCGACGGCCCGCCCCGTCGGCCGGGCGTGATCCGCGTCGGCGTCCCCGGGCCACCACGCCAGCCGACCGGGCTTCGTAGAGTCTTCGCAGTCCACGGGGAATGGGGAGACGGGCATGTTCGACGACACCGGGCTGCTGCGACCGCAGGAGGAGCGGGCGTACCGGCTGCTGCTGCGCCTCTCCGCGGCCCGGCCCGCCGATCTCGCCCGGCTGGCCGACGTGCCGCTCGACGAGGCCGCCGACGTGTTGGAGGCGCTGCGGAGCAAGGGACTGGCGGTGGCCCGCCCCGGCCCGGACCCGGTGTTCGAGCCGCTGCCGCCGGACGTCGCGCTGGGCAACACCCTGCTGCGCCGGCAGGAGTCGCTGGAGAGCGCCCGCCAGGCGGTGGCGGCGCTGACCGAGGAGTACCGGACCAGCGCCCGGCGCCGCAACGCCGACCATCTGGTGGAGGTGGTGGTCGGCGCGGCCGCGTTGCGCGACCGGCTGCGTGACCTCCAGGACTCGGCCCGGGAGGAGATCCTCTGGTTCTGCCGGGCCAATCCGCTGGCCATGTCCGGCTCGGAGAACGCCGAGGAGTCCGGGGCGCTGGCCCGTGGGGTGCGCTACCGGGCGATCTACGAGCGCGCCCTGCTGGAGACACCCGGTGAGCTGGAGAGCATCGCGGAGAGTGTCCGTGCCGGGGAGGAGGCCCGTACCCTGCCGACGTTGCCGGTCCGGATCGCCATCGCCGACCGGTCGACCGCGATCTGCCCGCTGGTGCCGGACGACGAGCGCGACGTCGGGGAGCCGACCGCCGCACTGATCCGGCGCAGCGAGCTGCTGGACGCGCTGCTGGCGCTCTTCGAGAGCCACTGGGACCGGGCGACGCCGATCCGCTGGGACGCCGACCAGGGTGGACTCACCGACGCGGCACCCGACGACGCCCTGGACGACGGCGAGCGGTTCCTGCTGTCGCTCTTCGTGGCCGGCTTTCCCGACAAGTCGATCGCGTCGCAGCTCGGAGTCAGCCGGCGTACCGTGCAGCGCCGGCTGGAGCGGTTGATGGCCCTGGCCGGGGTGGACACCCGCACCGGGTTGGCCTTCCAGGCCGCCCGCCGGGGCTGGCTCTGACCGGTCCGGGCGGGACGGCGCGCTGCCGTCCCGCCCGGTACCCGCTCAGCGCAGGCCGTACGCCCGGATCACCGTCTGGGTGACCGCGTTGCCGGACCGGTCGGCGGCCCGGACCCGCAGCGAGACCGTGCCCTTCCCGGCCGGAACACTCGCCCGGTAGCCGTTGCCGTGCCCGGTCACCCGGACGGCCCGCCAGGTGGCGCCCTCGTCGAAGGAGACCTCGGCGGTCAGGCGGGTCCCCCGCGGAGTGGCGTGACCGTCCTGGTGCCGGACGGTCAGCCCGACGGTGTGCGGCCGGCCGCTGGCCCGGCCCGTCAGGTCCACCGGCGCGGCGTAGTCGACCTGCAACAACGGCAGCGGTCGGGCCTCGTCGCCGGGCCGCTGCCCGGACCGGAACTGCCACACCGTCTCGGTACGGGTGCCCCAGCTCCACTCCTCGCCGGTGCGTTCGGTCGTCAGGGCCAGCCGGTAGCCGGCCTCCGGCCCGGTGGTGGGTACGTCCCGGCGGGCGTCGGGCAGCTCGGCGAGGAGCTTCCCGTCGCGCCAGAGCGTAGCGGCGACCCGGGACGCCTCGCCGATCGTGTAGTGGCCCTCGGCGTCGACGAACTCGGGCACCCGCAGCTCGAGAGTGTTGCCGGTGCGGGTGGAGACCAGCTCCGGTATCCCGCGCGGCGAGGCGGGGCGGACCACCGGGGCGAGCCAGGTCTGCTCGGCGCTACGGGCACGGTAGCTGGTGGGCCGCTCGGCCATCCCGCTCTGTAGCGCGCCGAAGTCGTTCCACGGCCACTCGTGGCTCACCCGGTGCTGCCAGACCGAGTCGCCGGTGGTCACCCACTCCTCGCGCTCCTTCGGTGTCGCCACGAACCGGGACGTGTCGTTCCATGCATAGGTCTGCCAGGGGCGCCATCCGAACCGCTGCTCCTTTGCCCAGGGGAATCCGCCGTTGTCGGCGTACCGGGTGGTGATCCGTGTCGAGTTGGCCGGGGTAACCCGGTAGACGATCCGGTCCGGGATCCGGTTCCGTTCCACGTGCTGTACGTCGTAGAGGTAGGGGCTGGAGGTGGTCAGGGTCAGGGCCAGCGTCGCCCGGCCGCGCTGCGCCCGCGCGATCAGCCGCTGGCCGTCGTCGTTCGCCACCGCCAGCATCGGGATCGGCTCGCGGTCGCCGGTGGGCCGCCACACCGTCCAGGCCGACCAGTCCGCCGGGCGCACCATCAGGGTCACCGCCGCACCGGCCCGGGCCGCCGCCGCGGTCACCTCGCTCTCGCTCGGCGCGTCCTCCCCGCCCGGCTCGTTGCTGGACTCGATGAGTACGGCCGCGCCGCGCACCTTCGCCTCGGCCAGCTCCGCCGGGGTGCCCCGGCCGGCGTACACGAGCGGGAAGCGGCGGGTGCCGTGGTACGCCGGGGACTGCCCGGTCAGGTTGACGTCGAGCGGGCCGGAGACCCCGGCGACCTCGGCGCGGACCATCGGCGCGACGAGCTGCCAGCGCGACGAGAACTCGTATCGGCCGCTGGTCAGCCTCCGGGTCGGGGTGACGTTGACCTGCTGGATCGTGCTGAAGTGCATGGTGCCGTGGCTGATCTGCCGGCCGGTGCCGGTGACCCGGTGCGAGTAGTAGCTGAGTACCGACTGCTGCTCGGCGGGTCGGGGCGTCTCGATCCGGATCGGGGTGCCCCGGCGGGCGTCGAGCAGTACCTCGACGTCCCGGTCGACCCGCAGTTCCGGGTCGGTGATCAGGGTGGCCTGCTCGTCGAGTACGCCGCCGTCCTCGATCAGCGCGTGCAGCAGGTAGGTACCCTCGCCGACCTCGACGGTCTTGCTCTCCCCCGCCCAGAGGAAGTCCAGGGTGTCCCAGCGGTAGCTGTCGCCCATCAGCGCGATGACCGGCACCGACACCGGCTGGCCGGCCCGGCCGACGGCGCGGAGGGTGACCCGGTGCCGGGGGCCGTCCAGGCTGATCCCCAGCGCCGTGCTGACGAGCAGGCCGCCCGGACCGGTCGCGGTGATCGAGCCGCCGAAGAGTCCCCGGTCCAGCTTCGTCAGGTCGGCCGTGACCGGCACCTGCACCGAACCCCCGGCCGGCACCGTCACGGTGCGGGAACCGGTGGTGACGGCGTCGGTCTCCGGCGCCTCGGTGGCGACGTTCTCCAGCTCGACGGCGAGGCTGAGGGTCACCGGCGCCGGCCCGTCGTTGGTGTACGTGACGACCTTGCCGACCGGCACCGCCGCCGCACCGGTACGGGCGGTGGCGGCGCCGTCCGGGTCGGTGTGCAGGCCGAAGTCGACCTGGCCGCTGGCGTACACCCGCTGGCCGGTCGCCCGGGCGACGTCCACCCGTCCGGTGCCCTCCTCGAACACCGACAGTTCCGGGTTGCTCCGGGCGGTGCTGACCAGCGCGTCCTTCAGCCGTTCCGGGGACCAGTCGGGATGTGCCTGGGCCAGCAGCGCCGCCGCGCCCGCGACGTGCGGGGTCGCCATCGAGGTACCGGAGGCGGCGGTGTACCGGTCGTCGACCGGGCGGCCCATGGTGGTGCCGGCGGCGCGGGCGGCCACGATATCCACCCCCGGGGCGGTGATCTCCGGCTTCAGCCCCTCGTCGCCGAGGCGCGGGCCCCGGCTGGAGAACTCGGCGAGCGACTCGTCCCGGTCCACCGCGCCGACGGTCAGCGCGGACGGGGCCGCGCCGGGCGTACCGACGCTGTAGTCCGCGCCCTCGTTGCCGGCGGCGACCACGAAGAGGGTGCCGGTGTCGGCGGTGATCCGGTCCAGTGCCTCGCTGAGCGGGTCGGTGCCGTCGGTCGGCCCGCCGCCGAGGCTCAGGTTGACCACCGCCGCGCCCTGCTCGGCGGCCCACTCCATCCCGGCGATGATCCAGGAGTCGTAGCCGCTGCCGTCGTCGCCGAGCACCTTGCCGGCGAGCAGGCGCGCGCCGGGCGCCACCCCCTTGTGGGTGCCGCCGGACCCGGCGCCGGTGCCGGCCACGGTCGCCGCGACGTGCGTGCCGTGGCCGTGCCGGTCGGTCGGGTCCGGGCTGTCGCTGAAGTTCCGGGCCGCGCTCACCCGGCCGGTCAGGTCCGGGTGGGTCTGGTCGACCCCGGTGTCCAGCACCGCCACCGTCACCCCGGTGCCGTCGAGGCCGGCCCGCCAGGCGGTCGGGGCGCCGATCTGGGCGACGCTGCGGTCGAGTACCGGCCGGACCCGGCCGTCCAGCCAGATCTGGCTGATCCCGGCACCGAGGGTGGCGGTGGAGCGGGCCGAGTCGGGGTCGACCGGGGCGACCGTCCGCCAGAGGCCGGCCAGCGAGTCCTTTTCGGCCGTCAGCGCGGCGCCGCCGATGCTGGGCAGTGGCCGGGCGTCGGTCGTACCGGCGAGGGCGCGGAGGGTGTCGGCGGTCGGGTTCCGGTAGCGGACGATCAGCGGCAGGCCGGCGGTGGCGCCGTCCGCGTACCCGTCGGCGATCAGCTCCTGCACGTCGAAGAGGTCCTCGTCCAGGGTGCCGGCCGAGACGTACGGCACGACGTCGCTGGGCAGCACCCGCAGCCCGCCGTCCACCTCCTGGGTGTGGAAGGTGATCCCCTCCCGTCCGGCCGCCGGGCGGACCGAGGCGGCGTACCGGCCGTCGCCGGCCGGCGATACCTCGACGACGTCGCCGGTGACCAGGGTGACCCGCGACCCCGCGCCGGCCGTACCGGGCGCGGCCGACGGTCCGGTCGCCCCCGGTACGGCGGTCGGCGGCCCGGCGCTCGCCGGTGGCGGCCCGGCTGCGGTGAGGGCGAGTACGGCGGCCAGCACGGCGGCGGTACGGCCCAGCGGAGATGACATGGCGGGTCTCCTTCGACTCTCACGAAGACGCCGTCAACGGCGACAGTCGGAGTCTGTGGCCGGAGCATTTGCCCGGTCAGCAACCTGGCGGTGCCGCAGAGGCGACATGGCGCCAAGTGGACACCGGGCCGCCACTGCGGGTACCCCCGGCGTGCACCCAGCGGGTATGCCATCCGGCAGCGGACAGTACAGCGGACGATGTACTATCGTGCCGTGCAGACGCTGACGCACGGACAGGTGCTGGCCCGGTTCGGTCACGCCCTCTCGGATCCGACCCGGGCACGACTCCTGCTCGCCCTGCGGGACGGCCCGGGTTACCCGGCCGAGCTGGCCGAGCTGCTCGGCACCACCCGGCAGAACCTCTCGAACCACCTCGCCTGCCTGCGCGGCTGCGGCCTGGTGGTCGCCGTACCCGAGGGTCGCCGGACCCGCTACGAGCTGGCCGACGCCCGGATGGCGCACGCCCTCGGCGACCTGCTCGGCCTGGTGCTGGCGGTGGACCCGGCCGCCTGTCCCGACGCCGCGACCCGGGGTTGCTGCTGATGGCCGCGCCGCTGCGGTTGCGGCCGGCCGGCCCGACACCGGCCCGCCGCGCCCTGCTCGCCCGGCGGATCCGGCTGCTGGTCGCGGCGACGATCACCTACAACGTCGTCGAGGCGGTGGTGGCGATCACCGCCGGCACGCTCGCCTCGTCGACCGCCCTGATCGGATTCGGTCTGGACTCGGTGATCGAGGTTTCCTCGGCGGCGGCCGTGGCCTGGCAGTTCGCCGGCCGGGACCCGCAGTCGCGGGAGAGGGTCGCGCTGCGGATCATCGCGATCTCCTTCTTCGCCCTCGCCGGCTACGTCACGGTCGAGTCGGTACGCGCCCTCGTCGGCGGCGCCGAGGCGGCACACTCCACCGTCGGACTCGTACTGGCCGCGCTCTCGCTGGCCGTCATGCCACTGCTGTCTTACGCGCAGCGTCGCACCGGCCGGGAACTCGGCTCCCGATCGGCGGTCGCCGACTCCAAGCAGACCCTGCTCTGCACCTACCTCTCGGCGGTACTGCTGGTCGGGCTCGGCCTGAACAGCCTCTTCGGCTGGTCCTGGGCCGACCCGGTCGCCGCGCTGGTCATCGCCGCCGTCGCGGTCCGGGAGGGGCGGGAGGCCTGGCGCGGCGACACCTGCTGCGCCGTACCGCTGAGCGCGCCGCCCGACCCCGACCCGGCCGTCGCCGCCGTCACCACCGGCGACGCGTGCGGTTGCCAACCCGGCTGCTCCGGATGCCGGGACTGACACCCCGGGGCGCGGAGGCCGACCTCGGTCGGTGACCGGGCCACCGGTCGGCTGCTAGCGTCAGACACCGTGACGGTTGACGATCCGGCCGACCTGCGGGTGACAGTGGACGGCAGCCTCGACGAGGTGCTGTCGCTACAGCGGTGGCTCGGCGAGCAGGACGACTTCGCCGGCCGGACCCGGTTGCTGCGGCCCGACCCGGGGCCGGGGCAGATGGGCGCGGTGCTCGACACGATCACCATCGCCGCGGGCGGCGGCGGTGCGGTGACCGCTCTGCTCGGCACGATGTCGGTGTGGATGCGCCACCGTGGCGCCAAGATCACCGCGACCGTCAAGAAGGGCAACCGGAGCGTCACGATCAACGCGGACCGGGTCCGGGCGGCGGACATCGCCCAGTTGAGGGAGATGGTGGCGGAGTTCTCCCGCACCCTGGACGAGAGCTGAGCCGGGCGATGCCGACCAGGGACCTCCGGCTCGCCGACCCGGACCGGTCCCGGGTGATCCTCGTCGGCACGGCGAACTACCGGTACGGGCTGCCGGAGATCCCGCCGGTGGCCGGCAACGTGGACGGTCTGGCCCGGGTCTTCCGCGACCCCCGGCTGGGTGGTCTCGGCGAGCAGAGCTGCCACACCCTGGTCGACCCGAGCAAGGATCTCGCGATCCGGCAGGTCGCGGCGTGGTGCCGGGAAGCCGACGACGTACTCCTCGTCTACTTCTCCGGGCACGGCCTGGTTGGCGAGGACGGCGAACTGCTGCTCGCCTGCGCCGACACCGACCCGGAGATGGCGGAGTACACGGCGCTGCCGATCAGCCTGCTGCGCAGGGCCGTACAGGCGAGTCCGGCCCGGACCAGGGTGCTCGTCCTGGACTGCTGCTACTCCGGCCGGGCGATCCGGGCGCTCGGCGGTGCCGACGCCGACCTGCTGGGCCAGGTGGAGGTCTCCGGCACCTACACCCTCGCCTCGGTACCGGGCGACCTCCAGGCGCTGTTCCACGAGGGCGAGCGCTACACCGTCTTCACCGGAGAGCTGATCGCCACGCTGCGGAACGGCATCCCCGACGGGGCCCCGCTGTTGTCGGTCGACGCGGTATACCGGCACCTGCTGCGCAGGATGCGCGGCAGCGGCCTGCCGGCACCCAAGCAGGTGCACAGCGACACGGCCAGCGACCTCGCGCTCGTGCAGAACGTCGCCTACCTCGGCGCCGACCCGGTGCCACCGTCCACGGGACCGCAGGGTGATCCGTTCCGGCACGTCGACCTGCTGGTACGCCGGGCCGGCGAGGAGGGCCGGGACCGGTTCGTGCTCCGCGAGGCCGCCCGGGACCGGCGCTGGCCGGCACTGGCCCGGCTGCGCATGGCGGCCGAACTCGACCACCTCGGCGAGACCGGAAGCGCCCTGGAGACGCTCCGCGACCTCGGCGTCGACGGCGATCCGCACCAGGCGCTGAAGAGGATGCGCGAGTTCAGCTCGCTGGTGGCGGAGAACCGGATCTGGGCGGCGGAACTGGTCGACTCCTGGGACGTCGGCAGCACCGACGACCCGGAAGTCCTCTGGGGACTGATGATGGCGATCTGGTTGTCCGCGAGCGGGTTGCCGGTGCCCGACCAGACCGCCGCGGCGACCGAACTCGCCGGTCACGGGTACGCCGATCAGGCGCGCAGCGTACTCAGGGGGATGGTGCGCAGACGTGGCCTGCCGGTCTCCGACCGCCGCGCGGTACAGGCCGCGATGAAGGACCTCTGACCGGCCTCAGTCGCGATCGCCGCCCAACCCGGGCAGCAGCCGGTAGACGGGCTCCTCCAGCGCCCGGTCCCGGACGGCGGCGGAGCCCGGACCGGCCAGCGCGTTGCGGCGTTGCCGGAGCGCCTCACGCCGGATCGCCCGCATGACGTTCGACACCCCGGCCACGACGACGGCGCCGCTCATCCAACTCAGCACACTCACCCACTCGGGGTCGCCACCCAGTGCCCGCGCGATCCCGGGCAGGGCGACGCTCGGGGAGAGCAGCAGAACCCCGCCGAGCAGGGCGCCCCGGACGTCGATCCGGGTCTGGGACATCGGCACCGCGTACGCCCCGGCGAACCCGGGGTGGCGCCACATCAGCCCGATGGTGTAGCCGATCGTCGACGCCGCGATCCCGGCCGCGGTCGACGCGGTCACCAGCAGCACCATCGCCCAGCCCGGCATGGTCTGCTGCCACAGCGCGACGACGCCGACGGCCAACAGCAACGTCCACATCATTGCGGTCGTCCAGAGCGCGTGCACGCTCCTCGCCGCCTGCGCTTCTTCGCGGTGCAGTACGTACCGCACCAGCGGGATGTGCACGGCCACCCCGGCCGCCACCACGGCGAGCACCGCCGCAGCCATGATCAGCGAGGACCGGTGCTCGCCGACGTCGTACCGCAGCAGCGCGCCGGTGACCGCCGCCGCGCCGAGCAGCGCCACCCAGGCCCGCCAGCGGTCGTCGCTGCGCATGCTGATCATGATCGCCACCGTCGCCGACCCCACCAGGGTCACGGCGGAGTTCAGCAGCGCGGGCCGCAGGTCCGGCGGCATCCAGGGCGAGACGGACTCCCAGAGCAGCCCGCCGGTGGCCAGGGCCACCGACAGCCCGGCCTGCACGACGGCGTCGCCACGGAACAGGGCAGCTATCAGCAGCCACGCCACCAGCACCAGCGTGCCGGTCTGGATCGCGTCACGCACCGACCCTCACCACCTTCGCGCGATGCCCGGCAGCAGCCGGTAGACCGGCTCCGACTCGACGAGTCCGCGCAGCGCCGAGGCGACCTGCGGGCTCTCCGGTGGCTCCGGACCGTACCGGTGCGAAGCGGCCCGGTCCAATATCCTGCGCAGCATCTCGCCGCCGGCCACCACACACCCCGCGCCGAGGACGAGGAGCGCAACCGTGACCGGTGTGGGTGGCCGGAGAACGTCCGGGACGGCCACCGGAATCCCCAGCATCGTCAACGCACCGGCGCCCGCCGCGCCCCAGCCGACCAGCTCGGTGTTGGCCGCTCGCCGGGTCCGCGACCACCGCCGGGCCCACGCCTTCGCGAACGCGCCGTTGCGGACGAGGATCACCACGAAGGTCGCGAGCTGCGACGCGACGACGAAGCAGGTGAAGCTGAGAAACAGCAGGCCGAGCGCGAGCCAGAGGTGTGGCGCCAGCAGACTGGCGGCGTTGACGAGGATTCCGGCCAGCGCGGTCAGCATCACCCCCCGGCACAACCGCCGGATCGGCAGGTACGTCCCCACGGCGGCGTACGGCCGCAGCACCCGCACCTCGGCGAAGATGTGCAGCGCGATCAGCACCAGGGCGGCGGTCAGCGCCCCCAGTACGACCCGTAGTGCCGGGTCGGGGTCGGCGAACCGCGATGCGCCGAGCGCGGCCAGCGCGAACACCAGAGCCACCACGATGCCGCCGACACCGTCGAGGCGGCGACGCAGGCCGAACGGGATGGCGACGGCCGCCGCCACGACGACCACCCCGAGCTGATAGCTCAGCACCGCCTCCCGGTCGGCGGGCATCCATCCGACGGTCTCCTGGAGGACCAGTCCGACACCGGCCAGGAGCAGGCAGGCGCCACCGACGCTGGCCGCCCGGTATCCGGTCCAGCCGACGAACGCCAGCAGCACCAACACGAAGCCGATCCCAAGCGACGTCCCCGACATCGGGTCTCCACGTCCTCTCGGACAGCCCACCGCGACGATGCGCTCATCCACGGCCGATCGTATCGCCCGGCAACGGTCGCCGGAGACCCCGACACGGCCGTGGAACCGACGGCTCCGGGACAGTGCCCGGTGACGGGTCCCGCACCTCCCCACCCCGCGCCCGCCCGGGCACTGTCGAGCCGCTCAGCCGGCGCCGCCCGATCCGCTCAGCCGCTGCCGCCCTCGTCGGGACGCCGGTTGGCACCGGTCGGATTCGCCGTACCACCGGTGGAGTCGGTGGCCTCGAAGCTGTCTCCCGGCCTGCCGCCGGCCCGGCGTACCTCCCGCTCCGCCTCGTCGTGCGGCAGCCCGGTCGTGCCGAGCAGGTCGGTGCCGATCGCGCGGACCTGCGCCACCACCACGCTGCCGGAGAAGCCGAGACCCTGCCGGTAGGCCACGCTCGCCTGCTCGACGGCGTGGCAGACCAGCTTCGACGCCTTCGGCAGCGAACCGCGACGAAGATCGCGTTGCACCACCCTGGCCGCCTCGGCCAGCGCGCAGAGCGAGGCCACGAGTTCGGCCGGCGCCGGCTCGTCGTCGCGGAGCAGCGTCACCGCCCGCCGGGTGAGCACCCGGGCGTTGCGTACCGCCCGTTCGAGGTATTCGGCGGCCTTCACGTACCGCTGCAACGCGGCCCGCGACCGCCAGCGCAGGGGTGCGATGGTGGCCGCCTCCCTGCCCTCGGGCAGCACGTCGTAGAACTCGTCGAGCTTCTCCTCGCCACGGGTCAACGCGGCCAGCGCCTCCTGCACGCGGTCCTGGTCGCGCTCCGCGAGGCCGCGCGCCGTCCCGGTCAGGCTGTCGACGAGTACGTCGAGTGCCGGCCGAGCCACCCGCGACACCACGGTCACCGGGTTCACCGGCAGCAGCAGGGCCATCACCGCCAACGCCACGGTGCCGCCGATCAACGCGTCGATCAGGCGGGTGAAGTAGATCCCCTCGGTCGGCGGACGCAGCGTGGCCACCAGTACCGACGAGGTGGCCGCCTGGGAGACCACGCCCGCCGACCCACCGGCCAGGATCGTCACCGTCATGGCCAGGACGGCGCCCACGCCGATCTGCCACGAGCCGGTCCCGATCAGATAGATGAGCCCGTCGCCGACGGCGATGCCGGCGGTCACCCCGAGCACCAGCTCCACCGCCCGGCGCAGGCGCTGACCGGAGGAGATCCCGAGGGTGACCATGGCCGCGATCGGGGCGAACACCGGCTGTGGGTTGCCGACCAGTTCCGCGGCGAGGAACCAGGCCAGCGCCGCCGCCACGGCGCTCTGCACCACGACGATCTCGACCGCCCGCAGTTGGCGCCACCGTTCGACCAGCGCGCCGCGAACCTTGCCGACCCGCTGGGTGCTCATCACCGTCGCCCGGACGGTCTGCGGGCCACCACAGTGCCACGATAGGAAGGAAGTACGGCGACGGCGGGCGGATCCGGCATATGCCAATCGCGGGTACGCGGGAGCCCGCCCGACCCGGTCGACTGGCGCGTTTCCGGACGCTGGGTCGAAATCTTCGCGCCCCGCCACGGGAGGCCAACCGCCGAAGCAGCGCCCGGCGCTTGAAGTCGTGCCGGACGGGAATGCTGGGGCCGACAGGCGGACGATCATGGGGAGCGAAGCGTGGGCGCGACCGGTACCGGCACCGCCACGCGGACCGCCCGTCGCGCGGCGCACGGGGAGCGCGCTGCGGCGGGTACGGACGGTTGCCGGGCGGGACCACCCGAGAGTGAACCAACCGAGAGACGGATCATGGCACGGATCGTCACACCGTTCGGGCGGCACTCCACCGCCGAGGAGGTCGTCGCCGGAATCGACCTGTCCGGACGCCGGGCCATCGTCACCGGCGGAGTCTCCGGCATCGGCCTGGAGACGGCGCGGGCGCTGGCCGGCGCCGGGGCGCAGGTGACGGTGACCGCCCGGGACGACAACGCCGGCCAGGTGGCCGCCGACATCGCGGCGTCGACCGGAAACCCCGACGTGCGGGTGGTCCCCCTCGAACTGACCAGCGTCTCGTCGATCCGGACCTTCGTCGACGCCTGGGACGGGCCGTTGCACATCCTGGTCAACAACGCCGGCATCATGGCCCTGCCCGAGCTGCGCCGCACCTCGCAGGGCTGGGAGGAACAGTTCGCCGTCAACCACCTCGGGCACTACCTGCTCGCCGTCGGACTGCGTGACGCGCTGGCCCGGGCCGAGGGCGCCCGCATCGTGTCGGTCAGTTCGAGTGCCCACCACCTCTCCCCCGTGATCTTCCAGGACATCCACTACCTCTCCCGCCCCTATCACCCGCAGCAGGCGTACGGGCAGGCCAAGACCGCGGTGGCGCTCTTCGCCGTCGCCGCCGGCAGCCGCTGGGCCCGGCTGGGGATAACGGCCAACGCCCTCAACCCGGGCGCCATCCCGACCGGGCTCCAGCAGTACATCGGCGGCGACCTGGGTGTTCCCGTGGAGCTACAGAAGAGTCCGCAGCAGGGCGCGGCCACCTCCGTGCTGCTGGCCACCTCGCCGCTGCTCTCCGGCGTCACCGGTCGCTACTTCAACGACTGCGCCGAGGCCACCCCGGTCGCCATCCAGCCCACGGACCAGGCGGAACTCGCTTCGTCCGTCGCCGACTACGCGATCGACCCGGAGAGGGCCGACCGGCTGTGGCGGATGTGCGACCGGATGGTCGGCTGACCCGGGACAGCCTGTGGTCACCGCGCTGACGGGCCGGTCAGCCGACCCGGCCGCCGGGCCGGTCGCCGTCGTCGGACGCGGCGGCGGCGTGGCTGCCGTGCAGCATCGCCTCGATCGCCTCCACCAACTGGTCCGCGCTCCGCAGCGGTACCGGAAAACGCAGCCGGACGTCGGAGTCGTGGCCCGGATGTTCCAGCCGGAGCACGATGCCGAACCGGTCCAGCGCCAGCGGACGGACCTGGCGTACCCCGTGCAGCCGGCGTGGCGGCACCAGCCTGGACAACCGCGCGAGCGTCTCGGGGTGGTGGTCGTTGAGATGGCAGAGCAGGTCGGCCTCGCTGTCGGCCAGCGGATCGGGCCGGGCGGCGGCGAACTCCGCCGGGTCGATCGGGATGGTCGTGTCGGCGGTGACCAGTTCGACCGTGGCCGGCTCGAGTACGGCCGGCAGCTCCGCGTCGGCGGCGCCCTCGGCCACGGTCAACCAGCCGGTGAGGGTGGCGCGGGCCCGGATCCGGTCACGAATCGGGACGGGTGCCAGATCCGTCGCCTCGACCAGTGCCGCCAGCTCGCCCGACTGGCGCAGGTGCCGGGCGAGGCAGCTTGCCGGGGGCAGCTCGACGATCAACCGTCCGGATGCCAGGCGGTGCCGTCCGATCAGCTCCGCCCGGTGTCCGGGCGTACGCAGGCTCAGCGAGCCTGCCGCGACGAGCAGCGAGTGCAGGCGTTCGGCCGGGGTCGCGGCCGGTGCGGGAGCGGGCTGGTTGCCAGACATGACGCCTCCAGTTAGGTTAGGCTCACCTTACACAGGAGAGATCACGGATGAACCAGACACGCCCCAAGGTCAGACGCTCCCGCGCCCTCGGCATCCCGCTCACGCCCAAGTGCGTGCGGTACTTCGAGAACCGCCCCTTCCCACCCGGGCAACACGGCCGCGCACGGCGCAAGGAGAGCGACTACAAGGTCCGACTGCTGGAGAAGCAGCGGCTCAAGGCGCAGTACGACCTGCGCGAGGGGCAACTGCGGCGTGCGTTCGACCGGGCGGCGCACCGCCCCGGCAAGACCGGTGAGGAACTCCTGATCGACCTGGAGACCCGGCTCGACGCACTCGTGCTGCGGGCCGGCTTCGCCCGGACCATCTACCAGGCCCGCCAGACCGTCACCCACCAGCACGTCACGGTCAACGGCCGGCGCGTCGACCGACCCTCCGCCCGGCTGCGCCCCGGTGACACCATCGCGATCGCCGAGCGGAGCCGCGACAAGACGCCGTTCCTCGCCGCCGCGGCCGGCGCACACGCCCCGGCACGCCCCGCGCCCTACCTCGAGGTCAACCTGGCGGGCCTGACCGCCCGCCTCGACCGGCTGCCGGTCCGCGCCGAGATACCCGTCGTCTGCGACGAGCAACTGATCGTCGAGTACTACTCACGCTGACCGGCTCCGGGCGGCGCAACGGGGGCGGCACCGAACGGTGCCACCCCCGTCACGGTTGCTGCTACCTGGCCGTACAGGTCAGGGTCGGTGCGGTGTTCGTGCCGTTCCAGGAACCGTTGAACCCGAAACTGGTGCTGCCGTTGGCGCTCAACGCGCCGTTGTGACCGGCGTTCGTGGCGGTCACCGATGACCCGGACGAGGTTATCGTCGCGTTCCACGAGTTGGTGATGCTCTGGCTGTTGGGCCAGGTCCAGCCCACCGTCCATCCGGAGATCGCGGCGTTGCCGGCCCGAACGGTGACCTGGGCGCCGAAGCCACCCGCCCACTCGTTCGTCTTCGCGTACGTCGCGGTGCAGCCGCCGTTGCCCGACGGCGGCGGGGTGGTCGGCGGCGGAGTGGTCGGGGGCGGGTTCGTCGGCGGCGGGTTCGTCGGCGGCGGGTTGGTCGGGTCGCCGCCACCGCCGAAGATCACGTCACTGCACAGGTAGTACGGCTGGTCGAGGTGGCTCGCCTGCCAGATGGTGTAGACGACGTGCCGGCCGGTGCGGTTGCCCGCGTTCACCTGCGCCTCGTACAGCCCGGTGGTCGGGTAGCTGCCGGTACGCAGCACCAGGTCCAGGTTGCCCCAGGTGAGCGGCTGGCGGGTCGGGTCGAAGCCCTGCTTGGTGATGTAGATCAGCATGTAGTCGGCACCGTGCCGGGCCCCGTCGGTCAGCGTCAGCGTGAAGTTGTTCGGCATCGGCTTCGCGACCCAGGCGCCGACCGCGTCGAGCGAGGCGTACAGCCCGCCCTGGGTACGGCCGCCGCTACAGAGCTGCCCGTCCGGGACGGCGGCCTGGTGGTTGCCGCCGACGTTCTCCCGGAACAGGCCGTTCCAGTTCCACATCGTGTTCGGGTTGGCCTGCCAGGCCTGGGCGCACATCGGGTCGGTCTGCGCCATGTTGGGGTTGAGGTGGTCGTCACCCCAGCGCTCCCAGCACCCGTAGTTCCGGGACGGCGGGTTGGTGACCGATCCGTGCGCCGAGGCCGGGCCGGCCTGGTTGATCACGACCATCGTGAGCCCGGTGACGAGTACGGCGACCGCACCGAAAATCAGACGGCGGGCTCTTCGTGCAGCTTTCATCTGTGCTCCAGCATTCCGTCGACGCCTGCGTCGCTCGACGGGATGCCCTGGCCCACGAGGAAACACGCGCCGACACCAACGTCAATGATCTCGGAACCGCAGGCAGGACTCGTGTGCTGCCCGCGGTGGCTGGGTGGCTCCCGCGGTGAGCGTACTCGACGCATCCAAATATGTGAATCTCATTGCGGGAGTTTCCCCGGCCGGCCGCCCGGGTGGGAACCGGTCGCGCGGGCTCCGGGGCTTGTCAGATCATCCCGGCGATGTGCAATATATTGCATGCCCGTCCCCAGCCACGCGCCCGCGATCGACCGTCGACTGCTGCGCGACGACGTCTACCACCGGCTCCGGGACGTCATCGTCGACGGCAGCCTCGCACCCGGCGAGCAGCTCCGCGACGTGGAACTCGCCGCCTGGCTCGGAGTCAGCCGCACCCCGGTCCGAGAGGCGCTGCTGCGACTGGCGGAAGCGGGGCTGGTCGTGGCCCGGCCGGGACGCTCCACGACGGTCAGTTCACTGGACCTGCGCGCCGTCCGGGACGCCCGCGACGTGGTCGCGGCAATGCACGAGCTGGCCGTACGCGAGGCGGTGGGCAGCCTGACCCGGGCCGACCTGGAGGCGATGCGCGAGGCCAACCACCGGTTCGGCGCCGCGATCGAGCAGGGCGACGTCGAGGCCGCCCTGCGGGCCGACGACGACCTGCACGCCGTCCCGGTGAGCGTCACCTCGAACCGGGCGCTGACCGCCGTCCTCGAACAGTTCACCCCGGTGCTGCGGCGAGCCGAACGGCTGCGCTTCTCCTCGCTCGCCGGCCGCGCCTCGCTCGACCGACACGACGAGCTGATCCGGCTCTGCGCCGCCGGAGACGCGGACCGGGCCGCAGCCGTCGCCTTCGACACCTGGCGCACCCTGCCGACCACCGAGGAGTGACGATGGCCCTCTCCGACTTCCCCCGCCACCCGCTGACCTTCGGGCCGAGCCCGGTCCACCCGCTGCCGCGCCTGACCGCCCACCTCGGGGGCGCGTCGATCTGGGCCAAGCGCGAGGACTGCAACGCGGGGCTCGCCTACGGCGGCAACAAGACCCGCAAGCTGGAGTACATCGTCCCGGACGCGCTGGCGCAGGGCGCCGACACGCTGGTGTCGATCGGCGGCTACCAGTCCAACCACACCCGGCAGGTCGCCGCCGTCGCCGCGTCGCTGGGGATGAAGGCGGTGCTGGTGCAGGAGAACTGGGTCGACTGGCCCGACTGCGTCAGCGACCGCGTCGGCAACATCATGTTGAGTCGGATCATGGGCGCCGAGGTCCGGCTCGACCCGGCCGGCTTCGGCATCGGGTTCAAGGACTCGTGGAAGCGCGCGATCGAGGACGTACGGGACCGTGGCGGCAGGCCGTACCCGATCCCGGCGGGCGCCTCCGACCACCGGCTCGGCGGCCTCGGGTTCGCGAACTGGGCGTACGAGGTCGAGCAGCAGGAGCGTGAACTCGGCGTCTTCTTCGACACCATCGTGGTCTGCGCGGTGACCGGCTCGACCCAGGCCGGCATGATCGCCGGGTTCGCCGCCGCCGAGCAGGCCGGTGCCCGGCCACGCCGGGTGATCGGGATCGACGCCAGCGCCAAGCTCGACGAGACCCGGGCCCAGGTCGCCCGGATCGCGCGGGCCACCGCGGAGTTGATCGGCGTCACCCGGCCGCTGCGCGACGACGAGATCACCGTCCTGCCCGGGTGGGCCGGCGACCGCTACGGGATCCCGGTGGAGTCCACCCTGGAGGCGATCCTGCTCACCGGCCAGCTCGAAGGCATGATCATCGACCCGGTCTACGAGGGCAAGTCGATGGCCGGGCTGATCGACCTCGTCACCAGCGGCGAGATCCCCGAGCAGTCCACCGTCCTCTACGCCCACCTGGGCGGCCAGCCGGCCCTGAACGCCTACAGCGGCCTGTTCACCCAGACCCGTCCGGTCACCCGCTGAGGCACCCGGGTCACGCCGGCCGGACAGACCGACAACCCTGGACGGCGGGTCGGTGGTGCCAGGAACCGCAGGCTGTCAGGATCACCGCCATGGGCATCACCCGCCGTACCCTGGTCAGCGCCGGTCTCGCCGCCGCCACCGCCACCCTCGCCGGCTGCGATCGCCCCGACGGCACCGCACCCGACGCGGCGTGGAGCGGCGGAGGCGGCCGGACGCGCACGACCGGGAGCGGAAGCGCGGACGTCGCCGGTACCGCGCCGACCGGTACGCCGACCCCCGGCGGCGCCCCGGGACCGGCGGGGGCGCCGGAACCGGTGCCCGGCAACCGCCTCGGGTACGCGGCGGAGGTGACCGCCCTGCTCAAGCGGCAGCTACCCGCCACCGCGAGCACCTTCCAGCACAGCGGCTTTCCCGGCGCGATCGCCACGGTCCTGGTCCGAGGGGTCGCCACCGTGCACACGGCGGTCGGCGAGGCGCTGCGCTACGGCGCCGGGCCGAAGCTCCTGCCGGCCGGTCAACGGGTCCCGATGCGCCCCGACTCGATCTTCGACCTCGCCTCGGTCACCAAGGTCTACACCGCGATCCTGCTGCTCCAGCAGGTGGAGCGGGGCCGGGTCGACCTCGATGCCCCGGTCCGCCGCTACCTGCCGGGTTTCACCGGTACCGGCAAGGACAGCGTCACCGTCGAGATGCTGCTCACCCACACCAGTGGCCTCCCGGTCGGCGCCAAGGTCACCGGCCTGCCGGACAACACGGCCCGCTGGAACGCCGTGCTGAGCACCCCGCTGCTCGCCGGTGCGACACCCGGCGACACGTTCCGCTATTCCAGCGTCGGTCTGATGGTCGCCGGCAAGATCGTGGAGAAGGTCACCGGACAGCGCCTCGACCAGGCCCTGAAGAGCAACCTCACCGGGCCGCTCGGCCTGCGCGACACCGGCTTCGTCCCCAACACCTGGCTCTCGGCCACCGCCAGGGCCACCCGGCTGGTCGCCACCGACGCCCGATCCTCCCGAGGCCTGTTGCGCGGCACCGTGCACGACGACGTCGCCAACCACCTCGGCGGGATCGCCGGACACGCCGGCATCTTCGCCTCCGCCACCGACGTCGCCGCGATCGGCCAACTCCTGCTGGGCGGCGGCAGCTACCGGGGGACCCGGATCCTGGCCGCCGAGACCGTGGCCCGGATGCTCCGCAACCACAACGCCGGCAAACCGGCCGTCGACCCGGACCGCCCGCACCGCAGCTCCGCGCACGGCCTCGGCGTGGTCCTCGACCAGCCCTGGTTCATGGGCCGGCTCTCCTCCCCGCACACCTTCGGCCACACCGGTTTCGCCGGACCCTCGCTGCTGGTCGACCCCGCCCGCAAACTCGTGCTGGCCCTGCTCACCAACCGGGCCCACCCCAACTGGAGCTGGGCGGACCCCGATCCGGTACGCGCCGCCGTGGCAGACCTGCTCGCCCGGTCCGTGAGGTGATCGGCAGGTCCGGCGCAACCCGGCCGGGACCCGCCAGCGCCCGGAACCGCCGCACGCCCACCTGACGCGACGTGGCGGCCACGGTACCCGGAGGTGCCGTGGCCGCCACGCGGTCGGGTCGGAGCCGTCGTCACCGCCGGGGCGGGATGGCGACGCCCTTGCGATAGTTCTTGCCCCGACCGTCCGGACGGTAGTTGTTCTCCACGTTGCCGGCCGCGTCCACCGAGAACCAGTGGATCCTGGTGCCGTACCGCACGGTCAGGGTCTCGCCGCCCTCCCGGATGCCGGCCGAGCCGTAGAGCGTGGACGAGTACGTCGGCTTGCGGCCGTCCAGGGTGTAGAAGACCGCCGCCGGCTCGCTCACCTCGAACCTGACGTCCACCATCCCGGGCGTGGCGCTGCGGGTGACCGAGAGGCCGCTCTCCGGCCGCCTGCGGTCGGTGTCGAAGTCCCGGGCCACCCGCATCAGCTCGACGAGTCCGTTGGCGAACTCCATCGTCTCGTCGTGCGCCTCGGCCCACTCCGGCTGGAACGAGGTGCCGACCTCGAAGTTCCAGGCGTAGATGCCGTACCTGTACCAGAGCATGTCGCCGGAGTTCCCGGCGGCCGAGTAGAGCACGTCGGAGATCGGGCCGGTACGGGCCGGCGTGACCGCCATGTTCCGGTGCCGCTTGATCGAGGTCAGGATCCGGGACGAGGCGCCCCAGAAGAACGACTCCTCGCCGAGGGTCGGCCGGGGTGCCGAGATCCGGCCCGGCGTCGCGTACGCGCCCGGCGACCACATGAAGTAGTTGCCGGAGGAGTGCAGGTTCATCGAGAACTTGATGTTCGGTCGGGAGGCGAGCCAGTCGAGGTTCCGGTTCTCCGGCTCGGACAGCTCGCCGGGTCCCGCGTAGGTGCCGCTGGTGCAGCTCGACGAGGCGCCCGAGTAGCCGTCGAAGAGGCTGTACTCGGTGTAGTTCCGGTTGTTGTCCACGCCCCAGGAGTTGCGGCCGAGAGCGTCCGCCGACCCGGTCTGCGGGCAGTGGTTCGTCATGTTCTTGCGCTGCGAGTTGAAGTCGTAGAACGAGTAGTGCCCGCCGTCGGGGTTGATCGACGGCGCGATCCAGATGTCGAGGTTGTCGAGCAGGTCCCTGGTCTTGCGGTCGTGACCGTAGTTGCGCAGCAGCCGTTCGGCGGTCTCGATCGTGACCAGCGGCGGCACCCACTCCCGGGCGTGCTCCTGGGCGTACGCGAGGACACCCAGTTTCCTGGTGCTGCGGTCCTTGCCGATCCTGATCGCGTACACCGGATGCGGGTCACGCGAGACGCTGGCCGGCGCGCTCAGCCCGTCGGTCAGCGGCGTCGAGGCGGCCGGCGCGACCACACCGGCGCCGGTGTCGCCCCGGTAGGTGTAGGCGACGACGAGCGATCCGGCGGTGGCGTTCAACGCCGCGACGACCTCGGCGGCGGTGCTGGTCACCGTGCCGGAGGCGTCGGTACCGAGGCTGACCCGGATGGCGTTGCCGGTCACCTGCACCGACAGCTGGTCGGAGGCGCCGGGGTCGGCGAACTCGACGGTGATGTCGTTGCCGCCCTCGTGTCCCCACGCCCTGGAGTCGACCGCGACCCGGCTCGGGTTCGCGGTGCCGAGCACCGCCTGCGCCTTACGCCGGTAGCCGTTCGTCTTGTACGGCAACTCGACGATCTCGGCCAGCCTCGGGTA
The DNA here is from genome assembly GCF_003030345.1 of Plantactinospora sp. BC1. Taxonomy (NCBI): domain Bacteria; kingdom Bacillati; phylum Actinomycetota; class Actinomycetes; order Micromonosporales; family Micromonosporaceae; genus Plantactinospora; species Plantactinospora sp. BC1. Next base: position 1,826,903 of record NZ_CP028158.1, read on the forward strand.
CTGCTCCGCGAGCTGGTGGATCCGATCGTAGAGTTCGGTCGGGGTCAGGTAGCTGGAGACGAAGTCCTTCTGGTAGCCGGGACCTTCCGGGTTCTCCCTCGGGATGGGCAGCCACTGGTTCACCTTGGCCACCGCCACGTCGCCGCTCGGGCTGGTGATCTGGATGTAGTTCGGCCGGGCCGTCACCGTCGAGGCGCCACGGTGGTAGAGGTACACCCCGGCGTCCACGAAGCGGGCGATGGTCTGGGTACCGCCGGAGCCCATCGGCGTACCGGGGCCGCTGTCCCGGGTGACGGTGAGGACGTCGGTGGCGGTCTGCCCCTGCGCCCACTTCGCCTCCACCGACAGCACCTGGTCGGTGCCGGAGGTGTAGTAGTCGGCCCGGATGATTTTGACGTCGGCGGGCGCCTGGGCGTCCCGGCGGGACTGGGTCTCGCGCAGCGCCTCGTTCTCGGCCGTGTGGGCCGCGATGGTCGCCTCGCGCTCGGCGATCCGGCGGGCCGAGTCGGCGGGGGTGAAGAGTACGTCGCCGAGCCGGTAGCCGCCGGCCCGCAGCGTGGCGACCTCGTTCGGGGTGACGACGGCGTGCACCACGATGCCGCTCGCGGTGCGGCTCACGTGGTGGTCGAGGTCGACGCCGGTGGCGACCAGCCTGTCCAGCTCACCGCTGTCGGCGAGCAGGACCTCCACGACGCTCGCCGCCTCGCCCGCGAGCCGGCCGAGATCGAGGTGTTCGCCGGTGTCGGAACCGGCTGGGGTCGGGGTCGGCGCGCCCGCCGTGGCCGGGCTGACCAGGAGCAGGCCGGCGAGGGCGGCCGACGCGGCGACGAGGACGCGGCGGCGCCAGCCGGGGCCAGGAAGATCTGACATGGCGTTGCAACCTTTCTGCGCAGTTCTCCCCTTGCGGGGCCGGCCGTCGGGGACACGACGGGCCGCTGGATGACACGCAGGATGCAACAGCCACCTGGAGCGGCGGCGATCGTTGCCTACTGCCCGGGCTGGATAATCTTGAAGCCGTCGTGATCGTTCTGTCAATCACCGACCACAGAGGAACGGTTACGCTCCGTCAGCTCGCTCGGCGCCGGCCCGGCTGGGCAACGTTCCGGAAAAACTGAACCGGCCCAGGACGATGTCCTGGGCCGGGTCAGACTCGACTGTCGGTCTTGCCGATCAGGCGATGTTGATGTCGCTGCACCACATGTAGGCCTGGTCGAGGTGCGACGCCTGCCAGATCACGAAGAGGATGTGGTGTCCCGTGCGTCCCGAGGTCGAGACGTTGAACGAGATGTTCTGGGCGGGCGCGTACCGGCCGGTCGTGGTGATCAGGTCGAGGTTCCCCCAACCGAGGCGCTGGGTGGCCGGGTTGAACCCCTGCTTGGTGACGTAGACCCGGAAGTAGTCAGCGCCGTGGCTGGCCTGGTCGTAGAGCTGGACGGTGAAGCTGCGGCCGACGTTGGTCGTCTTCCACGCTCCGGGCTGGTTCAGGCTGTTGTTCCTGGAGAGGCCGTTGCTGCACAGCTGGCCGTCCGGGGTGCTGCCCTGGAAGTTGGCGCGCAGACCGTCCCGCAGCGCGCTCATCCAGTTCCACATGGTGTCGGGGTTGGCCTGGAACGCCTGGTAGCACATCGGGTCCTGTTGCTGCATGGCCGGGTTGGTGTGGTTGCTTCCCCAGGCCTGCCAGCACTTGTAGGCGCGAGATGCCGGGTTGACGATGGTGCCGTGAGCTTGGGCCGCTCCGGTCCAGGCCAGCGAGCCGGCCACCATGGCGAGCACCAGGACGAGCGCTCGGAGGGACTGGTGGGCGGCGGACCGGGGTCGCCGGCCAGACTGGTCGTGGTGGTGTGAACGCACTGTGCATCCTCCTTCATCGGCGCTCAAGATCCGTCTGGGAGCGCTTCCAGAAGTATTACAGCTACGAAACGAAATATCAACGATCGTCTATTAGTGCCGCCGGGAGTCCAGTTCGCCGGAGTCGCCGCTAGTGCAGCCTAGTTTGTTGAGTTGCGACGGTCTGTGGCGATCCGGCGAGCAGCGACGCTGCCAGACATAACCCCAGGTCACAGCCGACTACCACCATCGCCGGGGCACCTGGACCCGACCCCGCGCGAGGAAAATCCCGACGCGGCGACCATCCGACCGTACCCTCCCGGCTGCTGCCGCGCTCGGCTGGCCGAGCCTCGCCTGCTACCCACGGTCACCCCTGGGGGCGGGACGTGCGCCGGAACTCGTACTGCCGCTGGAGTGCACCGTACTGCACGAACCGGTGCTGGAACGTCGCGCCGGTGCGCTCCAGGAGCCTCGTCGATCGCTCGTTGGCGTCCTGTGTCACCGCAATGAGGATCTCCTCTTCCATGTGCGAAAAGAACCATTCGACCAGGGCGTTGATCATCGCCGATGCCAGGCCGCCACCCCAGAACGACGGCCGCAATTGATAGGAGATCTCCCACTGTCCCCAGGCCGCATCGAGATGCGCCGATCTGCGGCGTCCGGGATGGTGACCGGGGTTATGCTCGCCGCAAGATCCTTCGGAGGGCAGGGGCACGGATGCGGGTGGGGATCTCCGGGACGCACGGGACCGGGAAGACGACGCTGGTCGAGGCGCTGTGCGCGCACCTACCGGGGCATGTCGCGGCGGACGAGCCGTACTACCTGCTGGAGGAGGAAGGATACGAGTTCCAGTTTCCACCGTCGCTGGAGGACTATCGGGCGCTGCTGATCCGCTCGGTGCGGAGCCTGCGCTCGTCGCCGTCGTCGCCGCCACCGCCGCCGTCGGGGATGATCTTCGATCGGACGCCGTTGGACTACCTCGCATACCTGGCCGCGACCGGCGCCGACCCCTCGGAGGAGGCCGACGTCAGCACGCTCCGGCCGGCCTTCGCGAGCCTCGACCTGCTGGTCGTCACGGTCATCACGCCCGAGACGGAAGAGGTTCTGCCGGCGGCGGAGTTGCCCGGCCTGCGTTCTCGGATGAACGACGCGCTGCTGGAACTGGCCTACGACGATCCGCTGGATGCCTGGGCGGAGACACCGATCCTGGAGCTGACCGGACCGCTCGACGGTCGACTGGACGTGGTCCTCGCCGCCCTCGGCCAGGCCCGGCGACCGAGCCCGGACCGGGTGTAGCGGAAGGCTGGGGCCAGCGGCAACGCCCCGGAAAATCGGCCGGCGGGGTCACGCCGGCTCGGCGAATCCAGCGGCCTCCCGTCGGCGTACGGTCCGGGTCGGCGGGCGCGGCAGGTGCCGGTGCGGTGGATGCTCCGGCCGGTACCGGGGCAGCTGGCCCAGCTCGCTCGGAAGCCTGCGGTGCAGGATCGCCCGGTGCAGGGCGGTCAGCTCGTCGCCCGGCTCCATCCCGTACCCGGTGATCAGTGCGACCCGCGCGCTCCGGTAGGCGGCCAGCGCCCCCGCCAGGTCGCCACCGCGATAGCAGGCGACCATGAGCTGCCCCCAGGCGCGCTCCCGGTGCGGATGGTCGCCGAGAAACTCGTGCAGCATCGCCCGAGCCGCCTCGTACTCTCCCGTCCGGACCAGCAGGTCCGCGTACTCCTCGGTGGCGGCGAACCGCTCCGCCTCCAGTACGGCGGCGCGGGCGGCCAGCGGGCCACCCTGCGGCACGTCCTGCAACGGCGCTCCCCGCCAGTACCCGACGGCGCGGCGCAGGTGTCCGCCCGCCCCCGCCAGATCACCGGCCTGGGCCGCGCGCCGCCCCTGCGCCAGCGCGGCCTGGAAGCTGGTCACGTCGAGGGTGAACCGGACCCGGGCCGGCGGGACGATCCGCCAACCAGAATCGTCACGTACCAGGTCGGCGCGGTCGGCCAGCCACGCCCGCAGCCCGGACAGGTAGGTGCGCAGGTTGGCCGGTGCCGATCGTGGTGCCGCCCGGCCCCACAGTTCGGCCGCCAACCTGGTACGCGACACGGCGCCGCCGTCGAGCAGCATCAGGGCGAGGATGCGGCGCCGGTTGCCGACCGGCGCCGTAACCGGCTCCCCGTCCTGACGGATGTCCAACGGCCCCAACAGTCCGACCGCGAGTTCCACCGCGACCGCTCCCTCCCCCGTTGCCGCAGAGCACCGTCCGTTCAGGATCACACGGGGGGCGTGGAAGAAGCGTGGAAGGGACGTGGAGCCGCCCCGATAACATCAACAAGTTCCACTGCCGGGCCGAGAAGCCGTCGAAGTGCGAGGTCGCGATGCTGTTGGTTTCGGTGCTGGGACCGCTGCGGGTGCTGCGCGACGGCGTCCCGGTCCGGCTCGGGCCGCGACAGGTCGAGGTGCTGTCGATCCTGCTGCTCAACCGGGGTACGTCGGTGCCGGCCAACCGGATGGTGAACCTGCTCTGGGGCGACGCGGTTCCGCCCGGTGCGCCGGCCACGCTGCGCAGCCACGTGTCGCACGTACGCCGGGCGCTCCGGGCGGACTCCCCCGGCGCCGCCGGCATCATCGGTGGCGCCGGCAACGCCTCCGGCCGGGGGTACCGGCTGGACCTGGCTCCGGAGCGGATCGACGCACACCGGTTCGAGCAGGAATACGCCCGGGCCCGGCAGCTCCTGCGGGCGAACGACACCGAGGCGACGACCCGGGCGGTGGCCGTACTGCACGACGCCCTGGGACTCTGGCGTGGCCCGGCCTTCGCCGACGTGGCCGACCGGCCGTTCGCGCTGAACGAGGTCGCCCGACTCGACGCACTGCACCGCTCGGCCCGGCTCGCCCACGCCGAGGCGCTCGCCTCGCTCGGCCGGTACGGCGAGGTGGTCATCGAGCTCTCCGGTGTGGTGGCCGAGGAGCCGTACGACGAGGGGTTGCGCCGGCTGCTCGCCGTCGCCCTCTATGCCGAGCAGCGGGTCGACGAGGCCGCCCAGCTCTGCCGGGCCGGTCTGCTCCTGCTGCGCCAGCGCGGCATCGACGCTCCGGGCCTCCAGGAGTTGCAGCGCCAGATCCTGCGGCGTGACGTGCCGCTGCACCGACCGCCGCACCGACGGCCGGGCAGCGCCGCCGGCACCGCTCCGGCGGTCCGGGACCCCGCCGCGAGCGGACCGTCGCCGACCTCCGCCACCGAGCCGGCTCCGGCCGCCGGGCCAGCTCCGGCCACCGGGTCCGTTTCGCCGAATCGACCGGATCGCCGGGGCGCAGCCGGCGCAGCCGAGACCGACGGACGGGGGCCGGCCGGGTCGGTCGCGCCGCATCTGCTGCCGCCGGACCCGGCCCGCTTCGTCGGCCGCGAGGCGGAACTCGACGACATCCGGCGCCGGCTCGACGACCTGACCGACCGGGCCGAGACCATCGTCATCACCGGGCCGCCGGGGGTGGGCAAGTCCAGCCTGGCGATCCGGGCCGGGCACGCGGTGACGGAGCGGTTTCCCGACGGCCAGTTGTACGTCAACCTGCGCGGCTTCGACCAGACCGGCTCGGCGCTCGGCCCCGGTGAGGCGATCCGGGGTTTCCTCGACGCGCTCGGCGTACCGCAGCAGCAGTTTCCGGTCACCGAGGCGGCCCAGGCCGGCCTCTACCGGGCGAGGCTGGCCGGCCGGCGGATGCTGGTGGTGCTGGACAACGCCCGCGACGCCGACCAGGTACGCCCGCTGCTCGTCGGGTCGCCGGGCTGCGCCGTACTCGTCACCAGCCGCAACCAGCTCGCCGACCTGGTCGCCGCCGAGGGAGCGCATCCGCTCGGCCTGGATCTGCTCTCCGAACCGGAGGCCCGGCGGTTGCTGGCCCGTCGCCTCGGCGACCGGCGGGTGGCCGACGAACCGGTGGCGGTGGCGGAGATCGTCAGCCGGTGCAGCCGGCTCCCGCTGGCGCTGGCGATCGTGGCCGCCCGGGCGGCCGGCAACCCGCGCTTCCCGCTCGAATCCTTCGCCGACGAGCTGCGCCACGCCGACCAGGGTCTGGACGGGTTCCGGGCGGCCAGTCCGGCCACCAACATCCGTACCGTCTTCTCCTGGTCCTACCACACCCTCAGCCCGGCGGCGGCCCGGCTGTTCCGGCTGCTCGCCCTGACGCCCGGCCCCAGCATCACCGCGCCGGCCGCGGCGAGTCTCGCCGCCGAGCCAGTCGACCGGCTCCGACCGGTCCTCGCCGAGCTGGCCGCCGCGCACCTGGTCGCCGAGGTGGCCCCCGGCCGGTACGCCTGGCACGACCTGCTGCGGGCGTACGCCGTCGAGCTGGCCGGCGGCGACCCGGCGGAGGAACGACGGGCCGCCGAACGCCGGCTGCTCGACCACTACCTGCACACGGCCCGCGCCGCCGACCGGCTGATCTGGCCGCAGCGGGACCCGATCGCCATCGCGCCACCCGGCGACGGGGTTACCCCCGAGCGGCTCGCCGACCAGCAGTCGGCGCTGGCCTGGTTCGCCGCCGAGCACGCCGTACTGCTGGACGTGGTGGCCCGGGCGGTCGACACCGGATCCGACGCCCCCGCCTGGCAACTCGCCTGGACGCTGGTGAACTTCTTCGACCATCGTGGACACTGGGACGACTGGTTGGCCACCGTCGGCCGGGTGATGCCGGCGCTCGACCGCCTCGGTGACCGGTCCGCCCAGGCGCACGCGCACCGGCTCCTCGGTGCCGCGTACGTGCGGTTGCAGCGCCACGACGACGCGCGGGCGGCGTACCGGCGGGCCCTGGACCTCTTCGGCGAACTCGGTCACACCGTCGGCGAAGCCTTTACCCACCGCAGCCTGGGCTGGCTGGCCGAACGGCAGGGCGATCCGGCGGGCGCGCTCCGCAGCGACCTGCGGGCGCTGCGGTTGTTCCAGCAGGTGGGTCACCTGGACGGGCAGGCCAGCGCGCTCAACTCGGTCGGCTGGTGTCAGGCGTTGCTGGGCCGGCACCGCGAGGCGATCGAGCACTGCGAGCAGGCGCTGCTGCTGCACCGCAAGAACGGCAACCGGGGCGGCGAGGCCAGTGCGCTGGACAGCCTCGGCTACGCCCACCACCTCCTCGGCGACCACGGCGCGGCGATCGGCTATCTGCGGCAGGCGGTCGCGCTGTGCCGGGAACTCGGCCAGTGGACACAGGAGGCGGAATCCCTGCACCGCCTCGGTGACGCCCAGTACGCCGCCGGAGCCGTACCCGAAGCCAGGGTGGCCTGGCGGGCGGCGCTGGCCGTTCTCGACCGCCTCGGCCGTCCGGAGGCCGAGACGGTCCGGCACAAGCTCGACCGCGAACCTTTTCGGCGGGAGCCGTAGTCGATTCCACTGCTCAACTTGATGAGGAAAAGCATCCATTGATGTTGGTCGAAGCATTGCCGAAAAGGTTTTCGTCCGTCATGGTGTGATGTGAGATCCGCGACCGCGCATCCGGACCGCCGGGTGCCGACAGCGCCCCGACGACGACACAGCCCGGTGACCGCCCCCATCGGACCGTCTCGTCGCCGGTGCCCGGTCGCTGCCTCCAGGACGCCGGGGAGTGTCGAGGCAGATCTGCCACACCGTCCCGCCTCCGCCACCTCCGGCCCGGACAACGGAAGGACGAACGAGATGGCAACCGAACAGAGGCGACCACCGACGCGGTCGAGACGTCGTGGCTGGCGCATCGGCCTGGCGATCGGCGTGGTGGTGGCGACCGTCCTCGCCGCGGCCACCGTCGCACCGCCGGCCGCGTCCGCCGCCCCGCCGAACGGGACCGTACGCGTCTTCTGGCTCAAGCCCGCCGACGTGGCGTACGACCAGCGCTATCCGGACGGCATCGCCAACGTGATGCGCGAGGCGCAACGGTACTACCGGCAGGAGCTGGGCCGGACGTTCCGGCTCAACGACCCGGTGGTCGAGGTCGTCACCGGCGACCAGCTGCGCACCTGGTACGAGAACACCCCGGCCTGCGGCGCGAAATACTGGTGGACCGTCTGCAACATGCAGGCCGAACTCAGGCGCAAGTTCGGGCTCGGCGCACCCGACAGCCGCTGGATCAACGTCGGCGAGATCAGCGCCGAGGGTGAGGGCGCCGGAGGCGGCGGCGGCAACGGCTGGGTCATCCTCAGCGGCCACGACGCCGACGGGGCGGCGGGCATCAACGGCAACATGAACCGCTGGTACGGCGGCATGGTGCACGAACTCGGCCACGCCCTGGGCCTGCCGGACTCCACCTACACCGACGGCACACCGATGTCGGCGTCCTTCTACAACTACCCGAACACCCACTTCAGCCAGGCGCAGAAGGACAGAATCCTCAACGGACGGTACGGCTCCTTCCTCTCCTGAGAACGGCGATCGAGACGGTACGCGGGCGGTGCCGCCGCCCCGAGCGGCCGAAGCCCGACGCGCCGCTCATCGACGAGGTGAAGCCGATCCGCAGAGCCGACGCACGTCACGAGCCCGCCCCCGGTCCGATCCCGGAGGCGGGCCCGCTCGCCAGGTCGATTCGGCTTTAATGGTCCCGTGCCGACGCGCCGTACCCCGATCGTGGCGTACCTCGCCGCAGCCGCTGCCCTGGCCGCCACCGCTGCCCTCGTCGTCGCCGCGGCGCAGGCGCCCGGCTGGCTCGCCGCGCGCCGCGACGCCGCCCCGGCCGAGATCGTCCCTGGCCAGGTGCGGAACCCGTGGCTCTGGCAGGCGACCGTCGACCAACATCCGGTCGGCCCCGCCTCGGTGCTCTTCTTCACCGCGAACACCCGCTATTTCGAGTCCACCGGTGTCGTGGTCGGCCGGGACGGCGGCTACCGGCTGCTGCCGATCAACATCGGCGAGGAGCACGGACTCCTCTCACCGGACGGCCGCTGGTATCTGCGTCCCGGCACCGGCGGCCTGCTCGACCTGCGCAGCGGCGACGAACGGCGTACCCACCCGCCGGGGTTGCGCCCGCTGGCCTGGTCTCCGGACGGCAGGTCGGTCGTCGCCACCCGGAACAACGACGACCAGGTGATCACGTACGGGCCGGACAACCGGCAGCTCAACGATCCGGCGAAGCCGGACGACCTGCTCGTCGTCGACCCGTGGAGCGGGGTGCAGCGGGTACTGCCGGTCGGCGTTTTCGCCAGCCACAGTGCGGCGGCCTGGTCGCCCGACGGCTCGGCGCTGGCGGTGACCGGCCCGGCGGACCCGGCCGCGCAACTGGCCGAGCGGGAGCGGCTGATGGTGGTCGACCCGGTCAGTGGCGCGGTGCGCTGGCGGGTCGAGTTGGGCGAGCGGCAACGGCTCGCCGGCCGGGCCGCCTGGACACCGGACGGCGGGCGAATCGCCCTGCTGACCCACGACGGCTGCACGACCCGCTGCGCAGACATCGCCGAGACGCTGCGCCGCTCGTGGCGGATCGAGTTCCTCGACGCCGCCACCGGCCGCCCGGCAGGCGCCCCGGTCCCGGTCACCGGCTCGGCCACCGAACTCGTCTCCTGGCGCGGCACGGACCCGGTGGTGGAGCGGCAGTCGCCGGAGACGGACCACGAGAAGCGGCAGACGGCACTCGCGGCGGTCACCGCAGGCGGTGCGGAGCAGGTGCTGCTGACCGCCCCGGCCGGGGTCAGCGACCTGGAGGTACCCGGTGACCTGCTGGCCCGGGCCGCGTTCGGCGGTTCGGATCCGCGTCCGTCCCCGTTCGCCGCGCCGCCGTGGCTGATCGCCGCTTTCGCCGTGGCGCTGCTGCTCGCCGTCCTGTTGCTGCTGCGCTGGCGGCGCCGGAGCGCAGCCGCGGTGCACTCGATCGACTAGCGCGGTGTCCTGCCGATCTTGTAGTGGTTGGCCGTTGACGATGTGCTGGCAATACGTCAAGATCCCAACGTTTAGCGAGATCGCTGATCGTCGCGTACTCCTCGCCTGTCAGCCGCACCCGATGGTCGCCCCGAAGCGCCTCGACCAGACGCTGAAAGCACGGGCGATCCTCGGTCCAGTACACGGCCGAAACATGTCATGACCAGAACTGCCCAATCCATGATCGGCAGGACAGGCCTTAGGCCACCGACTACCACCCGACCGAAACAAAGATCACACCGAGGCGGGCGTTCCGGGTGGTACGCGAAGTCGTCGGCACGGACCGCGCGACCGACGAGCGTCGACCGGGAGGGACAGGCCACGGTCCGGCGGGTGCCGAGTCGGTAACGGCCGACGATCCCTGGGTCTGACCAGCGGGTAGGCGCGCAGTAGACCGGGCCTGACCGACCGCACTCGATCACATGCCGCGACCGGGCAGTGACCTAGGTGTATTTGCCGCTAGGGTGGGCGCTCGTCGGTTCAACTCGAACGAGGACGCCGTGAGCGAGTTCTACGTCGATGTGACAGGCCTGAACGGTCTGTACAACCTGCTGCACCGGGCATCGGGGGATGCCGGCGACACCCTGCGGTATACCCAGACGCACTGCGACCTTTCGTTTCCTGATAGGGGTGTGCTGCTCGACCTGATGGGGCCGCACGAGATCGCCTACGACCAGATGACCGGCGCGCTGCAACGGCTCGGCGAGTTGTCGCAGGGAGCAGCCACCCAGGTCAATCGCGCCCAGCGGTCATACACGAGCACCGACGAGGCCGCGGCCGGCCGACTGGACCGTACCTACCCCGGGGCGAAGAACGCCGCCGAGGTCTTCGGCCTCCTCAGCCAGGGCCGGCCTGATCTGCTGCCAACTCGGTCCGCCTTCGCCACCGTCGCGGAGCCTGCGGACCATCTGGTACCGCCGGAATACGCCTCCCCCATCGAGATGTTCAAAATCAACCCGCTGTCGGATCTGATCAGTCCGGCGGCATGGCTCCGCCAGGTCAGCGTCTGGTTGTTCGACCACGACCCGTTCGAAGGCTGGGGCCAGTTCTTCAGCGGTGACTGGGACGCGTACGTGCACTGCGGCGCCGCCTGGAGCAAGATCGGCAATGCCGCCTTCGCCATCGGCCGCAACCTGAGCGCCGGAGCCGCCGACGTCTCCACGGTGTGGCGCGGCAACGCAGCCGAAGCCGAGCAGGAGTTCCAACTCGCGCTGGCCCGCGCCGCGATGGCGCTGGAGCCCGTCTGCAACCAGTACGCCGATCTCTACCGGCAGGCGGCCGAGGCGGCCAAGAACCTGTTCTCGGCCGTCACCGGCCTCATCTCGAAGCTCCTCGACACGCTCATCATCATCAACGCTGCCGCCATAGTGGGCACCGCAGCCATCGAGACCGGCATCGGTCCGGTCATCGGCTACAGCGTGGCCGCCTACTACGCCTGGCAGGCGTACGACCTGTACAAGGAAATCTCCACCCTCTACGGCAACGCCGAGGCCATCATCAAGGCAGTGGCGGGCAGCATCAGCGCGGTCAAGGCCCAGCTCGATGTCGCCGGGATCCCGTCACTCGCGCCGTACCATCATCCGGCCGTCAGCTAGGGAGCACCATGACCGAGCCGTACCGTGATGAGGTCGGCCAGCAGCCGCTGGCGCGCGCCGTCCTCGCGAAGCTCGCCGCGACGAGGAACGCCGATGACGCCGTCGGCTCCTTCGCCCGTGCCGTGCTCAACGGCGACGCGAGTCTGCGTACCGCAGCCGCCCACTCCTGGCACGGCCAGGCGCTCGGCCCGGCATTCGATCAAGCACTCAAGACGCTCCGCGAGCTGCCCGCAGACGAGCGTGATGCCATCGAACGCCAGGCCCAACGGATACGCGACCACGGAGACGCGGATATCGTCAACGAAGCGATCTCAGGCAACGGCACCGAAGAGGATCAGTGAGCACTTGGAACCGGTGGCGGCTCGCCATCCCCCTGATCGGTTTCTCTGCGCTCTTCTTTGCTGCCTCGCTGACCGGCACGGTCGTCTGGTGGTCACTCAGCACTCCGGGTGATCGCGCCGTCCGGATCGCGACTTCCGTGCTGAGCGCGGTAAGCCTCGCCGCCAGCGTCTCCATCGGTGCGATGCGCGCCGAGGACGTACCCTGGGTGCGCATTGGCGTCGTCGCCGGCGGGCTCGCGCTCTGCTGCGGTCTCGCCGCCGTGTTCTGAGCAGACGAGGACGCCGGGTGACAACCCCAAGCTAACTGTCACGCCAGCGGACCCGGGTCGGGCGGAGGCCGGTGACCGCGTACTCCAGGGCAGCGTCGCGGACCGCGCCCGGGGTCACGCTGGCCAGCTCGGACCGCAGGCGACCCGATCGCCGCCGTGATCGAACTCGATTCGTTCCACCTCGGCCGGCCATGACGGCAACTCCAGCTCGTAGCCCAAACTGGGTTGAGGCCCGGTCGAGTTGAGCGACGTAGCCAGTACCTGCTGGATCTCGCCAGCGCGCATGCGTGGCGGGCGATGACGGCCAAGCCTGCGTAACGCTGCTGGAAGCCCAGAATCTCGCGCCGCAGGAGTTCCGTCACAACCCGGACGCCGGCAAACTGATCAACGAACTGCTCCGGCGCGGACGTACCGGCGCAGAGCAGCGCCTACGGGACCTGGCTACCCGGACAGCCGTTGCAGAGTGGGGAGATTCAGTGGTGGATGTGGCGGGCAAGCGCGTGCTCTACGTCATCGCCTGCGGTGGCCGGCCTGCCGGTGACCTCGCCCCTTTCATCGCACGTTGTCAAGAGTCGGGGTGGGACGTCTGCATGATCGCCACCCCATCGGCACTGAAGTTCATGAACACCAGCGCGCTGGCCGCACAGACCGGCCACCCCGTTCGTTCCGACTACAAGCAGCCGGACGAACCCGATGTCCTGCCGGCTGCCGACGCCATGGTCATCGCTCCAGCCACCTTCAACACCATAAACAAGCTGGCGTACGGCAGCAGCGACACGCTGGCTCTTGGGCTCCTCAACGAGGCGATCGGCCTCGGCCTCCCGATCATCGCCGTTCCCACGGCAAACACCGCTCTTGCGCGGCACCCCGCCTTCCTCGAAGCGGTGATCCGCCTGCGCTCGTGGGGCGTGACGATTCTTCTGGACCCCGACCTGTATCCCCTGCCCGCCCCCAACCAGGGACCGACAGCCGCCGACCTCTTCCCCTGGGAGGCCCTGCACTCGGCGGTCGCAGACCTGGCGGGTCAGCATGGCTGACCACCTCTGGCTCGGCTGACGCCGCCGTGACTTCTCGAATCACTTCGGGCTGCCTCGGCTGACGTGTTCGGGACAGCTCGGCGATACCCGTCCGGCTCTCGGTTCGACGATGATGGCCCGGTGGCTGACACGTACTCGTATACCGACGCCGTACGTCTGCTCGGCGGCGGGCGCAGCCGGGTTGTCACCGCCCTGGACAACCTGGCCGGGGGGCTGCTGCTCGGCGGGTCGCTGCTGGTGCCCGGACTACTCGCGCTCTTCGATGCCAAGGCGGAGTTCGCCCGGCTGAGCCGGGAACTGGTCGGCAAGGCCAGCGAGCAGTGGCACGGGCTGGGCAGGTACGACCGTACCGAGCGGCTGGCCGCCGCGCACTCGGTGCTCGTGGTCACCGCCTATTTCGAGGCACTGGCCGAACTCGACCTGCCGATCTCCTTCGCCGAACTGGAGTTGACCCGCGACGAGCAGTTGCTCCTCACCGGCCACAAGATCGAGAGCACCGTACGCTCGCCACTCAGGGCGTTGTTCTCCTCGCCGGTGCCTCGGCCGGCGCCGCACGAACCGTACGGGGAATTCCGCGGCGCACTCCGACTGATGTACGAGGTCGTCACGGTACGACTGGAGGGTTTCCTGCCCGGTCTCGCCGCCTGGGAGCGGCTGCCACCCTCGGATCGGACCGCCTTCCTGACAAGCGTGGAGCCGCTGCCCGAGCAGGCGATACGCCGGTACGACGAGTTGTTCGGGCGGCTCGCGGCCGACTTCCCCGAGGTGGCGTTCTGGGCGCAGCTCCGCGAGCACGAGGGAACTCGGGCCGAGGTGCGCGGGGTGCTGGCGGTGCTGCGCGACGCGCGGGCCGACGTACGGGAGTTGGGCATCTCACTCGCCGGGCTGGAACGGACGCTCGCGCGGATCGCGGCCGGCCGGACCGCCGCCGACCTGCCGGAGGCGCTGCGTCGGGCCTACGCCGACACTCTCGACGACTCCGTCGTCGAGTCCGGTGAGGTGCCGGACTGGCTCTCGGTGCCGACCCTCGGCCAGGCGTACGTGCCGCCGCTGTGTCGGGTCGCCGAGTTGGTCGGTGACGACGCCAGGCCCAGCGACGAGTGGTGGTGGACGCAGCAGCCGGTCCGGGACGACCTGCCGGAGTTCCTGTTGGGCTATCTCACCTCGCCGCGAGCCACCCGGACGCCGCTGCTGGTGCTGGGCCAGCCCGGCTCGGGCAAGTCCGTGCTGACCCGGACGCTCGCGGCACGGCTACCGGCCGCCGACTTCCTGGTGGTCCGGGTCGAGCTGCGGAACGTGTCGGCCCTCACCGACCTCCAGGACCAGATCGAGCGCGCGGTCCGGGACGTCACCGGTGAGCGGATGGACTGGCCGGCGCTGGCCGGCGCGGCCGGTGGCGCCCTGCCGGTGGTGCTGCTCGACGGTTTCGACGAGCTGTTGCAGGCGACCGGGATCAGCCAGACCGACTATCTGGACCGGGTGGCCCGGTTCCAGCGTCGGGAGGCGGTCCAGGGCCGGCCGGTGGTCGTCGTGGTGACCAGCCGGACCAGCGTGGCGGACCGGGCGGTGCCGCCGGACGGTACGGTCGCGGTCCGGCTGGAGCCGTTCGACGCCGAGCGGGTGTCGGCCTGGCTGGAGGTGTGGAACGCCGTGAACGCCGAGAACTTCGCCCGGCGCGACGTGGCACCGCTGGCCCCCGACACCGTGCTCGCGCACGGGAGGCTGGCCGAGCAACCCCTGCTGCTGCTCATGCTCGCGCTCTACGACGCGGACGGCAACGCGCTGCGCGCTGCGGGCCAGCTCCGCCGCGACGAGTTGTACGAGCGGCTGCTGGACCGGTTCGCCCGCCGCGAGGTGACCAAGCACCGGGCGGGACTGGACCGGTCGGAGTTGGACGCGGCGGTCGCCGCCGAGCTGTACCGGTTGTCGGTGGTCGCGTTCGCACTCTTCAACCGGGGTGCGCAGTGGGTCACCAAGAAGGAGTTGGACGACGACCTCGGCGCGCTGCTCGGCCCGACTCCGTCCAGCCCACCCGCCGAGCACCGTCGCACGCCGCTGCGCCCGGCCGAGATCGTGCTCGGCCGGTTCTTCTTCGTGCACCGCTCCCGGGTGGCCGACAACGCGGCGGCCGGCGACGACGAGCTGGAGACGTACGAGTTTCTGCACGCGACCTTCGGCGAATATCTGGTCGCGCGCCTCGTCTGGCACGTCCTGGCCGGCATGGTGGCAGCGCGGCAGGCGGCGGCCGTCGCACCCTTCGGGATGCCGTTCGGCGACCCGCAGCCGGTGGACGACGGCCGGCTGCACGCGCTCACCTCGTGGGCCGCGCTCTGCGGCCGGGCGCCGGTGGTGGAGTTCCTGACCGGGATGATGTCCACGTTGGATCAGGAGCGCCGGGACTGCCTGGTCGAGCTGCTGATCGGGCTGTTCCGGGCGGCGAACTGGGCGCGCGCCGAGCACCGGTACGACCGTTACCAGCCCCGCCCGGTGCCGGTGCCGGCCCGGCACGCGGCGTACTCGGTCAACCTGTTGCTGCTCGCCGTCTGCGCCGCCGGTACCCTCCCCGGCAGCACCCTCTACGGCGCCGGCACCAACGTCGTGCCCTCCTGGCACCGGCACGTGTTGCTGTGGCGCTCACAACTGCTCTCGGCCGACTGGACCAGTTTCGTCCGGACCGTCGCGCTCGACCGGGTCGGCATGGGCGAGCACCGGGACGTCCAGCTCCGGCTGGCCGGTCCGGAAGACGAGACGCCGCCGCCGATCGACCTGGGCTGGACGATGGGCCAGGTCTGGCCGGACCAGCAGCCGGAGCACGTTCCCCGGGTTGTCACCTTCCGGTGGGGGGCCCGGGAGGTCAACCTGCTCTGCGGGGTCGGCGAGGACATGACCCAACACGCGCTGGACCCGCTGATCGCGCGCCAACCCGACGCCGTCAAGGTGGCGCGGGTCGGGCCCGCGGCGCAGTTGCGGTCCGAGGCGCACGAGCTGGTCGCGCTCCTGCTGACCCCGCTCTCCGAAACCACCCCGACCGAGCGGCTCTCCGTCTATCGGCGGTGGCTCCGGCTGTGCGAGTTCCGACCCTTCGAAACGCTGCCGCTGACGCTGCTGCTGGAGCGGCTCGCCGCCGACACCGACCTGCCGGCGCCGGTCGCGGCCGGAATCCTCTCCAGCGCCACCGGGCAGGCGCGCCAGGGGTACTTCCAGGCGCGTCCGCTGCCACCCGAGCCGTACCTGCGCTGTGTCCGGGTGTGGCTGGGTCGGGACGAGGACGCCGACCGGGAGCTGGCCCGGCTGCTACGGCACCTGCTGCCGGACCTGCTGGTCGCGTCGGATCGTCCAGGGCCGGGGACAACGACGGCGAAGCATCTGATTGCCGTCCTCGACGAGCTGGAACGACTCGACCTGCTCGACGAGGCCGGCGTGGACCCGACCCTGCCACCGATTCTGCGGGCCACCGCCACGATGGCCGGCGACCCGGCCGAGCCCGCCCCGCCCGGCTGACCGGGCTGCGGTCGACCGAGGCTCAACCGGCAGTGGTCGAGGCCGTCGACGTCGTGGCCCGCTGCATCAGCGCGACGTAACCGTCCTCAAGGGAGGGTGCCACCGGCTTCGCGTCCGGACTCGGCCGGGTCGGGCTGACCACCCGGTAGTGCGTACCGTCGGTCCGGCCGATCGCCGACACCACCACCCCGACCGTCGGCGCCGGACCGGAACTGGTCACCTCCCAGGTGGCACCCTCACCGACCCGGACCAGGTCGGTGACCATCCCGGTGTAGACCACCCGACCGGACGCCATCACCGCCGCGTGCTGACAGGTCTGCGCCACGTCCTCGACGATGTGCGTACTCAGCAGCACCGTACGATGCCCGGCCAGCCTGGCCAGCAGGGTCCGGAAGCGTACCCGCTCCTCGGGGTCCAGCCCGGCGGTCGGCTCGTCCACCACGATCAGGGCGGGGTCGCCGAGCAACGCCTGCGCGATGCCGACCCGCCGTCGCATGCCGCCGGAGAAGCCCTTCATCCGCCGGCCGGCGACGTCGGTCAACGCCACCAGCTCCAGCAGCTCGTCGACCTGCCGGCGCCGTGCCCGGGTGTCGTCGAGTCCCTTGAGCAGCCCGACGTAGTCCAGGAACTCCCGAGGTGACAGGTCGGGATAGAGGCCGAGGTCCTGCGGCAGGTAACCGAGCCGGCGCTGCACCGCCAGCCGGCCCGCGCCGGTGGTCAGGTCGTGGCCGCCGACCCGCACCTGCCCGCCGCTCGGTGGCAGTACCCCGGCGAGGATCCGCATCAGCGTGGTCTTGCCGGCGCCGTTCGCGCCGAGCAGGCCGTACATGCCGCCGGGGATGTCGAGGTCGACCGAGTGCAGCGCGGTGACCCGGCCGAACCGGCGGGTCAGACCGGTGGTCTGGATGTCCATGCGAGGTGAGCCTTTCGACAGGCGGACGCGTCAGGCGGCGTGCCGGCGACGGGACAGGAGGGTGTGCGTGACCAGCAGGGGCACGACGCCGAGCAGGACGAGCAGGGCGACGCTGAGCAGCGCGCTGCCGGCACCCGGCTCGGGGCGCAGGAAGAAGAGCCAGCCGGGTGCGCCGGCGAAGAAGGCCAGCTCGCCGGAGAGCCAGCTCGCCTGGTAGTCGCCGATCGGGGTGATCAGCGTGCCGGTCAGCGAGGGCAGGAAGTCCGGGGCGAGCATGTTGCCCCAGAACCAGTAGCCGACGAAGAGCACCCGGAACAGTGGCGCGGAGATCGCCAGCGGGCAGGTGAGGGCGAACCCGGCGACGAAGGCGAGTCCGGGCAACATGATCACGGCGAACGCGAGTACCGCCCAGCCGAGCATCAGCGGGTCGCCCCGGTGCAGTGTTTCGTAGCCACCGGCGACCAGCATCGCCAGCAGCGCCGGCAACGCGGTCGCGGCGAGCCCGCCGAGATACTTCCCGGCCAGCAGCAGACCCGGCCGGACCGGCAGGCTCTCCAGCAGCGCGGCGGTGCCGAGCCGGCGGTCCCGGACCAGCCGGTCCGCCAGCACCATCCCGAAGCCGAGCGGCACGACGATGCCGAAGAGCAGCGCCCAGCCGGCCATCACCTCCGGCGCGGTGGCGTCCGCCGGCAGGTAGCGGGGCCCGCGCGGCCCCTGGAAGAGCGCGATCACCGCCGCCAGGAGCAGCGTCGTCAGCCACAGCGACCGCTTGCGGGCCTGCATCCGGAACTCGTACCGGCCGACCGCGAGCAGTTCCGACATCCCGTTCACTCCTCCTCCTCGGACAACAGCAGATGGGGCCGGCGCAGCAGCAGCTCGACGGCACCGGCGAGCAGCAGCCCGGTGAGCGTCAGCGTCAGCCGGTTCGTCAGCCAGCCCTCCCCGGTCCCCACCCGGCTGGTGGTGAAGAGGTAGAGCGGGCGGGTCCAGTCGTGACCGACCAGCAGGCTCGCCAGGACCTGCTCGCAGAGCCACAGCCCGGCGACCGCACTGGTGGCCAGTACGACGCTGCGGCCGAGTACGGCGAGCAGCACCGCCAGCGCGCCGAGCCAGAGCGTCGGCGGCGCCCAGACCAGTACCGAGGCGAGCGGGTTCGGCCCGGTCCACCAACCGGTGATTCCGACCCCGGCGGAGTAGACCAGCGCGGAGAGCACGGTGGCCAGTGCCAGTACCCCGAGCCGGCGGCCGAGCGTGCGGGCGTACCGGGTGGGGAGCGCGAGTTGCAGTTCGCGGCAGCCGTCCCGGGCCACCAGGGTCACCGCGCTCATCGCCACGGCCAGCGGCAGCACGGCCTCCAGGCCGGTGAGCAGCAGGTCGCCGATCTGCCGTCGCCCGGCCCCGCCGTTGCCGGCGAACAGGGCCATGGTCACCGCGACCAGCAGTGCCGCCGGTGGGGTGGCGACGGCCGCCCAGCCGGCGCGCCTCGCCTCGTACCGCCACAGTTGGCGGGACTCGGCCCGCCGCAGTGGAACGTGCCAGGAATGTTGGGCCATCACGCAACTGGGTGGGCCGGCGGGCCGCCCGGGTTCACGGTGCGGCCGGTGACCCGGACCACATTCCGGGGCCGGTCACCCCGGGTGGGCGCGGCGTCCGACCGCCGGCAGGTGCGGCAGCAGTACGACGGTGCCGGCGATCAGCAGCGCCGCCACCAGCAGCTGCGGTCCGCTGGTCCGCCAGAGCGGTTCGACCAGCCGGTCCACCGTCCCGTCCAGGGCGCTGGAGCCGGCGAGCAGCCGGAGCACCCAGAGACCCATGGCGACCCCGATCCCGACCGCCGGTCGCCAGAGCACCGACAGCGCGAAGCTGACCGCCGAGAGCAGCGCCATCGGCCCGAGCCAGGCGGCGAAGAGGGCCAGTGGTGCCCCGGCGTCGACCCAGACCAGGCCGAGGGAGGCGAGCGAGGAGGCGCCGAAGATCGCCCCGAGCACCAGGGTGAGCCGGGCCAGCAGCACCGCGCGTACCCCGGTCAGGCTCGCCGCGACCAGTTCGCCGGCCGGGTCGGCGCCGCTGCCGCAGGCGCCGGCCACGCCGAGGGCCGCGACCAGGGGTACCACGATGGCCAGGACCTGTTCGGAGATCCCCGGCGGTGCCCAGCCGGCGATGCCGGTGCCGACCGCCAGCACCACGGCGGCGACCAGCCAGATCCGCCGGTCGACCAGGCGGCGCTGCGCGGCCAGGATCCGCGCCGCGCGGCGGGCGGCGGCGCCGCCGAGCGGTGCCGCATACCGGGGTACCGCCGACGCGTCGACCGCCGGCCGGGCCGACGCGATCCGGGACAGCAGCGTGTCGCGCAGTCTGGCCGGCGGTGCCGCAACCGCCGCGACACGGTCGCCGACGGCGTCGGCCACCCGTCGCCAGGCCGCCAGCTCGGCGGCGCAGCCGGGGCATTGCGCGACGTGCCGGGCCACCTGGTCGGCCCGGTCGGCTGCGAGCGTGCCGGCGGCGAAGGCCGCCAGCAGGTCACCCGGGTGGGTCATCGTGCCGCCTCCCGTCCGGAGAGCCCGACCGCCGCGGCGTCGTCGGGCAGCGCCCGGGCGAGCCCCGCCCGGGCGTGGAACAGCCGACTCTTCACGGTGCCGACCGGGATGCCGAGTACCTCGGCGATCTCGGCGTGCGCGAGCCCGGCGCCGAACGCGAGGTCCAGCACCTCCCGGTGCGCCGGAGCCAGCTCGGCCAGCGCGGCGGCCACCGCCCGGGCGTCGGCCCGGGCCAGGGCCACCGCCTCCGGCCCCGGCTCGCCGGCCGGCACCTCGGCGGCGGCCTCCATCGGCAGCGGCGCCGGCCGGTGTGCGGTCATCCGGCCGAGCGCCTGCCGTCGGCAAATGCCGAAGAGCCAGGTACGCACCGTGGACCGCCCCTCGAACGAGCCGGCGCCCCGCCAGGTGGCCAGGAAGGTGTCCTGGAGCGCCTCCTCGGCCCGCCCACGGTCGCCGCCGAGCAGCCCCTCGGCGTACGCCAGCAGCGGCTGGCCGTGCCGGGTGTACAGCTCCTCGAAGGCCCGCTGGTCACCGGCGGCCACCCGCTGCAACAGCGCGCGGTCGACGTCATCCATCCCGTCCTGGGTAGCCGGCCGACCCGCCCGGGTTCACGTCCCGGCGCGGAATGTGCCGCTCGTCACAGTGGGCTTTACCGAATCCGGCGCCGAAGGCGGTCGAACCGGCGGTTACCACCCCGGAAGATCGATCAACATCGGCGGTCGACCGGGTGCGTTCCGAAAGGCGGCAACGAGAAATGATCTTGTAACGCCGAGGAAAACCGGGGCTCGCACCATCGCCGTCACCCCCATCCCGCAACTGGAGGTCGCATTGTCCAGCCTTCCCGGTCGACTCCGGCCGACACCTCGGCGCCTGACCGCCGTACTGGTTCCGGTCCTCACCGCGGCACTCACCGCCACCGTCGTCTCGGTCGTCAACCGCGCCCCCGCACCGACGGCGGTGGCGCTCCCCCCGATCAGCGGCGCCGTCTCCGGGGTCACCGGACCGACCGAGATCAGCAGCGTCGCGTACGCCCAGGCGGTGGCCGGGGCGAGGGCGAAGAAGCCCAGGGTCACCGTGATCGGCACCGGCGGTACGATCTCCGGCGTCGCCACCTCGCGGAGCAGCTTCACCGACTACCAGTCCGGCCGGATCGCCATCGGTGACCTGGTCGCCCGGCTCCAGCCGGAGATCGGCCAGGTCGCCGACGTCTCGACGGTGCAGTTCGGCAACAAGGGCTCCGGCGGCTACACCATCGCCGAGTTCCACGCCCTCACCCTGGCCGTCGAGGCGGCCCTGAAGAAGTCGGACGCGGTGGTGGTGACCAGCGGCACCGACACCATGGAGGAGTTCGCGTACTGGCTGGACCTGACCGTGCAGAGCCGCAAGCCGGTGGTGCTCACCGGTGCCATGCGCCCGTGGGCGGCCGTCACCCCGGACGGGCCGCAGGTGATCGGCGCCGACGGACCCGCCAACCTCTACAACTCGATCGTGCTGGCGGCCAGCCAGTCCACCTACTGCTACGGCACGGTACTGCTGCTCGGCGACGAGTTCCACGCCGCCCGGGACGTCACCAAGACCAGCTCCTACCGGATGGACACCTTCCAGTCCCGCGAACTGGGCGTACTGGGCTGGGTCGACGGGCCGAACATCAAGGTCGGCCGGGCACCGGCCCGGGTCGAGGAGTGTGACACGAAGAAGCGCTGGCTGACCCCGTTCGACCTGTCGAGGATCGCGCCGACCTCGGTGCCCCGGGTCGAGGTGGTCTACGGCTACCAGCAGGCCGGCGGGGAGGCGATCACCGCCTTCGCGGACGCCGGGGTGAAGGGCATCGTCACCGCCGGTACCGGTGCCGGCGGCATCTCCTCGGCGCAGAGCAGCGCCCGGAGCGCGGCGGCGGCGAAGGGAGTCGTCTTCGTCAGCACCACCCGGACCGGCTCCGGCTCCGTCTACGGCGGCAGCACCACCGCGCCGATCATCGCCGGGGACGACCTGCTGCCGCAGAAGGCGCGACTGCTGCTGATGCTCAGCCTCGCCTTCGCCCCGGCCGACGTGGCCAAGGTGCGCAGCTGGGTCGGCACGCTCGGAAACCCGGAGTGGAACACCGCCCCCAAGGGCAGCCCGAAGGACTGACCGGCGCACCGGCGGTGCCGGGCGGACGAGCGGTGGTCACCGGAGTCCGCCCGGCACCGGTGCCGCCGCGCAAACCGCGATCTCCGTCCGGTCGCGCCGGTCGGCCGAGCCGGAGCACGGTGCGGCGACCGTGGACATCAGCGCCCCCGACCGGTTCAATTCGGGACCATGGGTGAGCCGAGCAAGATTCTGCTGGACGAGTCGGAGATGCCGCGTCGCTGGTACAACATCGTGCCCGACCTGCCCGCCGCGCCGCCCCCGGTGCTGCACCCGGGCACGCTGGCGCCGGTCGGGCCGGACGACCTGGCCCCGCTCTTCCCGATGGCGTTGATCGAGCAGGAGGTCACCGCCGAGCGCTACGTGGAGATCCCCGAAGAGGTCCTGGACGTCTACCGGCTCTGGCGGCCCTCTCCGCTGTTCCGGGCGCACCGGCTGGAGCGGGCGCTCGACACCCCGGCCAAGATCTTCTACAAGTACGAGGGGGTGTCGCCGGCCGGCTCGCACAAGCCGAACACGGCGGTGCCGCAGGCGTACTACAACGCGGCAGCGGGGATCCGCCGGCTGACCACGGAGACCGGCGCCGGCCAGTGGGGCACCGCCCTCGCCTTCGCCTGCTCGCAGTACGGCCTGGAGTGCGAGGTGTGGCAGGTGCGCGCCTCCTACGACCAGAAGCCGTACCGGAAGATCATGATCGAGACGTTCGGCGGGACCATCCATCCGTCACCGTCCGAACTCACCGCCGCCGGCCGGGCCGTACTGGCCAGCCAGCCCGACTCGCCCGGCTCGCTGGGCATCGCGATCTCCGAGGCGGTCGAGGTGGCCGCCGGGAGCCCGGACACCAACTACGCGCTGGGCAGCGTGCTCAACCACGTACTGCTGCACCAGACCGTGATCGGCGAGGAGGCGATCGCCCAGTTCGGCAAGGTCGGGCTGACCCCGGACGTGATCGTCGGCTGCACCGGCGGCGGCTCCAACTTCGGCGGCCTGGCGTTCCCGTTCCTCCGGGAGAAGCTGGCCGGCCGGATGGAGGTGACGATCCGGGCCGTCGAGCCGGCGAGCTGCCCGTCGCTGACCCGGGGCGTCTACGCGTACGACTTCGGCGACACCGCCGGGATGACCCCGCTGATGAAGATGCACACCCTCGGACACGACTTCATCCCCGACCCGATCCACGCCGGCGGGCTGCGCTACCACGGCATGTCACCGCTGATCTCGCACATCTACGAGCTGGGGCTGATCGAGGCGGTGGCAAAGAGCCAGCGGGAGTGCTTCGAGGCGGGGGTGCGGTTCGCGCGTACCGAAGGGATCGTGCCGGCCCCCGAGCCCACCCACGCGCTGGCCGCCTGCATCGAGGAGGCGTTGCGGTGCAGGGAGACCGGCGAGGAGAAGGTCATCCTGACCGCGCTCTGCGGGCACGGGCACCTGGACCTCGCCGCCTACGGGGCCTATCTGGCCGGCGACCTCACCGACCACGAACTCGCCGAGTCGCAGCTGCACGCCGCCACCGCCGGGCTGCCGGCGGTACCGGCCGGGCCGGCGTAGCCGCAGCCCACCCGTGATCCGTCAGATCGGGAGGCTAGCCCCGCGAGGAGATCTGCTGCACGGCCCAGCCGTTGCCGTCCGGGTCGCTGAAGAAGACGAATCCGACGTTGTCCAGCGGCTCCGGGACGGGGCGCGGGTTCTCGCCGAGCACCTGGATCTCGCTGACCTCGACACCCCGCGCGACGAGCTGGGCACGCGCCTTGGCCAGGTCGGCGACGACCAGTTGCAGCCCGCGCAGCGAGCCGGGCGGCGGCATGTCCGGTACGACCCCGGTGCCGATCACGACCGAGCAGCCCGAGCCCGGCGGGGTGAGCTGGACGATGCGTACGTCGTCGCCGACCCGGGTGTCGTGGTCGACGTGGAAGCCGAGCTGGTCGGCGTAGAAGGTCTTGGCCCGGTCCACGTCGGAGACGGGTACCACCACCACTTCCAGGGTCCAGTTCACGGTTGCTGCCTCTCTGCGTCTGTGGAGTTCGGTCTCCGGCCGGTGCCGGCACGATCGCCGGGCACCGTGGTCATCGGGGTGGTCACAGGGGCCGCGACCCGCTCCGCGAGCAGGTCGTCGAGCCGGTGGTAGCCCTCGGACACGCCGCGCCGCATCGGATAGCGGAGCACCCGGTCCCGACCTTCCGGGGTCGCGTACCGGATCGTGCTGGTCAGGGTGGTCACGCCGGCCCGTTCGACGAGCCGGTGGTCGATCAGGGTCTCGCCGGGGTAGGACTGGTCGTCGTACCGCTCGGTGTAGACCAGCCGCCGGGCCGGCTCGATCACCTGGTAGATCCCGCCGTGCGCCATCTCCTCGTCCCCCGGGCCCCGGGAGACGAACCGCCACGCGCCGCCGACCCGCAGGTCGATCCGGCAGCCGACGAGCTGCCAGCCTCGCGCGCCGAACCAGCGGCGGAGCAGTTCGGGGCGGGTGAGCGCGTCGAAGACCAGCCCGGCCGGGGCGTCGAAGGCCCGGGTCAGCACGATCTCCCGGTCCGTCGGGGTGGTGACGGTCAACTCCCGGCCGCCGTCGCTCATCAGGCCCGCCCCTCGTCGCCCTCGTCCTGGAGTTCGGCGAGCAGTCCGTCGAGCCGCTGGTAGCTCTCCGCCCAGTAGTCGCGGTAGTTCTCCAGCCAGTCCAGGGCGGCCTTGAGCGGTCGCGCCTCCAACCGGCAGGGCCGGCGTTGCGCGTCCCGCCCCCGGGAGACGAGCCCGGCCCGTTCCAGCACCTTGAGGTGCTTGGAGACGGCGGGTTGGCTCATCGCGAACGGCGCGGCCAGCTCGGTGACGCTCGCCTCGCCGGCCGCCAGGCGGGCGAGGATGGCCCGCCGGGTCGGGTCGGCCAGGGCCGCGAAGGTCGCGTCGAGCAGATCCGCAGTCATCTTTCGTAACCTCTCGGTTCTATAACCATGTGGTTTATATCGTCACCCGGCGCGGACGTCAAGCCGCCGCGCCCGACCTGTCCGGTGTGGACAGCGTGTCCCGGGTGGACAGCGTGGACGGCCGGTCGGGCCATACACGTGGACGGCGCCGGATCATGACCGGCGCTGACGACGATCCGGATGGATACCATGGGCCATGGCCAGACCCCGGATCGACCCCGTCGTGTGGCGACCGGAGCGGGCACCGGCCCGGGCCCGGCAGCGCGGCGGGACCGACCCGATGCCACCGGTACGCCTGCACGCCGTGCCCGGCCACGGGCCGGAGGACGTCGCGGTCGACTCCGCCGGCCGGATCCACACCGGCCTCGCCGACGGCCGACTCGTCCGACTCGCGGCGGACGGCAGCGGAGCACAGGTGGTCGCCGAGACCGGCGGCCGGCCGCTCGGCGTCGAGGTGGATCCCGACGGCCGACTCGTGGTCTGCGACGCCTCGCGCGGGCTGCTCCGGGTCGATCCCGACACCGGCCGGATCGACACCCTGGTCGCCGCCGGCACCCCGGTCGGGTCGGCGCCGCTGCGGCTCTGCAACAACGCGGCGGTGGCCGGCGACGGCTCGGTCTGGTTCAGCGACTCCTCCCAGCGCTTCGCCCTGGCGCACTGGAAGGCGGACCTGCTCGAACACTCCGGCACCGGGCGGCTGCTCCGGTGGCATCCGGACGGGCACACCGAGGAGGTGCTGACCGGGCTGCACTTCGCCAACGGGGTGGCGCTGGCCGCCGACGGGTCGTACGTGGTGGTGGCCGAGACCGGAGCGTACCGGCTCACCCGGCGGTGGCTGGCCGGGCCGCGTACCGGCGAGGTGGACCGGCTGGCCGAGAACCTGCCGGCCTTCCCCGACAACCTCGCCCGGGACGACGACGGACTGCTCTGGATCGCGATGGGTTCGCCCCGCAACGCGCTGCTGGACCTGGTCTCCGCGTGGCATCCCGCCGTGCGCCGGGCGGTCTGGGCCCTGCCGGACCCGCTGCAACCGAAACCGGCGAACACCGCCTGGGTGCAGGCGCTCGACGCCGAGGGCCGGATCCGGTACGACCTCCAGGCCACGATCCCGGGCTTCTCGATGGTCACCGGAGTACGCAGACACGGCGACACCGTCTGGCTGGGCAGCCTGCACGGCGGTGCCGTCGCGGAGTTCGCCCTGCCGACCGTGGCCCGCTAGACCTGGCGGGAGGCAGCCGAAGCCGGGCAGGAGGTCACCCGGCCGCGCGGAGGCGTTCGACGGCCTTCGCCGCCAGGTCCCGGACGTAGGGCTCGGCGCCGCTGGCGCTCTCCCAGCCGAGGTCGGCGACGACCGTGACATGGTCGCCGACCCGGGCCAGCACGGCCGGGGTGGTGGACACGACATCCTCGTCGCCATAGCTGAACCGGGCGGAGACCCGCAGGAGCATCGACTCGTCGCCGGCCACCCCGGTCTCGGCGACCTCCCACCGGTGCTGCCCCGCGCCCAGGCCGCCCGGACACCGCCGTACCGCCGCCGTGATCTCCGCGAAGGCCGCTCCGCCGTGCCCCGGGTGCAACCCCACGTACTGCAACACCACCCGGGGTGTCTCGTTCTGGCCGGGGCTGACGTACGCCCGCATGGCCACGGCCGCGCTCCGGGTCGCGTCGCTCGGGTACGGTTCGGCGCACGGCCGCGCCGGCCGCAGGTGTGCGTTGTCGCCCTCCGGTAGCGGTTCGAGCCGCGCCCCGCCGAGATCCTCGGGTTGGAGCAGTGCCGACGAGGCGATCACCTGCCCGGCGCTCGGCGACGGCGAGCCGGCCGGCCGGCTCGGCGCGCTCGTGGCCGGCCCGGTCGACGCCGTCACCGGACCGCCGCCCGGGCTCGTCCCCGCGCTGCCGTCGCCGTCGCTGTCGCCGTCGGCCGAGCAGCCGACCAGCAGGGCGAGCGCCGCCACCGCGGCGGGAAGGGCTCGTCGAGAACGGCGCATGGCATCCCCCGTCGTGATCCGGTCGCTCCGTCAGGACTGCCCGGCCGGCAGATCGGACAAACCTCACGTCGAGGAGGCGATACCTGGCCGCCGCGTGCCCTCAGGTGGCGTGGTGGAAGCTCCGGACCAGGTCCTCGACCCGGGCCCGCAGCGTCAGGAACTCCGGTGTCCGCTTCAGGTCGAGATCCCGATCGTCCGGCAGCTCCAGGGTGAGGTCGGCGGCGACCCGACCCGGATCGCTGGCCAGCACCACCACCCGCTGGCCGAGGAAGACCGCCTCCTCCACGTCGTGCGTGACCATCAGCACCGTGGTGCCGGTGTCCCGCCACACCCGCCGGATGAAGAGCTGCATGTCCTCCTTGGTCTGCACGTCCAGTGCGCCGAACGGCTCGTCGAGCAGCAGCACGTCGGGCTCGCAGGCGAGCGCCCGGGCGATCGCGACCCGCTGCCGCTGCCCGCCGGAGAGCTGCTTCGGCAGCGCCGAGCGGAGTCCGGTCAGCCCGGTCTCCGCCAGATACCAGGCGACCCGGCGGGCCCGCTCCGCCCGGTCGATCCGGAGCAGTTCAAGACCGAAGGCGACGTTGCGCTCGACCGTCCGCCACGGATAGACCGCACCGCCCTGCGACACCAGGCCCCGGTCCGGGCCGGGCCCGAGCACCGGGTTGCCGTCGAGCAGGATCTCCCCCGCCGACGGGCGGTCGAGGCCGGCGACCAGGGCGAGCAGGGTGGACTTGCCGGAGCCGCTGGCGCCGACGACGCAGACGAACGACGTACGGGCGATCCGCAGGTCGACGTCGGCCAGCGCGGGCACGTCCCGGCCGTGCCGCCGGAACACCCGGTTGACGCCGACGAGTTCGAGCAGTCCGGTGGTCACGGCACCCACCGCCCGAGCCGGTCGCGCACCATTCGGAGTACGACGTCGGCGGTCACCCCGATCAGCCCGATCACCACCAGGATGGCGAAGATCTTGTCCGTCTGGGTGAACCGCTGGGCGAGCAGGATCCGCTTGCCCAGCCCCTCCTGGCTGTTCACCAGCTCGGCGACGACCACCAGCCCCCACGCGGCGGCGAAGTTGACCCGTACCGCGTCGACGATCCCCGGCAGCGCGTACGGCAGGATCACCTTGCGCAGCACCTCACCGCCCCGGGCACCGAGCGTGTACGAGACGTTGACCAGCTCGATCGGCACCTGCCGGACCGCGTCGGCCACCATCAGCATGTTGAAGAAGACGGTGCCGATGAAGATCAACGCGATCTTCGGTGCCTCGCCGATGCCGAGCCAGATCAGCAGCAGCGGCGTGAACGCGGCCGCCGGCAGATAGCGCAGCAGCCCGCTCGCCGGCTCCAGGGCGGAGCGGGCGGCCGCGAAGCTGCCCATCGCCACCCCGAGCGGCACCGCCACGGCGACGCCGAGCCCGTACCCGTAGAGGATCCGGCGGACGGTGGCCCAGGCGTCGGTGAAGAGTTCCCCGCTGGCCGCCATCTCGATCCCGGCCGCCCAGACCGCACCCGGCGGCGGCAGGAACCGGGGCTCGACCGCCCCGGTCGCGCCGAGCAGCAGCCAGGTCAGCAGCGGCAGCGCGACGGAGGCGAGCACCAGCAGGGTACGGGTCCGGCCGCGCAGCGGTGCGCGCAACGCCAGTACGCTGCCCGGCGGCCGGGCCGGGCGGCGTCGGGGCAGCGAGCCGAAGAGTTGCCGGGCGGTCGGCGGGCGCGGAGTCGTCCGCTCCGGAGCGTCGGAGCTGATCAGGCGCTCCATCAGGTCACCGCGTGCACGAACTTCGGCTCCAGCAACCCGTCCAGCGACGGCTTGCCCGGAGCCAGCCCGGTACGGACCAGGAAGTCGGCGATCCGGTCGGCCTGAAAGTCCAGGTGGGTCGCGTCGCCGCCGGGGCTGAACGCGGCGATGTTCCGTTCCCGGTCGAAGATCGTGGTCCCGGCGTCGTACGTCCGGTAGTCGGCCTCGCTCACCCCGCCCCGACGGGCCATGATGGCGACCGCCTCGGCCTCGTTGGCCGCGATCCAGTCCAGGGTGTCGAACCAGGTCTGCACCACCTTCTGCACCTGCTCCGGATGTTTGCGGAGATAGCCGCTGTCGAAGGCGAGGTGGTCCGGGATCGCCCCCGGGAAGTCCTTCGAGGTGGCGACGGCCCGGCTGCCCGCCCGGCCCAGCGCGGTGGTGGTGAACGGCGCGAACGCCCCGACCGCGTCGACCTGCCCGGCCACGAAGGCCGCCGCCGCGGCGTCGGTCAGCAGCGGGGTCAGCACGATGTCCCGCTCGGAGAGCCCCGCCCTCTCCAGGGCGAGCAGTAGCAGGTAGTGGTCGACGGTGCCCTGCTCCACCGCGACCTTCCGGCCGCGCAGCCCGGCGACGTCGGCGATGCCGGGCGCCGCGATGACCTGGTCGTTGCCGGTCGAGTTGTCGTTGACCAGCACGATGGTCTGCTCCGCCCCACCGCTGACCGAGGTGAGGGTGTCGTTCAGGGTCTGGCTGTTGGCGTCGAGGTTGCCGGTGCTCAGCGCCTGGAGGCTGTCGGTGTAGCTGTCGAACCAGGTCAGTTCGACGTCGACGCCGTTCGCCTCGAACAGCCCCTTCTCCTGCGCGACCTGCCAGGGAAACCAGCCCGGCCAGGCGCTGAAACCGAGGCGTACCGTGGTCGACCCGGCGCCGCCGGAGTCCCCGCCGTCGCCGCAGCCGGCGGTACCGAGCAGGGTCGCGCAGGCCGCCACCGCCAACAGTCGGGTCAGCCGTCGTCGTCTCATGCTTTCCTCCCGGGGAGGTGACCGGCGCGCACCAGGCAGCCGAGGGTGTCGCAGATGACCCGGGTGGCGATCAGCGAGGTGATCTCCGCGTTGTCGTACGGCGGGGAGCACTCGACCACCTCGATGCCGGCGAGCGGCCGTTCGGCGACGAGTTGGATGAACTTGAGCACCTCGCGCGGGAGGAAGCCGCCCGGCTCTGGCCAGCCGGTGCCCGGGACGAACGCGGCGTCGAGGCAGTCGACGTCGAAGGAGAGCCAGACCGCCTCCGCACCGTCCCAGGCGACCTCGAGGGCCCGCTCGGCGGCGGCCTCGATGCCCATCTCGACGCAGTCGGTGACGGTCATGATGGTGGTGCCGCGCTCCCGGCCGACCCGCACCCCGGGCCGGGGCGCCTGCCAACCGCCGATGCCGATCTGCACCAGGTTCTTCGGCGGCACGTTCGGAATGTCGGTGGCGTGGAACCACGGCGTGGTGTGCATCCGCTCGTCGAGATCGGTCTCCTGGGTGTCGACGTGCCGGTCGAAGTGGATGATGCCCAGGTTGCCGGCCAGATGCTCGGCGACGCCGCGTACGGTGGGGTAGCCGATCGAGTGGTCGCCGCCGAGCACCACCGGGAAGGCGCCCGAGGCGTAGACGTGGCTGACCGCCTTGGAGATCTGGTCGAAGGTCTTCTCGATGTTGCCCGGGATGGTGAAGACGTCACCGAGGTCGGCGATCGTGATCGACTCCCGCAGGTCGACGCCGAGTTCGAAGCTGTACGGCCCGTAGAGCGCGGAGATCTTCCGGATGCCCTGCGGGCCGAACCGGGTCCCCGACCGGTACGTCGTACCGCCGTCGAACGGGGCGCCGAGCACGGCCACGTCGTACTCGCCGCAGGTGGTGACGTCCTCGACGTAGGGCGCTTTGAGGAACGTGTTGATGCCGGCGAAGTGCGGCAGTTCGCCCCGGGAGAAGGTCGGAATCCGCCGGTCCACTATGGAGTCGGCACCGGGCAGCCCGAGCCGCAGGCCGCGCTCGACCTCGGCCTCCCAGCGGGTGGTCGGCAGCTCCGCCTCGCGCCGCACCGCGTAGCGGGCCTCGGGGCCGTAGTTGTCGCGCGACAGCGGGTCGGGCTCGTCGGCGGTGTTCCCGCCGGGGTGGGCGTGCTGGTGCTGCGGCCGACCGGGGTGGTCGTGTGCGAAACCCATGGGCACCTCCGGGGAGGGTCGCCCGGCCGGGAACAGCCGGGTGGTGGCTGTCTCCCGGGCTTTTGTCCCGCCGTGGAACGACGCCGACCGCGCCGCCGGCCTCGCCTGCGCCTCTCGGACCAGTCCCGCCCCTGGCAGGGGCGACGGAACCCTAGGCGCGCCTCACTGGATGAGTCGCATCGAAACGTAAGGGCCGTCGGTTTCCCGCGTTTTGCCCGCCGGTTGCCGGCAGGTATCGGCCGCGATCGACATCTCTCCCGCCCGCCGCCGCGCGCGGTCCAGCCGGGTGCCGACGATCTGGAGCCGCCTCGACCGGCTCGACCTACCGGCGTGACGGTGGCAACAAACTTCCCTATCACTCCCTATCGTGGGTAGGTTAGGTGCTGATGAGTGAGGAGATGTACTCGGTCGAGCAGGTGGCCGACCGGCTCGGCCTGCACGTCCGGACCGTACGCGGCTACATCCGCTCCGGCCGGCTCAGGGCGGTACGGATCGGCAAGCAGTACCGGATCGCCCGGGCCGACCTGGACGCGCTGA
This sequence comes from Plantactinospora sp. BC1, assembly GCF_003030345.1. Lineage (NCBI taxonomy): Bacteria > Bacillati > Actinomycetota > Actinomycetes > Micromonosporales > Micromonosporaceae > Plantactinospora > Plantactinospora sp. BC1. Next base: position 1,858,289 of record NZ_CP028158.1, read on the forward strand.
CCGGCGGCGCCGGCCCGCCCCGACCCGGCGGCCGTGCCACGGTCGAGGTGTCGAGCATCGTGCAGGTCGACGGCATCGACCGGTCCGGAGCCGACCGGCTCGGCACCCTCCTGCTGGCCGGGGCGAACACCAACCACACTCCGGGGCATCCGCTGCGGGTGCAGATCGTGCACGACGGGGAACGAGGCCGGATGAAGATCGTGATACTCGGCGACGCCGCCGCCACCGCCGAGCTGCTACAGCTGCTCGACGCCGTGCTGCACGGCGACAACGGCCTGCTCGGCGGGGAGGTGCCGGATGCCTGACGAGATCCAGGACCGGGCCGGCGCGTCGGTGCTGGTCTGCGACCCGGCCGGCCCGCCGGTCCGCACCGAGCAGGACGCGCTGGACCTGATCGGCGCGGCCTTCCTCGGTGCCACGGTGGTGGCGGTGCCGGCGAGCCGGCTCGACCCGAGCTTCTTCACCCTCGGCACCCGCTTCGCCGGTGAGGTGATGCAGAAGTTCGTCAACTACCGGCTGCGGCTGGTGGTGGTCGGCGACATCTCCGGGCACCTCGCGGCCAGTTCCGCGCTGCGCGCCCTGGTCCAGGAGTCGAACCGGGCCGACCACATCTGGTTCGTACCGGATCTCGACGCCCTCGACGACCGGCTCCGCGCCCTGGCCGACCGGCCGGACCGCCGACCGGCCTGACCGAGCGCAGCCACCGGTTCCGGCCCGCAGCCGCCGGTTCCGGCCCGGCGCTTCCGGGGCGGAACCGCGCGGACGCCGATGCCGGGCGCCGGGGGGCGGTGGCCGTCGTACCGGGCCGGTAGCCTGCCCGGCGTGCACAGCCAGGCGGGGGCCGGACCGGGCCTGACCGACGAGCGGGCGGCCCGACTCGCCGTGCTCGACCACATACTCGCGCTGGTCGCGGCGGCACCCTGCGGCGACGCCCTGGTGCTGCGCGGCAGCATGACGATGCGGTCCTGGGTCGGTGACCGGGCGCGCGAGCCCGGCGACCTCGACTGGGTGGTGCGGCCCGGCGCGCCGGTCCCGCTGGACGACCTGCACCCGCACCCCTACGTCGACCGCCTCGACCCGGTCCGGCTCTGGCCGGAGGCGGTGCACGGGGTGCCCCGGGACGAGCCCTGGATGTTCGAGGACTTCGACACCGGCGGCCTGCCGGCGCGGCTGCCACCGGAGGGGCTGCACTGGGTCGAGGCCGCCGAGACCGCGCTGCTGCCGAGCCCGCACCGGGACGTCGTCGAGCTGCTGCGCCACCACCCCACGGCCGTCGGCGACCTCCGGGTCGACCCGGCGGGGATCGTCGAGGACAGCACCTGGGGCTACTCGTACGACTCGGACTACCGCGCCGGGGAGGGCGGCGGGGGAAGCCGGCTCGTCGTGCCCTGGCGGGCCGGCGACGCGCTCGCCGGCACGGTCCAGCTCGATTTCGCGTACGACGAGCGGCTGCCCGAGCCGCCCCGACTGCTCGCGGTGCCCCGGCAGGACGGCACCGACCCGCCGACGGTGGTGTGGGCGGCGACGCCGCAGCTCTCGCTCGCCTGGAAACTCCAGTGGCTCTGCACCGACCAGGCGACCGACGGGCACTGCACCGGAAAGGACCTCTACGACGCGGTGCTGCTCGCCGAGCTGCCCGGGGTACGCCTCCCGGCCCGGCTGCTCCGTACGCTGCTGCGCCGCATTCCCGACCCGGAGCTGCTGCGACCGGCGGCGGTCCGGGGCTGGGCGGTGGACTGGTCCGACCTGTCCGACGGGCATCCGCCGGCCGGGACCGACCCGACGCCCTGGCTCGACCGGCTGGCCGTGGCGCTCACGCCGGACCTGCCGCCGTAGTCGGCGCTGCGGACGCTCCGCCTCGACGACCACGAGTGTGTCCTCGGGCGGCTCTTGCGGCGTCGAACGTCGGACGCCCCGGCCAGGTGGGCGGGTGTCGGGATCATCCCCGGGCGCTCTGGTCCCGCTCCTGGTAGACGTCCGGCACCCCGTCGGCGTCGGCGTCGTGCTCCTCCACCGTGCGGATGCGCTGGTAGTGCCGGTTGCGGGCCCGGAGTACGACCGCGGCCAGCAGCGCCGAGAGGAGTGAGCCGACGAGTACGCCGATCTTGGTGTGGTCGTCGCGTTCGCTGCCGGCGCCGAACGCCAGCTCGCCGATCAGCAACGACACGGTGAAGCCGATCCCGGCCAGCAGCGCCAGCCCGAACACGTCCCACCAGCTGAGCCCCTCGGCGAGCCTGGCCCGGGTGAACCGCTGCACCAGCCAGGTCGCGCCGAAGACCCCGACGGCCTTGCCCACGACCAGCCCGACCACCACCCCGACGGCGACCGAGTCGGTGAGGGACGCACCCAGGCCGCCCGCGCCGACCACCGAGACCCCGGCGGCGAAGAACGCGAAGACCGGCACCGCGATCCCGGCGGAGAGTGGCCGGAACCGGTGCTCGAAGTGCTCGGCCAGCCCCGGTCCGGGCCCGGGCTTGCGCCGCAATACCGGTACGGTGAAGGCGAGCGCCACCCCGGCGACCGTGGCGTGCACCCCGGAGGCGTGCACCAGCGCCCAGGTCACCGCCGCCAGCGGGAGCAGCAGCCACCAGGATCGCACCCGCCGCTGGACCAGCAGGCCGAACAGCGCCAGTGGGACCAGCGCCAGCAGCAGCCAGCCGAGGTGCAGCGCGCTGGTGTAGAAGAACGCGATGATCATGATCGCCAGCAGGTCGTCGACGACCGCGAGGGTCAGCAGGAACGTCCGCATCGCCGAAGGCAGATGTGTGTTGATCACGCTGAGTACGGCGAGCGCGAACGCGATGTCGGTGGCGGTCGGGATCGCCCAACCGGCCAGCGCCCCGTCCCCGGTCCGCAGGTTGAACGCCACGTAGATCAGGGCCGGCACCGCCATGCCGCCGACGGCCGCCGCGACCGGCAGCACCGCCCGGCGGGGTTCCCGAAGGTCCCCCGCGACGAACTCGCGTTTGAGTTCCAGCCCGGCGACGAAGAAGAAGATCGCCAGCAGGCCGTCGGCCGCCCAGGTCGCCAGGGAGAGGTCCAGGTGCAGGGCGGCGGGGCCGATCGTGAGGTCACCGAGCGACCGGTACGCCCCGGACCACGGCGAGTTCGCCCAGGCCAGCGCGAGTACGGCGGCGACCAGCAGCAACACGCCGCCGACGGTCTCGGCACGCAGGATGTCACCGATGCGGCGAACCTCGGGCCAACTGCCCCGGTCGAAGAGGTTCGGCATACGGCTGCCGGGGGTGGCCATCACAGTGCCTCCGGTGGGTCGACGAATGAACCGCCGACCAGACTTCCCGGCACACCGGGTCCCACCCTACCGAACCCGCGATCACCGCCCCAGCCGAGTACGGATTCCACCTTCGTGGAGCGCCCGTACCGGGGCTGACCGGCAACTCCGAACGGAAGCGGGACGACAATTGCCGCTGCTAGGTTGAAAACATGTTCATCCGGGCCAGAGGTATCGCCCGGTCCCTGCTGCTCTACCACTGCCGGCCGGCCACCCAGCGCCGGGCCGCGCGACTCTACGGGCAGTTCCTGCGCCCGGGAGATGTCGGCTTCGACATCGGCGCGCACGTCGGCGGCCGGGTGCGGATCTGGCGGCGGCTGGGCGCCCGGGTCGTCGCCGTCGAACCGCAGCCGGACTGCCTGCGCGTGCTGCGCTGGGCGTTCCGCCGGGACCACGGCGTCACCATCGTCCCGGCGGCGCTCGGCGCTCGATCCGGTCGGGCGACGATGGCACTCTCCACGGCCACCCCGACGGTGTCGACGATGTCGGCCGACTGGATCCGCTCGGTGACCACGGACCGCAGCTTCGCACGGGTGAGGTGGGACCGCGCGGTGCAGGTGGAGGTGGCGACCCTCGACGAACTCATCGAGGCGCACGGCGTACCGGCGTTCTGCAAGATCGACGTGGAGGGTTTCGAGGCGAACGTCCTCGCCGGACTCAGCCGACCGCTGGCCGCGCTGTCGTTCGAGTACCTTCCGTCGGCGCACGACGCCGCGATCGCCGCACTGGACATCGTGGACGACCTGGCTGCGCCCGTCGGCGGATACCGCTACAACTACTCGCCGGTCGAGACGATGCGGTTCGCCAGCGAGCGCTGGCTGGACGCCGCCGGCCTGGTGAGCCTGCTCGAACGCTTCCGCCCGCTGGGCCGGTCCGGCGACGTCTACGCCCGGCTGGCGTCGGCCGGGAGCGGCCCGGACCACTCCCGCGCACCGGGTCGGGCGGAGGATCGGCCGGCCAGCGGGGCCGAGGGCGCCACCGGCGGCGGGTAGGCTGCCGGATCGTGCACGCCTCGGACCGGGACCACCGCCACGCCGCGACGGATCCGCTCCGGAGCGCCGAACCCGACCGGTTCGTCCACCCCGACCTGCCACCGGTACTGCGCCGGCTGACCGGGCCGGAGGCGCTGGCGCTGCACGACCGGCTGGTCGAGACGTACGCGGCGGTGTTCTGCGCGCCGCCGTGGAACGACTCCCCCGAGCGGGTCGCCCGGTTCGGCGAGTTGCTGGCCGACTGGGCCGGGCAGCCGGGCTTCGTCGCCGTCCTGGCCGAGGGCGCCGGGCTCGCCGGACCCGATGCCGAGGACGGGACCGTTCCGGCCTTCGCGCTCGGGTTGACCACTCCGACCCCGTTCCCCGCCGACCGCGCCTACGGGCTGGTACGCCGGCTCCTCGGACCGGCCACCGAGACGCTCTCCGGCTGGCTGGAGGTCGCCGAGCTGGCCGTACGCCCGGCGGCCCGGCGGGCCGGACTCGGCCGGCGCCTGCTGGCGGCGCTGACGGACGACCGGCCGGCGTGGCTGCTGACCGTTCCCCAGGTCGCCGGCACCACCGCCTTCTACGACGCGGCGGGCTGGGTCCGGCACGGCACCGGTTACGGCATCACCGTCTACACCAACCGGCCGCTACCGCACTGAGGCGCGGCCGGCGGCGCTGCGGACGAGCCGGGCCGATCCGCACCGCTGCCGGCCCGAACGCCCCGCCACCGGAACACCACGTCACTGGGATGCCGGGCCGCATCGTGTCCAGAAAACTTGACATGATGTCTACGGCTCTTTACTCTTCGACATGTCAATAATTCTTTACCTCTCGAAGGCGGCAACCATGTCGTACGAGGAAAAGGGCACCTGGGTGGCCCTGATGGTCGGCGTCACCGTCTACCTCGGCTATCTCGCGGTCGTCCTGGGCCGGCTGGCCGGCACGCCGGTGGCCGCGGTGACATACGTGCCGACCCTGCTGCTGGCGATCGGCGTCTCGATCGTCGCGTCGATCGTGGCCCGCATCGCGGTCGAGATCGCCCGCCCCAGCGACAGCCACTCCGGCGACGTCCGGGACAGGGAGATCCACTGGCTCGGTGACCGCGTCGGGCAGCGGCTGCTGATGACCGCCGCGCTCGCGGCACTCGGCCTCGCGCTCTTCGAGGCCGAGCACTTCTGGATCGCGAACGTGCTCTACCTCGGCTTCGTCGCCTCCGCGGTGGTCGGGTCGGTGGTCAAGCTCCGCGCCTACCGCAGGGGTATCTAGCCGTGGTCAAACCCACCAGGGTCACCAACTCGATCCGTGCCCTGCGCTTCGCCGCCGGCGAGATGACGCAGGCCCAGCTCGCCGAGCGGATCGGCGTGACCCGCCAGACGATCATCGCGATCGAGCAGGGCAGATACTCGCCGTCGCTGGAGATGGCGTTCCAGATCGCCCGGGTCTTCGCGGTGCCGCTCGACGAGGTGTTCCAGTACCCCGACCCCGGAGGAGAGCAGCCATGAGAGCAGCCGTGTACCGGACGTACGGCCCGCCGGACGTGGTCCGGGTCGAGGAGGTCCCGACCCCCGTTCCCGGCGACCAGGACGTCGTCGTCCGGGTCCACGCCGCGACGGTCGGGGTGACCGACGGTACCGCCCGGCGCGGCTCGCCGGGCTACTCCCGACTCTTCTTCGGGCTCCGCCGTCCGAGGTGGACGGTGCTCGGATCCGACTTCGCCGGTGTGGTCTCGGCGGTCGGGGCCGGCGTGACGCGGCTGCGGGTCGGCGACGAGGTCGTCGGCGTCACCGGGCCGGACTTCGGCGCGCACGCCGAGTACGTCCGCGTCCGCCAGGACGGCGCCATCGCACCCAAGCCGGCCAACCTCGACTTCGCCGAGGCGGTCGCGCTGATCGACGGGACCGCGCTGGCGTTCCTGCGCGACCGGGCCCGGCTTCGCCCCGGCCAGACGCTCCTGGTCAACGGGGCCTCCGGGAGCGTCGGGAGCACCGCCGTGCAACTCGGCAGACACCTCGGCGCCCGGGTCACCGGGGTGTGCAGCACACCCCACCTCGACCTGGTACGCGAACTCGGCGCCGACACCGTGCTCGACTACACCAGGGAGGACTTCACCCGCACCGGCCAGAGCTACGACGTCGTCTTCGACGTGGCCGGCACCAGTACGTTCGGCCGCTGCCGCCGAATACTCAACCCGGCCGGACGCTACCTCAGCCCGGTACCGTCGCCGAGCCTGCTGCTCCTGACCCCGTGGACGGCCGCGTTCGGCCGGCGGAAGGCGGTCGTCTCGTTCACCGGGCTGCGGAAGGCGGCGGAGAAGACCCGCGACCTGCTGCTGGTGCGGGAGCTGGCCGAGGCCGGCGCGCTCCGGCCGGTCATCGCGGAGCGCTACCCGTTGGCGCGGATCGGGCAGGCGCACCGCCACCTGGACCGCGGCAAGTACGGCAACATCGTCGTCACCATGGACCCGGCCGGCTGAGAGCCACGGCGTCGGATCAGCACCATGGACAGTGGCCCCCCGGATCGCGGTACGCTCGCTGCGGCGGAGGAAGTTCGTCTGCTTGAGCATCCTTTGCGATGGGAGAGGACACGATGACCGCTTCTCCGGTACTTCCCCTGAAGCGCAGCTGCCCGTACGCGCCACCGGCCGAACACCTGCGGCTGCAACAGCAGGAGCCGGTGGCCCGGGTGACCCTGCCGGACGGCTCGACGGCGTGGGCGCTGAGCCGGCTCGAAGACATCCGCACCATGCTCACCGATCCACGGTTCAGCTCCGACCGGCAGCGCGACGGATATCCGTTGCAGCCCCCCGGCCGGCCGCGCGCCGCCGACGAACGACCGGTGCTGATCGGGCTCGACCCGCCGGAGCACGGTGAAGCCCGTCGCGCCGTCGTCGGCGAGTTCACCATCAAGCGGATGAACGCGATGCGCCCGCGCATCCAGGAGATCGTCGACGACTGCCTCGACGCCGTCCTCGCCGGGCCACGCCCGACCGACCTCGTGCCGACGCTGGCGCTGCCGGTGCCGTCGCTGGTCATCTGCGAACTGCTCGGCGTGCCCTACACCGACCACGACTTCTTCCAGAGCCGCTCGGCGAACCTGCTGCACCGGTCGACCCCGGCGCAGGAACGCTTCGCCGCGGCCCAGGAGATCCGCGAGTACATGGCCACGCTGATCGCGGAGAAGGCGAAGACACCCGGTGACGACCTGCTCAGCCGGCAGCTCGGCAAGGGAGCCGATCACAGGGATCTGGCGGGCCTCGGCTTCCTGCTGCTGCTCGCCGGGCACGAGACCACCGGAAACATGATCTCCCTCGGCACGATGACCCTGCTGGAGCGGCCGGAGGCGCTGGCCGCGCTGAAGCGGGACCCGGCCGTCACACCGCAGATCGTCGAGGAACTGCTCCGGTACTTCACGATCGCCGAATACGTCACCTCACGGATCGCCGTCGAGGACGTCGAGATCGGCGGGGTACTGATCCGGGCCGGCGAGGGCGTCATCACGCTCGCCAACGCGGCGAACCGGGACCCGGCCGCGTTCACCGACGGCGACACCTTCGACATCGACCGCGGCGCGCGCCACCACATCGCGTTCGGCTTCGGCGCCCACCAGTGCCTGGGGCAGAACCTCGCCAGGGTCGAACTCCAGATCGTCTTCGACACCCTCTTCGCCCGCATCCCCGACCTCAGGCTGGCGGTGCCGGCCGACGAGCTCTCCTTCAAGGACGACTCCACCGTCTACGGCCTGCACTCGCTCCCGGTCACCTGGTAGGAGACGCGATGCGGATAACGGCCGACCTGGAGCGTTGTGTCGGCGCCGGCCAGTGCGTACTCACCGAACCGGCCGTCTTCGACCAGAACGACGACGACGGCACGGTGATCGTCCGGCGCGCCACGGCCGACGACGACGAGACGATCCGCCGGGTACGCGAAGCCGTCCACCTCTGCCCCAGTCAGGCCCTGACCCTCACCGAGCCCGGACCGCCGCGCTGAGCCCCTCCGCCGGGCCGGGGTCGCGCTACTCGTGCCGGCTGACGCCCTCGGAGTGCATGCCGGTCTCCTCCTGCAACGGGTTGTTGCGGAGGTCGTCGAGCGCGGTGTCGTCGGGGAAGAACCGGCGACCCGGCCCGGGGTCGGCCGGGGCGCCGCCCGGTCCCGCTTCCGGGGTACGGGTCGGCTCGACCGAACCGAACCCGTGCTTGCCCGCCCCCTGCGGCCACGGTTGGGGCGGCTGCGCGTCGGCCCGCCGTTCGGCACGCCGTGCCGGTGGCAGGCCGGCCTCCTCGCTCCCCTCGTCCAGCGGCGAGTCCTCGGCCGCGCCCCACGGCGCGTCCCGGTCCTCCGTACCGCCGGTGGTGCCCCACGGTTCGACCGACTGCGGACCGCGGTCCTGCCCGTCCGGGGCCGCCTGACCGCCGTCGGGGTCAGCCGGCCGGAGCTGGCCGCCCGGATCCTGGTCCGCCGGTCGCCTCTTCGCGCCCATCCCCCACCACCCTCGCTGCCGCGTCGTCCCGCCCGGTCGTCCGGTGCGTGTGCGGTTCCCGGCCGACGGCGAGACATGCGGCCGGACCGGAATGGATCTCCGAGGAACGTCCGCGAGCGCCGGAGGGTACGGGGTTGGAGCAGTCTGCCCGGGGTATAGCCGGGTACCGGATGGCGGCATCCGGCCGCACGCGGCCCCGCGCCGCCGTCAGGCGCGCATGACGGTCGCGATCGGGATGCGGGCGGCCCGGATGGCCGGGATGAGACCGCCGAGCAGTCCGGCCAGCAGGCCGGCGATGACTCCGGCGACTCCCGCACGCCACGGGAACACCGTGTCCGCCAGGAACGGCGCCTGGTCGGCGAAGAGGGTGCCGGCGACGTTCAGGGCGAACGCGGACGCCCCGATGGCGGCGGCCGCGGTCAGCAGGCCGGTGAGCAGGGTCTCGGCGAGGACGATGCCGGCCAACAGCAGCCGCGAGGTGCCCACCGCCCGGCGCAGCGCGAACTCCTCGACCCGCTCCCCGACCGTCGCCAGCCCGACGTTGAGGATTCCCGCCACCCCGATCAACAGGACCAGGCTCGCCATGCCGAGGAAGATCCAGCGGATCAGCGCCAGGTCCCGGGCGATCTGCTTGCGGGCCTCGATCGTCTCGAAGTGGATCTGGTCCGCCGGTATCCCGGCCGCGGCGAGCCGGAGCGCCAGCAGCCGCTCCAGTTCGCCCGCAGTCGGGGCCAACATCACCTGGAGGCCCGGACCCAGCTCGCTCGGGTCGGCCGCCGGAGCCATCCAGGTCGCCAGTTCGTCGGCCCGGGAGTAGGCGACCGGCTGCGGGCTGCCGTCGTCGACGACGCCGATGATCCGGGGCGTCGGGTTGGCCGTCGTCCCGTCGATGCGCATCTCGGCCGGCACCTGGTGCCGGTTGAAGCCCTTCGCCGCCTCCAGGTTGAGCACCAGCCGGGGTGCCAGGGAGGGCACCGAGGTGAAGTCCAGCCACTCCCCGGAAACCTCCCGGAAGGGCTTGAACTGGCGGATGTCGCCGGTCAACGTGGTCAGGGTCAACTCGATCGCCTGACCGGGCACCGGTGTGCCCGCGTCGCCGCCCGGCGAGGTCGGGCGGCAGCCGTACTGGTCGCAGTACATGGGACCACCCGGGCCGCCGTAGCCACCGGCCTGGTCGAACGGGGCTCCGCCGGGGTTGACCGGGGCGACTCCGGGCTCGCCGACGATCGCCTGCCGGGTGACGATCGCGACCGCGTCCGGCCGGTTCGCCAGCGTCTCGGAGCTGGCCCGGACGGTCTCCCGGCTGCCCGGAAGGTACGCCTGCCGGGTGCCGTCCTTGCCCACCTGTAGCGCGAGGTTGGCCAGTTGGGCCTCTTCGAGGGTCTCGGCGCCGGCCTGCACCACCACCACGGCCAGTACGCCGAGGAAGAGGCTGACCATCGACAGGAAGGTACGCAACTTGCGGGCCCGGATGCCCTGGACGCCGATGATCAGCGCGGAGCGGAACCGCCCGGAGAGCCGGATCACCGGCCCGCCCCTTCCGGCGCCGGGACGGTCCCGAACGACGCGGTCCCGAACGGCGCTGGTGTTGCGGAGTGCGCGGCCCCGGAAGGGGTGGCTCCGGTCGCGCCCGGCTCCGGGCTCCCCGCCGGCTGGTCCGGAGTGGCGGTCGCCGGTGCGAGCACCCCGTCGTTGAGCCGCAGCACCCGGCGCATCTTGTCGGCGTGGTCCCGGTCGTGGGTGACCAGGATCAGCCCGCAGCCGCGTTCGGTGGCCGAGCGCATCACCTCGATCACCAGGTTGCCGGTCTCGGTGTCGAGCGCGCCGGTCGGCTCGTCGGCCAGCAACAGGCGAGGTTCCCGGACCAGGGCCCGGGCCACCGCCACCCGCTGCTGTTCACCGCCGGAGAGCCGGGCCGGGCGGTGCTTCGCCAGGTGGGCGATGCCGACCTGGTCGAGCGCGGCCATGGTGCGGGCCCGGCGCTTGCGGCGCGGGAGCCAGCCCTGCCCGTTGACCAGGGCCATCGCGACGTTCTGGGCGGCGGTGAGGTGCCCCAGCAGGAAGAACCGCTGGAAGACGAAGCCGAACTCGGCGCTGCGCAGGGCGGCGGCCCGGCGTTCGGGCAGCCGGGTGATGTCCCGGCCGCCGAGCAGATAGCGGCCGCCGTCGGGACGGTCGAAGAGGCCGATCAGGCTGAGCAGGGTGCTCTTGCCGGAGCCGGACCGGCCGAGGATCGCCACGCTCTCCCCCTCGGCGACGGTGAGGTCGACGCCGTCGAGGATCGTCCGGGGCGTGCGCTGCCCCTTCAACGTCTTGGTGATGCCGTGCAGTTCCAGCAGCGCCGTCATTTCCCGCCCATCGGGTCGGCCGGGCCGCCGGGCTGCCCCGGCGCCGGTTTCGCCGGTGGCAGGTTGGGTCCGGGTACGGCGACCGTCTCGTCACCGGTCAGCCCGGACTTGATCTGCACGACCTTGCCGTCGCTGAGCCCGAGCACCACGTCCCGGGTCTCCCGGTTGCCGTCCGGGCCGACCACGTCCACCTTGCCGCTGCCCTGCCCTCCGGCGACCGCCTCGACCGGGAGCACGAGTGCGTTCTTCGCCCGGGCCGTCACCACCTGGAGGGTGGCGGTGGCACCGTTGATCAGTTTGACGTTCGACGGCGCCGTGCAGACCAGCCGCATGCCGGTCGGCTCGGAGGGTTCGACCGGCCGCCCCGGGTCCGGTGGCGGGCCGACCGGTACGACCGGGCGCGCACCCGGGCCGGCGGACGGGTCGGTCGACGGCTCCGGGGCCGGCGGATCCGGGATCGTCCCGGCCGGCAGCGCGGCGATGGTGCCGAGGACCTTGCAGGCGAACGGGCCGGGGCCGTTCTTGATCTGGGCCTGCACGGTCGCCAGCGAGTCCGAGATCTGGTACGCCTGAGCGCCGTCGATCTCCGCGACCAGCCCGTACCCGATCCGCTTCGCCGATACCACCGGCATCCCGGCGGTGACGTTGGAACGGTCGTCGACCAGCCGACCGGCGAAGACGGCACCGGCCGGGACGTCGACCCGGTGCGACTTGCCCTTGGCCCAGACGCTGGCCACCCGCGTCGCCCTGGTCGGCGTGCTCTGCGGCGGGTCGACGTCGCGGTAGCGGATCTGCCCGGCGACCGGTGCCACCACGCCGAAGACCGGGTTCATGGTGACTCTGCCGGTCAGGCTGACCCGGTTGTCGAGATTCTGCCGGGCCGGCTTCGCCGTGGTCATCGTGGTGCCCCGGGCCGCCAGTCCGGGGGTCTGGGCCTCCGGGTCCGACTCGCTGCACGCGGCGCCCGCACCGACGAGCAACACGAGCACGCACGAACGCAGCAGCAGTCGCCTTCGCACCGGCACCCCTCACCGACGTAGTCCTGGATCGACACCTGACAAGACGCAGCCAGCCGGTCATCGGTTGCCTCGGGACGGATGATTCGCGACGAACGACCGGCAAGGTGCGGTGCGCGTGGTCCGCACCGCTACCGCCGTATCAAACCAGAACGCCCGCCGGGGCACTGTCCCCCGCCCGCAGCCCCGGCGCTCCGGGACGGGATCAGTCGAAGTGCCGGACCCGGGGCCACAGCTCGGCCCAGGCCGGCCCCCGGTCGTGGCACACCACGACCGGCACGCCCTGCTCCTCGTTGTCGACCCCGACCCCGTTGTCGAGCCGGCCGGCGGTCCGGCACTCGCCGAAGTAGCGGCGAAGCTCCGCCGCCTCGCCCACGCCGACCCCGATCAGCACGGTCGCCGACTCCGGCGGCGGTCCGTAGAAGCCCAGCTCGTTATGTCCACTGTAGATCGGCGGTAGCCGGTCGGCGCCGAGTCGGGTGAGCGCACCGGCCTCGCCGTAGTTGGCGGTCAGCACGACCGCCGCGGCCCGGTCGGCGGGCGCGAGTTCGTCGTACGCCCGGACCACCTGGTCGACGTAGCGGGGCCAGCCGACCGAGTCGGCGGCGGTGATGTTGATGCCGGGTACCGGCGTGTCGCCGAGCACCTCGACCGGGAGCAGCGGCAGCGCGATCACCGCGCTCGTCGCCGCGTTCAGCAGGTACGCCGCGCCGACCACGAGGGCGCGGAGCCGCCGTCGCCCCCGCCGCAGCCACTCGGCCACCAGTACGCACCCGGCGGCGAAGAGCACGCCGAGCAGCGCGTACGGGTAGTAGGGCTGACCGCCGGAGACCAGCACCAGTACGCAGACGACCAGGTACGCCACGGCGAGCGCGCGTACCGGCCCCCACGGTCGGCGACGCAGCAGCCCGACCAGGCCGGCGAGCCAGACCGCCGCCAGCAGCGGCCCGATCAGCAGGAACTGGAAGGGCAGGAAGGTGGTCCGCGACTCGGCGCCCTTGTTCTCGGCGATCGCGCCGGCCATGTCGGCCTGGGGCAGCTCGTGGCTGAGCTGGTAGACCAGGTTGGGTGCGCCGACCACCAGGGCGAGCGCCACGCCGGCCCAGAGCCAGCGGTTGGCCAGGACCCGACGCGGTCCCACCGCGAGCAGCCCGGCGCCGAGCCCGACCAGCAGGAGCGCCACCAGCAGTTTGTTGTAGAGCCCGATCCCGAGCACCGCCCCGGCCGCCAGCCACCAGCGCGGCTGGTCGCGCAGCAGCGCCCGGGTGGCACAGAGGACGATGCCGAGCCAGACCACCACGTCGAACCCGGCGGTGAGCAGCACGTGTCCGAAGATCAGCGTGGCCGCCCCGGTGCCGAGACCGAACGCGGCCAGGGTCTGGGCGAGCGCGCCGCCGCCGAGTTCGCGGGCGAGCAGGGCGGCCAGCAGCAGCGCTGCCAGCACGCAGAGGGTGGCCGGCACCCGCAGTCCCCAGAGCGAGCCGCCGGAGAGGGTGTCGGCCAGCCGGGCGACCGCCGGGGTGAGCGGCGGCTGGTCCCGGTAGCCCCAGTCGGGGCGGAGCATCAGGAAGTAGAGCTCGTCGCGGTGGTAGCCGTAGCCCCCGTTGGTGGCCAACAGCAGCGTGCCGACCAGCGCGGCGACGGCGCCGAGCGGTCGCCAGGCGACCGGGGGCGGCGCGACCCGCCCGCCGTCGGCGGTCGCGGACGACTCGGGTACTCCCGGCGGCGCGCTGTCCGCGGTGATCGCGGCCGGCCGGACGGCGTGCTCGGTCATCGGTCGCCCCTCCCCCTGGCGCGGCGGTGCCGGCGAGCCCGTGACCCGAACCCCGACCGCCTATACATAACGGTTAGAGCTTAACGGTTATGTATAGGCTGTCAACGCCCTCCGAACAGGACCGACGACCGAACGACCGGCCGGGACGACGTCCACCGTGGCCGTGACAGACCGCGGCCGGGCCGCTCGGCCGCACCGCGCCAGCTTCGACGCGAGGCGGTCCGCTCGGCCCGGCCTGGAGGTCGGGCGCCGGCTCGTGGCCGGCGGTGCGTCAGCGGTAGTCGCAGACCCCCGTCGGGAAGATCTGCTCCAGGCGCCGCCGCTCGGCGTCGGTCGGGCGCCACGATCCGTAGAGGCCCCAGGCGATCGCCACCCGGACCGGCTGCCGGTCGCAGGCGTAGACGCCGCCCTCGATCGGCCCACCGGCGACCGTCCGGGACGTCCCGTAGAGCGGGAACTGTCGGGTGCAGGCGCCGTCGGGCCGGTTGTCGAGGATGCCGTCCCAGACGCGGTCACCCCGGGCGATCTCCGTACCGTCGGTGCGGAAGCAGCGGTCGACGGCGAGCGCCGGCCTGTTGCCCTGCACGCCCCGCCACGGCCGGAGACGCAGGTTGGCCATCCAGTCGTCGATCACCGCCAGCGCCTCCGGGGTCTGGTCGTGCGCCTCGGCCGGGCGGGCGTCGGTGAACCAGATGACCTGGTTGCCGGCGTCCCGGTCGTGGTCGCGCATCCGCTGCCGGGACGCGAAGGACTGGTGCGAGTTGTGCATGTCCAGCTGTTCTTCGAGGTAGTGCCGCCAGTCGATGATGGGGATGTCGATGTCGCCGGTGAAGACGATCCCGGACTCGTACGCGGCCCGGATCGCCCGCCGGTCACCCGTGGTACGCGGTGCCGGTGTCCGACCGCCGTCCGGCGACAGGCGCATGTTCCGGGACGACCAGGGGTCGAACTGGGCCGGGTCGGCACAGGCCGCCGGGGTGAACGGGCAGCCCTCCTGCACCATCTCCGACTGCGGCTTCCAGGAGCCGACCCGGGCGTTCAGGTCGAGGAACTCGGCCGGGGTGATCCGGCCCGAGGTCAGCGCCGAGAGCCCGTACTGGACGCCGACGTTGTCCCAGGTGGACCGGGCGTACCCGTCCGGGCCGGTGCC
Source organism: Plantactinospora sp. BC1 (assembly GCF_003030345.1). Lineage (NCBI taxonomy): Bacteria > Bacillati > Actinomycetota > Actinomycetes > Micromonosporales > Micromonosporaceae > Plantactinospora > Plantactinospora sp. BC1. The sequence goes on from NZ_CP028158.1 coordinate 1,873,322, forward strand.
GTAGATGTTGACCAGGTCGCCCCAGTGCGACCACTGCACCGTCTCGGCCACCCCGGGCGGGTCCATCCGGTCCCAAAGCGGGTCGCCGGGGAACCAGCGCGGGTTCAGTGCCAGCGGGGTCAGGCCGCGCCAGCCCTCGATGCACTCGGTGGAGCCGGGCGCACCACCGAGGTACGGGTTCGGCACCGTGGCGCTGGCGTTCATGCCGATCAGCCAGGTCCGGTTCTCCCAGTTCCGCCACTTCGGGTTCGCGCGATCGGTGACGTCCATGTAGTACTCGAGCAGCTCACAGTCGCCGACGTGGATCGTCTGGGTGGCCATGTCCGGATACGAGTACTGCGGAATCGCGGCGTCGATCACCCGGTTGCCGTAGTTCTGGCCGTAGACGTACTGCTGGATGCCGCCGCCGGAGCCGCCGACCCCGACCGTGTAGAGCGGAACGCCGTACTCCTCGACGAAGTGCTCCTTCAGCATCAGCGCGGTCTCGCCGCCGAGCACGAGGTTGTAGTGGGTGGCGGTGCGGGTGCCGGTGGAGTAGAGGACGGCGTAGCCGAGCGAGAGACCCTCGTGGTAGAGGTGCCCGCCGGGAAGCCGACCCTGGTCGTGTCCGATCGCCACCCCGCCGTCGAAGCGGTAGACGACCCGCCGGTTCCAGTTCCCCTCCAGCACCGCGATCGAGTAGACGAACCGGTTGATGGTGCCGCGTTCCCGACGTACGACGTAGTCGACGGTCCGGCCGTCCAGGGTGCGGGTGGTGGTCAGGTCGGCCGGGCGGCTGCCGTCCGTCGGCATCGGCTTGAACGTGCCGTCGGCGGCCCGGTAGAGCCGGTCGGTGACGGTCGGGGCGGCACAGTCCCGGCTCCAGCCGACGATCGCGCCGTCCGGACCGGACACCCGCATGCCCTGACGGTCCTGGTTGTCCACGAGCGGGGCGCCGAGTCCGTTCTGTTCGGTGCGGCAGAGGAACGGATACTGCTGTGGCCCGGAGAAAATCGGACCGGAGATCGGATGGTTGCGTACGGCCAGGGTCGCGGTACGGGCCGACCGGGCGCTCGCCCGGAGCAGGTTCGCGCCGTCCCGGAGCCCGTCGACGACGCCGCGCAGTGACCGGCCGTCGACCCGGAACGCGCGGGTGACGTCGGCGCCGTTACGGGTGACCCGGACCGAGCGCGGGTCGGTCCGGCCGTCGACGGTGACCCGGACCAGCGCGTCGCCGCCGGTGACCTGATCGGCCCGGCTGGAGAGGACCTCGATGTCGAGCCGCTGCCCGGCACCGCCGGTCCAGGCGGCGGCCGGCGTCGCCAGGCCAGCGCCGAGTACGGCGGTCAGGGTGATGCCGAGGGCACCGGTGAGGCCCCGGCGGGTGCGGGATCGGGCGGACGTGGTGCCGGTCCCGGCGGGCGGGGCGGGGCGGCTCCGTCGGCCGGGTCGGCCGGTGTGGACGGTGCCGTCAGCGGTACGCCGACGGCGAGCGAGGAAGCTGAGCGCGGACATCGTCCCTCCGTCTCCTCCCCCCGGAGCCCGGCAGCCCCGGATGGTGGCGGACACCGACGATGTCATGAGGATCGTTCGCTTGTCGAGATCGTCGGCGTCGGCTCAGCCGCGTTCGCCCTCTTCGGTCCGGAAGGTGCGGAAGCCTCGGCGGTGATAGTTGGGCAGGGCGTGCGGGTGGTCCACCGACGAGGTGTGCAACCAGATCCGCCGTACGGTGGGAGTCAGTTCCCAGGCCCGCTGGACCCCGAGCGTCAACGCGTACCCGCCCAGGCGCCGGCCGACGAACCTCGGCACCAGCCCGAAGGTCTCGATCTCCACCTCGTCGCCGGGATGGAGATCGTAGGCAACCAGTCCCGCCGGCTCACCGGCGAAAGAGAGCAGCCAGAACACCCGGTCCGGGTAGCGGGTGAACCAGGCGCGCCATTCCTCCCCGGTTCGGGTCGCGCACGGCCAGCCGTGCGGAGCGCCGATCTCGACCTGCAACTCGACGACCAACGGCGAGTCCCGGTCCAACGGCTCCAGCGCCAGCCCGGGCACCGGGTCGGCCGGGACGAACTGGTCGCGGGCCGTCAGCTCCAGGTACGTCACGATCTCCCTCACCCGCCGAAGACTACGGGCGGCCCCGAGGCGACCTCGTTCCGAGCCCGGCCGCTCAGCCGACCGAACGGCCGCCCCGGACGGCGGTACCGCGACGGGCCGCTCCCCCGGCCGGGGTGCCGGGCAGGAAGAGCGCGACGATGTCGTCGAGGCGGACGACGACGAGCGCCCCCACCACGGCCAGCGGTACGGCGAGCACGACCGTGCCGACCGTCATCCCGGTACCACCGAGCGAGACGTACCCGCCGATCCCGGCGACCACGGTCAGCACGACGTTGCGGGCGAGGTGCTGCCGGCCGAACGGGGCCGCGGCGGCTTCCCCGAAGCACCGGCAGGAGACCCGGGTACCACGGCGGAGCACCGCCGCGACCGCCACCGTGAACGCCGCCAACAGGGCCGCCGCCAGCGCGAACCCGACCGTGGTCACCTCGGCGACGGGCAGCGGTACCAGCAGCAGCGGCACCACCGCCTCGGCCGCCGTCACCGCCACCGCCAGCGGGACGACCACCCGGGACGGCAGCAGCGCCATCGCCCGCAACGAGTCGGCGAAGGCCCGGAACGCCGCCCGCCCCCGCACCTTGCTGCCGGCCGAGGCCAGGAAGACCAGTACGAGCAGCCACCGGCTGAACTCCGACACGTACGACACGCTCTCCCGCCTCCTGTCAACGCCCGCCCCACGAGGGGCTACCGTGGCGCGGTGCCTGGACCCACTCTGCTGATCGTCGCCGGCTCGTTCGTGACGCTCGGGATCGCCGTCCTGGTTGCCCGCGCCCTGCTCCAGGTCGTCGGGGTCAACGGCGACAGCATGACCCCGACGTACCGGGACGGCGATCAGCTCCTCGTGCTCCGGCGGGGATTCCGGCGGCGACTGCGGGTCGGCGCCGTCGTCGTCTGCCTGCCGCCGCCCGGCATCAGGATCACCTCGGGCGACGTCGACGCCGCCACACAGTTGATGGTCAAGCGGGTGGCGGCGCTGCCGGAGGGACAGGTCTACGTCCTCGGCGACGCACCGCGACACAGCCTCGACTCCCGCGCCTTCGGCGCACTCGCACCGGAACTGGTGCGGGGCGTGGTCGTCCGACGGCTGCGGGCCGCCGTGGAATCAGCGCCCGGCGGGCACGACGTCGCGCCCCGGGGCGAGCTCGGCTAGCTGTGCGGCGCTGTTGCTGACCCCGGCCACCCGCCCGTCGGTGCCGACCAGATAGAACGCGGGGAAGGCGGCGACCTGGAAGGCCGACTGGAGCGCCCCGTCGAGCGGCTCGTGGACGACCGCCGCCCGGGTGTCGGAGACGCCCAGCGCCGCCACCAGCTCGGCGCGCTCGCGCTCCTCCCGGTCCGGCTGCTCCGGGTGCAGCCTGGTGAGCACGACGAGCACCGCCGTCGGCGTCTCCAGCGCCTCGGCGAGCGCCGACCGTACCGAGGGGAGCTGCTCCTGGCATCCCGAACAGTCGGGGGCGAGGAACGCCACCAGGGCGCCGGCCGCGTGCAGCGAGGCGAGGGAGACGACCTCGCCGCCGGCGGTCGACGCGGTGAAATCCGGCACCCGCGCGCCGACCGTGAGGGTCACCGGCGGGCGGACGGCGGCCAACTCCTGCGTGTGCTCGCGCAGCTTCCTGACGACGCCGAAGGTGAGCAGCAGGTTCAACAGCGTGAGTGTGGTGAGGACGACGAGTACGGCGACGACGACGGTCACGGGTTCGCTCCTGACGGGAATGGGCACGAGCGCGTCGCGGCCGGGGGTGTCCGGCCGCGACGCTCTCACGGGCGGTACTTCAGCACTCGGTACCCCACCAGCACTGGCACTGGCTGTTACAGGTGCGCCACTTGAACCGGGTGTTGGTGAACCGGCAGCACATCGGGGTGTTGGTGCAGGACGGCTGGCAGACCGCCGAGGCGGTGGTCTTGGGCAGCATCAGCGCCAAGAACCGGTCCGCCAGGGTGCCGACGTGACGGGTCATCGCGTACCTCCAATCTGGATCTCTAGACTGATCGCGGACGGTAGCCGGCCGTGGTACACGGCGACCTACAACATCGATACAAAACTGGTAGAGGTGCCTTGAGCCTGCGATTCCAGCTACTCGGCCCACTCCGGATCACCGCCGCCCGTCGGGCCGTGCCGGTCGGCCCGCAGAAACAGCGGGCGATGCTGGCCATCCTGCTGCTCTCGGCCAACGAGCGGGTCTCGCTGGACCGTCTCGTCGGCGAGCTGTGGGACCAGCCGCCCCGCTCGGCGGTGGCGAACCTGCGCACCTACGCCAGCGGGCTGCGCCGGTTGCTGTCCGAACTGGAGGGCGGAGCCGCCGACGACGACCGGCTGGTCGCCGGTGCCGCCGGATACCGGCTGCGGGTCGACCCGGAGGAGCTGGACCTGCACCGCTTCCAGAGCGCGGTCGAGCTGGGCCGGGCGGCACTGGATCGCGGCGACCCCGCCACCGCCACCGCACAATTCCGGGCCGCGCTGGAGCTGTGGCGGGGCCGGCCGGCCGAGGACGTACGCCCGGGGCCGGAACTGGCCGCCCGGATCACCCTGCTGGAGGAGCAACACCTGTCGCTGGTCGAGGACCTGATCCAGGTACGCCTCGCGCGCGGCGAGCACGCCTCGGTCACCGGCGAGCTGCGGCTGCTGATCACCGCCAACCCGTACCGGGAGCGGCTGCGTCACCAGCTCATGCTGGCGCTGTACCGCTCCGGCGACGCCCCGGCGGCACTGGCCGCGTACGCGCAGACCCGGGCGGTCTTCGCCGACCAGCTCGGCCTCGAACCCGGCACGGAGCTGTCCCGGCTGCACCAGGCCATCCTGCGCCGGGCCCCGGAGCTGTCCACATCGGACGCGAGCGCCGAGCCCGTCGACCCGCCGCCGGCCGCCGTGCCCAGCGAGCCACCGGGGCCGCCCCGGCAGTTGCCGCCGGACCCGGCCGCGTTCGTCGGCCGGGTCGACGAGCTGGGTACCATCGCGCGGGCCTGCACCGCCGCGAACGGGACGCGGACCGGTCCGGCGGTGGTGGTGCTGCACGGCCCCGGCGGGATGGGCAAGACCACCCTGGCGGTACGCGCCGCGCACCGGCTCGCGGCCCACTACCCCGACGGACAGCTCTACCTCGACCTACAGGGCGGGACCTGCGGCATGCCCGGTCTCGACCCGCTGTCCGCGCTCGGTCAGCTGCTGCGCGCACTCGGCGTGCCGGCCAGGGACGTACCGCTCGACCTGGGCGAGGCGGCCGCGCGGTTCCGGTCCGAGACCGCCGCCCGGCGGTTGCTGATCCTCCTCGACGGCGCGACCGGGGCGGCGCAGATCAGATCCCTGCTCCCGGCCGGTCGGGACTGCGCGGTCCTGGTCACCAGCCGCCGGCCGGCGAGCACCCTCGACGCGCTCCGGCTCCGGCTGGACCGACTCAGCGACGCCGAGGCGCGGCAGCTCCTCGACACTCTCTGCGGGGACGGCCGGGTGGCGGTCGACCCGGACGCGACCGAGCAACTCGTGACGCTCTGCGACGGGCACCCGCTGGCGCTGCGCATCGCCGGTGCCCGACTCGCGGCCCGCCCCGACTGGTCCGTCTCGGTACTCGCCGGCCGGCTGGACGACGAGCGGGAACGCCTCGACGAACTCCGTGCGGAGGACCTCGCCATCCGGTCCAGCTTCTGGCACACCTACCGCCAGCTGCTCGACAGCGCCGATCCGGACGACCGTACGGCGGCGGCCGCCTTCCGGTCGCTGTCGCTGCTGCGGGTGCCGGAGCTGCCGCTGCCGCTCGCGGCGGTCACCATCGGGGTCCCGCAACGGCGCGCCCTGACCCTGCTGGACCGGCTCACCGAGACGCACCTGCTGGACGCGATCGGGCCGGCCCGGTTCCGCTTCCACGACCTGCTCCGGCTCTTCGGCGCGGAGCTGGCCGAGGAGGTGGATCCGACCGCCGAGCGCGAACGCGCGGTCCGGCGCGGGCTCACCGCGTATCTGACCACGGTGCTGCGCGCGGGCCAGCTGCTGCGCCCGCAGCGGGTGGCCGAGCTGGCCGCCGGGCCCACCGTCGCCGAACTGGGCACCATCGACGACGCCGTGCGCTGGGTCGACGGCGAACTGGCCGGAATCATCGCGGCGGCGCGCCAGGCGTGCGACGCGGCACCGCAGCTGAGCCGGCTCTGCGTGGAGGCGATTCCGTCGGTGGCCGTCTGGTTGCAGAAGCACAACCGGTGGGCGGAGGCCGACGCGCTGGTCGGCGTCTGTGAGCAGGCGGCGACCCTGACCCGGGACGACGCCGCCCGGGCCACCGTGCTGCCGCTGCGCGCGACGCTGCACTGGCGTACCGGATCCCCGGAGGCGGCGCGCGGCGCGCTGAAATCGGCGCTCGGGCTGTGGCGCCGGCTGGGTGATCGCGAGGGTGAGGGGCGGGCGCTCCAGAACCTCGGCTGGTTCCACCACCGGACAGGATCGCCCCGCCGGGCGGCGGAACTCGTCCGGGCGGCCGTCGGGCTGCTCGCCGAGGCGAAACCGGTGTGGCTCGCCATGGCGCTGCACAACCTGGCGGAGATCGAGTTCGAGCTTGGCGACTTCCCGGCCTCCGACGTCCACCTCACCCGCTGCCTGGCGATGCGGCGCGAAGACGACGACGCCGTCGGCGAGGCGATCACCCTGGTCGCGCTCGGCCGCACGCAGAGCCAACTCGGACGGCACCTGGCCGCGTTGACGGCCCTCACCGCCGGCCTGCGGCTGTGCCGGCGGACCGGCAACCGGGAGGACGAGTGGGAGGCGCTGCTCAGCCGCTCGGAGGTGTACCTGCGGATCGGCGACGTGGCGTTGGCCCAGCAGGACGGCGAGGAGGCGCTGACCCTGGCCCGGGAGGCCGGCGACCGGTACGGCGAGGCGGCGGCGCTCCGGCAGCTCGGCCGGATACGCGAGCGCCGTGGCGAGCGGGCGGCGGCCGACGGGTACGCCCGACGCGCCAACCTGATCTTCGCCGACCTGCCCGGCCAGCGGGACGGGGTACTCGAGACGTTCCTGGCCGGGGCGGGTCAGCCGGCCGGTGTCGTCTCCGCCTCCGCCTCCACTTCCGCCTCCGCCGGGGCGTAACCCGACGCCTGCATCCGGAAGAGCGTGGCGTAGGTGCCGTCGACCGCCAACAGCTCCTCGTGCCGGCCCGCCTCGACGACCCGCCCACCCGACAGCACCACGATCAGGTCGGCGTCCCGCAGCGTACCGAGCCGGTGCGAGATCAGCACGGTGGTCCGGCCGGCCCGGTAGTGGGCCAGCCGGAGCTGGATGTCCCGCTCGGCCTCGGCGTCCAGACCGGCACTCGGCTCGTCCAGGATGAGCAGGTCCCGCGCCGGGGGCAGTACGGAGCGGGCGATCGCCACCCGCTGCCACTGCCCGCCGGAGAGCAGTACGCCCGCGTCCGCCGGATCGCCGTCCAGTTCGAAGACCCGGGACAGCATCGTCGCGTACCCCCGGGGCAGCGCCTCGATGGTCTCGTGGATGCCGGCCCGGCGGGCGGCGTCGGCGATCCGGGCGGCGTCCTCGGCACGCACCTGGTCCGGGCCGGCCGGGTCGACGTCGCCGAGCCAGATGTTCTCCGCGGCCGTCAGGTCGTAGGTCATGTAGTCCTGGAACACCGCGCCGATCCGGGCCCGCAGCTCCGCCACCGGCAGCTCGCGCAGGTCGAGACCGTCCCAGAGGATCGCGCCCCGGGTCGGGTCGTAGAACCGGCAGAGCAGCTTGACCAGGGTGCTCTTGCCGGCGCCGTTGTGGCCGACCAGGGCCACCGCCTGGCCGGCCGGGATGAACAGGTGCACGCCGCGCAGCACCCACGGGTGGTCCGGGCCGTAGCGGAACCAGACGTCGCGCAACTCGATGCCCCGCCGCAGCGGGGGGACCGGTCGTGGCCGGGTCGGCTCCGGCAGGTCCGGCGGGCAGGTGACGACCTGCTCGTAGTGGGCGAGCAGCAGCATCGCCTGGTGGATGCCGGCGATGTGGTCGATCAGCGTGCTCAGGCTGCTCTGCACCCCGGCGACGGCGGCGACGAAGACGGCCACGTCGCCCACCGTGAGCCCGCCGGACCGGGCGGTGACGACCGCCCACACCAGGCCGCCGCCGGAGAGCGTCGCGCTCAGGATCGCGAGCAGCGCCTGGACGCGTACCTCCCGGCGTTCGAGGGCCCGGCGGGCGGCACTCGCCGTACCCAGCTCGGCGAGCATCCGCCGCCGGAACAACCCGCCCAGCCGCAGCAGGCGGATCTCCTTGGCCGCGGAGAGGCTGGTCAGCAGGCTGGCGTAGAACATCTCGCGCCGCTCGCCCGGCCCGATCTCCCAGAGCAGGTTCGCCCGTCGCCGGCTCAGCCGGACCTCCGCCACCAGCGCCGGTACGCCGCCCGCCGCCACCAGCAGGGCCATCACCGGGCTGATCACCACGAGGGTGCCGAGAAAGCCGGTCAGCAGCACCGTGCCCTGCACCAGGCCGAGCAGCCCGTCGACGCAGCGGCCGGGCCCGTCCCGCCCGGCCTGCTCGGCGAGCCGGAGCGTGTTCTGGAAGGCCGGCTCCTCCAGCCGGCGCAGCCCGGCGAGGCGGTCGGTGGCGGCGTAGAGCTGGTCCAGCGCGACGATGGCGGACGAGCGGCCGAGGTCCGCCCGCAGGTAGTTCGTCAGGTGCGGCACCAGGGCGAGGCCGATGGAGACGCCCGCCAGCGCGCTCGCCACCCCGAGGATCGGGCCACCGGAGGCGTTCGCGACCCGGTCGAGGACGAGTTTGGTGAGCCAGGCCGCCAGTACCGGCAGCGCGCCCGCGATCGGCGCGAGCAGCACGTACGCCGTCAGGTTGGCCCGCCCGGACCGCCAGACCACCGCGACGGCCCGGGCGGTCCGAGCAATGCTGATCATTGCGCGAGGGTACGGACGCCACCTCCAGGAGCAGCTACAGCGGAGGTACAGGTGCCGGTCGGGCCGGCACCGGGAATGCTGCCGGTCGTTGCCACCACCTTCGGCGAGGCCGCCCGGTTCACCGGGAACCGGCCGTCCCGGCGAGCAGCTCGACGACGGCGGATGCGGTCGCCGGATGCGCGCCCAGCAGCAACGCCGCCCCGCTCGACGGCGACCCGCCCCCGGACGCCCCGGCCGGCTGCCAGCCGGCATCGCAGCCGAGCAGCTCGGCAACGGCGTCGCAGGCGGCCGGATGCTCACGCAGCAACCCGACCGCCGGCCCCGACGACAACACCTCGACACCGGCCGGCACGGCACCCGGCCCGACCGGGGCGGTCGCGTCGGTCGACCACGGCGGCGCCCAGGCGTCGAGCGTGGCGAGGCTTCCCGGGAAGGTCCGACCCGCCTCCCGGACCAGCAGCGGAACGAGTTCCCGACCCTGCTCCCGCAGCGTCGTGATCAGCTTCGGCAGCCAGGGCAGCAGCACCGGGTCGGGCAACCGGGCGAACGCCTCGGAGATCACTTCCACGACGAAGGGGGTCAGCGTCGGCACCGGCTCCAACGCCTGGACGAAACCGCTCAGGTACTGCGGGAACGCCGGCACGACCAGCGGATTGCCCAACAGTTCGGCACAGCGGGACCGGAGCTGCGCCACCGACAGCAGCCCCAGCTGGGACTGGGCGGCCCAGAGCAGCGCCACCTTCGCCGGGGCCTCCGGATGCGACTGCCGCACCGCCAGCTCCAGTTGGGCACGGTCGCAGCCGAGGGACAACGCCAGGCTCTCCATCGAGAAGAGGAAGCCGAGCATCGCCCCGACCTGGCGTACCCCGGTCTCGTCGTCGGTGAACGCGGTCGGCAGCAGGGTGCAGTAGTGCGCGTACCCGGTCGTCACGAAACTCTCGCACCAGGCCGGCAGCTCCGGCTCGGTGTTGCGGTAGTGCGCCAGCAGCCGGCGGATCCGGCGCAGCACCTCGGGCGCGTCGTCCACGGTGCGCTCGGCGGAGAGCAGTTCGACGGCCCGCGCACCGAGTTCGTCGACGAAGCGCCGGCTGGGCAGGAAGAGGATCGCGTCCTCGACCGCCGCCAGCGCGACCGCGGCGGTGGCGTCCGGAGCCCAGACCGAGCGACGCAGCCGCTTCTCCAGCACCTGTTCGACGGTGATGCCCTCGTAGCCCAGCTCGATCACCGCGCGCTGGTGCCGGCCCAGGCCCAGGTCCCAGCTCTCCTGGATGGAGCGCTCACCGAGCCGCCGCTCCCCCATGATCGGCCGGACGACGCCGTCGGGCAGCAGCCGGTGCAGCACCCAGAGCAGGTCCGAGCAGGGCGCCAGCTCTGGACGGGCGGTCAGGTCCAGCAGGGCCCGCTGGATGGTGCGGGTCTCCAGGGCCAGCCCCAGCGGCGCGAGCCGGTCGAAGACGTCCCGGGCCAGCGGCGGCAGCGCGTCGTAGCCGACCTGGCCGATCCGGTCACCGCCGAGCAGGATCTCGCAGAGCCGGCGTACGTCCCGCCGGCCCGGGACGACGTCCTTCTCGATGCAGGTGACCGCCGCGTCGGAGAAGTCGTAGGGCGTCGGTCGGGCCCGGTGGCGGATCCCGGCCAGCAGGATCGAGGTCTCGAATACCGCGATCGCGTCGGCGGTGCTGGCCAGGTAGCCGTTGCGGCGGGCCAGCCGCACGATGTCGACGCACCAGCCGAGCAGCTCCGCCTCGTCGACCTCGTCCAGCACCGGCGGCCGGGAGAGGAAGCCGGAGAGCCGGTCGGTGACCGGTGCCGGTGCCGCCGCTGCCGCGGGCTGCTTCTTCGCCCGGCCCCGCTTGCGGCCCGCCTGCTGCCCCGCAAGCTGGTACGGCGTGACACCGCCCCGACCCACCGCCTTCGCCCAGCCGGCCTGGGCGATCGACACCGACCCGGGGGCGAGGTCGAACTGCCGCTCGATCGCCGAGTGGCTGGACGGGATGAGCCCGTACAGCCAGCGGGTGGCGGTGCGCGGGCTGATCTCCCAGTCGGGGGTGCCGGGCGCGGTGCCGAACTCCTCGACCGGGCTGGCCGCGTGGAAGGCGCCGCAGACGTAGAGGCAGCGGGACCGGTCGACGCCGGTGGCCGCCATGTGCTGACGCATCCGGGTCCACATGTAGCGCTCGCGGTCGGCGTCCCGGTCGTCGGGACCGGAACCGGCCGGTGGACGCAGTCGCCGGATCAGGCTGCCGATCAGGACCATCACCTGCCGGTACGTGTCGTAGTCGGCGTCGGCGAGCGGCTGCTCGACATACTGGTCCCACCACTCCGACCAGTGCCGCACCCTGCCGTGGTGCAGCAGGTACGACCGGAGTTCGGCGAACCGGGGACGCAGGTCGCCCATCCCGATCCCGACCGCCTCCCCGTGCAGCGCCGCCTCCTCCGCCGGCTGCCCGCCGGACCCGTCCGGAGTCGCGTCATCCTCACCGGACTCCGGCCCCGCGTCGGAGGCTGGCTCGGCCGACGCGGTGGGCGTCCACTGGAAGACGTGGTCCGCCGACCGGTCCACCAGAACCAGTTCGACGCCCGGGGTCTCCAGCGCGTACGCGATGGCCTGGTATTCGGCCGACGCCTCGCTGATCGGGGCGACGATGTTGAGCGGCGCCCAGGCCGACGGGAACCCGTCGAGATCGGAGGCGAACGCCTGCAACGCCACCGGCAGCCGGCAGTTGCGCAGCTCCTCCAGCAGCGGTCGCAGGTCCTCGCAGAGTTCCAGGTAGATGACGGCGGGCTGCTTCTCGCGGAGCCGGCGGGCCATCGCCAGCGCGGAGGCGGGCGAGTGGTGGCAGACCGGGAAGATCTCCAGCTCCTCCCCCAGCGCCCGGTCGACGTCGTCGACGATTCCGGTGAGGATCTCGGCCACCGCGCCCGGACCACCGGCGAACGTGGTCGCCGCCGCCTCGAGCTGCGCGCGCAGCGGGGCGAAGGTGCCCGCCGACCGGTCCGGGACGTCGACGCGGGTATCGGAGGGGCCGGCGCTCATGAGAGCGTCGCGATCGCCTCGCGACCGCCTTCGAGGAACTCCGGCCACGACCCGCCGTCGGCCTTGCTGCGCGGCTCGACCACGCCGTGCCAGTACTTGTTCAGGATCGCCAGGTCCTCCGGGGCACGTCGGGCCAGCGAGCCGACCAGCGAGCCGGCCAGCGTGGCGGCCCGCAGGGTACGGTCGCCGAAGAAGTGGCTGTGCAGGATCGCGTCCTCCAGCACACCGATCTGTTCGGCGGTGGAGAGCGCCGACTCCAGCTTCTCGTCGTCGCTGCCGGCCGCGGCCGCCGCCGCCCGCAGGTCCGCGAAGCTCTGCAACAGGATGTCCAGCAGTGTCGGCGGCACGTCCAGTTCGATCCGGTGCCGGCGCAGCAGTTCGGTGGTACGGAACCGGACGATCTCGGCCTCGCTGCGCTTGTTCGTCACCACCGGGATGCGGACGAAGTTGAACCGGCGCTTGAGTGCCGAGGAGAGGTCGTTCACGCCCCGGTCCCGACTGTTCGCGGTGGCGATGATCGAGAAGCCCGGCTGGGCGAAGACGATGTTGTCGTCGTCCAGCTCCGGGATGGAGACGTACTTCTCGGAGAGGATGGAGATCAACGCGTCCTGTACGTCGCTGGTCGACCGGGTCAGCTCCTCGAACCGCCCGATCACCCCCCGCTCCATCGCCGTCATGATCGGTGATGGGATCATCGACTCCCGGGACTGGCCCCGGGCGATCACCATCGAGACGTTCCACGAGTATTTGATGTGGTCCTCGGTGGTGCCGGCGGTGCCCTGCACCACCAGTGTCGAGTTGCGACAGATCGCGGCGGCGAGCAGCTCGGCGAGCCAGCTCTTGCCGGTGCCGGGGTCGCCGATCAGCAGCAGGCCCCGGTCCGACGCCAGGGTCACGATGCTGCGCTCGACGAAACTCCGGTCGCCGAACCACTTCTGCGAGATCTCCCGGTCGAGGCCGTCGGCCCGCTCGGAGCCGAGCACGAAGAGCCGGACCATCCGCGGGCTGAGCCGCCAGGAGAACGGCTTGGGGCCGTCGTCGACCGACTCCAGCCAGTCGAGTTCCTCGGCGTACTTCACCTCGGCGGGGGCACGCAACATGTCGGTCATTCGGTGGGTCTCCTAGCTGAGGAAGTTCTTGAGTTCGAAGACGAGCTTTCGGATGTGCCCGGAGAGGACGGGCGCACCGAGATCCTTGAAGCGCTGCCGGAACCACGGGTTCACGCTCTGCTGGCCGCCGCTGTTGACCGAGCCGACCGGGATCACCCGTACCCCGCTGCGGTGCGCCGCCGCCAGTCCGTCGAAGACGCCCTGCGGATTCGCCTCGTAGTAGTCCGAGATCCACACCAGTACGGTGTTGCGCGGCTCGGCGATCTTCGGGCGTACCAGGGTGAGCGCGGCGGTGCCGTCCGTCCCGCCGCCCAGCTTGGTCCGCAGCAGTACCTCGAAGGGGTCGTGCACCCACGGGGTCAGGTCCAGCGCGCGGGTGTCGTACGCCACCAGGTGCACGTCGACCCGGGGCAGCCCGGCGAAGATCGAGGCCAGGATGGTGCAGTTCACCATCGCGTCGACCATCGACCCGGACTGGTCGACCACCACGATCAACCGGGCCGGGGTGGTCCGCCGGGCGGTCTGCCGGTAGTAGAGCCGGTCGACGTAGAGCCGCTGGTCCTCCGGGTTCCAGTTGGTGAGGTTCTTCCAGATGGTGCGTTCCAGGTCGAGGTTGCGGAACACCCGCTTCGGCGGCACCGAGCGGTCGATGCTGCCGACGCTGGTCTGCTGCACCTGGGTACGCAGCACCTCGGCGACCTCGTCGACGAAGCGCCGGATCAGCGCCTTGGCGTTCGCCAGCGCCACACCCGAAAGGTTGTGCTTGTCCCGCAGCAGTTGCTCGATCAGCGACATGCTCGGGGTCAGCTTGCTGGCCAGCGCGCTGTTGCCGAGCACCTCGCGCAACTGCATCCGGCGCACCAGGTCGCCCTCGATCCCGGCCAGCACCCCGGCCAGCTCGCCGGTGCCGGGCTGGGTCCCGACGCCGGGCCCGCCGGTGGCACCGGGCCGGCCGCTGCGCAGTTGTCCCGGTTGCAGCCCGAGCGCCTGCTCGAACCAGCCGGCGTCGGACTGCCAGCGGGCCAACTGGGTGGCGGTGACGTTGCCCGAACCGGTCGCGAAGACGTTGAGCAGCAACTTCGACACCAGGGCGGCCCGGCGCACCTCGACGCCGCCGACCTGCTCGTCCGAACCACCGTCACCGTCCACCCCGCCGCCGCCGTCCACCGCGCCGTCACCGTCTACCGCGCCGTCGCCGTTCACCGCGCCGTCGCCGTTCACCGCGCCGTCGCCGTTCACCGCGCTGTCACCGCCGTGCGGGCCGGAACCGCCCGTGTGGTCCTCCTCGGCGGGTGGCGGCGTCATCAGGTCCCGCAGGTCGGTGGCGAGCTCCGGGAAGCGCTGCACGATGGTGTCGACCGAGACCGTCGGATCCAGCAGCGCCGCCGGCAGGCCGAGGTCGTCGACGATCGCCACGCTGGCCGACTCCAGTGCGGGCTGCTCGTCCGGGTCGAAAAGCCGGGCCAGCAGGCGCCAGTAGAGCACCTGCCGCCGGTTCTCGTGCATCCGGGCACCGCCGCGCGGATCTCCGCTCTGCTCGCTCATCGCCGCAGCAACCGTCCCGCCCGCTCGCGGAGTACGGCCACCGCGTCGCCGGACTTCGCCTCCGCCTTGACCACCCTGGGATCGGTCGGGCCGAGCGCCCAGTCGCCGGTGTGCGCCTCCGCCGTCGCCCGTTTCGAGCCGTGTCGCACGGCGAGCGGTTGCAGCAGCCAGCGGCCGGCGTCCCAGCGGAGCAGGCCGAGACACGCCGACGACCTGGCGACCAGCTCCGGGGTCAGCGGCGCGCAGCGGGGCAGCCGGAACACGTCGACCGGCAGGGACTGCCCACCGAGTTCCAGGGTGACTCCGCCCCGGTCGTCGGCGGTGGCGGAGTAGCCCTCCAGGAGGACGGGTTCGGCGATGCGTACCGGATGGCGGTCCAGCGGGGCGACCGCCGGGGCGACCGCCTCGGGCAGCCGGAGCCGGGCCGTGGCGAACGGGTCGGCCGGCTCGGCCGGCCGGGCCTGGTCGTCCCGCCAGACCAGGTCGCCGCCGGGCAGCAGCGGCAGGTCGGTGATCTCCACGGCGTGCCGCTTGGCGAGCGCGCCGAGCAGCACCGGGTGGCTGCCGAGCAGTCGCCAGACCGCCGGACCGACGATGGTCTCCACCTTCGCGGCCGAGACGCTCGTCCGGACCAGCCGGGCCGGTGCACCACCGGCCGGCTCGAGTACGGCGTGCACCTGCACCTGGATCGCGGTGCCGTGCTCGTGCACGTCGGCACCGAGCGGCAGCAGCCGACCGGAGACCGGCGTGGCGGCGGCCAGCCCCGCCGGCAGGCCCCCGGGCTGGGCCAGCAGCAGGGCCCGGGCCCACAGGTCGGCCCAGCGCCGGGCCGGCAGCCTGTCCATTGTCGACATCGGACAGCAGCCGCGCAGCTCGGCCGCCAGGCCGTCGAGGAGTACCGCCAGCCGGCGCAGCGCCGGCACGGCCAGCGCCGCGTCGAGGGTCGGCGCCGAGGCGGCGACCAGGTCGTGGTCGACGCCGCGCCAGCCCGCGATGGCCAGCTCGCGCAGCCACGACCGGCAGCCGGCCAGCACGTTCTCCGGCACGGACCCGGCGGTCTCGGCCGGCGCGGGTGCCGTCCAGTCCGCCCGGGCGCGGCCGAGCGCGGTGTCCAGCCGGGCGAGCAGCGCGTCGTGCACCGCGCCGAGCAGTGCGGCACGTCCGCCGGCCAGCGCGGTCAGGTGCTCGTCGGCGAGGGAGCCCGCGACCACCTTCTCCACCGCTTCCCGGACCCGTTCGCCCAGTGGCGTCACCGCGAGGGTGTCGGCCAGCGCGGCCAGCGCCGCCCGGGGCTGCTCACCCAGCCGGGCGAAACCGTGGCTGAAACCGTCGTCGAAGCCGCCGACCAGGTCGAGCGTCTCCTCGATCCCGGGCTCGACGGTGGCGAGCCCGGACAGTTGGGTGGCGAGCATCAGCCGACCGTCCCCGTCGCCGGAAACCAGTGCAGTTCGGGCAGCGGCTCGGTGCTGCCGGGGACCTCCAGATAGGACAGGTGCCGGAGGAAGCGGCTGAAGACCACCGCCGCCGGTGTCGGCTGGTGAGCGCCGTTCAGCCGGGCCGCCAGGTCGGCACCGGAGGAGGCCTCGTCGGCCACGTCGATCCGCAGATAGCGGGCGACCCGCTCGACGCCGTACTGCACGGTCGCCTCGTCCAGCAGCGCGTGCAGGTGCTTGCAGGGCGCACCACGCAACCCGCCGCACGGGCGGTTGTTGTTGGTGCTGCAGTTGAAGGCGTGGCTGCCGGCGGCGATCGACGAGACGTAGACCCGCTCGATGTCCGAACCGCTCGACACGACACCCTGCAACCGACCGTCCGCCAACTCGACGAAGGGGACCTTCGCCAGCTTGCGGGGCTGCACCGCCGGCAGCACCCGGACGACACTGCGCCGCTCCCACCCGTCCTCGATCGTTCCCACGACCCCCGCCCTTCTCGTTCGATGCCCCGAGAAGATAGACCGGCGCGGCGACATTTTCCGCCACGCCCGGACGGGCCCCTGGACAACGGCGCGGCGACCCTCCAGACGGGCGTCCGGCGGTGGCGGTACGCCCTCTCGGCAGCGGTGGCCTCCGCCGGGGCGGTGCGGCGCGCGACCGCCGTACCACCCCGACGGGCCACCGCTCAGCCGCCCCGACGGGCCATTACGTTCAGCCGCCCCGGCGGGCCATCGTGTTCAGCCGGCGCTGCGGGCCATCGCGCGTACCCCGACGGTCAGGCCGACGGCGGCGGTGACCAGCGCCGCGACCCAGCCCCAGAGCACGGTCGACGAGCCGATCTCACCGGCGAAGAGCGCGCGCTCGGCGTCGACGAGATAGGCCAACGGGTTGAACTGCGCGGCGACCCGCATCCAGCCCGGACCGGTCTCCAACGGCAGCAGGATCCCGGAGAGCAGCATCAGCGGGAAGATCAGGGTCTGCTGCACGGCCCAGAACATCCAGTCCTGCTTGCGTACGGCGATCGCGAGCGAGTAGCTCAGCGCACCGAGCCCGACGCCGAAGACCGCGAGCAGGGCCAACCCGACCAGCGCGCCGACCGGATAGAGCCGGAAGCCGAACGGGATCATCACCGCGACGATGATCGCCGCCTGCCCGGCCAGCGGCACCATCTCCTTGAGCGCCCGGCCGACCAGCAGCGAGGGGCGGGACAGTGGGGTGACCAGCATCCGTTCGTGCGCACCGGTCTGGAACTCGAAGAGCAGGTTGGCTCCGGTGGCCGAGGTGCCGAAGAGGGCGGTCATCACCAGGATGGCCGGTACGAACCACTGCCAGACGCCACCGGCGCCGAGGGTCGTACCGGCCTGGCCGCCGAGCGAGCCGACCAGCAGCGGCCCGAACAGGCCGAGGAAGACCAGCGGCTGCACCATGCCGAAGATGAGCGAGAACGGGTCGTGCCGCAGCGGGCGCAGTTCCCGGGCCAGCACGATGCCGGTGTCCCGGAGCAGGCCGAGCGGACCCGTCCGGCGTTCCGCCGGAACCAGGGTCGACGAGGTGGCGGTGGCACCGATGGCGGTCATGCGAGGTCCTTCCGGGTCTGCTGGTCCCGCGGGCTCTCCTGCGCGGTCGGGGTGTCGTGCCCGGCCTCGCGCAGGCTGCGGCCGGTGAGGGTGAGGAACACGTCGTCGAGGGTGGGTTGGTGCGCCTGGGCGGTGCCGACCCGTACTCCGGCGGAGACCGCGGCCCGGAGCAGTTCGGGCAGCGCCGCCGGCCCGTCGGCGACGTGCGCCTCGACCCGGGACCCGGCACAGACGACGTCCCGGGCGCCGGGCAGCCGGTCGACGAGCCGGGCCAGCGGCCGGGCGTCGTCCCCGGCGACGGTGACCACGATCCGGTCCCCGGCGAGCTTCGCCTTCAGCGCCGCCGCCGAGTCGTCGGCGATGATCTCGCCGTGGTCGACGATGACGACCCGCTCGGCCATCGAGTCCGCCTCGTCGAGGTAGTGCGTGCTGAGCACCACCGTCATCGCGGCCTCGGCGCGCATCCGCAGGATGTGCTCCCAGAGGTTCGCCCGGTTCTGCGGGTCCAGCCCGGTCGAGGGCTCGTCGAGGAAGAGCAGGGACGGCGCGTGCACCAGGCCCATCGCCACGTCCAGCCGGCGACGCTGCCCGCCGGAGAGGGCCGAGACCTTCCGGTCGGCGAGGTCGCCGAGGTCGAGGTCGGCCAGCAGGTCGTCGGCCCGCCGCCGGGCGGCACGCCGGTCCAGGCCGTAGATCGCGCCCTGGGTACGCAACTCGTCGCGGACCCGCTGGCTGTGCCCGGCCCCGTTGCCCTGGCCGACGTACCCGATGTGCCGGCGGACCTTGCCCGGTTCGCGTACCACGTCGTGGCCGGCGACGGTGGCGGTGCCGGAGGTCGGGGCGATCAGTGTGGTGAGCATCCGCATCGTGGTCGTCTTGCCGGCGCCGTTCGGGCCGAGCAGCGCGACCAGTTCACCGGGTTCGATCCGCAGGTTGACGCCCCGGACGGCGTGCACGGTCTGGGTGCTGCTCACGACGAAGTCCCGGGTCAGCGAGCGGGCGTCGATCATGGGCTGCCCCCCGGTCGGAGGATCGGTTCTGTCATGTCCGGAACGCTAGGCGGCATAGCGGCCACTTTCTGGCCTGAATGTCGGGCAGACTTGCCGGCATGGCGAACACCAGCTCCCGGACCCTCCGCCTGCTCTCCCTCCTGCAGACCCACCGCTACTGGCCCGGCACCGAACTCGCCGACCGGCTCGGCGTCTCGGTCCGCACCCTCCGCCGGGACGTCGACCGGCTGCGCGAACTCGGCTATCCGGTCGACGCCCACCGTGGCGTCGACGGCGGCTACCAGCTCGCCCCGGGCGCCGCCCTGCCGCCACTGGTGGTCGACGACGAGGAGGCCGTCGCGCTCGCCGTCGGATTGCAGGCCGCCGCGCACGGTGCGGTCGCCGGCATCCAGGAGTCGTCGATCAGAGCCTTCACCAAGGTCGTACAGGTGATGCCGGCCCGGCTGCGGCGGCGGGTCGACGCGCTGCGCGCGATGACCGTACCGGCCCTCTGGGGCGACGGCGGGCCGACCGTCGAGGCGGCGGTCCTCACCACCGTCGCCCAGGCGTGCCGGGACACCGAACGGCTGCACTTCGGCTACACCGCCCGGGACGGGCAGCGGACCGAACGGCACGTCGAGCCGTACCGGATGGTCTCGCTCGGCCGGCGGTGGTATCTGGTCGGCTACGACCTGACCCGGCACGACTGGCGCAGCTTCCGGCTCGACCGCCTGCACGACCCGCGCGGCACAGGAGCCCGGTTCCACCCCCGGCAACTCCCCGCCGAGGACGCCGCCGCGTTCGTCCGGGCCGGCATCGAGAACCTGCCCGCGCCCTACCGGGTCGAGGTGCTGGTCCGCGCGCCGCTGGCCGTCGTCGAGGAGCGGCTGTCCCGCTGGGCCACGATCGAGTACGTCGACGAGCGGCACTGCCGGATGGTGATGACCACCGACACCCTGGACTGGCCCGTGATGGCGCTCGGCTCGCTCGGCGCGGAGTTCGAGGTGCTCTCCCCGCCCGAGCTGACCGAGCAGCTCCGGGAGTGGAGCGAGCGGTTCCGGCGGGCGACCGCGACCGGCCAGGCGGCCAACGGCGAAGACTGATCCGGCTCACCCGTCGGCACCGCCGATACGCCAACCGATGCCGTGCGGGGCGAGGCAGGCGAGGAAGTCCCGGGGGTCGAACGCCTGCGCCGGGGCGAGTACCCCGGGTCGGGCGCCGTCGGCGACGAGGCGGCGGGCGGCTTCGACGGCGATCACCGCCGTACTGCCGTAGGTGTCGCTGCCCCGCACGATCCCCCGGAGCTGGCGCCCGTCGGCACCGACGGCGTCCACCAGGTAGCTGAACCGCTGGCCACGGCGCTCCTCCTCGTCCGGCCCCTCGGGCAGGGCGTCGACGACCTCGGGTGGCAGTGGCGCGCTCAACCCAGCGGTCAACCCTGCCTCGGCGAGGCTCTCGACCCGTCGGACCGGCACATGCCGTGGAATGGTCACCACCTCCGCCAGCGGGAACCGGGTCACCTCGGTCGGCTCCGACGCGCCGGGCAGCGTCACCGAGGTACGCCGGGGCGGCACCCCGGTACGCCAGTCACCGCCCTCGTAGGTGAGCCCGCCCGTCCTGATCACGTCGATCGTCGCCGCGAGCGACCGCAGCGAGCCACGGGACGGTGCACCGCCACCGGCGATGAAGTGACTCACCACCATCTCCTCGACGGGTCGTACGGCCTCGGCGAGCAACCGGGCGAGCAGATCAACGGGCACGCAGGCGTCGTTCGCGGCGGGTACGACGGTGACTCCCGCGCGCCCGGCCGGCGCGGCGAAGGTGTCGAAGACCGTCCGGAGATAGAACTGTTCCCCTGCGGTGTCGACGTACTGGCAGCCGGCGGCGATGGCGGCCCGGATCACCGCGTGCCCGGAGAGGGTGAACGGCCCGGCGCAGTTCAGCACAGCGGCGCAGTCCCGCAGGGCCGCGACGAGTCCCCGATGGTCGTCGGTGGCGGCCACCCGCCGCTCGGCGCCGGCCATTCCCGCCCGGGTGGCCGCCTGGCGCAACCGGGCGTCGTCCCGGCCGACGAGGACCGGCTCCGCGCCCCGTCGGATCAGTTCGGCCAGCACCAGACCAGCCTGGTAGCCACTCGCGCCGTAGACAGCGATCCTCATCTGGACTCCTTGCTCGGTTCGTCCGTGATCGGACGGGTTCCACGTCACGCTATGCCGGGATGGCGAGACGACGAATGCGTGCAACTCTTCCGGGCATACGCGATCGTCTCTGCTGATGGCCGGCGGATACGCTGCCCCGATGGACGTGCTCTCCGACGCCGTCACCGCCGTGCGTACCGGTCGTCCACACTCCGCGCGGGTACGCCGGCCGGCCCCGTTCGGCGAGCGGTTCCCAGCGGTCGACGGAGCCGGCTTCCACGTCGTCGTGCAGGGTTCATGCTGGCTCCGGCCGCCGAACGGTGAGCCGTTGCGCCTCGGCGTCGGGGACGTGGTGTTCCTGCCGCGCGGCGCCGCCCACGCACTGGCCGACAGCCCGTCGACACCACTGGCCGACAGCCCGTCGACACCACTGGCCGACAGGCCGTCGACACCGCTGGCGGCGACCTTCGCCTCGTCGGCCGAGACGTCGCCGGACGGGAACGGAGACACTCTAGGGCAGGCCGGTGGTCGGGGCCCGGAACGGCTCGGCCGGCAGCTGACCGGCGCGACCGGTGCCGAGACGGTTCTGCTCTGTGGCGCATACCTGCTGGACCGATCCCGCACCCATCCGCTGCTGCACGACCTGCCGGAGGTGGTCCACTTGCCGGCCCGGATCGAGCGGCACCCCGGACTGGCCGCCACGGTGGAACTACTCGGCGCCGAACTGCTTCAGCCCCGCCCCGGTGGCGACGCCATGCTCCCCGCGCTGTTGGACGTGCTGCTGTTGCAGATCCTGCGCGCCTGGTTCGCCGAGCGGGCCGACGACGACACCGCGACCGGCTGGGCGGCGGTGCTGCGCGATCCCGCGGTGGCCGCGGCGTTGCGGGCGGTCCACGGCGACCCTGGTCGACAGTGGACGGTCGGCGAACTCGCCGGCCGGGTCGCGCTCTCCCGGGCCGCGTTCGCCCGGCGCTTCAGCAGGCTGGTCGGCCGGCCGCCGCTGGCGTACCTGACCTGGTGGCGGATGACGCTCGCCGCCCGGCTGCTCCGGGACGGGGACGCACCGCTGGCCACGGTGGCCCGGCAGGTGGGCTACGCCTCCGAGTTCGCCTTCGCCCACGCGTTCAAGCGGGAGTACGGGTCGGCTCCGGGGCGATTCCGCCGAGCCGCGCGTACGGAGGACGCAGCGACGGTGCCCCGGGCAGACCGAGCGGAGCCGACTTGATCCGGCTCCCTCCGATGGCACGTCCCGTGATCCCGGAGGGTTCCAGGTCGCCTGCTGCTCCCGCTGACGTTGCCGGCGACACCGATGCCGCCCGGCCGACCGGCGCCGGAGCCTGCTCAGTCGGTCGCCTTCTCGACCCGGGGCCAGAGCCGGACCGCCCGGGTGGCGGCGTCGAGTATCAGCCGGCCGTCGACCTCCATCCGTGACTCGGGAATGCCGTATCCCGGCCACTCGCCGACGAACGTGACCGGTCCGGGCGGGGGCAGCGGCCAGACCCAGTAATGCGCCACGCGTCGCCGGTCGTCCGCCTCGGCGCCGCCGGGTACGAGCAACGGGCCGGCTGGCTCGGCGCCCAGCGGAGGGAAGGCGTCACGGTCCAGGTTGGTGATGCTGCTCCCGTCGGCGAAATGCACACCCACGCGGAGGAATTCGGGCGGCAGGGTCCCACCGGCCCAGTACCCCATCGGATGGATGCCGTGGTGTGCAAGGCCGGGGCGGCGATCCGGCGCCCGGAGCACGGCGGTCACGCTGAACTCGAAGCCGCCGGGGTACGCGAGCAGGCCGGTGATCGCGATCGCGGCGCTGTCGGTGTGTGCCAGCAGGCGATGCTCGGCCACGACGCCCGGAAACACGGCCTCGGGCTTCATCCACGCCGGACGGGGCGGCGCGGCCGGTTCCGGTTGTGGATCCAGCGCGGCGATCGGACGGTCGAAGAAACCCATACCGGCCACCTTCGCACAATCCGATCCGCAGCCGGCGGCCCGGCGGAGGCCGAGTTGACGTCCGCCCCGACGTAGGCGAGGCTGCTGCAACCGATTGTGGATCATCGTCCCGAGGTGTGCGGGACAGCCGAGACGCCGGGAAGCCTGGGACATGGAACAGACATTCGAGTTGACCGTCAACGGCGAACGCCGGAAGGTCGACGCCGACGCCGACAGCTCCCTGCTGCACGTGCTGCGCGAGGTGCTCGGCCTCAAGGGCTCCCGGTTCGGCTGCGGCCAGGGCCTCTGCGGCGCCTGCTTCGTCCTGTTGGACGGCCGACCCGCGCCGTCCTGCGACGCTCCACTCCGGTCGGTCGCCGGCCGGGCGGTCACCACCGTCGAAGGGCTGGCCGACGGCGACGTACCGCATCCGGTGCAGCGGGCGTTCCTCGACGAGCAGGCCGCACAGTGCGGGTACTGCGTCTCGGGGATCCTGGTCAGCGCGGCCGCACTGCTCGCCGCGCAGCCGCGGCCGGACGAGGCGACGGTCGCCGCCGCGCTCGACCGGCACCTGTGCCGCTGCGGTGCCCAGCGGCGGATGATCCGCGCCGTGCTCCGGGCCGGGCAGTCCATGGTCGACGGCTCCGCCGCGAACGGGACCAGCACCAGCCAGGCAGGCAGGGGTGACGCCGGTGGCACCGGGGCGGATCCTGCTGACCGGGGCGACGGGGTGGCGGCAACGGCGGTCGAGCGATGATTGTCGACGGGAACGGCGGCCCAACGGTGAACGCCGACGGTCCGGCGGTCAGCCGCGACCTGCCACCGCTGCCCCGAGGGGTGGTGGCCAATCCACGGCTCGCCCGCTGGATCACCGTGCACCCGGACGGCACCGTCACGGTCCGGGTCGGCAAGGTCGAACTCGGGCAGGGCATCCTCACCGCGCTGGCCCAGATCGCCGCCGACGAACTCGACGTCGACCTCGCCGCCGTCCGGATGGCAGCGGCCAGCACCGCCGAGGGGCCCGACGAGGGACTCACCGCCGGCAGCCTCTCCGTCGCCGACTCCGGCGCCGCGCTCCGCCAGGTATGTGCCGAGGTACGGGCGCTCTTCGTCGCCGAGGCGGTGCTGACCCTGCCCCTCGATCCGCAGACCGTCACGGTCCAGGAGGGTGTGATCACCGGTGCGGCCGGTGCCCGACGCACCTGCTACGGCGAGCTGGCCGACCGGGTCGACCTGGACCGGGAGGCGACCGGGGCGGTCCGGCCGAAGCCGGCGCAGCAGGCCCGCTGGGTGGGCACCAGCGTGCCCCGGCTGGACCTGCCCGACAAGCTCGCCGGCCGGCCACGCTTCATCCAGGACCTCGCACTGCCCGGGCAGCTCTCCGGCCGAGTGGTGCGGCCGCCGTCACCGGCGGCGACCCTGGTCGAGGTCGACACCGCCGCCGCCCGGCGGCTGCCCGGAGTGCAGGCGGTGATCCGGGACGGCGACTTCCTCGGCGTGGTCGCCGAGGGCGAGGCGAACGCCGAACGGGCCGCCTCGGCACTGGCCGACGCGGCGCGCTGGCACGAGGAGCCGACCCTGCCGGACGAGGACGACATCTCCACCTTCCTGCGCGAGGGTCCGGCCGAGTCGATCCCGGTACCCGAGCCCGGTGGCGCCGCCCGGCCGGACGTACCGGCGGGGCAGGCCGGCGGAGCGGTCGTCCGGCGGTTGCGGGCGAGCTACAGCCGGCCGTTCCTGGCCCACGCGTCGATGGCGCCGAGCTGCGCTGCCGCCCGCTGGGCCGAGGACGGTACGGCGGTCGCCGTCTGGAGCCACAGCCAGGGCATCCACGGGCTGGGTCGGGCGATCGGCGCGGCCCTGGGATTCGACGCCGACCGGGTCGACGTGCGACACGTCGAGAGCGCCGGCAGCTACGGGCACAACGGCGCGGACGATGCCGCCTTCGACGCCGTACTGCTCGCCCGGGCGGTTCCCGGCCGGCCCGTGCACGTGCGGTGGAGCCGCCGAGACGAGCTGACCTGGGCACCGTTCGGCTCGGCGATGGTGGCCGAGGTCCAGGCCGGTGTCGGCACCGACGGTACGGTGCTGACCTGGAGCTACGACGTGTGGAGTCAGGGGCACACGGCCCGGCCCGGTTACGCCGGCAGCCCCGGTCTGCTCGCCGCCACGCACCGGGACCGGTCCCGCCCGACGCCACCGGCGGCCGATCCACCGGCCTGGGGCGGTGGCGGGACGACCCGCAACGCCTGGCCGATCTACACCTTCCCGGAGCGCCGGATCCACGGCCACCGGGCGCTGCGGACCGCACTGCGCTCCTCGTCGCTGCGCTCGCTCGGCGCGTTCACCAACGTCTTCGCCATCGAGTCCTTCATGGACGAACTGGCCCTGGCCGCCGGTACGGACCCGGTGGCGTACCGGCTGGCCCAGCTCGCCGACCCCCGGGCCCGGGAGGTGCTCTCGACCGCCGCCGAACTCGGCGGCTGGCAGCGACGCGGCACCGAGGAGAGCGTCGGCTACGGCATCGGCTTCGCCCGCTACAAGGACCGGGGTGCGTACTGCGCGGTGCTGGCGGAGGTGGAGACCCTGCACGAGGTACGGGTACGCCGGCTGACGCTGGTCGTGGACGTGGGTCGGGTGGTCAACCCGGACGGGGTCCGCAACCAGATCGAGGGCGGTGCCGTCCAGGCGACCAGTTGGACGCTGAAGGAACGGGTCCGGTTCGACCGCTGGCGGGTCACCAGCGCGGACTGGGAGAGCTATCCGATCCTGCGGTTCGGTGAGGTGCCGCAGGTCGACGTACACCTGGTGGATCGCCCGTCGGAGCCGTCGGTCGGCGCGGGCGAGGCGGCCCAGGGTCCGACGGCGGCCGCCATCGCCAACGCGGTCGCGGACGCGCTCTCGGTCCGGGTACGCGACCTGCCGATCACCGCCGACCGCATCGTCGCCGCCCTCTAGCCAGCGAACCGTCGGCCGCTCCGTGGTGGCGAGCACTGCGTGGGCAAGGGCTTTCCTGACCGGGCGGCTTCGCACCTCCTGTGCGACTGCCGCAGCCGGCGGATCGATAGCCTTCGGTCATGCGAGGCTCGCGGGAAGACGACGGTTCGGCCGAACTCGACGACGTCGAGCGCCGGCTACGCGCGATCCGGGACGACCCGGAGAAGTCGACGACGCTCCGGGAACTGGCCCACTACCAGCTTGAGCGGATCGCCGCGCTGCGGGCCGCCCGCACCGGCATCGGCACCGGTACCCCCGCCGTGACGGTGGACCGGCTCGGCCCGTTCCGGTTCTCGGCGATGCCCGCGACCGGCCTCGTCAGCATCGAGATCGACCGTGCGGACGACCTCGCTCCGCTGGTGGCGGTCGTCTCGGCCGACGAGATCCGCCAGTTGATGCCGCTGTTCCAGCACGTCCGGGACCATGCCGCGCGCGGCGAGTCGACCCGGATCGACGTCCGGGAGGCGTTCCTCGAACTCCTCGGCCACGATCCGTTCGACGACCAGCTCGACGAGCGCTGACGGCCGACCGGCGCAGGCGTGCCGACACCTTCCCCAGCCGTGCCGCCACCCGTCCGCTATCCGCGCGCGGCGCCGACCCGGTACTGGTGCGGGCTGACGCCCCGTTCCCGCTTGAAGGCCGTACTCAGGGCGAACGGGCTGCCGTAGCCGACCCGTCGGGCCACCGAGGCGACGGTGCTGTCCGGCTCCCGCAGCAGGTCGGCCGCGAGCGCCAGCCGCCAGCCGGTCAGGTAGGTTGGCGCCGCTGCGCGAGGGCGAACTCGTGCTGCCGGTCGGTGACGTTGGAGAGCCCTTCGTCGACGCCGACGACATCGCCGAGGTGGCCGAGGCGGCGCTGACCGGGGACGGTCACGTCGGCCAGCTCTACGAGCTGACCGGCCCCCGGCTGTTGACCTTCGCCGAGGCCGTCGC
Organism: Plantactinospora sp. BC1; assembly: GCF_003030345.1. Classification (NCBI taxonomy): domain Bacteria; kingdom Bacillati; phylum Actinomycetota; class Actinomycetes; order Micromonosporales; family Micromonosporaceae; genus Plantactinospora; species Plantactinospora sp. BC1. The sequence goes on from NZ_CP028158.1 coordinate 1,899,960, forward strand.
CGAGATCGCCGGGGCGGCCGGCCGGGAGATCCGGTTCCGGACGATCCCGGTCGAGGAGTACGCCGCGATGCTGGCGGAGCAGAAGTTGCCGGCGGAGGTGGCCGCGCTGTTGACGTACCTCTTCGTGGAGGTGCTGGACGGGCGCAACGCGCGACTGGCCGACGGGGTGTCGCGGGCGCTCGGCCGCGAGCCCCGGGACTTCCGCGACTTCGCCCGGCGTGCCGCCGCGACCGGCATCTGGTCCGGGTGACGCCCCACCCCGGCCCGGACCGCGCACCCCGGGCCGGGGTGGGGTGGTCAGACCCGGACGACCGGCTCCGGGGTGACGGGGTCGGCCGGATCGGCCGGCCCCGCCGCCGGACCGACCGGCTCTGCCGGTGCGTCGACCAGCTCTGCCGGTATCTCGACCGGCTCCGTCGGTGCGTCGAGCGGGTGCGCCAGTTCGTCCTGCGGCATCCGGGCCAGCACGATCGCCAGCCCGGCGAGCACGGCGGGCAGCAGTCCGGCGAGCGCGAACGTCGTACCGAGGCCGATGCCGGCGCTGACCGGGCCGGCGATGGCCATCGACAGCGGCATGAAGACCAGCGAGACGAAGAAGTCGAGGCTGGAGACCCGGCCGAGCATGTGCGGCGGAACCCGGCGCTGGAGCAGGGTGCCCCAGATGACCATCGGGGCGGAGAAGCAGATCCCGACGGCGAAGACCGCCAGGGCGATCAACCAGACCTGGCTGGCGATGCCGACCACGGCCAGCGGCAGGCAGCCCAGGCCCCAGAGGAGGTTCATGATGGTCAGGTAGCGCCGGGGCATCCGGAACGCGGCCATTCCCAGCGAGCCGATCGCGCCGCCGATGCCGAACGCGGCCATCACCAACGCGTGGTCGCCGGGCCCGCCACCGGCCCGATCCTTGACCACGAACGGGATCAGCACCTCGATCGGCCCCATGATCAGCAGGATCAGGACGGAGGCGTAGAGGAGCGTGGCGAGCAGCCAGGGAGTACGGCCCATGTAGGTGAAGCCGTCCCGCAGGTCGATCAGCGTCGAGCGGACCGGGTGGGCCGCCGGGGCGGCCTGGTCGTGCCGCAGCGGCACCGGACGCAGCGCCAGCAGGAACGCCACACCGGCGACCTCCAGCGCGGTCACCACCAGCAGCGCGGCGCCGGGTGACCAGGCGGCGATCAGCACGCTGGCCAGGGCCGGGCCGGCGGCCTGCATGATCGTCGGCCGCAGCATCCCCTCGACACCGTTGGCCGGCATCAGGTCCTCGGGCGGCAGGATCGAGGGGAGCAGTGCCGAATATGCCGGGAAGTGGAAGCCGTTGCCGACCCCGATCAGCAGTGCCACCGCCGCGAGCTGCCACAGCCGGAGCTGGTCGGTCACGGCCAGCAGCGAGACCAGACCGATCGCGACCGTCCGGCCGCCGGCCACCGCCAGCAGGATGCGGCGCTGCGGGACGCGGTCCGCCAGTACCCCACCGAGCAGCGTGGTGAGCAGCATGCCGACCGCCATCGCGGCGGAGACGAAGGAGAGTTCGCCGGGCCCGCCGTCCATCTCGATGACCTGCCAGACGACGGCGATCATCCACACCCCGGCGGCGAAGAGCGACATCGTCAGGGCACCGGCGAGGAGCTGGTATTGCCCGTTGCGGAACGGGCGCAGCGGCCCGCGCAGCCAGCCCGGTCGGCTCTCCCCCGTGGCGCTGTCCATCGCCCGTCCCCCTCGTGTCACAACCGCTCGATAATGTCACGGCCCGAACCCGCCGGACCCGTTACCGTCCGGGCCGACGGACCGGCCTCGGGTCCCCCGATCGGAGCCCGCGCCATTGTCGTCGGCACCCCCGACATTTTCCGGGCCGAAGCGCGCGGGGCGGGCACCCGGCGAACCCGGCGCGGGGCGAGACCATGGATCAAAGGATGTAGCGACGAATCGTCATGGCGGGCGAGGAGAACGGCCGACCCGGTCGGCACGCTGGCACCATGCCCAGACGGATCCTCACCGGTATCGGTGTCGCGCTGCTGATCGCCGCCCCGGCCGCACTGGCACTCTTCGACGGAGCGGAGGTGCGGACCTCCGCCGACGCCGAGGCGCCGGCCAAGCCGCTGGCCGGGATCGTCGCCGCCACCCTGGTCGGCCTGCTGCTGGTCCGGCTCGTCCCGCTCCGGCTACCGGCGATGCCGGCCGCCGGGGCCGCCGAGCGGCCCGCACTCGGCCGGCAGGCGACCGGGCTGGTCGGGATCGCCCTGCTGCTCCCCGCCGTGGTGCTCGCCGTCGACCCCGGCATCTGGTACGCGCCGATCAAGCTCCTGCTCTTCTTCGGCGGCGCCGCGCTGGTGCTGAGGTGCTGGCCGACGCAGTGGCGGGGCGGCCGGGAACACCGACGCGCCCTGCCGAGCCGCTGGTACTGGCTCGGCCCGCTCCCCGCCCTGGTCGGCTGGGCGTACCTGCTCTACTACAGCCCGCTCGCCGGCAGTCAGGACATGTCGGGCTACCGCCAGTACGACCGGGTCTACCTGCTCGCCGCCACCCTGCTGACCTTCGTCACCGCGAGCCTCGCCGAGGAGATCTTCTACCGGGCGCTGTTGCAGACCCGCCTGGAGGCGCTGTACGGACGCTGGCCCGCGATCGTCGCCACCTCGCTGCTCTTCGCTCTCATGCACGTGCACCGGATCGGCGACGGTCCACTGTGGGAGATGGTAGCGGTGATGCTCGCCTGGAACGGAGGATTCGGCCTCCTCGCCGGCTATCTCTGGGCCCGCCACCGCAACATCTGGGCCATCTTCGCACTGCACACCGCGGTCAACTCGCTGAGCCTGCTGCCGCTGCTGCTCGGCTGAGCGACCGGGCGGCGGTCGGATCGGGGCACCCTGATCCGTGCCCCGCAGCGGTGGCGGGAGCCGGAGCGGTCGTCGGCGGTCACCCGATCCGGAACGTGGCCCGTTCCCGGTCGACGCGGCGGTTGCCGGGCCGGCCGACGGTCAGCCGCCCGTTGCCGTCGTGCGTGACGTACCGGTCGGGGTCGTCGCCGAGCCGCAGCGACACCGCCCGCCGGTCGGCGAGCCCACGCACCTGCACGAAGCTCGCGGCGGCGGCGTACGCGTCGCTGTCCTCGTACGGGTCGACCCGCAGCACGGTGCCGTCGAGCCGGGCGTACCGGTCGGGGAAGTTGACCGACTGCACCGCCACCCGGCCCGGACCGGTGAACCCGGGCACGAGCCGGAACTGCGTGTCGGCGACCTCCCGCACCCCGTCCTCGACCCGGAGCAGATAGCCGAAGTGCCGGACGTACGCCTCCGGCGCGTCCAGCGGGGAGAACCGGAGCACCGGCCCGCCGTCCCCGACCGGCACCCCGAAGCTGGGCGTACCGTCGGTGTTCCAGTACAGCCGCTGCACCCGGGTGTGCCGGTTCGGGTCGAAGAGCGGGTCGCCGGTGATGTCGCGGTAGTCCCGGGCGTGGTAGACGAGCACGTCCGTCTCGCCGTCCTCGGCCACGGTGAACGAGTTGTGCCCCGGGCCGTACCGGCGGGTGTTCTCGTTGGTGGCGAAGACCGGCTGCGCCGACTTGGTCCAGGAGCGGGCGTCGAGCAGGTCGGCGTTCTCGTCGGCGGTGAGCAGCCCCATGCAGTAGCGGGCGTCGGTGGCGCTGGCCGAGAAGGTGACGAAGACCCGGCCGTTGCGGATCAGCACCGCCGGCCCCTCGTTGACCCGGAAGCCCTGCACCTCCCAGGGAAGCGTCGGCACGGCGATCCGCACCGGGTCGCCCTGGATCGCCAGCGGGGAGGCCATCGCGGCGATGTAGAGGTTGCTGTTGGTGGCGATCCCCGGCTCGCTCTGCGCCCAGAGCAGGTAGCGGACCCCACGGTGCGCGAAGGTGGTGGCGTCCAGGGTGAAGGTGTCCCAGGCGGTGACGAGCTGACCGCGCAGCACCCAGCCGGCCGCCGTGCGGGGGTCGGACTCGGCGGACTCCAGCACGTAGGTCCGGATCCGGAACGGGTTGTCGGAGTCACCGGCGGCGAAGTAGATGTACCAGCGCCCGTCGATGTGGTGCAGCTCCGGCGCCCAGATGTAGCCACCCATCGGGCCGGCGGCCGGGCGTCGCCAGACGGTACGCTCCCGCGCGCTGGCCAGGCCGTCCAGCGTCGGCGCGCCGCGCACCACGATCCGGTCGTACTCCGGCACCGAGCCGGTCAGGTAGTACATGCCGCGTACCGGTCGGGTGACGAACGGGTCGGCGCGCTGGGCGACCAGCGGATTCCGGGTGGTCAGGCCGGTGCCGGCCGACCCGGCCCGGCGGTCGGCGCCGGGCGCCGGGCCGGTGTCGGGCGCCGCCCAGGCCGCGCCCCCGGTGGCCAGCGGCAGCGCGCCGGCCGCTCCGGCGACGACCAGGCCGCTCCCGGCCGCGTGCAGCAGTCCACGCCGGCTGACTCCGTCGGTGCTCACCGCGCCGTCCTCTCCGTTGCTCCGCTTCCGGGTGCTGTTTCCGTGACGCCGAGCCGGACGAAGGTCACCGAGTACGCCGGGAAGGTGTACGAGAAGGTGTTCCGGACCCCGGTCAGCCGGGACTCGCGGGGCTGGATCGGCGTGAACGAGGCGGTGTTGACGTCGTCCGGCCCGCCGGTCAGGGTCGTCACCCGGGCGGTGGAGCCGACCCGCACCCGCTCGCCGAGGTCGATCCGGGTCGCCGCCTCGGACGCCTGCGCGTTGACCACCTTCAGCACCAGCTCGCCGGTGGCCCGGTCCCGGGTGACCACCTGACGGAACGGCTCGGCGACCCGGTCGTCGGTGAAGCTGCCCCACTCCTGCCCGTCCAGATAGAGGGTCACCGTCCGGTTCCGCACCGAGATCCGCAGGTCGTAGGCGCGGCCGGTCTCGACGCTGCCGGGCTTGGCGATCATCGTCTGCTTGCCGCCGCCGCTGGCCTTCTCCACCGCCGTCTGGGTGTTGTTCCAGCCGCCGACGTTCCACCAGTAGAAGTTGCCGGTGTCCCGGACCCCGAAGGCGACCAGGAAGCCCTCCCGGCCGGAGCGCTTGGTGGCGGTGACCCGCAGGTCGTAGTCGCGCCAGCCCGGGTCCCCGGCGGTCACCATGGTGTCCTCGGCGACCGCGTCGGACTGCACGTACGCACCGTCCACAACGGACCACGATCCCCGTCCGGTGGGGTGGCTCCACTGCGAGGCGCCGCCGGAGAAGTCGTCCCGGAGCAGGGTGGTGCCGTCGGCGGAGGTGACCGTGACGTCGTCGTACGCCGCACTGGTGGCCCAGGTCGACAGCCCCACCGCCCCGGTGATCGGTGCCGTGCTGGCCGGCGTCCCGGAGGCGCGGCTCGGCACCACCTCGTCGCCGACGTTGGTCATGAACAGCTTCTGCACCTGATAGCTCGCCGACGGCCAGGAGGTGTTGTTGTTGAACCAGATCAGGTCCGGCCGCCACTGCACGTAGTCCTCGTTGGCCAGCAGCGGCGCGTACGACGCCAACTTCACCACGTCGGCGTTGCGCTCCAGCCCGGTCATGTACGCCGCCTCGGCGAGCGCGTTGTAAAACCGGTTGTCCTGCGAGGCGTACTCGCCGAGGAAGACCTTCGGACCGTTGCGGTCGTAGGAGTCGTACCGGTCGTTGTGCTGGAGGAACCACTCGGGGCTGTTGTAGTAGTGCTCGTCGACCATCTCGACCCCGGCATCCCGGTTGAGCTGCCAGAGCCGGTCGAAGGTGCCGCCCGCGTCGTCCGGCCCGGAGTTGCTGATCACGGTGATCTCCGGGTACGCGGCCTCGATCGCCGCCCGGAACTGCTGGAAGCGGGCGAAGAACTCGTCCGGCAGGTTCTCCTCGTTGCCCACCCCGAGGTGGGTCAGTCCGAACGGCGCCGGGTGGCCCATCCGGGCCCGCAGGCCGCCCCACTGCGAGGTCGCCGGGCCGTTGGCGAACTCGATCAGGTCCAGGGTGTCCTGGATGTGCCGGCGCAGCAGTTCCGGGTCGTCGGTGGCCCGGTTCTGCCCGCAGCCGGTGACCAGCGCCGGCACCACGGGCAGCGGCATCGCGCCGATGTCCTCGGCGAACTGGAAGTACTCGTAGTAGCCGAGGCCGTAGGACTGGTTGTAGCCCCAGAAGTTGGCGTTGGTGGCCCGCTCCTCGACCGGCCCGACGGTGTCCTTCCACTGGTAGGAGCGCTGCCGGGGGTAGTCGGGCGCCGTGTAGCCGTAGTGGCTGCCGGTGTTGACCAGGCAGCCGCCGGGGAAGCGCAGGAAGCCGGGGCGCAGCGCGGCGACCTTCTCGGCCAGGTCCCGGCGCATCCCGTTCGGCCGGCCCTTGAAGGTGTCCCGGGGGAAGAGCGAGACCATGTCGAGGCGTACGGTGCCGCCGCCGGTCCCGGTCACCGCCAGCCGGCCGGTACCGCTGGTCGCGGTGGCCCGGAAACTGCCGGTGTACTTCGTCCAGCCGTCGCCCCGGACCACGATCCGCAGCGGTGCGGCGAGGTCGGCGCCGGCCGGGTCGGTGAGCCGGACGGTCAGCGGGGTGCCGGCGGCGGCGCCGGTGCGGGCCCAGAGCGAGAAGTCGTACCAGCGCTGCCGGTCGAGCCGGATGCCGGAGTTGTAGCCGGCGTTGACCACGCCGTAGCCCTGTCCACCGGCCGGCAGGTCCAGCCGCAGGTAGCGGCGGTTGCGCTCGTTGAGTCGTCCGGCGTCGTCGACCACCGCGACGGTGCCCCGGACCCCGTCCGGCGCGGTCGGGGCCCACGAGGTCATCCCGGTGTACGCGGCGTTGTCCGCCGGGTCGTACTCGAAGGAGCGGTTCTGCACGAGTTCGGCGTAGAGCCCGCCGTCGGCAGCCCGGTTGATGTCCTCGAAGAAGACCCCGTACATGGTGTCGGCGATCGCCGGACCGGTGCCGGCGGCGTCGACCTCGACGGTGTAGTCGGTGCTGGGCGCGGCCGAGGCGGCGGCGGGGACGGTGCCGAGCACACCGGTCAGCACCAGGGCGCCCGCGAGGGCGCGGGTCGGGCGGGATCGGGACATCGCTCCTCCGTCCGTTGCCGGTCGGCCCGGTAGCCGCCCGCTGCGCCGAAGCGGTAGGTGGCGCGGATGAGCGTTAACATAGATAGATCGACATTCGGTGTCAACCCTGGGCCGATCCACACCCGACGAACCGGTTAGCGTTCACACCACTGGCACCAGCCGACCCCGACCCGCCGTTCGGAGGTGGCCGGCCGCGGACCGGCGACCGACACGGCCCGACTCAGGCCGGGACGGGGGTGAACCCGAACCCGTCAGGCCGGGACCGGGTTGACCCGATCAGGCGGGACCGAGGTGAGCCCGATCAGACCGGTGCCGAGGTGAGCCCGATCAGACCGGGACGGAGGTGCACCCGATCATGCCGGGACCGAGGTGAGCCGATCATGCCGGGACCGGGGTGAACCGGGCGACGTAGCGGCGCTGCCACGGCGTCTCGACCGCACCCCTGGCGTAGTGCTGGCGGACGAAGGCGACCGCCTGCTCGGCCGGCAGGCCGTCGAGGACGGCGAGGCAGGCCAGCGCGGTGCCGGTGCGACCCTTGCCGCCGCCGCAGGCGAACTCGACACGTTCCTCCGCCGACCGCTCCCAGGCCTGCCGGAGCGCGGCCCGGAAGTCGGCGTCGTCGCGGGGCAGCCAGAAGTCCGGCCAACGCACCCACCGGCTCTGCCAGGGGATCTCCGTCGGCGGGCGGCCGAGCAGGTACACACCGAACGTCGGTACCGGTCCGGACGGCAGTGGGTGGCGCAGGCCACGACCCCGCACCAGTCGCCCCGACGGCAGCCGCAGCACACCGGGGTCGGAAGACGGCCAGGAATCGGTCATTCCGGCAGTCTAGGTCAGCACGCCCCCGGCCACCGTCCGGTACGCCGAGGTGCTGGTACGCCCGCCGGAGCCCGCGTCGGGTCGAGACACTGACCCCGGCCCGGCCGGCGGGAGCGCCGCCCCCGTCCCGTCGTCGATCGGGCGCCGGGACGGGGGCGCTACCGCAGGATCAGCCGGCGGGTGTGCCCCGGACCGTCAGGTCACGCAGCCGGCCGACGTTGTCGAACGAGCCGAAGCCGACCCGGCCGGAGCCGAAACTGCTGTCCGCGGCCGTCATCAGCGGATCCCGGGAGCCGTCGAGATAGACCGCGATCTCACCGCTCGCCGGCCGGTGCACCAGCCGCACCCGGTGCCAGCGGTCGTCGGTGATCGCCGGGGCCGCCCCCTCGGAGCGCCCGTTCCACTGGTGGTCGATCCGTTCCCGGTCGGCGTTGTCCACCTTGAAGATTCCGTTGTGCGGATAGATCGTGTTGTCGGTGGAGAGGTGTGCGTAGTAGAACTCCGCGTCCGACCGCCAGCCGAACACGATGATCACGTCCCGGTTGGTCTCCTCGACCGGCGTGTCGAGGCGTACCTCCGCGTTGATCTCCACCGCGCCGAACTCGGGCCCGGCGGTCAGCACCGCGTACTCGTAGGGGCGGCGCGGGCCGGGGCGCTGGGCGCCCGCCTCGGCGAGGACCACCTGGCTGCCGGTGAACCGCCACTTCTCCGGGGTGACCGGTGCCCAGTTGGTCGCCCGCATGGTGTCCCGGACCCGGGTGGTGCCGACCGGTCCACCGGCGTACTCCCGGGTGCCGGTGACCTTCCAGATCTTCCCGTTGGCCTTGGCGAGGAGATACAGCTCGCCCTGTGCGTCGGTGCCGAACCGCAGGTCCACCCGGTTCGGGTCGCCCGGTGCACCCGGACCGGAGAGGTCCTGCATCCGCACCGGAGTGCCGGCCGCGTCGAAGAGGGCGAGCCGGTGGATCGGCGCCGGGTCGGCACCCCGCCGCATCTGGTCGACCTCGGTGTAGAGCACCCGGCCGTCGACGAGGTCGCCGAAGACGTACCTGCCGCGCAGCGCGGGTACGTCCCGGCCCCGGTAGACGAAACCGCCGGCCACCGCGACGCCGATGTCCGAGGTGCAGTCCCAGCCCGGCGCCGGTTCGTGGTCGTAGGCGGCGACCGGGTACGTGTAGCCGAAGCTCGCGTCGTCCGGCGGCAGCGGGAAGATCCGGTCACACGGGTCGGCCGGCGTCCGGTCGAAGACGAAGGCGCCCTCGCGCTCGCTCCAGCCGAAGTTGTCGCCGGCCCGCACCTCGTAGATCGCCTCGATGGCGTGCTCGCCGATGTGCCCGAGATACATCCGGCCGGTGGCCCGGTCCCAACTGAACCGGTGCGGGTCGCGCATCCCGAGCGCGTAGATCTCGCCGAGCGCGCCGGCCCGACCGACGAACGGGTTCGACGGCGGGATGCCGTACCTCCCGTTCGGGGCGTTGCTGCCGGCCGGGTCGATCCGGAGCAGCTTGCCGTGCGGCATCGCCAGGTTCTGCGGGTCGGTGTTGCGTACCCCGACACCGCCGTCACCGGCGGCGATGTAGAGCAGGCCGTAGTCGGCGTCGCCGCGCCGGGCGGTCGGGTTGAAGTTGATCTCCTGGATGCCGTGCACCCGACCGCCGAAGCCGATCCGCAGCACCTCGCGCCGGCTGCCGGCGAAGGTGTCGGCGGCCGGGTCGGTGGCGGTCCACTCGGTGATGATGCCGTGGAAGACGGTCTCCGGCTGGCTGTAGTCCGGCACCACCGTCGTCGACGGAGCCGACTCGGTGTGCACCGTGTAGAACCGGCCGTTGCGCCCGAAGTCAGGGTGGAAGGCGACGTACCCGAAGCCCTGGCCGAGGCCCTGGCCGGAGAAGAAGCGCGGCGCGAAGGTGCCGGCCACGTCGAGGTAGACGTGTGGCACGCCGTTCTCGACCAGATAGAGGCTGCCGTTGAGGTCGGGTACCGCCCGCCGGCCCGATCCGTCCGGCAGCTCCATGATGGTGTTGATCCGGGCCTGCCGCATCAACCGCCGATCCGTGGGTGCGGGCGTCGGCTCCGACTTCGGAAACGCCGCGTACTCGGTCAGGACCAGCCCGAGCCGCGACTGGATCTGCTGTTCGGGTACGGGATCGTAGACCGCGTCCGCGGCCCGGGCCGGTGCCGCACCGACCAGAGTGGAGAGAACGACGGCGGCGGCGGCGAGCGAGGCGGTGCCGAGCGGTCTGCGGAGCCGACGGGTGGAAGTACGCACGCGGGGTCACTCCGTTCTCGGGAGGGAACTTCGGCGGATGGGGGGTCAACGTCCTCCGGTCACGTGGCGGTACTGCTTCTCGACCTGACGTGCGGAGACGACACGGTCGAGGAACATCAGCGAGTCCATCCGGCAGTCGCAGGGATTCTGCTCCCGGGTGTCCTGCGGGAAACTGCCGCCGATCTTGATGCCCCGGGGGTCGGTGGCGCTGCTGCGGTGCCGCCCCGGGCCGGCGACCTGCCACGGGTCGTCGGTCCGGGTGTAGAAGCCGTCGAGCGGCCGGCCGTTGCGATAGAGCGCCATACTGCCGTCGGTGAAGTCGAAGGTGGCGGCGAGGAAGACCCACTCGCCGACCGGCAGCAGGGTCCGCCAGTCCGCCGCCGCCGCGAAGGTCTGCGACTCGCCGCCGTCCAGCCGCCGGCCGAGGGCGACCAGCCGCAGTTCGCCGTCGACGGTGATGAGTTCGAGCAGCGCCCGGACGGCGTGCCCGTCCGAGTCGCCGGTGAGTACCCCGGCCAGCCCGACCGCGTTGAACCGGTCGCCGGGGTCGGCGGTGTTGGAGTTCGGCGCCGGCCCGTCGCCGAGCATCTTGAACCAGCCCAGCACGCTCGCCCCGGCGGCGCCGTTGAAGGCGTGCAGGCTGGGCAGCCCGGTCGGCGCGTAGACGCCGGCCTTCCAGTCGTCGTTGCCGGCGGTGCCCGGGTCGACCTGCCGGGTCTGCACCGCCCGGCCACTGCCCCGGTGGGCCCGGTCCGGCACCCGCATCGCGGCGCCCCCGTTGACCAGGTCGAGGGTGGTGTCGGAACGGCCGAGGTCCCGCTCCCGGGCCGGGTCGCCGCGCAGCGGGTGGTCGAAGTCGTAGTGCGCGACGAGCCGGTACCGCAGTTCGGGGTGGACGGCACGGTGGCGGTCGCCGTACCCCTGGGCCGGTGTCGCCGTGCCGGTCGCGACCAGCAGCGCGGCCAGCAGGGCGGCGGCGCCGGCCACGGCGGTACGTCTGGGTCTCGACATCGGGTACACCTCTCTCTGCGTCGCGGCGAGGTGGCGCCGGGCGGGTCGATGTCGCGCCGGCCCTAACCGGTGGGTTCGCCGGTGCCGTCGTCACCCGCCTGGTCGGTGGAGCGTCGGGCCGCCGTGCCGACGGCGGGTGGCGAATCGCCGGGCCGGCCGCCGAGGTAGAGGTCGCCGAGCTGCGGGTCGGCCAGCAGTTCGGCCGCCGGCCCGGAGATGTGCACCCGGCCGAGGTCGAGCACACAGCCGAGGTCGGCGGCCTCCAGCGCCCGCCGGGCGTTCTGCTCGACCAGCAGCACCGCCGTGCCGGCGTCGCGCATCCGGATCACCTGCTCGAAGACCGTGCTGGTCGCCTTCGGGTCCAGCCCCATCGACGGCTCGTCGAGGAGCACCACCCTCGGTTCGACCATCAGCGACCGGGCGAACTCGACCTGCTTCTGCTGCCCGCCGGAGAGCAGCCCGGCGAGGCTCCCCCAGCGCTGCGCGACCACCGGGAAGACGTCCCGGACGAAGTCGGCCCGCCGGGCCAGCAGCGCCTTGTCCCGCAGGGTGTAGCCGCCGAGCAGCACGTTCTCGGCGACCGTCATCTCCCGGAAGACGCTGTGCCCCTGGAGCACGTGCGCCACCCCGGCGGCGAGCATCCGCTGCGGTCCCTGGCCGGTGACGTCGACCCCGCCGACGAGGATCCGGCCGGAGCGGGGCTTGAGCAGCCCGCTGGCCACCTTGAGCACCGTCGACTTGCCGGCGCCGTTGGGGCCGACGAGACAGACGATCGAGCCGGCCTCGACCGAGACGGAGAGCCCGCGCAGCACCGGGGCCGCCCGCCCGTAACCGGCCTGGACGTCGACGAGTTCGATCTCAGATGCCAAGGTACGCCCCCAGCACCCGCTCGTCGGAACGGATCACCGAGGGCGGTCCCTCGGCGATCGGCCGTCCCCGGTCGAAGACCACGATGTGGTCGCTGATGCCCATCACCAGGTCCATGTTGTGCTCGACGATCACGAAGGTCCTCCCCTCGGCGTTGAGCTCCCGCACCAGCGCGCCGATCCGGTCCAGCAGCGCCGGGTTGACCCCGCCGGCCGGCTCGTCGAGGAGCACGGTCTCCGGGCCGCTCATCAGCACCCCGGCGAGTTCCAGGAGTTTCTGCTGCCCCCAGGACATGTTCCGGGCCTCGATGTCGGCCAGGTGCTCGATGCCGAGCCGGGTCAGCCAGCCCCGGGCCCGGTCCAGCTCGGCGCGGCGCCGGGCGCCCCGCAACTGGCCGAGGAACCCGACGGGGCGGGCCGCCGCGAGGACGTTGTCCAGCGCCGACATCCGGGGGAAGACCCGGCAGAGCTGGAAGGTACGCCCGATGCCGGCCCGGGCGATCGCGTGCGGGCTCCGCCGGGTGATCTCCTCGCCCCGGTACGACGTCCGCCCGCTGTCCGGCCGGATCATCCCGGTGACGCAGTTGAAGAAGGTCGTCTTGCCGGAGCCGTTCGGCCCGATCAGCGCGTTGATCTGCCCGTGCCGGAACGCCACGGTGGCCGCGTCCAGCGCGGTGACCCCGCCGAACGCCTTGGTCAGCCCGACGGTCGCCAGGCTCTCCGTGCCGCCCGCCTGATTCGGGCTCGACGTGCCTGCCTGTTCCGCGCTCGACGGCCCGCTCGCCTGTTCCGGCCCCGACGCCCCGCTCGTCGCCGGACCCGTCGGGCCGGTCGGTCGGCCGGTCACGACCGCTGCTCCGTCGACCGGCCGTCGGGGGCACCGACGGGAACCGTGGGCGGCGGATCGGTCGCCGGACCGGCGTCCGGGCCGGTGGTGGCGCGGTCGCGCAACTCGGCCGCGGTCACCTCGCGGATCGAACTCTGCGCCGGCCGCAGGAAGCGGTCGACCAGGGCGCCCAGTGCCGGCAGCACCCCGTCGGGCATGAACATCACCACCAGGGCCAGCAGCAGTCCGGTGGCGACCAGGTGCAGCGGGGTGTTGCCGAACTCCACCTTGAAGTACTCCAGTCCGATGCCGACGATCAGCGCGCCGACCAGCGGGCCGAAGAGCTGGCGTACCCCGCCGAGCAGCGCCATCAGCACCAGGTAGGCGCCGGTCAGGATGGAGAACTGGAAGACCGGGTCGAGGTCGCCGAACCAGAGCGCGTAGAGGCCGCCGGCCAGGCCGGTGAAGCCGGCCGACACCACGAAGACCACCAGCTTGTACCCGAAGGTCGGGGTGCCGAGCGACTCCGCCTTGTCCTCGTCCTCGCGGATCGCCTTCAGCCCCAGCCCGAAGCGGGACCGGTCGACCAGCCACCAGACCAGCAGCGCGACCGCGAGCAGGGCGGCGAACAGATAGAAGAAGACCCGGTGGTGCTCGGGCCGGAGCAGCCCCGGGAACGGGCGCGGCACGACCAGCCCGCGCGACCCGCCGGTGAACGACGCCCAGCTCTGGAAGACCAGCAGCAGGATCAGCACCAGGGCGATCGACACGATCACGAACGACGCACCGCGCACCCGCAGCGCCGCGTAGCCGACCGGGACCGCGAACACCGCCACCAGCAGGGTCGCCACGGCGAGCGCGACGAAGCTCGGCAGCCCGGCCCGGACCACGAGCAGGCCGGTGGCATAGCCGCCGAGCCCGGCCAGCGCGCCGTGCCCGAGCGAGATGTACCCGGTGAAGCCGCCGACGAAGTTCCACGCCGTCGAGAGCACCGCGTAGTTCAGCACCACGATGCCGGCCGAGAGGATGTACGGGTTCGGCGCCCAGGACGGGAACGACAGCACGGCGGCGGCCAGGGCCACGATCACGACCACCCGGAACAGTCCGGCGAGCCGCTGCGCCGGTGCCGGTGCCGGTGAAAGCTCAGAAGCGCTGGGCAAGCCGGCCTCCGAAGAATCCCTGCGGGCGGAACGCCAGCGTCGCGAAGAGAGCCAGATAGAAGACCGTCTGCGCCCAGGTGGTGCCGAGCGGGATCTGCAACAGGCTCTGCACCAGCCCGAGCAGCATCGCGGCGACGGCCGCCCCCGGTACGCTGCCCAGCCCGCCGACCACGATGATCGCCATCAGCGGGCCGATCCAGTGCCAGTGCAGCGACGGGTAGATGGTGGTGTCCAGGGCCAGCGCCGTACCGCCGACGGCGGCGGTGGCCAACCCGACCCCGAAGCCGAAGCTGGCGACCCGGTCGGTGTCGATCCCGAGCAGCCGGGCGGCGTCGGGGTGCTGGATCGTCGCCCGCAGCGCCCAGCCGAACCGGGTCCGCTTGAGCAGCAGGTAGAGCGTGAGCAGCGCGACCGCGGCGAGCCCGAAGGCGATCAGCTTGACCACCGCGATCCGGGCGCCGAAGAGGCCGAGGCTGGCCGAGCCGTAGCCGAGCTGGATCCGCCGCTGGGTACCGGTGAAGGCGTAGCCGAGCAGCCCCTCGATGAGTACGGCGATCGCGAAGGTGAGCAGTACCGACATCATGGTGAGGGTCACCGGGCGCAGCCGGGCCAGCAGCAGCCGTTGCAGCAGGACGCCGAGGCCGAAGAAGAGCGGCACGGTGACGACCATCGACAGCAGCGGGTCGACGCCCAGCCTGGCATGCGACCACCAGGCGAGGTAGGCGGCGAGGATGAGGAACGCCGAGTGGGCGATCATCACCACCCGCATGATGCCGAAGTAGAGCGTCAGGCCCGCCGCCAGGAGGGCGTACAGCCCACCCAGCAGCAGGCCCAGGATGACGCTCTGGAAGAGCAGGGCGCCGGACGGCATCCGTTACCTCACCAGGCCGGCTTCGGGTAGACGAGGTCGACTTCCTTCGCCTCGGTGGGCAGCACGATCTGGATCTGCCCGCCGACCCACTGCTGGATCATGTGCGCGCCCTGCGGCTTGCCGGTGGCGTCCCAGGTGAGCGGCCCGACGACGGTCTCGACCTTGTTGCCGCGGATCCAGTCGACCAGCTTCTGCTGGCACTCCCCCTGCTCGGCGCAGCCGACGGCGGTGACGGCGGCGGCCACCACCTGGCCGGTGGTGTACGCGTTCGCCTCGTCCTCCTCCGGCGGCGAGCCGAACTGGGCGGTGTACTTCTGCACGAACTCGACGTTGCTCGGATAGGGCGCCTTCTGGGTGTAGCCGGTCGGCGCGAGGATGCCCTCGGTCTTGTTGCCGATCGCGGCGGCGAACTCGGGGCTCGTCGGCGCGGTCGAGAAGGCCGCCAGCTTCGGCTGGTACCTCAGCTGTTGCAGGGCGACGATCAGGTTCACGCCGTCCTGGTACTGCGAGCCGCCCACCACCATGTCCGCCTTCGACGCCGCGATCTTGGCGGCGATGGTGCCGAAGTCGGTGGTGTTCGGCGGGTACACCTCGTCGACGACGGTACGCACCCCGCCCGCCTCCAGCTTCGCCTTGAGCCCGTACGCGGTGCCCTGGGCGAACGGGTCGTCCATCGCGGCGTACGCGACGGTGGTCGGCCGCTGCCCGGGTGGCAGGGCCAGCAGGTATTCGGCGAGGTGGTTGTAGTGGTCGTCGGCGACGGCCGGTGCCGCGTAGAAGAGGTTCTTGAAGCCCTGCGCGAAGACCTCCTTGGCCGCGCCGGCCGGCTCGACGAAGAGCATGCCGTACTCCTCGGCGACCCGGGCGGCCGGGACGACGAGGCGGGTCGAGAAGGGACCGACCACGATGTCCACGTTGTCCTTGCCGATCAACTGCTCGTAGTCGGCGACCACCCGGTCGGCGTTGGACTGGTCGTCGAGAATCTTCAGCTCGACCTGCCGGCCGAGCAGTCCACCCTTGTCATTGGTGATCTTGGCCCATGCCTCGTAGCCGCGTTGTACACCCTTGCCGGGCTCGGAGAAGTCCCCGGTCAGCGGGAGCGAGATCCCGACGACGATCGGGTCGTCGGAGGAGCCCGACCCGCCGCCGTCGTCGCCGCAGCCCACCAGCAGAAGTGCCACCGCCGCACCGAGGGCCGTTGCCCGTCGTGCACGTGTCGCTCGGGATGTCATTCCTGACGCTCCTCTGCAGAGGGTGAGGAAAGCGCTTTCGTAAGCGCTTTCGTACCATAGGCTGTGTCCTGCGTCACTCGCAATAGGTACCGCCGCAGTAGTTGATGTTGTCCCGGGAGTTGCCGATGCCGAAACCTGGCGGGCGGTTGCGCCTCGTCGACGTCGCCGAACGGGCCGGTGTGTCGCTGGCGACCGCCTCCCGGGCGCTCGCCGGCCGCGACGGGGTCAGCCCGGCCGTCGCCGACCGGGTCCGGCAGGTCTCCCGGGAACTCGGCTATGTCGCCAACCCGTACGCCCGCACCCTGGCCGGGGGCGTCAGCTCGACAGTCGGACTCGTCGTGCACCAGGTCGACGACCCGTACTTCTCCGAGATAGCGGGCGGGGTCATCCAGGTCGCCGACGAGCAGGGCCTGCTGGTGCAGATCTGTCACTCCGGCCGCGATCCCGAGCGCGAGCTGCGGCAACTGCGGCACCTCATCGCCCAGCGGGTCGGCATCATCCTGATCGCCGGCTCCGGCTACGACGATCCGCGGGTCCAGGCCGAGGCGCGGCGGGAACTGGCGGGGTACCAGAGCCTCGGCGGCCGGGTCGCGGTGATCGGCCGGCATCCCCTCGGGATGGATGCGGTGCTGCCGGACAACGAGGCCGGCGGCCGGGCCCTCGGCGAGCACCTGCTGGCGCTGGGGCACCGCCGGATCTCGGTGGTCGCCGCGACCGGCGGGCTGACCACCGTGATCGACCGGCTCGCCGGGGTGGCCGCCACGCTGCGCCGGCACGGACTGGCCCTGGAGGATCTGCCGATCGTGCACACCGACTTCACCCGCGACGGCGGCCGGATCGCCGCCGAACGGATCCTGCGGGAGCACCCCGACACCACCGCGATCGTGGCGCTGAACGACTCGATGGCGATCGGGGTGCTCGCGACGCTGCGGGCGCACCGGGTCGGCGTACCGGAGCGGGTCTCGGTGGTCGGGTTCAACGACGTCTCGGTCGCCGCGGACCTGGCGCCCGGCCTCACCACGGTCCGCCTGCCGATGACCGACATGGGCCGGATGGCCCTGGAGCTGGCCCTGAGGCCGAGGTCGAAGCGACCACGGCGCCGGCCCACCGGGCACGCGCTGGTGATCCGCGACTCGACCGGGCCGGTGCCCGGCTGACTCCAGCCCGGACGCCCCGCACCGGACGGATCCGACCCGGGCGCTCTCCGCCGCCACGTCACGGAGAGCGCCGGTCCAGTGCTATTCGGTACGCAGTGCGGTGGCGGTACGGGTCCGCGCCGCCCAGCCGGCGGGAAGCAGCGCGCCGAGTACGGCGATGAGCAGGCCGCCGAGGCCGAAGAGCGCCAATTCGACGGGGTGATAGATATCGATCACCGAGGCGGGCAGGTTGAACCCCGCGGCGTGGCCCATCTCGGCGACGGTCACCCGCTGCATGACGACCCCGACCGGCACTCCGACGGCGCCACCGACCAGACCCGTGACGACGACCGAGGCGACGACCATCACGGTGGTCTGCCGTGGGGTCATCCCCAGGGCCTTGTGCACCCCGAGATCGTGGACGCGTTCCCGGGTCTCCAGCACGACCATGTTGAGTACGCCCAGCGCGGCCACCGTGACCAGCATCAGGGTGAGCAGGCCGGTCAGCGTGTTGATGACCACGAGGATCTCGTCCACCTCCTGCTCGACGACCTCGGCGGTGGCCTCCACCGATCCCAGCGCGGCGTTCAGCGCCTCGACGTACCGGGCCGGGTCGGTGCCGGGGTCGAGGGTGACGTGGTACTCCATCGGCCGCAGCTCCGGTTGGCTGGCCGCGAGCGTCGCGGCGGCGGTGAGGATCTGCATGCCCCTGGATTCGGGGTTGAAGGTCTCGCCGACGATCCGGGTGTCGATCCGGGTGCCGTGGTCGACCAGGACCACCCGGTCGCCGACCTCGGTGCCGGTGGCGGTCAGGAACGGTCTGGAAACCACGATCTCGCCGGATCGACCGAACCAGTTGCCGGAGATCATCTCGTAGCCGTACGCCGAACCGTCACCGGTGAAGGCGAGCAGGTCGAGCGGACTGGTCAGCCCGGCGGTGGTCACCTCGGTGTGCGCGACGCCGCTGTACCCGCTGGTCCCGGCCTGTGCGGTGATGGCCCGGACCACCGCGAGCGGGTCCGGCAGCGGCGGCGGCTCCGCCGAAACCCTCGGCGGGCCCTCCGGAGCACCCCCGGGTGGCGGTGGACCGGAGACCGGTGCGCCCGGGTGGATGACGACGTCGCCGTGGTTCTCCGTGGCCTGGACCTTGTTCAACGAGGCGCCCAGACCGACGGCGAAGGTCGCGGCGGCGGCGCCGAACGCGATCGCCGCGACGATGGTGGCCGACCGGAGCGCCCGGGCGAAGGGCTGGGCCAGACCGAGGGTCACCGGTCGGGGCAGCGGCAGCCGGGCGGCCAGCCGGGCGGCCCACTGGCCGCGTCCCGGGCCGGGGGTGCGGCCGACCGCGAGCACGTCGACGGTACGCAACCTGCCGGCCCGGGACGCCGCCACCCAGGCGGTCACGGTGACGGTGACCAGCGCACCGGCCAGTACCAGGAGGTTGACCAGCGGGCTGACCCCGGTGTCCGTCGTACCGTAGACCTCGTTGGTCTGCGCCAGGACCGGCACGACCAGCAGGTTGCCGGCGAGGACGCCGAGCAGCGCGCCGACGACGGCCGGCACCAGCGCCTGCACCGTGTACGCCCGGACCACCTGCGACGGGGTGCAGCCGAGTGCCTTGAGGATGCCGATCCGGTGTGTCCCGGTGCTGACCGCTCCGGCGATGACGTTGGCGATGATCAGCACCGCCATGAGTACGCCCAGCACCCCGAAGGCGATGAGGAACGGCACGAAGAGCAGCGTGCTGCCGGCGCTGTTGGTCCTGGTGGTGAGCCAGGAACGGGCCCCGGCCAGCGCGCCTGCGGGTACGCTCGCCTCGATCGCGGCCCGGCCCGAGTCGACCTGCGCGGTGGTGTCGCTCGCGGCGAGCCGGTAAAGCATCTGGTATCCGGGCGCCGCGCCCGGCGCGGTCAACGCGGCGACCTGTTCCGGTGCCACCCAGCCGCCGGCGGTCTCGCTGACCGACCGGGCCACCCCGACCACCGTCAGGGCCGGGCCGCCGGCCGGGTCCGACAGCGACAGCGCGTCGCCCAGCTGCGGCTGGAGACTCCTCGGGAGCCGGTGGTCGACGTGGATCACGATCTCGCCCGGGCCGGTCACCCAGCGCCCCTCGAGCAGCGTCACGGCGTCGACCGGACCACCCGGATCGGCCCGTCCGACCACCGTGACCGGTTCCACCGGTCCACGCCGGGCCGGGGCCGGGGTGATCGTCGCGGTCCGGAACGGGCCGGCCGCCGCCGCGACCCCGGCGGCTCGGGCGGATGCCGGCAGTTGCGCCACGCCGACCTTGGCCCCGTCGAACTGCGCGGTCAGGTGCGCGCCGTGCTGCTGCGCGAAGGCCCGGTCGAACGGTGCCGTGGAGGCCACCATCAGCGACCCGCCGAGTACTCCGGCGGTCACCGCGATCGCCACCACCAGCCCGACCACCACGGTCTGCACCCGGCGACGGCCCACCCCGGACCGGACCACCCCGCCCAGCGCACTCATCGGACCGGCTCCACCGTGCGGTCGGCGGCGACCCGGCCGTCGACGAGTTGGACGGTGCGGGTCGCGCAGGACCGCGCCAGGGTCAGGTCGTGGGTGACCAGCACGATGGTCTGGCCCTCGGCGTGCAGGGCCGTGAGCAGGTGCCGGACCTCCTCGCCGGAGGCGGTGTCCAGCGCCCCGGTCGGCTCGTCGGCGAGCAGCAGCGCCGGTCGGTTCATCAGGGCTCTGGCCACCGCCACCCGCTGCCGCTCGCCGCCGGAGAGCCGGCCGGGATAGGCGGCGGCGTGCCGGTCGATGCCGAGGGTGCCGAGCAGCTCCA
Source organism: Plantactinospora sp. BC1 (assembly GCF_003030345.1). Taxonomy (NCBI): domain Bacteria; kingdom Bacillati; phylum Actinomycetota; class Actinomycetes; order Micromonosporales; family Micromonosporaceae; genus Plantactinospora; species Plantactinospora sp. BC1. Next base: position 1,919,960 of record NZ_CP028158.1, read on the forward strand.
TCGCGCGACGCCGGGCGGCGGTACGGGCCGTGCCGACCAGTTGCGCCGGCAGCATGACGTTGTCCACGACGGTCAGGTCGTCGAGCAGGTTGAAGAACTGGAAGACCATGCCGATCTTCGCCCGCCGGTAGCGGGCGGAGCCCGCCTCACCCAACTCGTCGACCCGGACACCGTCCACGGTGACCGTGCCGCTGCTCGGCCGATCCAGCCCGGCGACGAGGTTCAGCAGGGTGGACTTGCCACTGCCGGACGGGCCGAGGATCGCGACCGCCTCCCCGGCCGCGATCCGCAGCGACACGGCGTCCAGCGCCGGCGGGCCGTCGTCGTACCGGCGGCTCACGTCGTTCAACTCGATCACCGGTGTGGTCATGGTGAATCCCTCCTGCTCGCTGCGCCTCTGGCCGCTCGACGCTAGGTCCGGCGCCGGATCGCGGGCGTCGGCCGCCGGAGGCAAATCCGGTACCGCCCCGGGATGAGCGGAGCCGGGGTCATCCCTGCGGCGTAGTCGACGGAGGTAGCCGGGTGGTCAGCTCGGCGGATATCGCCGGCCGGATACGGCGGGTGAGAATGGCCCGGTGAGGAGCGCAGGGCTGCCCAGCCGGCTGTGGGCCCGGGTCAGGCTGCTGACACAGCCGTCCGGTCCGCTGCCCGGCCTCTCCTGGCGTGGCCGGGTCTTCGACGGGCTGCTGGCGCTCGGCCTCCTCCTCGCCGCGATCGTCGAGGGCGACAGTCAGGACCGGAGCGACCAGACGTCGGTCGTCGGCTCCGACCGCCGGGACCTCTCCGGGCCGCCTGAGCCACCCGAGCCGGATCTGCCGCCGATCCCGCCCGATCCGTTCCGGCGCCGGGAGATGCCCGAGCCCTTCCTGCCGATCGAGGACTACGAGATCGCCGGGACGATCCTCATGCTCCTCGTGGTGGTGGTACCGCTGGTGCTGCGCCGCCGCTATCCGCTCGCCGTACTCTGGGTCGTCCTGGTCACGGCCCCGCTGGCCAGCGACTTCAACGCCGCGTTGCGGGTCTCCTTCTACGCCTGCGTGATCGCCGGCTACACGGCCGCCGTCTACAGCCCCTACCGGTTGCCCGCGCTGGCCAGCCTGCCGGTGGCGGCGTTCATCTACACCCAGCTCCGGGAGCCGGCCGTGCCGACCGTCCCGGACAACGCCGTCCCGTTCCTGATCCTCATCCCGATCGTCCTCGCCGCCAACGGACTGCGGCGGTGGAAACGCCGTGCCGACGAGGACCGGGCCCGACTCTCCGCCCTGGAGCACGAGCAGGCCGAGGCGCTGCGCCGGGCCGCCGAGCACGAACGCGCCCGGATCGCCCGGGAACTGCACGACGTGGTGACGCACAACGTGAGCGTGATGGTCATCCAGGCCGGCGCCGCCCGCAAGGTGATGCGGGCCGACCCCGACCAGGCCCGGGACGCGCTGCTCTCGGTCGAGGCCGGCGGCCGGGCCGCGATGGCCGAACTGCGGCACGTGATGGGGCTGCTGACCATGGACAGTGACGGCGCCGATCCGGCGGCCACCAGCGGGCTGACCCCGCAACCCAGCCTCGACCGGGTCGAGGCGCTGGTGCAGCGGGTACGCGACACCGGGATACCCGTCGAGCTGACCGTGACCGGCGAACCGCGTCCGCTGCTCTCCGGAATCGAACTGACCGCCTACCGGGTGATCCAGGAGGCGCTGACCAACACGGTCAAGCACGCCACCGGGGCGGCCGCCCGGGTGCTCGTCGAGTACGGCACCGACGAACTGCTGGTCGAGGCGACCGACAGTGGCGGCACCCCGGGCGTCTCCGCCTCGACCGGCGACGGGCACGGCCTGATCGGTCTACGCGAGCGGCTGGCCGTCTACGGTGGCACCCTGGAGGCCGGACGACGGCTCAGCGGGGGCTACCGAGTCGCCGCGCGGATTCCGCTGGAGGCGCCGTGACCGCACCGCTCCGCGTCGTCGTCGCCGACGACCAGGCGCTGGTCCGTACCGGCTTCCGGATGATCCTGACCGCCGACGGCATCGACGTGGTCGCCGAGGCGACCAACGGCACCGAGGCGGTCGACGCGGTCCGGCGTACCGTGCCGGACGTCGTACTGATGGATGTTCGGATGCCCGAGATGGACGGGCTGGAAGCCACCCGGCGGATCCTCACCGGCACCACCGGGGATCCGCGCGTGATCATCCTGACCACGTTCGACCTGGACCACTACGTCTACGCGGCGCTCTCCGCCGGCGCCAGCGGCTTCCTGCTCAAGGACGTCACCCCGGAGCATCTGGTCGCCGCCGTCCGGATGGTCCGGTCCGGCGACGCGCTGTTGGCCCCCACCATCACCCGTCGGCTCGTCGAGCGGTTCGCCAGCCGCAGCGCGGACCCCGCCGCACCGCACCGTGACCTGTCCACGTTGACGCCCCGCGAACTCGAGGTGCTGCGACTGCTGGCCCAGGGGCTGAGCAACGCCGAACTCGCCGCCCGCCTCCACCTCTCCGAGGCGACCGTCAAGACGCACGTCGCCCGCATCCTCGGCAAGCTCGGGCTCCGCGACCGGGTCCAGGCCGTCGTCGTCGCCTACGAGACCGGCCTGGTCAGCCCCGGCGGCGGATAGCCCGGCGGCCGAGCCGGGCCCTGGTCTGCGTCGACCCCTGCCGGCGACCCGACCTTTCGCGCCGAAGGCACGGGAAGAGCCCCTTCCCGGGCGGATTCACGCTGCCGCTCTCCGCACCGGGAGCGGGACCCTTCCCACCATGCGCCGTGGGTCAGGACTCGTCGTCGGCCACCTTGCCGCCGGGCCCGTACGGCGAGGTCTGTCCCTTCGGCACCGGACGCTTCGCGGTCTTGTCGTGGCTGCCGCCCGGCGGGTCGGTCGGGTTGGCGTCCTGGATCCGCTGCTTGGTCGTCCCCGTCTCGCCGCTGCGGCGCATCTCCGGCTGCTGGATGTTGGTCATCACGGTCTCCTCTCGGCGTCCCGACTGTTCGCCTACCCCGGCTCACCCCGCTCATGCCGGCCGGCGCCTCGCGTTGGCGGGCACCGCGGGGTGTACGGGCCGGACCGGTGCCCGACGGCCCCGATGTCGCCGGGAGCCGCGCTCCTCCCGTCCGGGTCCGGAGGGCCGTCGGAGGGTGTGCGGGGCGGCTTGGGTCCGATGGGTGGTATGCCGGAGATCGGTGCCCGACCGGCCCGCGTCACCGGCCCCCGGAACGCTGCCCGGGGACCGGTTTTCGCGGTCAGAGTCCCCGGCACTGCCCGATCGCCGGCCCGCGCAGCG